>JALZUR010000032.1 GCA_023301025.1 Bdellovibrionales bacterium | reverse complement strand
GAAAAATAATTAAAGTTTGGTTGTAGTTCTTTAGCTGTCGACCATTTTATTTTTTAGTCTCTTGAGTTTAAAAAAATCACTTAAAATTTTACCACACTCATCTTTTAAAACTCCACCTCGTGCTTCGATTCGATGATTCAGTTCTTTGATTTCTAAACCTTTTGAAAGGCTTTCAATCATTCCACCTTTCGGGTCGTAAGCTCCAAAAACTACCCTTGTAACTCTGGATTGAATAAGTGCACCTGTGCACATCATACATGGTTCTAAAGTGACATACATTGTGGCACCCTCTAAGCGCCAAGAATTTAAATTTTTAGAGGCTTTTCTTAAAGCTAAGATCTCAGCATGACCCGTAGGGTCAGACGTACATTCTTTTAAATTATGAGTTTTCGAAAGAATTTCTCCCTCTCTAGAGACCAAAATTGCTCCTACAGGCACTTCTTCTAAGGCTTGAGCTTTTTTTGCTTGTTCAAGTGCAATCTTCATCCATCTGGTGTCCATAGGCCTTGTTTTAGACACTAGAGCTCAAGTTGACAAGCTTAAGAATCAGGACAATTATCTGCCAGATAAAATATACATGTGGAAGGTGGTGATTTTCTTGGCTTTCGTAAAAATACGTGAAGGCGAATCTTTTGAAGGTGCTTTTAGACGTTTTAAAAAATCGTGTGAAAAGTCTGGTGTTCTCTCTGAAGTTAAAAAGAGGGAGTATTATGAAAAACCTAGCATTCGTAAAAAGAAAAAGTCTATAGCAGCTCAAAAAAGAGCTAAAAAGAAGACCAGAAAATTTGAGGCTTAAGTGTTTGATTAAAACAGTTGATTGAAAATTAACTTTAACATTTTAGTAAAATTAAAACTTTATTAATTATAAAGTTTTATATCTTGTGTGTGAGGAGTTTCGTAGTAAAGCCTCGCACACATTTTTTAGGAGTGCTTTAAATTTCTTCTTTTAAGAGAAATTTTTAGACTCCTTTTTTTGTTTTAACAAAGCATCAACTAAATTATTTAACTGAGGTGGTAAAATGAATTTAAAAGAAAAAATACTATCAGATATAAAAACTGCTATGAAAGAAAAAGACTCTAAGAAACTAGAAGTCTTAAGATTTGTGAATTCTCAAATTAAAAATAAAGAGATTGATATTAGACCTGAGACTCTTACAGACTCTGATATTCTAAAAGTTTTAAAAAAATATTTAAAGCAACGTAAAGAGTCTATGGAACAGTTTAAAATACACGGCAGAGATGACCTTGTTCAATCAGAACAGTATCAAGCAGGTGTTGTTGAGGCTTATCTTCCGCAGATGATGTCAGAGGATGAGATAAAAGTTGTAGTTAAATCTGTTGTTGAAAAAACTGGTGCTAGTAGCATGAAAGAGATGGGATCAGTTATGAAGGCTGTAATGGCTGAAGTTGGTGATTTAGCTGATTCAAAAATTTTGAGTCAGACTGTAAAAGCAGAGCTTGGAGCGTAAGTAATAGGTGAAATACTCTGAAGATTTTATTGAAAAGCTACGAGATGCCAATGACATTATTGAAGTCATTGGTAGACATACTGTGCTTAAATCTTCAGGTAGATCCTATATGGGACTGTGTCCTTTTCCTAGTCATAACGAAAAATCTCCTAGTTTTTCAGTGTCTCAAGACAAACAGCTTTATCATTGCTTTGGTTGTGGAAAGTCTGGAAATCTCTACAGTTTTTTAAGAGACTACTACGGATATAGCTTTGTAGAGTCTATTGAATACCTTGCAAAGAGAGCTGGTATTCCTCTTCCAAAAGTGTCGGCATTTGAAAAAGGAAAACAAGATCATAAATCTGAACTTAAAAGTATACTCTCAATTGCGCTTAATCAGTTTAAAAGTAACTTAAATAATTTAGGCTCTGAGAGTGAAGTAAAAAATTATTTAAAAAATAGAGATATTGATGAAAATGCGATTGATCACTTAAACATTGGTTGGGCCAAAGACAGTTGGGATCAGCTCACATTAGAGATAAAAAAACGCGGCTTGAACTTAGAACGAGCTTTAGAGTTAGGCTTAGTTAAGAAAAAACAGAATGGTAGTGGGTACTACGATGGTTTTAGGGGGCGTGTAATGTTCCCAGTTTTTTCTTTTTCAAATGAAGTTGTGGGTTTTGGAGGACGTGTTTTAGGTGACGAGAAGCCTAAGTACATAAATAGTCCAGAGTCGGATGTCTTTAAGAAAGGGCGTATTTTTTACGGACAAAATTGGGCTTCCCCTTATATTAGACAAGAGAATGAAGTTATCGTTGTTGAAGGCTACACGGACTGGATAAGTTTATTTGTTGCAGGTGTTAAAAATGTGTTAGCTACAATGGGGACAGCTTTAACTGAAGATCATGGGAAAAGAATTAAAACTTGGTGCCCAAAAGTTTTGTGTTTATTTGATGGTGATGATGCCGGTCAAAAGGCAAGCGAAAGAGCTTTAATACATGTTTTTAAGTCGGGTCTTATGGCAAGAGGTGTTTTTTTAAACCAGGGTGAAGATCCTGATTCATTTGTAAAATCGAGAAGCATTGAAGAGGTTAAAAAAACTCTAAAAATGGCACCAGATCTATTTCTTCAACTTTTGGATCAGAGGCTTGTTGATTATCAAGCGCGTCCTGATCAAAAAATGGATGTTCTAAATTGGTCATCGCAAATATTAGCTAATATCCCAAAAGGGTCAGCTTTAAAACCTATGTATGTGCAAGAGCTTGTGGCACGTCTTGCTATAGACAAAAAAGTTGTTGTTAATGAAATTTTAAAGGTTCAGTCAAAGTCTTTAAAAAATATGCAAACAAGTACGTATAGATCTACAGATAAACCCTCTAATCATGATGGTTTTGACTCTACTGTTTCAACTGATGAAGAAGAGCCTTTAAAAAAGCAAGTTAGAGTCTCTTATAAGAAGAATGACCCTGAATATATCTTGTTTTCATTGTCTTTAGGCGCCAAAGAGCTTTTTTCTGAGGCTTTAGCGACAGATATTATTTTTAATGATACAGGAGCAGCCTTTTTATGGAATTTGGCTAAGGTTAGATATGGACAAGAGGGTCAAAATTTTGCTAAGGTTGAGTCCTATTTGGCAGGGTTTTGTGCCAATCCTGAGGCTCTTACTTTGACTATGGAAAAGCCTTACAGTCATTTGGACAAGGAGCAAAAGATCGAAATTTTTAAAGAGTGTCTGCACCAGGTTCAAAAAAGAAAAGTTAACGATGAATCTAAAAAAATGAGTCAAAGCATGGGGCCGACCACAGAAGAAAAAGATCTAGAGCTTTTTATGGAGCTTCAAAGAAAAAAAAGAAATTTGTAGGAAAAGTTCACTAGATATGAAAGCAAATGAGTAACTAGGTGAGCAAACAAAAATCAATTAAGTAAATACAATAACTATAGAAATCAAAAAACAAGTAACTAAAGAATTTAAGAAAATTATTAGATAAGGAAAACATTGAGTATGCCAGCAAAATCAAAAGCTACACTTACTGAAGATGCGCAAAAAAAGCTTATAAAAGAAGAGATTAAAAAATTTATAAGTCTAGCTCACGCCAAGAGTGATGTTCTTACGGCAAAAGAAGTGGATGAAAACTTACCTAAAGGTATTATCTCTCATTTGGTTTTAGATCAATTCATGCAGGCCATGGAAGTTAATGGTGTATCAGTCACTGACGAGACACAACAAGAAGAAGCTGAAGAAGAAAACAATGAAGATTTTTATTTAGCAGATCCAGAGCAAGAAGAAGAGCAGGATCAAGAGGAAGTAAAGCAAGAGTTAGAAACACGCGGAAACGACCCTGTGCGCTTGTACTTAAGAAAAATGGGAAGTGTCTCACTGCTTACTCGTGAAGGTGAAGTGGAGATTGCTAAACGTATTGAGCAGGGTGAGCGTAAAATAGTGCGTTCTATTTTGATGAGTCCAATGGGAACCTCTGAAATCATTCAATTAGGTGAACGTGTTAGTGAAGGTAGAATTAAAGTAAAAGCTGTTTTTCGTGGTTTGGAAGATGAAGAGACACAGTACAATGAAGAAGAGTATTTAGATAAGATTCAAGAACTTTTAGGTGTGGTTAGAAAGTACCAAAAAAAGGTTGATGTTGTTTTTACAAAAATCAAAACCATTGGTCACAAGTCCCCCGATAGCAATGATGCTATTGAAGAGCTTAAAAAGTACAATGAAGTTTTGATGAAAGATTTTGAGGACATCAACTTTAACAGAAAGACAATCAACCGTATTGTTATCAAGTTTAAAAACACTGTTAACCGTATGACTACTTTAAGAAAAAGAGTGAAAGACTCTGTTAAGTACACGTTTTCTACAGATGAAGATTCAATGATCAAAAAGTATCAAGAGGCTAGAGAAAACGATAAGCTTATGGACAAGATCACTAAAGATTTAGGCATGTCTTACGGTAAGTATGTGGATTATGTTGAAATTGCTATTGATGCAAAAGATAGGCTTCAGCGTTTAAAAGATGATGCAAAAATGGACTTCAACTGGGTTCGTGACACTTACACAGAAATTTGGAAAGGTGAGCGTGAAGCGGACAAGGCAAAGTCTGAATTGGTTGAAGCAAACTTACGATTAGTTGTTTCTATTGCAAAAAAATACACAAACAGAGGCCTTCAGTTTTTAGACCTGATTCAAGAAGGCAACATTGGTCTTATGAAAGCTGTAGATAAGTTTGAATACCGAAGAGGGTATAAGTTTTCAACTTATGCTACGTGGTGGATTAGACAAGCAATCACGAGAGCCATTGCCGATCAAGCAAGAACCATTCGTATTCCGGTTCATATGATCGAAACTATCAACAAGCTTGTAAGAACCTCAAGACAACTTGTCCAGGAGCTTGGTCGTGAACCTCTTCCAGAAGAGATTGCTGAACGCATGGAAATGCCTGTTGATAAGGTAAGAAAAGTTTTAAAAATAGCTAAAGAGCCTATCAGTCTAGAAACGCCAGTAGGTGAAGAAGAGGATTCTAACCTAGGGGACTTCATTGAAGACGTTAAAGTTGTAAACCCTCATGATGCCATTGCTAGTATTAACCTTGCAGAACAGACCCGTAAAGTTCTACAGACTTTAACGGAGCGTGAAGAAAAAGTTCTTAGAATGCGTTTTGGTATTGGTGAAGAGAGTGATCATACTCTTGAAGAAGTGGGGCAAGATTTTAATGTCACCCGTGAACGTATCCGTCAAATTGAAGCTAAAGCTCTAAGAAAGCTAAGGCATCCAAGTAGATCTCAAAAGCTTCATAATTTTATGGATGGCTCTCCAAAAGAGCCGAAAGATTAAAACTTAAAATTAGATTTAAGTTTCTATTTAAAAAATATTTTATGAGTACAAATATAAAAAGCATACAAAAATAATTTGTGTACTTTTTTTTATATTTAAGATCTTTAGTTACATTTACGCTCTTCAAAAGGAATACTGTACAAAGCATTAAAATGTTCAGCAATGGCTTGTTTCTGAAGAACAGTTCCACCGATATCTAAGTCTATAAGACTTTCAATAAATTTACTGTTAGAATTAATTCTACAAATCATTTCATTTTCATAAAGAACATTTAAACCATCATAACGGTAGAGGTTTCCAGAAACTAAAGTTGGTCCTTCTTGAAATACGTCAGGACGAGAGATTTGGTTTTCATCCTCAACAACTTCAGGTATTAGAACGTCAATGCCTTCTGTTTTGCTAGACTGTAAATCTTCCTCGATAGTTGTGATCTGAAAAGTGACAGTTTCACCTCTACGATCTTTAATTTAGCAATTTCATCGATAGAAGCTCCGATAGCACAATTTGATTGTTTAGTGTCTCCACATTGATCAGTGTTGGTAAAAGTAGTTAGGTACTCTTCATCAACAAAGAAATTCCACTTGCCATAATAGTACCTTTCACGTGAACCAGGGTCTTGTTGGACTTTCCTCTTTAATCCTTTTTGGAAGTATATAATAAGAAATTCACCTACTTCAGAGTTTTCATCAATTTCAATTTTTGTAACCCAACCTGGCTCATTAAAGCTTTCATCTGAACTTTTTTCTGCAGACTCTTCAAAATCAAGCTCAGACAATATTGCAGTTGGTGTAAGAATATCTTCAACACCTGATCAACCTCTATCAGCACTACCTTGAAAATCACCACCACAATTTTGGAAAGCTATAATTAAGACTACACAGCTAAGTAGTGATATTGTGGTTTTTAAATAAATTTTCATCTAAAATTCTCCCTTAGAGTATTTCTAAATAAGTAATTCACATACTTAATTTACCGCACTCAAGTTACATTTACATAATATTAAAGGCTTTTTTCTCATTTTAGATCAAAGAGTATTGCGTAATTGTTAACATGCCTGAACATAAAATTTACAGTTTCTCATATTAGTGCGAATACTCATATATATAGGCTAAAGTCGTGTTTAGAGCGTAAAATTTTAGAAAATTATCTTAAATATTTATTAGATAAATGCTTTACTAAGGTAGAGTTTTAAAACAATAAACTGTCATTGGTACTACCTGTTGATACACTTTCAAGTGTTAACGGGGTTTACCGTTTATTAATTGAGGTTTATTAATGTTGACTTATAAAAGTCTATTATTATTTATTATATTTATTTTGACTCTACCTATATCATCATGGTCTTTACAAAAAGAGCATCAGGTATTCTTTAAATTCGATAAATATACTCTTAGTGAAATTGAAAAAACTAAATTAGATGCAGTAGTTAAAGATCTTATAAAAAATGAAGCTTTGTGGATAAAAGGTTTTGCAGATTCATATGGTAGTGAAAATTATAATTTAGAACTTAGTAGAAAAAGAGCTGAGGCAGTTTTTAATTATCTTTCAAAGAGCTCTAAATTCGATCTTAATAGTATTAAGCTTACTCCTATTGGTATTGATAAAAGTGCAAATCTTAAAAATTCTTTAAAAAGAAGAGTTGAACTTTTTGGTGGAACTTATAGTGAAGTTTTTAACAAACCTGACTTGGCGATAATAAATCCTCAGAAAGATGAAAGTAGTTCTGAAAAAGTTGAAAGTAATGCTGAAAGATCTATTTCTTCAGTCGAAGAGATCAATTCTGCAATTGAAGAAAAAAAGACTACTGCTGCAGATAAAGAATCAAACAGTTCAATAAATCAAGAGTCAAAAACTTCTGTCATCGAAGAGAAAAATTCTGTTTTCCACAAAAGTGAAGATGTTTTTGAACATGAAAATCAAAAAAATAGATACTACGTTTTATTAGGTCTCTATAATAACGTTATCGAAGCTGAAGATAGAGGAAGTGGTGGTCTTGCTAGATGGGTCTCAAATGAAAATATAGACTTAGAAGCTTCTTATCAATATCAGTTGAGAAAAAAACTGTGGATTGGTGCTAGAGCAAGTTATCATGTTCAAGATTATGAAGTTGAATTAAATCCTTTGTTTACTTGGGATGAAAATATAGAAAATTTATTTAGGTTATCTGTAGTTTCTGATTATGAGACTAAAAAATGGGGTCTTGGTCTTGATTTAGATTACAATGGTGAACAGTTTATTTACGAGCAGGCTTTTAATGTTGAACTGCGGGATATTTATCTTTTTGGTATTTCACTTCGTGCTAAATACAAACTGTTCTCTACAAAGAACTGGTCTTCACGAGTGGGTTTAAAGTTTGAACTGCCACTTTTAAGTAGCAATCAAATTGATCCAAGTGGTGAGTTTGGTTTGATAGGTTACCTTGATATAAGCAAGCGTAGATGGGTAAAAAAGCACGGTGTTCACTGTCGGTTATTTTACGGAGTACGAAAGTATACAAATGATCAAAATGATCAGAATGAAGAGGTTGTTGGACTTAAATGTGGTATTCGATCATTTAGCTGGCTTTAGTTACTTTTATTGAATTTTCTTGGGGGAAAGATGGGGAAGTTTTTAATATTAATTGTAGCTATTTTAGCTATGGGTTGTGATGGTAATGTTTTAACCGATCAACGAAACTCAACAATTGATGATGTTTTTGATAATGATAATGGTGCTGTTTTAAGTTTTACAGGTAGTTATCCGACCATAACATCAATTAATGCTCCCAATTATGGTGTAAGTGGAACTTGTGATCCAAATAATGGTGACGTTACTGTAACTATTGGAAGCCCCGATCAAACTGAAAGTTTTACGTGTGATGATTCAGGAGTATTTAACGGAACGTTAGATATAACAGGTGTAACATTAAGTCCTGCAAGTATTACTGCTTTTCAAGGTGGTCAAACAATATCTCTAAGCCCGCTTCCTTTAAATGATCAAAACGGTCCTGCGAGCGCCCCAACAGCAATGGATGTTGTCGGTTATGTTGGAGGTCCATCAGCTACTTTTGATCTTCCAATAGATTGTAATGAAGCTGGTGAAATTGTCACTATAACTGGTAACGGTTTAGATCCAAATCCTCAGTCTTATACATGTAGTTCTGAAGGTATTGAGGATTTTTCTCTAAGCTTTTTAAGTCCTGTTGAAACTCCTGATCCAAACAATTTAACAATCTCTTCAACAGATTCTTTAGGAAACCCTTCAGATGCAACATCTGTCGTCAGCGTTCCGATAGACACGCAGGGCCCTGTAGTAAGTGTTGTTGCAGGATCAAATATTGTTCAAGGTCAGATGGCAATGTTTACAATTAATATATCAGATATTGATTTAGGCGTTGTAAATTATCCTGTTATAACTTCTGGTGCAGAAAATGGAAATTACACATGTACAACAAATCCATGTAGCATTACTACAAACACAATTGCTAATTTTGGTACATTAACACTAACCGTAGATGCTGGTACTGTTCTAGATCAGTCTGGAAATGCAAATGTAATTCCTGTAAATGACAGTTTAAATGTTATCCAAGCAGGTGCACTAGCATTTGTAGATCCTTTGCCTACTCTAAATACTCTAAATTCTAATTTCTATCCTGTTAATGGCTCGTGTGATGAAGCTTTAGGAGATGTTACGGTTACTATTGGGATACCAAATGTAACCCAAAGCTTCCCATGTGTTGCTCCTGGAAGCTTTAGTGGAAATATGCCGTCACTTGCTGGTGTTTTGTCAAACCCTGTTGTTGCTTCTGTTTCACAAGGTGTAAATACAACAAACGCTAATCCTCAGCCAGTAAACGATCAAACACCAATTATAAATGCACCAACGATAGCTGATCAAGCACCAACGAGTGGAACAGACACTGATATTTTAGTTACATGTACAGAAGTTGGAGAGCTAGTTACTTTTACAGGTGCGGGCCTTGATCCTGACCCTCAAACTTACACC
>JALZUR010000031.1 GCA_023301025.1 Bdellovibrionales bacterium | reverse complement strand
CATGTTGCCTATAAAAAAAAATCAGCTGTTGGGATTTTAGATATAAATTTAGATTTAGTAGATAAGCTCAATACTTTTTATTCAGAAACATATCCCTCTTATAACAGTATTTCTTTAAAAGAAAAAAAGGTTCAAAAGCTTGATGTGTTCTTGCTTTGTGAATCTCTTTTTAAAAGCTTAGAGATAAAGAGTTTTAAGTCTTATAGACTTTTTAAAAGCAAAGAAGGTAAGCCTTTTCTTGAGAGTTTAGATAAGAAAAATCAAAAATATTTTATAAGTATAACACATTCAAAAACACAAGTAGCTGTGGCTTTATCTAAAGATTTTGATATTGGTATTGATGTTGAATCAAGTGATAGATTTTTAAGCCATAGAGCTTATAAAAAATGGCTTCATAGTAATGAGTTGGACTGTTTAGAACAATTCACTGCTAAAGACCTTGCAGAGCTTTGGACCAAAAAAGAATCTTTAACTAAAGCAACTGGTTTAGGCTATGATTTAGTTTTTAAAAAATTAGATTTAAGTCTTTATATAGGTTCTACCGCATGTTTTACAGCCTTTGTTTATGGAGCTGATACGTACAAATTTGTAACAAAGTTAAATACTAGTGATGCAAGTATTTTTAGCTTATGCTTTAAATCAAATGATGAACTTTTTGATGAAAGTAAAACTATAGATTGGAGAGCCTTTTAGCTACAAAAATTATCTTTTAAAGTAAAGATCACTGTACTGTCCTTGAATACAGTAGGGGACAGAGATATGCAGGTGATTTTGATGTCTTGGATTTTCTTTTCCGATAGAGGCTGTTAACGCTTCTTCTCCAAAAAGTATAGGACATCCATTGTATGTTGAGACAGTCTCACCCCAGCAGGTTCTTAAGTGTTTGTAAAATTCATCATTTTTTTCATCTTTAAAATTAAAAATTGAGACTTTATTTTTTTCATCTCGTATTTCAATTGTATCTATATCTATGGCTCTTGCTTCAGCATGAAGACTCTTTGGTGAGTGGTTCGCATCCCCTAGAATTCCTAGATGTATGATATGTGTTTCACTTGCTTGTGATTTTTTTACTTTTTTTAGTGAATAGTTTACGCACTTTAAAAAATGATCTTGAATAAAACCACTAAGAATAACAGAGATAGCTCGTTTATTTGAGCATGAGTATTCAGAAAAATTTCCGGTTATAAACGCATCACATTCAAACCACTTTGTTTGTGCAAATCTTTGTTTAAATTCCACATTAGCTTCAGTTAACTTCTGAATGTAAGCGGCTTCATTATCTGGCTCTATAACCGATGAATCTGTTTCTTCAGCATAAAAAATATTACTGCTACATGCTGAAGTAAAATATAAAGTTAAGAACAGAATTAAAAATAACTTCATTAGTTTTCTCCCCTGAAATTTCTTAACTTTATTTTTTCAGCTTATGGGCTAATTTTTTTGATAGCCCATAAGTTCTGTCCTTTTAACTTAAGCTTCTTATTAATGAGCTTTGTCCTTTTTGGCGTGATGTCTACCTTTTCTCTGTAGGCTTTTAAACTTTTTAAACTTTGATTTCTGCTCTTTGTTTAAAACTGAAGATATTTTTTTATCTGTTTCTTTTCTGTTTTTTCTTAAGGCTTTTTTAGAGGCTTTTACTTTTTTCCTTAATGCTTTAAGTTCGGTTTTGTCAGTTTTTTCAGTTTTTGCAGCTTTCATAGCCTCTTTACCGGCTGTATGATTGGTTTTTAAAGCTTCTCTTTGCTCTTTATTAGCTGATTTTATAGCCTCAATTTGAGTCTTCTGCTCTTCATTTAGACCTAGCTGATCAAACATTTTCGCACGTTTATCGTGCATATTGTTCATCATTTCAGCTTTTTTATTCATAGCCTCAGCTGATACTGGTTTTGCGTTTATCTCTGCATAGGCTGCTGATGAGATAAAAAAGGCTGCTGCTAGTATATAATTTTTAATCATTTGTAACTCCTGTTTACATGTGTTTGTCCTGTAACTATATAAATCTTTACTCTTAGATGGAATATTAATTGCAGGATTCTAGACTAAACAGGAGTCTTAAATGTTTAAAATAATTTTATCTCTGGTTCTAATATGTGTCTCAGGTTGCACCACTTCTAAAGATGATACCTCTTCAGATGCTTTTTTAAAGGATTCTGTTAGCTCAAATCTTGGTGTTCAAAGACAAGCTTGGTCTGAATTTGAGAAGAAAAGAACTATGGATGAACTGAGTGATTGGCAATAGTTTCTCTCATTTAATAAAAAAAAAGACTCTTCGAAAAGAGCCTTTTTAATGTGCTATAAGTTAAAAGCTCCAGCCTAGTGGAGCTTTTAAAAATCAGGCTTTTCTTAATGAGTAGTACTCAGTAAATAAACCTGATTGAAATGGAAACGGAATAGCCTCTAAGCCTGGGACGTTTACCACTTTACCCACTTCTTTGTTATCCTTTGTCTCTTTAGTTAGATGACTTGGGACTTCTAATCTTGGGTTGTCCTTTGCGTGTAAGTACACCTGGTGCTCTTGTGACTTGTCTCTTAAAGACACTTCATCTCCGACCTTTAGTACCATTGATCCAATGTCACACTTTTTTCCATTTACTAAGATGTGTCCATGAGAGATCATTTGTCGAGCTGATCTAACTGATGGGGCAAGATTTAGTCTAAACACAACGTTATCTAGTTTTAGCTCAAGACGGCCTGCAAGTTGATTGATCCAGTTTGCAGATGTTCCTTTTTTAGCATCTCTTATAAAGCGTCTTAGCTGTTTTTCTCGAAGGCAGTAGTTTTTCATAACCTTCTGCTTTTCCTCTAGCTGTAGTGCAAAGTTTGAGTATTTACGTCTTTTCGTGCCTTGTTCACCTGGTGGGTAAGGTTTTCTCTCTAGGGCGCCAGTTTTACCTAGTCCCGGGAGTTCTGTACCTAGCCTTCTTTGGATCTTAAAACGCGGCGTAACTCTTGATTTAGTAGCCATATATCCTTCCTTATTTAGAATTAAGTTTTAACCAAGCAATAGTTATTCTATGTAAACACTTAAAGAGTCAAGCTCAAGTATTGAAACATAATATTTAAGGTACAAAATTTATACTTTCTCTTTTAAAGACCATTATCAGTCTTTGTTTTAACCTATTTTTACTAAGCTTTTATCTGTAAATTTATACTCATAGGTTTGCTGTCTCTTAAAATATTAAGCTTAATATAAGATCCAAGAGGGTAGGAGTAGAGCTCTTTTTCTAGGTCATCAATTGTATTCAGTCATTACATAGATATTTCAATTTCATTAGAATTAGAGACAACATTTTAATTTGTTATTATTAGGCACTTAAGGTTGTAGACAAAAGCCTATTTCAAAAACATCAAACGAATCTTTGTTGTCTTCATAACTATTAAAACAAAGACCCCTAAGCTTTGAGCTGTTCTTTTCAAATAAGAGTCAGTGTTTTGCTGATTGTGATTTTGGAGTGAAAAGAGAGTCATAAAATTATAACTCTTAAACTATTTAGCTGATTATAGTTTGGTGTCACTATTCTCATTTGATTGAGTTGTTTTACCTATACAATAAAGCTTTCAAACTCTTTTATATTAGTAGAGCGTGTATGGTTTATAAATAATTAATAACAGCCGTATTTTCTTGTTGTAGTGGCCGCAGTATCTTTTTAAGTAAGTTGTGTATTATAGACTGTTAAGATAACGCAAACAATAAAAAATTAAAACTGCCAAAACAGCTTAATTCACTTCAAAAAATATGTGAAAAATAACTAAACACTTAAGATAAATATTTCTAAGTAAATGTATGAAATTGACCAAAACAGCAAGGTATTCGATAAATAGTGTGCTAGACAGGAGTCTTTAATGTTCGTTAATGGTCTTTTTTTCATGATACTCTTAGGTTGCTTGACGACTTCTGTCCATGCACAAATGAGCTGTGAAAAACTTCTGGATATAAGCGCAGTCTATGAATTAAGTGATAAAGGCTCTCCTTTTATCACGGAAGACGGTCAAGCTGTTGTTGTTGGTGTAACTGAAGCACACATGATTGAAACTCTTTTTAGAGCCTACTCTGATGTAAAAAATTATTATGGCAGTGATCAAAAGGCTATTGAGGATGGATCATCCTTAGTTTTTGCAAACATTAAGCCAAAGTATAGACTAAATACTTTTTTAAATAGTTTTTATTGGTTTAGACTTCAAGATGTAAATGCTAGCCTGTTAGCGTCTCATGTATACAGAGGCTATTTTGAATACGTTCAAAACACATCTATACCACAAGAGTTTTCATTTACTCAGTCAGACAGCAGTTTAGAGAACCCCCTTATAGTAGATATTAGTGGTGTAGTTTTAGGTTTTTCTGAAAACGATGAGCCTATTCTTGATCCAAAAAGTATCGTAATCACCTACAAGATGCGAGTTAAAGGCTCTGTGCTTTCACTAATCATGAAAAAGCTTGAAGAGGACCACTTGAGTCGTTACGAGCTTCCTCTTCGAAATCGTTTGAAAACTAAATTAAACAACGTTACTTATGCTAATCAATTTAATACATTAGAGGATTTTAACCTTGAGAATGGTGATGTCGAGACTCAGTATAAAAGTAGAGCGCTTAATATTAATATTACTAGTGATGACAATGAACTTTTTGTCACAACAAGAAATCGTTTGCCTGTAGGCTTTGTTGAAAAGCAAAATCTTGGTAACACAAAATTTTTAGAGTTCTCACCTAAATCTAATGAGTTTTATGATATTGAAATTTTTAATAGATCTGACAACGTTTTAACTTCTACTGGCTACGAAGAATTCAATCACCTTAGCAATCAGAATAGGATGGTCTCGTTTCTTATTACAAACCTCCTACCTTTATTTGAGGAGAACTAAATGACTTTATTGGAATTAGAAAAAAAAGTTGCTCTTTATAAGGACTTCCCTATTAAGGGCATTCTTTTTAGAGATTTGACACCTGTATTTAAAAAACATTTTAAAGATATAATTGACCATATGTCTAATCTTTTTGAAAAAGAAGATCTTAAAAACGTTCATGCTTTTGCAGGTGTTGAGTCTAGAGGTTTTATACTGGCATCTGCTTTGGCTTATAAGTTTAACAAAGGTGTGGTTCTTATTAGAAAGCCTAACAAACTACCTGGTGATGTAATGTCAGAATCTTACAATTTAGAGTATGGTAGTGGCTGTTTAGAGATTCAAGAAAACTGTGATAAAAATCAAAAAAACCTAGTTATCGTTGACGACCTGCTTGCAACAGGTGGTACCTTAACAGCTTCAGTTAACTTATGTGAAAAAGCTGGTTATAAGGTTTTAGATACTGCTGTCTGTATTGATCTTAAAAGTTTAAATTCTTTTAGGTGCAACAACAAACCTGCAAAGTATTTATACTCTTACTCTTGATTATGAACTTTGATGTATCTAAAACCTTAGTTGTATTTGCATTAAAGCCAGAGTCTGAAGGGCGAGCTGAAAATTTGGGTTTTAAAACTCTCTACACAGGTGTTGGTAAATTAAATGCAGCTATTCAATTGATGATTTTTTTAAAGAAGTCTGAAAATTCAAAAATTAATTGGATCATCAACTTAGGAACTGCTGGGAGTCAGGCTTTAGAAAAAGGCTCTATGGTTTTTGGTAAAAGTATCATACAGCATGATATGGATGTAACACCATTAGGTTTTGAATTGGGGCAAACACCTTTTGATGAAAGTCCTAAAATCTACACTTCATTTGAGCACAACTCCCTAATGGCTGATGCGCATAAAGGTGCTGTTCTTACAGGAGATTGCTTTGTTACCAAAAAACTAAGTCTTAGTGCTGACGCTATTGATATGGAAGCTTTTGCACTTGCAAAGACCTGTTATCATTTAAATATTGAATTTAGCTGTTTAAAGTATATCAGTGATGGAGCTGACTCTAGTTCAACTACTGATTGGCCTAAAGAGGTAAAAAAAGGTGCACTAAAATTTGAGGCAGTTTTAAAAGATCTAAAAAAATCATTTTAAATATGTAACATAATACTTGTGGGTTGATTCGATAAAATATGTCAGAAACGCTCATCGTCTTGCTCTTGTAAGCCAAGTGAAATAATTCTTAAATTATGAATTTAGAGTCTATTGTTAAAGAGTTTAACGAGTTGAATAATTGGGAAGATAAGTATAACAAAATCATAGACTTAGGCAAAAAACTGCCTAAATTGCCTGAAGAATCAAAACAAGACCACCTTAAAGTCAGAGGCTGTCAATCGACCGTATGGCTTAAAGCTGAAGTGTCTAATGACTCTTTAGTGTGCTACACAGGAGAGTCTGACTCTATCATTGTGCAAGGGCTTTTAGCTCTTTTGATAAAGGTTTACTCAGGCAAAAAACCACAAGAAATATTAGATACGAACCCAAGTTTTTTAAAAGAGCTAGGGTTAGAAAAACATTTAAGTCCTAATAGAGCCAATGGTGTTTACTCAATTTTAAAGCAGATTCTTTTGTATGCTCAGGCCTTTAAAGCTTTAAAAAAATAGTTTAAATTTATTTTTATATTTTAGAACAAATAAGTTTTTATAGAATATTTTAAATTTTTTATGGTTTTATTTAGTGTTTTAGAATGGTTTTTTTTAGTAATATTAATGAAAGGTGTGACATATGGGTAAAGGTTGGAAGAACCCTATAAAAGCTGCAAATGCTCAGAAAAAGGGTTTACGATTTTCAAAGTTGGCAAAAGAGATTCAAGTGGCAGCAAAACTTGGTGGGGCAGACCCTGAAATGAATGCAAGACTTAAACTTGCAGTTGATGCGGCCAAAGCCGAGTCCTGTCCTAAAGATACGATTGAACGAGCTATTAAAAAAGGAGCTGGCTTACTAGACGGGGAGGCACAGTTAGAGGAAGTTACTTACGAGGGTTTTGGTCCTGGTCAATGTGGAGTGCTTGTTGAGTGTCAGACGGATAACCGTGCTCGAACAAATACTGATATAAAAGTTGCTTTTAATAAAACAAAAGGTCAGATGGCTGAAAGTGGTGCTGTAAGTTGGATGTTTGACCGAGTTGGTCTGCTTGAGGGCTTTCATAAAGACTCACTAGATTTAGAAGAAGAAGCTATTGAGGCTGGAGCTGTTGATGTTGAGTCTATAGAGAGTGCTGCCGTAGTTGGTTATGGGGCTTCTTTTTATACGGAGCCTGAAGATTTAGATGCTGTAAGAAAAGTGCTTGTAACTAGAGGCTGGACTATAGAAGTTATGGAGCTTTCTTATAAACCTAAAAACACAACAGATATTTCTGAAGAAGAAAAAAATGACCTAGCGCTGCTATTAGAAAAGCTTGATGATAATGAAGACAGTTTTAGAGTTTATTCAACGGTTCAAGGTGTGTGATTTAAGTTTAGTTTAAAGTCTTTAAATTGAACTTAAACATCATACTAAAAATACAGAGTAAAATACAGTGATTGATAACCCCCTTACACTTGAGAATGTAGAGTTAAAAATAAAGTCTTCTAAAAGTATTTTAGAAGACTTTGATATTTTTAAAACTATATTTTTAAAAAATAAAGAGACACAAAAATTTACTGTTCCTTCTAGACCTTTTCGTGACGTAGAGGTTAAAAAAGCATCTGAGCTTCCGAAACGAAAAGGTTTATCTTACCTAGAGGGAAAAAGAAGACTTATTCATGATTTAGCTAGTATTGAACTACAAGCTATGGAACTTGGTTTAAGAACTCTTTTTGAATTTTTTATGAAACCCAATATTCCAGAGAGTTTTTTTAAAGAGCTTTCACATATTACATATGAAGAGACACTTCATTTAGAGCTTTGTTTAAATACATTAAAAGAATACGGAGGTGAATGGGGGGAGTTTCCAGTTCACTTGGGTTTGTGGAATGTTTCAAAAAAAACAGATAGCCTTTTAGAGCGTCTTTTAAAGGTTCACCGCTATTTAGAAGGTTCTGGTCTTGATGCAAGCTTTTCACTTTTAGGTAAAGTAAAAACACTAAATGATGCAAAACCTTTAGTTAAACTCATTAGCCGGATAGCCCATGATGAAATCTCGCATGTAGCTTTTGGATCAAAGTGGTTTGTAAAATTTTGTGAGGATGATGGGTTAGATAGAACACATGAGTGCAGAAGAATTTTAAAACAAGAAAAATATTGTCTTCCAAGAAGAAAAGAGCGAATCAATGAGCTTTTACGGCTTGATGCAGGTTTTACAAAAGAAGAGATCTTTATCTTTTTAGAAGAGCAGAAAACAAATTTTACAAAACCAAATGGCAGTTTACCACTAAATAAAAGAGTTTAGTTGATGTATCTAAAGTAGTGTCTTTAAACAATTTCAGAGTCTTTTATAAATCGCCATTTGCCTTCTTCTAAATCGTTAAGCTTTAACTTTCCAATTCTAATTCGTTTTAGGCGAGTTACTTTTAAATCCACAAGTTCACACATACGTCTAATCTGTCGCTTTTTACCTTGCTTAAGTGTTATTGTGAAAAATGTTGGGCTAATAACTTTAACAGTGGCAGGTTTTAGGCGTTCATCATCAAGTGATAGGCCTTCTCTGAGAAGTTCTACCTTTTTAGTGGTAAGCTCACCCTCAGTGATGTTCACTTCATATTCTTTTTCTATCGTAGTGTCTGCACCAATAATTTTTTTAGCAAGACTTCCTTTTTGAGAATATACAATCAAACCCGTTGAATCTATATCAAGTCGTCCAAGAGGGGCTAGCCCGCTTTGATTAAAGTTTTTAAAACCTGTTCCTGAAAAGTTTAGTTTTTTAATAAGTGTTAAAGCGTGAGTGTAGTTTTTTTCAGGTTGTGAAGAGACAAAATCTCTCGGTTTGTTAAGAGCGATAGTCACTTGATCTTGAAGAGCAGACTTTGCTTCATTTAAGACTTCAATATTATCACTTCGTGTAACTCGACTTCCTAATTTAGATATGGTCTCTCCATTTACCGAAACAAGACCTTTTTCAATAAAAACATCAGCCTCGCGTCTTGAACAGATTCCAAGTTCACTCATACGTTTAGAAAGCCTTATATATTCTTTTGTAGAATTATCCATTTAAAAGTATTCCTCCATCAATAGGCAAGAGTGTTCCAGTAGCCCAGCTGCTGGACTCTGAGATAAAGAAATTTACAGCAGATGCAACATCTTTTGGTTCACCCACTCGCCCAAGAGGCTGAGCATCCTTAAGGGTATCACTCCAATTCTCTAACTGACTTTGAGTTTCTTTGTGTATGGGAGTGTTAACAATTCCTGGGCATACAGCATTAACTCTAATTTTATAATGTGAAAGCTCTAAAGCAAGCGACTGAGTTAAACAGTTCATTGCAGATTTAGAAACAGAATAACCTGAAGTGTTCTCAATTGGTTTTAATCCCAAAGTTGACGAGATGTTTACGATTGAGCCTTTAGTTTTTTTAAGTTCATTAAGTGATGCTTTGGTGCAGTAGATAGCTGACATTACATTTGTTTTAAAATGAAAATCAAAATTTTTAAAGTCTGCATCTTCAAAACTGCTATACTCAATGGCGCCGGCATTGTTAACGAGGCCAACTAAATTAAGATCACTCACATCAGCAATAAATTCTTTTATTTCTTCAAAAGCTAATGGTGTGCTTAAATCGCATGATAGGTACAAAGCATTTTTTAACTGTTTTGATGCAGCTTCGAGTTTTTCTAAGCTTCGTCCAACAAGTAGCGGGGTGTAGCCATCAGCTAAAAGTTTTTTCGATACTTCTAGGCCAATCCCTGAGCCTGCACCGGTGACTAATACGTGTTTATTCATCATCCTGAATCCTTTCTAAATTCTCTAAGCCAAACTGATCAAGTCCATTGATATAGTAGCCTTCAAAGTGTTTGGCATTGATGTGCACATTGTGCACTAGACCAAGTGGTATCCACAAGTATTCATTTAATACGGTTATAAAAAATTCAGAGCAGCTAAGGTCTTTACTTGGTTTTAAGTTCTTAAACTCATTAGTTTTTGATATTTTATTTTTTGCATGAAGGCAGTTTAGCTCTTCTAAAGGAAGGGATTTTCTATAGATATTGTATTTATTTTGATTTGCTCTTTCATAAAAAGTCTTTAGTTCAACCTGTTCGATCTCAAAACTTAGATCAGATTTTTCCTCCCATTGGCCCTTAAGCCACTCAGAGAGTCTTACATGGTCATTTCGACCAATATTTGGCACATGTATCTTAATTGCGCTATTAGCTTCCATTAGCTCTGCTGTTGATTTTTGAGAGCTAATACTTAAGTTGTCGCTTTTTAAGTTCTCTTTGCGGATCTTTCTTTTTTCAAAGTGCATGTCTTTTTTGTATTTATAACAAAGAGGGGCTTTGAGTTTGAAATTTTTATTAGAGAGCTCCAAGCACCCTGGTAAACTTTTTGAGCTAAAAATTTTCTTTAGCTCTTTGTATTTCAGTGAATGAACTAAAAATTTTCTAAAATTTAAATCTAGTTTTGGACTTAAAAAAAGACCATCAAGTTTATAGTGTTTAGATAAAAAAGCACCTTTATTTTGATATGCTTTAAAAAACGATGTTTCTAAATATCTTAAAAAATCAATTTCATTTTTTTCATAAAGGTTAAGCGCTGTTGTGGGGCTATCTATAAAAACCCCCATAATTCCAGGTCTTTTGATTATACGAGTTTCAAAGTTTGGATTTGGCAAAAGCAATGCACGCGACTTCGTTATATGATTTGCGTAGTAAGGCCCTGAATACGAGTTTTTTTTATATTCATTTGATAGGTATTTGTTTGTTGGTCTTGGCACTAAGTTTAAATCAGTTAATCTATGTAAAAATTTTGGATTTGGGACTTTTAAAGTATAAACTAATATGTAAGCGCTTTTTGAATGTATATGTTTGATGTTTTTTATACTGTCTAAGCCTTCGTTTTGTTCTTCTTTTATGAGCTTAAACGTATTTACATAGTCTTTTGCAGTTATTAAATTTGAATTGTGATATTTTAGCTTTTTAAGCTTACAAACCCATGTTGTATCGTTTTTTTTAGATGTACAAAAATTTGCTCCATGAGGAGTTAGTTCATCATTTTTATTATAGTAGTAAAGGCCTCTGTGAAGGTTGTAGGTTAAATACCGTTTTTCAGTTCCTCTGGAGAGTAGGGGATCTGTACTTTTAATTTCACTTGAAAGATTAAATTTAAAATAGGTGTCTGTTTTATTTATGTTTGTAGATTTTTTTTTTGAACAAGAAAGAGGTGTTAGACTAGTTACTACAACTGTAATCACTTGCAGCAGAGATATCCAAAAATTTACGGGCCTGTGCTGGGTTTCTTTCTTCTTCATCATTAATACTCTTGCCAATAAGCTCTAGCTCAATAGTGTGGCTTTGACAAAGAATGCTTCTATCAAAACTAAAAAAGTTTGCTGCAATTCGTGCTTGAAACCTTCCTCGTTCGCACTCACCAATAACATTGCTAATGAGTGAGTTCTCGCCTGGTGTTTGAATAAAGCTAGGTGGGTTTACAATTATTATCGATGCTGAAACATTTTTTCCTTCGTTGCATACACCTGATATATCAAAGCAGTAGCTCATACTTCTTAG
>JALZUR010000030.1 GCA_023301025.1 Bdellovibrionales bacterium | reverse complement strand
ATTTATTTATTTACGACGAACTCTCATTTGAGTCCATGTCGATCATAACAGTGTTGTTGATTTACTGTAAAAAATTATAAATATCGTGGCAGTTTCTACCTACTTCATCAGAATCCATTCCGTAACCTATTACAAAACGATCATCAATGGTCTTTCCGATATAGTCTGGTGCTACAGGTGTTTCACGTCTTGCGGGCTTATCTAAAAGACATGCTACTTCAACACTTTTAGGAATCGATAGACTTAAATGGCTTTTGAGAAATGATAAAGTCCGTCCAGCATCAATAATTTCTTCTAAAATAATTACTGATTTCCCTCTAATATCAGACTCAATGTCTTTTTTTACTATAAAGCCATTGCCTTTAGATTGAACCTTAACAAAGTCTATCGTGACATCACTATTTTCAAACTCTCTAGCTAGGTCTGTTCCAAAAATAAAAGAGCCTTTTAAAGGACAAACAAAATGCAAAGAGGATTTGCCGTGACGACTCTTGATTTGATTAGCTATGTCTTTCACAAGTTCAGAAATCTCTTCTTTAGTAAGAAATGGTACCATGCCTTTAGAGCAATTTTTCATAGGGTGAGTCTCCTTTGTTAGTTTTTAGAACAATATTTTCATTAATATTTTTGTTTTGTGAGTTAAGGCTAAAAATTGTGTGCTTAAGTTTCTCTAAAAAGCTTTTGGCTTTTTCATAGTCGGGGAACATTCTGATAGTTCTTTCACACGTTTGAGAAGCTGCAAGTGGTTGCCTATTTAAATATTGATTTTCTGAAAGCCACATAAAAACTTCTGGTTCAACCTGATCATTCTCTTTGATATACTTTTCAAGTTCATAACAGGCTGATTTAAAAGAAGAGGTGCTGTGAAATATGTTTAACTTTTCTTTAAGACTCACTCTTGTTACTCCACCAAGGCATCGTTCATAGTTCATGATGTTATCCATGGCTTTGTCCGGGGACTTGTTGTCTAAGTAAAGTCTAGAGAGTTCCAGGTGAAGTTCAGCAATTTTATTTTCAATTTGTGAGCCTACAAGTTTTTTTTCTGATTTAATATATGACTGTGCCGTTAAAAAAACCTCTTGCGCTTGTTCATAGCGCCCAAGATCGTTGAGGACGACACTTAGTCCAATGGCACTGTCTGTAAGCTGTGGGTCGATTTCTAAAGACTTTTTATAGCAACTGATGGCCCGTTTAAATTTACCTTTTTCATAGTAAATAGTGCCAAGCATATAAAAAGGGGGCGCTAAATGTGGTGAGTTTTTGGCAAGTGAAATAAGAAGGGGTTCAGCCTGATCAAGGTAGCCTTGATTAAAATACTCCTCAGCTTTTTTTAAACGTTCTTTATCACTTACGTTAGCATCATAAAGACTCATACTGATTTGGCCTTTTCAAGTAAGCTTTTATATTTTTTTGCAGCTGGTGTATCTTCTAGTTTCACAGAGCATTCGTAAGCCACTTTTAAAGCCTTTGGGTCTTCTAAAAAACTAGGGTACTGGGTGAAGAGTTTGTTGATTCGTCTTTTAGCACTTATGCACTTTTTACGTTTGTAATAAAAATCTGCAATGTAGAGCTCTTTTTGTCCCATGAGTTTAATGATTTCACTTTGAAGTTTTAAAATTTCATTTGTGTATTTTGTTTTTGGATATTTTACTAAAGTGTTTCGCCATGTTTTTAGAACATCAGAGGCCATTGATAGATCACGATCTACAGCTTTTGGCATTTGTTTGTATTGGCTAAGTCCTGCTCTAAAAAGTGCATAGTCACTGTTTTGTGCTCTTGGGTAGAGCTCTTGGTAGTAGTTGTACTGGTACTGAGCTTGAACATAGTTTTTCATTAAAAAATAGACATTCGCTATCTCAAGTTTAGATTCTTTAGCATATTCAGAATAGGGAAAAGCAGCCTCTATGCTTTGGTACTCTAAAAGAGCTTCTTCATAGCGAGAAGACTCTTTGAGTTTTGTGGCAAGTGCAAAAGCTCGCTCAGCTTTTTTTTCTTTTTGTGCAAAACTGATAGAAGAAAAACTTAAAACTGAAAAAATGAGCATTAATGATGAGATTTTCATCATAGGAGTAAAGCCTAAGACCCGCTTTTAGTCAAATTTTAGCGCCTACGCACAGGTGTGACCTGTTCTTTTGAAATCCATCCTCGGGCCTTTTCAGTATTGAGGCTTACCCATTTACTTCTGGACTTAGCAACGGCTAGGCATGCTCCTTTAGGAAGACTTCTTAAAACCACAGAATCATTTGAGGGGGCAGTGTAGAGTCTGGCATCTTTTGAAGTAATGCAAATCCAGGGGCTGTAGACTGTATTGTAATGCCACATAAATGCGCTAAAAAACAGGAAAGCTAAAAAACTGGAACTGATAAAAAAAAGTTTTGTGTTTTTATCTAAAATTTTAAAGTTAATTTTTGCATTATAAATCTGAGCGAAGAAACGAACTGCTAAGAGTAAAAAAAGTGAGAACACTGCAAAAGTAAGCAAAGGCTTTAGAGCTGTTAAAATGTGAAGCCTTAAAGGCACTTCAAACCCAGAAAAAGACTCTTTACTTAAAATCTCTGATCGAAGTTTATATAAAGAAAGCCTGTAAGGGTTTGAGCTTAGACTTTTTTCAATTAAGGGTACGAGTTCAGAAGATGGTTTTTTATTTTTAAAACCTTTTAAAGCAAGGTTTGAAAGCTCCGCTGATGAGAAGCCATTCATATCTATGAACTGTTCTGTAGCGTCAGAAGCTTTAGCTATCTGTTCACTAGCTAGGAGCGTCTCACTTGATAAAGCGGAGTGTTGTGGTGTCATAAACAAAAAAATGCTATAAATTAATAAAAACATACGTATCAAAATATAATATTTTTTTTCAAAAAAATATACAAGTGAGGTTTAAATGCCATTTAGTGATCAAATAAATTCTTTGGCCCAAGAGTATCTTAAAGACTCTAAAGAGATTGA
The DNA here is from genome assembly GCA_023301025.1 of Bdellovibrionales bacterium. GTDB lineage: Bacteria > Bdellovibrionota > Bdellovibrionia > Bdellovibrionales > UBA1609 > JALZUR01. The sequence goes on along the minus strand of JALZUR010000030.1, from coordinate 27,955 downwards.
AGGGGTAAGACCGCCTTCAAATGAATTAAAAGATAAGAGCCAAGAGCTAGCAAAGCGCATTGATTCGGCAAGAGGACGTCCTTTGTTTTTTCACTACATCGGAAGTGGTAGAGGTACAGGGCCTTATGTTGAGCTTCAAGATGGGAGCGTAAAATTAGATTTAATTAATGGCATTGGCATACATGTATTAGGCCATGGACATCCTTTAGTGGTTAAGTCCTCTATTAAAGCTAGTTTGTCAGATGTCGTCATGCAGGGAAATCTTCAGCCGGGCTTAGAGTATTTAGAAATGTCTGAAAAACTTGTTGAAGTGGCCTCCCTTGGTTCAAACATTAAACACGCATGGTTATGTCAATCAGGCTCAATGGCTAATGAGAATGGTTTAAAAATTTGTAGGCAAAAAACTAACGGCGCTCGCATGATTATTTCAATGAACAAAGCCTTTGCCGGGCGAACCACAATGATGGCCGAAGTCACAGACAACGACAACTACAGAGTGGGCCTTCCAAGGTATGAAGAGGTTGTTAGGGTGCCTTTTTATGACAAAAACAATCCAAATTCTTCAGAAGAGTCATTACAAGCTTTAAAAGAAATTATAGAAAAGCATAAAGGCAACATCTGTTGTTTTATGTTTGAGCCTATGCAAGGTGAGGGTGGGTACAGAACGGCCCCAAGAGACTTCTTTGTTCCACTTTTAGAGACCTGTAAAAAAGAAGGTATCCCAATTTTTCTAGATGAGGTTCAAACCTTTTGCAGAACAACAGAATTTTTCTGTTATCAAACTTTATGTTTAGGTGAGTATGTTGATGTGGTGTCGGCGGCAAAGTCTTTACAAAATGCAGCTACACTCTATACGCCAGAGTTTAATCCAAAGCCTGGCTTAATTTCAGGGACGTTTTCTGGCTCAACGGTTGCTTTAAAATCAGGAGCCGCAATACTATCTCATCTTAAAGATGAGCAGTATATGGGGCCAACTGGTAAGGTTAAAAAGATTAACACTCAGTTTAGTGAAATGCTGGAAAATCTATCAAAAACGAGCTGCAAAGGTTTAATCTCTGACGTTGAAGGTTTAGGTTTGATGATCGCTTTTACACCTTTTGATGGAGGTAAGGACATTATGCTAAAAACTGTTAAAAAACTTTTTGAAAATGGTCTTATGTGTTTTGGATGTGGTTCAAATCCTTTTAGACTGAGATTTTTACTTCCAGCTATTTTAACTGAAAAACATATTGCTGAAGCAGGCAAAATCATAGAGCAGACGTTCTTAGATTTACAAAAACAAATGGGCTGACTAAGAAAACTAAGTAAATTTATATAAACAGAAACTGTATAAGGAGTTAATGGCGTGGATCTTTTAGCACAAGTTAAAAAACTTCTATCAGTTGAAACTAGTCTTCAATTTGGGACAAAAAATTTTGGACAGACTTTAAAAGAAATTTTTCCTGATTTTGAGTGGTCCTCAACAAATGACGAGTCAGGTTGTGCTCTACATTTTTTTGAAACAAATACTACAGATAGCACAAAGCCAGTTGATCTTTTGATCTATCTTAATGTCGATACAAATAACTTAAGCAGTTTAGCTTTGTGGACAGAAACAGACTGTGACCCTTTAAATGTAACTCTTAAAAAAGATAGAATCTATGGTTTAGGTGCCTGTCATGAAAAAGCAAGTTTAATCCCTGTTCTAAATGCTTTAAAAGAAGTTAACACTTCAAAAAATATACTTTTTGTTGCTGGTTACGGTAGAGAAATGAATATGATAGGGGCTAAGCGCACAGTTGCTGAACTTGTTAGAGGCTCTTCTACAAATAAAGTGAATAAACGAGAGGTTAAACAAACTTTAGTTTTACACCCCACTGAATCAAAATTTTTGACCAGCAGTGTGGGGCGAACTAAAATTGAAGTTTTTTTTCCCTTTAGCGATCAAGAAAAAAAACTTAAAGATGAGCATGACTTAAAAGAAAATATTTTCTCGCAGAGTAAGATTTTTAATAAAAATGACAGGAACAGTTTAGATGAAGACGTTATTTTTAAAGCACTTAGGTCGTTTTCACTTCTACCAACAGGTACACTTTTATTAGATTTCTCTGGTGGTACTGGAACTATAACAGAAGCACAATCTGTGTACTTTGAAATTGATGTGGCGCCTACACTTGAAAATTCTATGGTGAGTCGCTTAGATTGTTTTTCTAAAATTTTAAATATAGTTAATGCTGCTCTATTAGAAAAATTTCGATTTAAAAAACCTGCTAAAGCCCTTCATATTGGAAAAGCTAGTGCAACTACAGAAGGGGTTTACTTTTATGGCTACAACCTTATTCCTCCCTTTGTTTCAGTTTCAGAATTAAACAGTTGGTTTAAAAAATTTTCTGATGAAGTAGAAAGCCAGGGTGGAGTTGTAAAAGTACGAGATACTAAAAAACCTTATTGCAAAAAAATGACAGAAAAAAATGACCCTGGAGCTTTAGAGGTAACTGAAGCCACAATTTTTTCTAGATACTTTTCTGATGTTTGTATTTTTGGAGTAGGAAAAGAAGGTTTATCTCAAAGGCCAAATGAAAGTTTAAGTTTATCGGAACTTACAGAGTCAAAAAAACTTTTGATAGATTTTCTAAAAAAATCTTTGGAGCACTAAAAAATGTCTGTTGTTGTGAGACCTGTTAATTCAAGAGACTTAAGCGATCTCTTTAGTCTTTCTAAAGAGTTTGTATTATTAAATCTGCCACCAAATAAAAAAGCTTTAGAGTCTATGATTCTTTTAAGTGAAAAGTCTTTTGCAAAAGAGATCGAAAAAGATAAGCGAGAGTATATTTTTGTTGTAGAAGATCTTTTCAAAAAAAGAGTTGTAGCTACTTCAAAGATTGTAACTAAAAAAGGAACTCCGGAAGATCCAAATATTTATTACAAGGTCTATAAAAAAGAGAAGTTTAGCAAAAGTTTAGGAGTTGGTTTTATTCATCAAATGTTAAAGTACTGTGCTAATTCTGATGGAGATACAGAGCTTGGTGGTTTGGTGGTTGCTAAAAACTTTAGAGGACATCCTAATAAAATTGGAAAACTTGTGAGTCTTTCTAGATTTTTATATTTAGCCGTGCATAGACAAGACTTTAAAGATCGGCTTCACACTGAACTTGCTCCTCCGTTAAACTCTGAAGGTCAAAGTGAATTTTGGGAGGCTTTTGGTAGGCGTTTTACAGGTCTTCCTTATGATGAAGCCGATAGACTAAGTCATTTGGATAAAGAGTTTATCACAAGTCTTTTTCCAGAGAGTGAAATTTATGCCTCTCTGTTAGATCCAAAAGCGCGCCTTGCAATTGGGCAGGTTGGAAAAGTAACAGAGCCAGCTTTAAAACTTATGGAAAAGTTTGGCTTTGTTTACAAAAATGAAATTGATCCTTTCGATGGTGGACCGCATATGGGAGTGAACACAGATGAGGCAGAGCCTGTTAAATCTCTTAAATCCTATGAAGTTTACTTTAAAGATCAGATCTCTTCAGATCATGAAATGGTGCTTTTAGGGGGGTTTGATACCTCTTCAATTCAGTCCGCTTCAAAAAAAGGCGATGCAGGTGAATTTGATGGTTCAAGTTTTAGGGCTGTGTCATGCAAGCCTGAAATCCAAGATAGTAAAATAATTATTACTAATGAAATGAATTCTTCACTGAACTTTGTTGAAGGCCAAAAGGTCTTTGTAGTAGCATTCAATTATTAATTAACATGATAGTTTAGATAATAGCGAAGGCGTAGAATTAAAAATAGGGGAAAGCATGCAAACAAAAGACTTTATCAACAACGAATATATTACAGCTAATAAAGCTGATGAAAGCTTTTTTATTAAAAGTCCTGCAGATCTTAAAGATGAATTAGGTGAAGTCTTTTCTACTTATTCGCACGTTGATCAAGCGGTTGAAGCTGCAAATTTAGCTTTTCCTAAATGGAGAGACTTAAAAAAAGAAAAACGCTTTGAGTATTTAAATCGTTTAGCTGAAATTTTTATGTCTAAAAAATTAATGATTGCAGAGACTATTTCTAGAGAAACAGGAAAGCCCTTATGGGAGTCTACAGGTGAAGCCTCGGCTCTTGTTGCAAAAATTAAAGTCACTTTAGAACACTCAATGAAACTTGTAGAGGATCATAAAATTGCAGGAGCACTACCTGGTGGAGTAGATGGCTGGATACGCTATAGGCCAAAGGGTGTTATGGCTGTCATAGGGCCTTTTAACTTTCCAGCACACTTACCAAACGGGCATATGGTGCCAGCCTTAGCAACAGGTAACACTGTAGTTTTTAAACCTTCTGATAAAACTCCATTTACAGGGCAAATAATTGCAGACTGTTTTAAAGAAGCTGAGTTTCCAGAAGGTGTATTTAACCTTGTTCAAGGACGAGTTGAAACAGGTAGACGACTTGTCAGTCATAAAAATGTAAGTGGCGTTTTATTTACAGGTTCATATGATGTGGGTTTGAAAATAAAACAAGATACTTTAGAACATTATTGGAAGTCTTTAGCCTTAGAGATGGGTGGAAAAAACAGTTCTATAATTTGGGATGATGCAGATATGGATAAGTCTGTGTATGAATCCTTAATGGGAGGATACCTAACTGCAGGTCAAAGATGTTCATGTACTAGTCTTATTCATGTTCATGAAAGTCGTTATGATGAATTTTTAGAAAAGTTTTACAAGGCTGCGAAAAAAATTAAGATTGGGCACTGGAAGCGCGATGATGTTTTTATGGGTCCACTCATCAGTGAAGACTCTGTTGAAAGGTATTTAAGATACCAGCAGATTGCTTTAAGAGAGGGAGCTGAGTGTGTGATGCGTGGTAAAAAACTAGAAGACCTTGCAGAAGAGGGTCACTACGTAACACCAAGTATTTACACATTAGACAATTTTACTAAAGACTCTGTGTATTTAAACCAAGAAATTTTTGGACCAAATGTCGCTGTGATTAAAGCAAAAGATTTTGATGAAACACTTGATACTGTTGACAGTTCTGATTTTGGTTTAGTTTCTGCTCTTTTTACAAAAGATAAAACTAAATATGAAAAGGCGTTGAAAAGTCTTAATGTAGGACTTCTCAATTGGAACAGAACTACAAATGGTGCAAGTTCAAAGCTTCCGTTTGGTGGAACCAAAAAGTCAGGAAATGGTCACCCCTCAGCTCATCACGCTGTTTACTACTGTACAACACCTGTCTCGTCGTTAGAAGACCCGCAAACCTTTAAAGATGTTAAACTGCCACCGGGACTGGAGCTTTAAGATTATGTTTAAAAGACTTTTTTTTGGATTTGTATTAGTTGGTTTTATTTTTTCAGCTACTTTGTTTTATTTTTACAATAAAAAATTGAGCCAAAGCTTACAAAAAGAAATCTCTATTACTGTAAACAAAGGACAGTCTTTTAATTCTGTACTCAACTATTTACAATCTCAAGCAAACACTTCGGCTCTTTTTGGTAAGATTTATTTAAAGCTTAAAAATAAAAATAAAGCATTAAAAGTAGGAGATTATATACTTTCTTCAGAGATGTCTTTTAAAGAAGCCATTGAGCTTTTAACTAAAGGTCAGATCATTGAGTATAAAGTCACAATACCTGAAGGCTACAATGTTTTTGAAATAACCGAGCTTTTGAGTGCTGAAGAGATTGTCTTAGATAAAAAAAATCTTTTAAACATTCTATTAAATGAGTGTAGCGGTTATTTAAAAGTAGGGGACTGTCGCACAAAAAGTTTAGAAGGTTTTTTATTTCCTGAAACTTATAACTTTCAAAAAAAATCTCAAGCTTCAGATGTGGTTAAAGCTTTAGTTAAACATCACTATAAAGTTAAAAATCAAATTTATGATAAAACAAAAGCAAAAAACCTTTCTCTAAAAAATTGGTCTGAAGTGGTAACCTTAGCTAGTGTTATTGAAAAAGAGACTGGAGCATCGTGGGAAAGACCATTGATCTCTTCAGTATTTCACAACAGGTTAGAGCAGGGCATGAAGCTTCAAAGTGACCCTACAACTATTTATGGGCAGTGGTTAAAAACTAAATCAAGACTTAAAAATATTAGAAAAAGACATCTTTTAGAAAGCACTGGGCACAATACATATACTGTAAAAAGACTGCCTGATGGTCCTATTGCTAACCCAGGCAAAGCCGCTTTAAAAGCTGTTCTAAATCCTGAAAAGTCTGATTTTATATACTTTGTAAGTAAAAACGACGGGACCCATAAATTTACAAAAACATACAAGCAACATCAAAATGCTGTAAAAGAATTTCAACTCTCAAGGGGTGCAAGACAAGGTAAGTCTTGGAGAGATCTAAATAAAAAATAAACGTGTATAATAATTACAAAGATAAATTCTATATTTTGAAACCAAAAGACTTTTTTACTGTATTGCTTTAATTTCAGATACGATTTTACATGGAGTGTCTATGAAAAAAATAATTATGATTTTAATGATAAACTTAGCCTTTGTTGGTTCAGCCTTTGCTCAAGATAGCAATCTTATTGAACCTTTAAAAAGAAATCTAATAAGAATCGATGTAACACCCTTGATTACAAGTTTGCTCAGAGATGGGCATGGATTAGGTCTTGAATATGAACATAATGTTTATAAAAATTTTGGTTTTGGACTTAAGGGTTTATACAGAGTTGAGGAAGATTCTGATACAGCTTTTTTTGATAAATTTGATATAATTCATCAACATATTGGAATTTATGCTAGTTACTATTTAGACCAATTCGGTAGAGGTTTTTTTGCATCGGTAGGTATTGAGTATGCAAAAGCTGATGTAGAAGCTACAGGAACTCTTGTAAGTGGCGATCAATTTATTGCTAAAGATGATGATGATCAAACTAGTGTCGGAGTTGTTGTTGGTTACACATTTCTAACGTATTTGAAAATTTTTAATGACACTTCTGTCTTAAACGGAACAATCGGAGCTTCTTACCGACCTGGTCACGAAGTTACGACTCTAGAAGATGTCTCTGGTGGGTTTTCTATACTAAGTATTGAGCATGATTTTGGGATCAATTTGTCATTAGGACTTCAGTTCTAAAGATATTAAACTTACAAATCATCAAGATGCAGATTATAGACCTCATACATTTGGTCAAAGTAGTCTTCTGTTAGGGGGGTGTCTTCTGATTTGATCAACGCAACAAGATCTTTCATGTTAAATTCATATAAAGACATGATGGTAACTTGAGCTTTGGCTAAGAGTTTTAAAAATTTTGATACTTCATTAGTATTAGGTTTCTTATTATTTATTTTTCTTAAAAATTCAATGAGCTCATCAATTTGTGGAGGCATAAAGTGCCTCTGACTGTGTAGCTCTGATGATACTCCTCCTGCTGGTACTAAGACACTTTCAGCAAAAGAAATAGTTTTTTCAGCTAAGACTAAAAGTTTTTCTAAACCAAAGTTATCAGATAAATGCGTATAGTTTTGTTCCCATGAGTACCCATAAGTCATAAACTTTGGTTCTTTTAGGCTCTTTACAATAGTGAAGACATCTTCATCTATACCAGTCTTTTTGTGTTTAAAGAGGTAATAATCTTCATTAAAAAAATTAAGCATGTCTTTTTGTTTTTCAGTTAAATTAGAGTATTTATGCTCTAAGACCCATGAAGAGAGTCTGCGGTATGTTAAAGTATAAAGTGGGTTCATGACATGACCAAGAGAATGGCCAATAAGATCATGATAAAAAAAGTGTTCTCCTACAGTTAACGGAAAAATACCATAAATGCCTATAGATCTATATAGGTATCTACCAGAGTAGACGCTATAAAGATCAGTCTTAAGAATATCGTAGTCTTGAGGTACGTTTGCTCCCCACGCAAGGTACAGCACTTCTTTTGAAGAGTTTGTTAAAGCTAGCCCAGGAAAAATAAGTTCTTCAACAGATATGGAAGTATCGAGATTATCATTATTGTACTCTTCTAGTACATGCAACTGAAGATTTCTGAGCTTTGTAAAAAAACTTTTATTATCAAGTTCAAATAAACCAAATTCAATAGCTTTTTTTAAAAAAGGCAAATTCAATAACTCAGGTTTGTATTTGAAATGCATCCGAGCTCTTTCAATGGTCTTAACTATTTCAGCATTTTTTAGAGTCCAAAAATTAGAACTAAAATCAGACTTTGAAGCCAAAACACCAACACATGTATTAGCCGCAGTTAAATCATTAAAATTTTCATTAGAAAAGGCTAAGTCGGATAAGGTGAGTATTAAAAAACTTAATGTCAATCTAGTAAAAATTATGAAATCCTCTTTAACCGTTTAGAGTTAATAGTTATAAAAACTTACTTTTTTGTCAAAAAGAGCATATTTCAGAGTAAACTCTTCAGGAAAATTTTAAGGTGTATTTTATCTGGACAGTTGGTTTGTATCTAGATTTTAGAGAATTACATATATGCAGGAAAGGCTGGTTGGATTTTAAATATGATCTTAATCGTCTTCTGGGACAAGATTCAGAGTCGTCCTTAAAGTCAGCCCGTCACTTGCTTGCCTAGCGTGGATGACAAAAATTTCAATAGGTTCATCGTCTTCTCTGTCATCATCAACAGGAGTGTAGAGCACGACTTCGTAACCTAAATCTTGAAAAGCAGTTAAGATATCACCTGAAGATGAATCATTTATAGTAGGGACAAGATCTGGGTTAAAAACAGGGTCATCAATAGTGTCTGTAGATAGATTAAATTCAAATGGAAATGTTATAAGGTTAAGAGTCTCATCTTCGTACGCAACGGGGACTTCAATATCAAAGCTTCCACTGGTATCTTCATCAAATTCAAAGCCATCAACACAGCTAATATTAAGTCTTGGTGAAACACTTTGAACACTTGAGCTTGAAAAGCTTGTTGTGATGTCACCTTCAACTTTTGTTGCAATAATACTAATAGTTTCAAAATTTGAATCACTTGGAAGACCAGTTGAGACTGTTTCAAAAAGTTCATTTTCTATTTCATTTTCTGTAAGTTCAAAGGTTACTATATCTTCTTCTAAATCACAGACTTGAGAACCTCTGAGTCTAAAGTTTCGATTGTTGTTACACGCTAGAGTAAAGAGTTGTGTGAATAATAAAAGGAAAAAAAGTGATCTCATTGTGATGTATTTTTAGGCTTTAAGCAGTTAAAAGTCAATTTTATGTTATTAAACTGCTTAAAAAAGATAAGGCAGGAGTATTCATAAGAACGCTAGATTTTTAAAGCTCTCTTAGCCATAGCTTAGAGCCAGGCTTTTAAAGAGAGAGCCTATCCATATAGTTCACTGGGGAATCTAATTTAAAGCGCTCTGATTGTGGATTGTACTTTAGTATAAAAACAAGGCTTTTTCTATCTTTACTAAGCGTTGGCACAACAACTTCTTTTGTTCCACTTTTATCTAAATCATATGAAGCAAGCGATGTGTTTTTTCCATCTAAAAAAATAGAGCCGTCAGAGTATTTGCCTAAAGTAAAAAACTGATGAACCTGAGACTTTTGATCATAGATTTCAATAAAAATTGAGTTTTTCTTTTTGATTTTTAAAATTTTATAATTTTTCTTAACTGTTCTGTAGTTCAAAACAGATAAGACTTCTCGTTTTTGTGAATTCAACAGATATTTATTTAAAGAGTTTCTAAGATCTTTAGATAAAGCTAAAGAAAAAGAGAAGACAACAATTAAAGCACTTACTAAGTATAAAAGGCGATCTTTTAAAATCATGTTTTTCATATAATAAGTATCTTAAAAAGACTGCGAATTGACAACTTAAGCCCGTAAAAAAGCACAACTTAAGTTCCTTAAGCGTGTTTTATTATCTGAGCGATAAGAGTAGTGGTCGTTAGATAAAAAAGTGTCTTTTTCTTCAAAATGTAAAGAGTACTCTACTCCACTAAGTTTAAGGTCAATTTTAATAAGTTCTATAAGGCTAATAAAGGATCTTTTATTTATAGTTTTAGACCATAGCTCTTTATTTGGATAGATCTTATCAAACTTATTAATAAGGTCTATTTGAACTTCAAAAGAAGAATAGAGTATATGAGGACCAATAAAGACTTCAATCGCTAAATTTGATGGAGGAGTTTCTTTTTTTATTTTTTCTAAACTTTTTTTTAAAAGTCCAAAATAAACACCCTTCCATCCAAGGTGTAGACTGTAGATATAATTATGGCTGATAATAAAACAAGGAACACAGTCAGCAGTGTATAGTCCTAATGCTAAGTTTTTTTCTTTAGTAAATAAACCATCTGAACTTTCTAGCAAACACAAAGAAGAGTGTGAGTTTTTGTGGATAAATCTGTTGTTAACCTTGATCAAAGCTGATTCATGAATTTGGTGACCAAAAATAAGATGTTTAGTGGTTTTAGAGTTAGAATCTAGATTTGTAGTTTCATATTCGTGTTTTATTCTTTTCTCAAAAGTATCTAGAGAGTCAGTTTTGCCTCCAAAAAAAATTTTAGCTCTGTTAGTTTGATAGATCTTCATATTCAAACTCTTTTGGCCAAGGGATCTCAAAATTAAGAGATTTACTGCTTTTAGGATGATCAAAAGAAAGCTTTATAGCTACTAAAGGCATGTTTTTTAAAGAGGACAAAAACTTTTTAAGCTTTGGGTCATTTAATTCTTTAATTCTTTTTGGGTGGCCGTAAATAGGATCATTTACTATCGGATGGTGATCTTCTGAAGCATGAACTCTAATTTGATGAGTTCTACCAGTTTCTAGGTTAAACTCAACAAAACTGATTTCATATTCATTTAAAACACTAAAGTGAGTGATAGCTTCTTTTCCATCACTTTGAGATTTATACTTTTTTCTATTTTTTGGATCGCGTTTAAGAAAACTTTTGTACGTTCCTGTTTCTTCCTTAAAGCGTCCAAAACATAAGGCTTTATAGGTTCTTTTAGCCTTTTTAACTCTAAACTGTTCTGAAAGCTTTGATAGACTTTCACTATTCTTAGCTAAGACTAAAAGTCCTTGAGTATCTTTATCAAGCCGATGCACAATTCCTGGTCTAAGAAGAGCTTTAGAATTTTTATAAAGCTTGTCATAAAAAGCATGAACTACACTTTTATTTTCTAAGCCTGCACCAGGATGAGTGACCAAGCCTGGTGGCTTGTTAATAACAATAAGATCTTCATCTTCAAATACCACATCGACTTTAATTTCAGAATTTTGAAAAAGAGCTGTTTCTTTTTTTTCTGTATCTAAGTAAAGCTCAATAGTGTCGCCTTCTTTTAGTGTACGTGAGGCTTTAGTTTTAGTTGTATTACATAAAACTTTATTTTCTTTGATAAGATTTTGAATTTTACTTCTAGTCAGATCTGTTTGTTCACTTAAGAAGTGATCTAATCTTTGACCATCCGTATTTTCATCTATTAAGAATGTTTTAAGATTGTCTGGTTTCATCGATAAAATTCATATAACCATCAGTGAAAGCTTTTTCATTTAGCCCAACAAGTCTTGAAATTTGTAAGGCAAATCCTCTGATAAATACTCTCGAAGGTAAATTTTCTAAATCCTGATCTTCAACAGCAACAATATTTAGTTTAGAAATTTTTGAAAACTGCGCTACTTCATCAATTGAGATATTCTTGTATTGCCTCACACGCTTTAAAAAATGACCACTGCAGTCAGATAAGTTTTTAATTTTTTCTTCAAATACAGAATCTTTGTCATGTTTTTTAGATATGACACCATTTCTTAAGACAGCTACGTTTGTTTCATCTTGCAAAGGTGCACTTTTTTTATGTCTACGTGAGTTATCTTTGTCTTTTTTAGATATTTTTTTGAGTTGAAGATTTAAACCTAGATCATACTCATTTTTAAGCTTTGGGTTTGAGAGTATAGAGTAAGCCTCTTCAATTATATTGTTAAGCTCGCTGGCTTCTTCTTTACTAAAAATACTGTACAGAGCAACGTTTGTTACGCTGTATGTTCGTTTAGCTGCTTTATATGCCTTATCGATCTCTTGTTGAGAGGCTTCTTGAGATATTTCTAAAAATTCGTAGTAGTTATTGTGAGCCTGACTCATGATGCTAAAGCGTAAGCCTGATTAGAGTTTTTTTCAATATATTTAAGATTTTTATAAATGATGTCTAATTCATTTAAGACATGACTTTGTGGATAGCTTAGCAATAGAGGCTGCATAGATCTAATAGACTGCCAGACTTTCTCGTCATAACTCAAATGCCCAAGGCAAGAGGTGTTAAAGCTGTAGTATCTTCTTGAGGCCTGTGCAAGGCTTTGTCCGAGTTTAAAGTCCATTGGTGTTCGGCACTGATTTATAATAAAAAGAGGAGATATGGCTTCTAGCTTAAGGGCAATTTTTAAGCCTTCATCTCCACAATTATTTTTCAAATGTTTGATAAAGTCAGATGGATTTTTTAGTTTTAAACTGTCTTTCTTTTTTTGAATTGAAATAAGCTCATTCAAAAACTCATGTTTTTTACAAAGAGTATTAAGATAGCTAGAAAAAGTTTTTTTTAAAAAAAAGTGGAGATTTTCAACACTTGTAGGTTCAGCCGTTGTGACTGCTATCTTATAGTCAGCCTCTAAAAAACTATTGATAGCAAGTGGCCTTGATCCAGGTCCTAGATCAAAAAAAACTCTGTCAAAGCCTAGGCTTCTGATATTTTCAAAAAACTTTTTTATATCTAAATCTACATCTAAGGCTGAATTTAATTTTACTGAATTAGTTAAATTTCTGTATTCACATGACTGTGCAGTTATAATTGATAAATTTTTGTAAGAAGTTTTTTGAACAATATTTTTTAAATTATTCATTTTGCCATTTAGATAGTCAAAAAGACTGTACTTTTGTTCAGGCATTTCTAAGTAGGTGTGAATGTTAGAGGCTTCAAAGTCTAAATCTACTATTAGAGTTTTTAAATTATGTTTAGAAAAATTAAAAGCTAAGTTGCTTGTAAAAAAAGATTTACCTGTACCACCTTTTCCGCTTCCAATGGCATAGGTTAAGCAGGCTTTAGCATTTGTATTAGTAGTATTTTTTTTGTCTTGTATTTCTCTCATAACTTAAGCTTCTCTTCGGCTTCAGAGCGTCTGAGAAAAAGTGGATAAAAGTCTAGATATGATGATTTTATAAGATGTGGTTTAATGGGCGAGCTTACTTTAAATGATTCAAAATATATTTTTATAAGTTGTTCTACATCTATGTCTGAGCTTAAAAAAATATTTTTAGATTCTGTTTTTTTGTTTTCTATTTCTTTTGATCCTGATAGATCGATATGTTCATTATAAATGTTCAAAGAAGAGTTTAAGTCTGTATGAGAAGTCTGGGAGATTTTAAAATCAGATTTAAAAAATTTATTTCCAATTGATGGTATAAGAACAGAAAAGTTTTGATTGTTGTTTTGCATTTTTTTAACAATTAAATAGGCTCTTTGATAAAAACTAGATAAACCGTATATAGGAATATCGCCTAAACCAAAAGATAAAACTTTTGCAAAAGTTGCAGCCACTCTAAGACCTGTAAAGCTGCCAGGGCCGTAAACGCAAACAATTGAAGTTAATGTTTTAATATCTATTTCTTTTTTTAAGAGATCAAAATTATGATTGAGCATCTTGTCGTGTTTGTGCTCTTTTGACCAGAAGTACTCTTTTAGTACTTCTTTTGAGTTGAAGGCCATCATAAAGCCATTGTTTGTAGAGGTGTCTACAAATAAACTATTACCATCCTGAAAAGACAATTCTTGTAAGGTCATTGAATATTGTATAAGCCACTAAACTTAAAATCACAACCACACCGATCTGTTGACCAATGAGACGTGTTTTTAGACTTACAGGAGACCCTTTAACTACTTCAATAAAGTAAAAAAGTAAATGTCCACCATCAAGAACAGGTATTGGAAATAGATTTAGTAAAAAGAGGTTGATAGATATTATGGCCATGATTTGTAAAAAGTAAGCCCAGCCAACATCTAAACTGTCTTTTGCTACTTTACCTATTGAAATCACACCACTAAGACTTTTGTGAGAGACCTCTCCAAATAAAAGCTTTTTAAATCCAATAACAGTAAGTTTGACCCATTTCACACTCTGATCAAATGAAAAGCCTAGTAGACTAAAAAAGCCACTGACTTTAACAGATTCTTGCTTTGGTGGAAGATACTCTAAAGAGGGCATAATACCTATAGTTGGACGATACTCTAAGGTGCCATTTGGTTTTAAAATTTCAGTTATTTTAGGAGTCACCTCTATAAGCGTTTCACCGCTGGGTCTTCCAACCAAAATAGAAATCTTTTGGTCTTTCTTTGTTTTTTTAACGCTTTCTAAAAGTTGTTTCCAAGAGTAGAGCTTAGAATTATTGAGCTCTAAGAGCTCATCTTGTGGTTCGATACCAGCTTTTGCAGCAGGAGAACCTTTTTGCACATTTCCTATAAAAAGCTCTGCTTCTTTAATACCTAAATCAGAGAGTGTCCAAAAATTTGATTTTGTTTTTTTATAGTCAGGCGTTAGTGCGATCTCTTCAGGGCTATCTGAATCAAGAGACTTTAAGCTTAGTATAAGAGGTGATGTGGAAGGTGTTTTTGTTATCAAAGTTTTTAAACTGTAAAAGTCAGGCGTATCAGTGTTTCCAACTTTAACAATAGACACAAGTGATTTTGTTTTAAAATCTTGAATAAGTTTTGAATTGTAGTTTAAGCCTACTAAGTTTGATTTTCTTAAAAAACTTAAGCCATCAATAGATTTAATTGTTTTACTTTCTAAAAGTGGGTTGGGGTTTTCTTCTTCAATAAGATATGCCTGAGTTTTTAAAGTTTTTTCTTCACGCTTAATTGTGAGTTTTACTTCAGATTTTTCTAATCGTGAAAGCTCTTTAGTGTACTCTTCTATTGTTGAGACAGGAGTTTCCTCAACAGTTAGTATTTGATCTCCGTATTTTAGACCAGCGCTTTGAGCTGCAGTGTTTTTAGTAATATCTCCGACAATTGGTTTTGATTTAGGTATACCAATTATCCCCATTACAAAAAATATGATAAATGCAAAGATTAAGTTGACCAATGGACCTGCACTTACAATTGCAATTTTTTGCCATACATTTTTGTTAACAAAACTTTTTTTGATTTTGTCTTCTGGTATATCATCATCTAAGCCGTCTCCATACATTTTAACGTATCCGCCTAGTGGAATAAGGCTTAAAGCGTAGTTGGTTTCACCCCAATTAAACTTAAAAATTTTTGGCCCAAAACCAATACTAAAAGTCTCTACATGAACACCACAAAGTCTTGCTACAATAAAGTGACCCCACTCATGTACAAAGACTAAAACACCTAGAAGAAGAAAAAAGGGACCGATTAAAGCAAGTTTTGAAAGTATAAAATCCATATTAAAGATCTTACTCTAATTCTATAGAGAGTAGCAATTTCAGAACCTAAAATGATATTAAAATAGTCTTTTAGAGTGGTCTAGTTAGATAAATTCAAAGATTGATTGAAACACCTAGAGTGTAAGTAAAAAATAAGAAAATACAGAAGCCATAAGTACACCGTCTAAGCGATCAAATATCCCACCATGACCAGGCATAATTGATCCTGAATCTTTAACTCCAGCAGATCTTTTTAACAAAGATTCAAGTAAGTCACCACAAAGAGAAAAAACACAAAAAATCACCACAAGGCTAAAAAGAATTAAGGAGTTATTTGGCAAAAGGGCATCAAACTGTGGCATTGCAAAAAGATTAAACTTTTTAATTAAAAGAATAAAAATACTAGTCGATATTAATCCACCTAGTGCGCCTTCAACCGTTTTTGAAGGGGAAGCTTTTGGGTAGAGTTTGCTTTTAAAAAATACTCCTCCAAAGGCTTTTCCACAAAAATAAGAAAAGCTGTCGAAACAAAGCACAACAAATAAAAGAGTAAACAGTGCAAGAGCCCCATGCTCAGTCATTTTTAAATGTGATAAGCAAAGAGTTGGGGTAACAAGGCTGTAAAAGCTAAAACTTAGAATATTCTCTTGTGTGTTTTTAGGTCTTTTCTCATCAATGAGATTTTCTTTATTTTTTAGAGCACTAAATCTTTCAAATAAAAGCCAAATAAAAATATCAGCAAAAACAAAGAGCCATAAAAAATTAAGATTTATAAATTTTAAAAAACTAAAAAACCATAGGCTTCTCGAAATAAAAAAAACAAAGAACAAAGGCTTACTGGGTTTTAGACAAAGATTAAAAACTTCATAAGACATAACTAATACAACTACACTTGATAAAATATAAAGGCCTGTTGTTTTAAAGAAATAAAAAGTAATAAAAAGCAGTAAGAGTGCTGCTAAAGCTGATAAAAGACGTTGTGTAAACGACTTAGATAAGACTTTAGTTTTGGGCATGTTTTGAAGGATCCGTAATACTAATAGACTGTTTGGGGCCCTTTGGTGTAGTGAGCTCATGTGAGAATTCTAGATCTTTTACAGACCCGAAGCGTCTTTGTCTTTTAGAAAAGTCATCAAAAGCCAGTTCTAATTCATCATAAGTGAAGTCAGGCCAGAGAGTTTTAGTAAAGTAAAGTTCACTGTATGCTGACTGCCATGTCATAAAGTTTGAAAGTCTCATTTCACCACTTGTTCGAATGATTAAATCTGGTGCTGGCAAGTTGTTTGTATTTAAAGACTTTGATAGCTCTTTTTCTGTAATAGTTTTTCCAGGATTGTTAGCTGTAAAACCGTTCACAGCTTCGACAATCTCTTGTCTGCCGCCGTAGTTTAATCCAAGAGTTAAGACTAAGCCTGTGTTGTTAAAAGAGTCTTTTTTGATACTTTCAATTCTTTTTTGTAAGCTGTAGGGCAGTGGTTTTAAATCCCCAATTGTTTTTAAAATAATATTGTTTTCAATCAAGGATTTACTTTTTTTATCAAAGTGTGAATCTAAAAGTTTAAATAAAAAATCAATTTCTTCTTTTGGACGAGACCAGTTTTCGGTGCTAAAGGCATAAAGTGTTAAATACTTAACACCACTTTTTTGTATGCAACCTTCAACAATATCTTGGGCAACTTCAGCGCCTTTCTTATGGCCTAATAGACGACTCTTACCTCGAGCTTGAGCCCAGCGTCCATTTCCGTCCATTATTAAAGCAAGGTGTGAAGGATGATCGATCATAAATTTTTAAAATGTCAAAAGTTCTTTTTCTTTTGCTTCAGCTATAGCATCAACTTTTTTGATAAAATCATCTGTTAAGCTTTGAATTTTTTCTAAGAAAACCTTTTCTTCATCTTCACCAATGTCTTTTGATTTTTGAGACTGCTTGATGTTGTCGTTAGCATCTTTTCTAGCTTTTCTCACAGAAACTCTAGCATCCTCAACAGTTTTCTTAATAGATTTAACCATATCTTTTCTTCGCTCTTCAGTGAGTTCAGGGACTTTTAGTCGAATAACTTTGCCATCATTTTGAGGTGCCATCCCAAGATTTGCTTTTATAAGTGCAGCTTCTATATCTTTTAAAATTGAAGCTTCCCAAGGAGCGACCAAAAATGTTTTAGAATCAGGACAAGACACAGATGCCACCTGATTCAGAGGTGAAGGATTACCATAGTAGTTAACTTTAACAGAATCTAACATGTTTATGTTGGCTCTGCCTGTTCTAACTTTTTTAAGCTCATCATTTAAAGAATTTAATGACTTGTGCATACTTTGTTCTGTTTGTTCTTTTAGACTCTCAAACATGTAATATTTCCTTAAAATTTAAATTAAAAATCTATTCTTGTTCCAATTTTACTGCCTTGCAAGACGCGTTTTATATTACCTCTTGTTCCAAGGTTAAATGTGATGATTGGAAGTTTATTATCCATGGATAAGCTTACTGCTGTTGCATCCATAACTTTAAGTTCTTTGTTTAAAACATCAATGTATCTTAGCTCCGAAAACATTTTAGCATCTTTGTGCATAGCAGGGTCTTTATCGTAAATACCATCAACTTTTGTGGCTTTTAAAATCACCTCTGCACCAATTTCCATAGCTCTAAGACTTGCCGCTGTATCAGTCGTAAAATAAGGGTTTCCAGTTCCAGCAGCAAAAATAACTATTCTATTTTTTTCTAGGTGCCTTATGGCTCGTCTTCTAATGTATGGCTCAGAGATCTGCTCCATTTGAATAGCAGATTGAACCCTAGTATCTATACCTAGTTTTTCTAAAGAGTCAGACAGAGCTAGAGCATTGATGCAGGTTGCAAGCATACCCATATAATCAGATGAGGCGCGATCCATGCCCTTTGCCGAAGCCGCAACACCTCTAAAGATGTTTCCGCCACCAATAACAATTCCTATCTTTACGCCAAGGTCTAGGGCATCTTTTACATCTTGGGCAATATTTTTAATGGTCTCTGTGTTGATTCCGTAGCCGTCAGGGCCCGACAAGGCTTCTCCACTTAATTTTAGAAGAACTTTTTTGTAAGGTACAGAACTAGGACTTTCATCCTTTGGTGTTGAAACGCTCAAAAAAGCCTCCTTTAATTTTATGTGGTTTTAAAAAATTAATTTGCTAAAGTTGCAGCAACTTCTTCTGCAAAGTTGTCAGCTTTTTTCTCAATGCCTTCACCAAGTTCAAAGCGTACAAATCTTCGAATCACAATGTTTTCACCAATCTTTGCAATTGTAGTAGTGAGGTACTCACTGATTGTTGTATCAGGGTTTTTTACAAAAGGCTGGTCCATTAGGCATATTCCTGCAGCCCATTTTTTAATCTGTCCTTCAAGAATCTTATCTAAAAAGTCAGGGTTTTTACCTTCTTCAATAGCTTTAGCTTTTAAAACATCAGCTTCAGTTTTTTTAGTAGCTTCATCAATTTCATCAACAGTTACAAACTGTGGATTAGTTGCAGCAATATGCATAGCTATATCTTTTGTAAAATTTTTGAAGTCTTCGTTTTTAGCAACAAAGTCAGTTTCACAGTTGATCTCTAGTAAAACGCCAACACGGCCTTCACCATGAATGTAAGAGCTTACAGAGCCTTCAGCTGCAATACGACCGGCTTTTTTAGCGGCCTTGCTTAAGCCTTTTTTTCTAAGCCATTCTACAGCTTTTTCTTTTTCGCCTTCAGCTTCTTGGAGAGCCTTTTTGCAATCAAGCATCCCAGCTCCGGTCATCTCTCTAAGTTCTTTTACATCACTTGCACTAATTCCCATTAGTAGTCTCCTTAAAATTATCTATTTCAAATGTCTTATTTCAAACTAAAAGTCTCAAACACTTATTTTTTATCTGTAGCCTTTTCAGTGGTCTCAGTTGAGGCAGCTGTTTTTTCTTCAGGTGTAGTGTCTTCAAGTTTTTTCTCTACTTCTTGCTCAATTTCAACAATTTCAGCCGTTCCAGCAGCAACAAGTTTTCTTTTTGTCATCTTAATAACAGCAGGTCCGCCTTGGGCTTCAGTGTCTTTAGCTCCACTTTTAGTAAAAGCCTTTTCAGTAGTGTCTTCTTCTTTTTTCTTAGAAAGCTGTTCTTTAAGTTCAACTTCCCACTTATCAGCACCTTCACTGTAGGCTTTACTAACTACATCACAAAAAAGTTTAATAGATTTAATAGCGTCATCATTTCCAGGAATTGGATAGTCAATATCTTCAGGGTTGCAGTTTGTGTCAGCTAAACCCACTACAGGAATACCAAGCTTTTTAGCTTCTTTTACAGCAATGTGCTCTTTAACAGCGTCTATGACAAACATGCATGAAGGAGCTTCTTTCATCTCACGAATACCTTCAAGATAGTCCACAAGTCTTTGATACTCTTTGTCTATACGAGATCTTTCTTTTTTAGAAAAGAGTTGGAACTCTCCGTTCTCACGCATCTTTTCGATCTTTCTCATACGTTCAATTGAGTTTTTGATTGTTGCAAAGTTAGTTAGCATTCCACCAAGCCATCTTTTAGTAACATAGTACTGGCCGCACGCTGGAGCAGATTCTCTGATAGCCTCAACAGCTTGTTTTTTTGTACCTACAAAAATCATTTTCCCACCACGAGAAGCAACTTCTGTGACAAAATTTAGAGCTTTTTTAGCCATTTCTGCAGATTGTTGAAGATCTATAATGTGAATTCCACCACGAGCAGTGAAAATATAGGGTTTCATTTTTGGATTTGCTCTTTGAGTTTGGTGTCCAAAATGAACCCCTGCGTCAAGCATGTCTTTAACGGTAATTTGCGCCATGTATTCCTCCTAGTTTGGCCTCCCATCAGCTAAGTAACAACTAGGTGCTGATGGTGTGAATTTACACTTAAAAATAGTAAGTGCAGATTTTAGCTATCATGTAGGAATTTACATTGCAAGGTCAGGATCAAGAGTATTTTGAAGCTCTTTTGACGTATCTACTGAAGGTGTTTGTGAATCCTCTTTTAGGTTTTCAGTAGTGCTCATTTTAGGTTTTGAACTACCGGGATCAAAGATCATTTTCTCTTTTGATTCAAAAGGCGATGGGTAATGCCCCTTGTGACTCCCGTAATAGACAAGGGGTTTTAAAGAGCTTTGAGTTTTTGTAGAAAAAGGCATCTGACTTAAGACTTCTGTGTGAACTGTTAGTCGATCTTTTGAGAACACTGAGATTTGATCTTCATCATATAGATCTGGAAAAATCTTTCTTACCTGGCGCTTTAAAGACTTTAGGTGTCGTCTTATAAAATCATGATCTTGGCTTTTAGAAGACAAAAAGAAACTTGTAAAAGTAAGAACATTGTCATTTAGCAGGGCTCCCATCCAAGGTGTATCAGTTTCACCAAAGAGTATAAACTTTGAATTTTTGTGGTCTTTAAACTGCTCGGAAAGCCGATCAGAAGACTGATCAGATGTGCTAGAAAACTGTATGGTTAATCCATCAAAGCGCTTGTGTTTTCCAAGTTTTTGTCTGATTTCAATCAGCTCATCTTTTGCTTTTAGTTTTAAAAGTTGATCTAAAGATGCCGTCCAATGAAGATCCGTGTATTCAATAAAATCTTTTCCGTTGAGCTGACAGAGTAGAGAGCCTTCAGTTGACTTTAAAAGCTCAGTCGCTTGGGTAAGAGTTTTAATGTTTGTGTTAGTTGCAAAATTAAAAGTTTCATCAGTGTTTTGGCTTGAGCTTAAATCCAATTCTTTAAGAGGTGAAGAGTTTGTTTGAATAAAAGATTCAGCAACTGTGAGCGCATCGCCATTGTAGGATCCAAAGCTTAAAAAGGGGCTAAGACCCTTTCTACCTAAAGTAAATGTTTCTGTTTCTTTAGAATCATCTGTGGTCCATAAAAGTGAGTGAAGTTCACACTTAGAGGTCTCTTTATCAAAGCTAAATGTGCTGCCCCCAATGTTAGAGCTTTGTTCAATTAAAAGAACTGATTTGTTTTCAGCTTCAAGCTTTTTTAAAAGCTTTAGTCCAATCAAACCACCGCCAACAATAAGTGAATCTACTTTTTTGGGTTTTTTCATAACTTTGCCTTACAACCTTATCTAATTTAGTGCTCTACATAAATAAGACCACAAAGCTGTGTCACTCTCAAGGCCTAAGCGATCTACATTAAATCTATGGGGTCTACGTTAACACTTAATTTTGTTCTTGGTGGCAGCTTTCCAATAAGTCTTAAACCTTCTTTGACAAACTCTTGATGGGGTAAATGAACCGGAAATTTAAGCATCATCTGAAATCTGTACTCTCTGCGAATCATTTGAATAGGCGCAGGGCTCGGCCCTAAAAGTGCGACTTCAGAAAAAGAGGACCACTTGTTTTTTAGCTCATCAAAAGCTCTAAAGCTTCTGTTTATAAGTTTATCCCCGGTTTGTTCTTCATGAGACTTTACAAGTAAGCTTATCATCCTCGAATAGGGAGGATATTTAAAAATTTCTCTTTTCTTTAAAGCCTCTTCAGTAAAGGACTCATACTGGGTTTCATCAAGATGAGATAGAGCCATGTGTGTAGGATGTCTTGTTTGAATAACTACTTCTGCTTCTTGTCCCTGTCTTCGCCCTACACGCCCTAAAACTTGATTCAGCTGCTGCACACTTTTTTCAGTGGCTCTAAAATCAGGAAAAGAAAGGGCTTGATCGGCATCAATAACGCCCATAAGGCTTAAGCGTTCAAAGTCTAAGCCTTTTGCAATCATTTGGGTTCCCACAACAAGGTCTACTTCGAAGTTTTCAATTTGATCAATAGCTTCTTTTAATTGATGTTTGTTTTGCACTTCATCCCGATCAAACTTCAAAATGCGACTGTTCTTAAAAAGTGCTTCACAGTCTTTAACAACCTGTTCTGTGCCTAAGCCAAATTTTCTTACCTCTTTTTCATGACATTTTGGACAGGCTTCGGGCAAGGCTTCACCATAGCTGCAGTAGTGACAAAAGAGTTGAGTCTTTTGATGAAGAGTTAATGAGATGTCACAGTTAACACATTTAAATTCATGACCACAGGCAAAGCACTGGACAAATGAAGACCAGCCCCTGCGATTTAAAAAAAGGGCAACTTGCTTTTTTTGAGAAAGATGATGCTCTATTTTATCTTTTAACAAAGGGCTCAACCAAAAAGGTTCAGGCCGCTCATCTAATTTTGTCATGTCTACTATAAAACGCTCAGGAGTTTTTTGTTTAAAAACTTTTTCTTTTAATCTGATATAATTAATCTTTTCTTTTTTAACATTAATCATGGACTCTAAACTCGGTGTTGCAGAGCCTAAAACTATAGGAATGTTTTTCAGTTGCGAAAGCTTTAAAGCTGCGTCTTTTGCGTTGTACAAAAATTTTTCTTCTTGTTTAAAGCTTGATTCGTGCTCTTCATCAACAACTATTAAACCAATGTTATCAGAGGGACAAAAGAGTGCAGACCTTGCACCAATCAAAATTTTTGTACGACCCATTTTAAAATCATACCAAGAGTTTGTTTTTTGCCTAGGTGTGAGCTGACTGTGATAGGTAGAAATCATTGGGCCAAAGCGCTCTTTAAAACGTTTTTCTAACTGCGGGGTTAAAGAGATTTCTGGAAGTAAAAAGATGCCTTGTTTGTTTTGAGTGTTAATAACGTCATCAAAAAGTTCTAAGTAGATTTCTGTTTTACCAGCTCCGGTAACACCATGTAAAAGATGAGCTTTAAAATCTTTTAAAGAGTCAATTTGTGTAAGAACTTTTTTTTGCGCATCAGTAAGCTCATACTTTTTAACTGTAAACTCTTTTGGTTTTTGTTCTTTTTGTTTTTCCTTTAAAGGCGGAAAGGCAGATTGAAGGACTAAACCTGGGGGGTAGAGGTAGTAGCTTGAAAGCCATAAAAGCCAGTCAAGATGGGCTTTTGGTAATGTTAAAGACTTTTCAATATTTAGGATCTCTTTTACTTCATACTCAGTGGGTTTTTGAACTTCTCTTACAACTACTCCTTTAGTTTTTTTTCTACGAATTAAAAGCTCTGCCACACAACCTAAATGAAGTTCTTCATTAGAAGAGTAGGTGAGACAATCAAAAGAGGGGATAGGCACCGCAAATTCATAATAGAACACTGTTAGTGTGATAAAGCCTACAGGAGTTTGTATCTTTATGAAACATCTTAAGTTTAAGAAAATAGGGGGTTAAACCGATATAGGTCCATGCTTAAGCTCACTAAAAGATCAAAACAACTCATTTCAGTCATCTTTCTCTTGTCTGTGGGTATTTTTGTCCAAAACTGTGACTATTCAAGCGACAGCCCTTCTTTAAATCTACAATCTTTAGATGAGGACAGTGCAAATAATTTTCCGTTTGCTTATGATTTAGATATTGATCACATTGCGTATATGAGTTGTAGGGGTAGTGAATTTTCTGCTGGCAGTGGACCTTTTTTCAGCTTTAGAGCTGGTGGTTATGAAAGCGGTTCAGGTGTTAAGTTTAGAGAAAATTTTTTAGAAAGCTATGGCAGCTTAAATGAAAATAGATTGAAATCTCAGTTGAGTCTATCCTCTAGAAACAGAGACGCTGGTGTTGTTATGAGTGTTAGGGAAACTAGAGCCTTTCAGAATGTTTTGCGTTTTTCGGATGACGATGCTGGGCAAACTATTGAAGCAAGCTCTATGACAGGCCTAATGTATGATTTAACAAACACGTTAACCAATTCTACTATTTTAGATGTTATGGTTAACTCAAGATTTAGCCCTCTTAACTATTTAAAAGGCTTTCAAAACTTTAGTTCTTTAAGAACCTTTGATGGGAGTATAAATCTTTTTTCTGTGGATGATGAAAGCTCTGGTGGTGGGGTTCCAACGCCTCCTTCAAACTCTTTTGATCAGGCTTACAGAAACGCTTTAGATGATGAAGCGTATTTAACTTTTACTTTCGCAACAGGTGCTGATGAAGCAGAAACTCAACAGTTTCCAGGTCTATTTGCAAGATCCCCTTTTGGTTCAGAAGCAACGTCTGCAGATGCAAGATCTTCTGTTTGGGGAAAGGGCTATCAATTTACGTTTTCAGAGTATGATAATTTCATCAATAATGCGTTTAGGCCAAGCTCTCAAAAGCGAGCTGTATCGAGCGTTAGAGCTTACAACTTAGAAAACGAAGTACAAATCAATGAAAGTTGGGCCTGTCCTGTGGATCAAAAGTATATAATTGTAAGGCGTGCAGATGCACTAAGGCGTTACGATGGCAATGGTATTGATCCTGGCAACCATCCTATTAATAATGATTCTACTGTGATGGGTGGTAACGGGTATTTTGATGGCAGTTTTCAAGTCGGAGGCTATTACAATGCCAACCGTGAACTGACTGATCGTAATGGAAATCAGGTAGCAGATTACATTAGAAAAAAAGTAATCTGTCCCATGCTTCCTGATCAAATTCCAGATGATAGCACTCCTGAAAATAGAGCAGAAATTGAAGCTTGGAAGCGTATAAGGCGCATTTTACCTGTTGAAGATTGGTTTGTATTTAGAGGTCCTAAGTACAACTGCGTCGTTCCTAAAAACGTATCTGGAGACAGCTGTTATGGCGGAGCCTCTTTAACAAATGGCTTTGACCCAGTAGCTCAAAGAAATCTTATTCAGTACTTTGCAGATGAAGATCATCCAGATATTAGAATTGCGCAAGAAAGAACAGATATTGATAATGAAGACATAATAATTGAAGAGATTGATACTACCCCTGACTGCGGAACAAATTCAGATGTCAGCCATGGTGGCAGAAACTACTGTCCACATGTTTTAACTGTGTGTCACAGGCAAAACTAACAAACTAAACAGACACAGCTGTGACGCATAAAAATAATCGGGTGCAGTTGTGCAAGCTGCGTTAAAAAGATCATGAGTGACAAGGCTTTTAAGAGGCTCGTAGTCTTTACTTTATGGTATCTAAACTAAAGATTTTTTTTACTTTTATGTGTTTGTTTTACGTAAACCATATTTATGCTTTTGAAACAGCAAGACAGCTTTCTTTTTCAGGTGGTGGTGCTCTTAGCCCTGAAGGCATTGATGCACTTTTATTAAACCCAGCATCTTTGAATATAAAAACAGATTTAAGTTTTGGAGGGGGCTATCACTTAGGTGATGCTGAAAAAAATACAGATGTAAGTGCCTACTACGCTTGGCTTAAAGACTCAGTGTCTTCATCTTTTGTATCCAGAGAAAATAATCTTACTTTAAAAAAGATTAAAGATCATAGGGGTTTTCCCGTTGCTGCAGCTTTTTCTTTTGGTAAAACAAAACTTGATAAAAAAACAGCAGTTCTATCACCAAGTGTTTTAGAATTTACATCTTACAACCTATCTTTATCTTCTTTGGCAACTCAAAAACTAAGTGTTGGTTTTACCTACTCTTACTTAAGAAATATTAGAGGTCTGCAGATATCTGAAAATTCTTTTTCAAATCTTTACTTTGGCTTGGTGTATAAAGTGAGTACGCGTTTTAAAGTTGGGGTTTCATCAGTTGATCTTTTTAACACTTCTGATGATGACTTTATAAAGCAAAGCTATGCGCATAAAATAAGGCTTAGTTTTTCTTATGCTTTAGAAAGCCTTAAGCTTTATGCTGATGCTCAAAGGTACATGACAGGTGCAGATGAGGAAGATCTCGATTTTGGCTTATCTTTAGAGTCTTTTTTAAAAGAATTTGTGTCTTTTAGGCTTTCAGCATTTAAGCGACAGAAGTTTAAAGACCCTAATTTAGGGGCAGGGATAAGCTTTACAGGCCCCAGGCTTCAGCTCAATTATGGTTTTAGCTTCAATCAAGAAGAAGAGAGCTTTAGGCATTCTGTTGACTTCTCAGTACCTCTTTGGTAGCAAATAGCTTACTCAAGGAGCATTTTATGGCCTCAGCTACAAAAAAAACATCTGCAATAAGACAAAACAAAAGAAAAAAAATGGGTAAAGTCAGAAAAACCCAAGAGCAAAACCAAGGAACAACTCGTTCAAAAGAAGAGCTTTTCGGTTAAGTTTATAAACTTTTTCCAAATTTACAATTCACATTTAATTCTAAAGTTTTAAGAATTATTTAAAGCTTTTATTTGTGTCAATTCAGCCAACTTAATTTAAAAGGTTGGCTTTTTTTATTTTCCACAGACTTTTAAAAATCTCATATTAAAAATGAACTGTTGCAAAAGTGTTACAAAATTTGGATCACTTTCTCATTTTAAGACACTCCTCTATTTTAGGCTGTTTTTTTATAAAGATTTAAAAAAAACAAGACGATAGGTAAGGGGTAAAATTAATCCAATCAACAGGAGTGGAGATAAAATGCTTAAAAGTAAAATCGTAAAAGAGCTTAAAAATTTTTGGAATGATGAAGATGCACAGGGTATGATGGAGTACATTTTACTAGCTGTGTTGGTTGTGGGTGCAGTGGCTTTGTTAAAAGATCCACTCATGGGCGCGATAAGAGGTAAAAGTTCAGAGCTAAGTGATTCTATCAGTAGTTTTGATGCAAACTAAAATTATATTTAACAAAATATGACTCTTGAATTTACTTTACTAATGGCTTTTATAGGCATTTTATTTGTGTCAGCCATTGGTGACAGTGAGACGGGTCTTTTGGCTCAGTTTAATGACAATAAGCCAGCTCTAGCTATTCGAATGGAAAAGCAAATGACTGTTGGGAAATGTTTAGAAGTTACAGCTGGTGGTGGAACCCCATGCCTTGGTAGGCTGTGGCAAGGTCCTGGAGCTCCGTAAATTAAAACTTAAGAGCAGTTTAAAATCTATTAAAAACTGTTTCTATTTAATACAAAATCAAATTCATCCGATAAAAATACTATGCTACCTGAGTACTATGAACTTCTACTTTTAAAAAGTGCGCCCTATGTGTTTTTCACACTGGCTCTTTTTCAAATTCTGTACGCTGTATTTCTTGACCTAACAACGGCTAAGTTTCCAAATAAATTCTTCTTAATCTATTTAGGTGTGAACCTTTTTCTAATATTAATTATTAGAGGCTTTGGTGGTTTGGGTTTATCTTTAGTGACAATGCTTGCAGCCCTCGTTGTGCTTGCTCCTATATATTTTGTTAGAATGCTTGGCGGGGGAGACATTAAACTTATTTTTGCTCTATCACCTTTACTTATGTTAAATGAGTTTTTAGGTTTTTTACTTATGAGCTTTGTATGGTCAGGTGTTTTTGGACTTTTAAGAAGTTTTTTAGGTGGAAATTTAAGAGGTTTGATCAACAACACTTTACTTGTAGGGCGAAAGATCAGTTTAGCTCATGAAACTATACCTTTTACTGTAGGTATCCTTTTAGGTTGGTTGTCTTACAAATCTATTATGTCTTTGGGTCTTTTTTAAAATAGGTTTTTAATGAAAACTTTTAAAGACACTCCCTTTGATTTAGATAAAAAAAAACAACGAGGTCAATTTTTACTTGAGTATATTCTACTTGCTGTTGTTGTTGTTGGTATTTACACGCTTTTAAAGAATCAACTTGGTGATCAAAACTTTTTATCTAGAGTTTTTTCAAACTCATGGTCTTCCGTGGCCAAAATGATGGAAGATGGAAGTTGGGACGCATCAAGAAGTACTGATGAAATTCATCCCCTCGGATCAAATCAATCTAGAGAAGGGGACACGCAATGACCTTGTTTTACAAAAGAAAAG
>JALZUR010000029.1 GCA_023301025.1 Bdellovibrionales bacterium | reverse complement strand
TTATTTGTAATCTTCTAAATTTAGAAGATTACAAATAAAAGTTTTAACTAAGCTTTTAACTCAGAAAAAGGTACGTACTCATAACCTAAATCCTGAGCAACAGGTTCATAACACACATGACCTCCATAAGTATTTAAGCCTTTTTGTAGGTAATGGTCTTGAATCAGTGCCTCTTCTAAACCATGATTAGCAATTTTTACGGCATAGTTAAGAGTAAGGTTCGTTAAGGCGTAAGTTGATGTTCTTGAAACAACTCCTGGCATATTAGGAACACAGTAATGAGTCACACCTGAAACTTCAAAAGTTGGGTTTGTATGAGAGGTAGGTTTACAGGTCTCTATACAACCCCCTTGGTCAACTGCAACATCAACTACAACTGAGCCTTTACTCATTTTATCAATCATTGCTTTAGTGACAAGTTTGGGTGCTTTTCTTCCCGCAACTAAAACTGCACCAACAACTAAATCAGATTGAGTTACAGCCTCTTCTATATTGTTAATATTTGAATCCAGTGTTCTCAGGCGTCCATGAAATATTTCATCTAAGTACTCAAGCCTTGAGTGATTGATATCAACCACTGTAACATCGGCTCCAAGTCCTAGAGCCATCTTTGCAGCATTTGTACCCACTACACCAGCACCAATAATAGCTACTTTTCCCGGACGTACACCTGATACACCACCTAAGAGTATACCTTTACCACCTTTGTCTTTTTGTAAGTAAAAGGCACCAACTTGAGTGGCCATACGCCCAGCCACTGCACTCATTGGCATTAAGAGTGGTAATCCACCACTCTTATCTTCAATAGTCTCATAGGCCACAGCTTTAACTTTTTTATCAACCAAAACCTTTGCTAATTCCGGCTCCGCAGCTAAATGTAAATAGGTGTATAAAACTTGGTCTTGTCTTAATAGTGGGTACTCGTCCGGAAGAGGCTCTTTAACTTTGATGATCATTTCAGCCTGCTTGTAAACTTCTGCCTTTGTCTTAACAATTTGAGCACCACTTTCAATATACTCTTCATTTGTTATATGTGAGCCAAGACCTGCATTGTCTTCAACAAGCACCGTGTGTCCTAGGCTTACCAACTGTCTTACTCCCGCTTCTGTCATACCGACACGGTTTTCACTAATCTTAATCTCTTTAGGAACCCCTACAATCATAACTACTCTCCTTTTAAAATTTGAATACAAATCATTAAAAAAATAAACACTCACAACATCTTAATTTAAACCCACTTATGTAGATAAAACATTGTTCAGTAAACCATCGCTTTTTCAGTCCACGATTTAGACTTTTCACCAAGTTTTAAAACAAGCTTGTTCATTAAATCATGCCCTGCCTTTTCAAGTTTTAAAAAGCCTCTGATAGGCTGACCTAGTGTCGCTATATCCCCTACTGCATCTAAAATTTTATGCCGAATAAATTCATCTTTATATCTAAGCCCATTTGGGTTTAAGATGTTTTTTTCGTCTAAGACAATGGCATTGTCCATAGATCCACCTAAAGCAAGCCCCTTTGATCTCAACAGTTCAACATCTTTCATAAATCCAAATGTTCGAGCTGATGATATTTGATTTTTAAAATTGTAAGGTGTGATTTCAAGCTCTAGAGATTGAAATCCAATAGCAGGGTGCGGGAAATCAATTTCTGCTTGTATTCTAAATCCAAGATAAGGTTCAATTGAAGCAAGCTTATCACCATCAGAAAACTCAATTTTCTCTTTAACAACAATGTAATTTTTTGGCTGCTGCTGGGGTAAAATACCGGCTTTTTCAAAGCCTTGAATAAAATCTTTAGAACTTCCATCAAGTATAGGAAACTCAGGACCATCTACTTCAAATATTAAGTTGTCTAATTCTAAGGCATTTGCTGCAGCCAACGCATGTTCAACAGTTGAGACTGTAAAACCGTCTCCCCCCATAGTTGTCGCCATAGACGTTGCCGCAACTTTTCCAGCAAGCATGGGGACAAGAGAACTGTCTAGATCTGAGCGCTTTAACAGGTAACCACAGTCCACAGGCGCAGGAAATACACGAAGGACCACATCTTTTCCTTTGTGAACGCCTATACCTTTAAATTCTGCAACTTTAGTTAAAGTCTTTTGAAAACTCATGTACACATCAATGTAAAAATCACATATAAAGTCAAGCCTTTTAGTAAAAGAGTAGATTTAAAGGCCAGCACTCTACTCGACAAATTCTATAAAAAACTGTTAAATAAAAGAACAATAAAATGGAAAATTTAAAAATTAAACAATTTGAAGAAATACTTAAACAAGAGCCAACATCGAAGGTTTTTGCCCCTTTGTCTGAAGCTTATAGAAAAAATGGTGAAATTGAGAAAGCACTTCAAATTAGTGTCAAAGGTGTTGAACTCAACCCGAATTACAATGGCGGAAAACTTGCTCTAGCTTTAGTACTTGTTGATCTTAACCAAGACAAAGATGCACGGACTTACTTAGAGGAGATTATTGTTCAAGAAGAAGATAATATTCTCGCACTTAAAGTCCTTGGAAAGGTCTGCCTGAAACAAAAAGATTTTGACTCCGCTTACAAGATTTACTCAAGCATAAAGCTCTTAAAACCTGAGGATCAAAACTCTAAAAAAATACTCGATGGTTTAAGTAAAAACAAAAACGTAGATGTTGAAATTAAAAGTGACAGACAAAAGAAGAACGTAGGGCCACTTGATTTAGAGAAAAAAATTGCTTTTATAGATGCCTTAATTGAACAATCAAAATACAAAAAAGCAAAGGATGAAGTCAATCAATCTTTAAACGCTTATGTAGACAACCCAGAGCTACTCAAAAGAAAACACTATTTGCAAAGCTTATCCAAGCCAAATAACCTTATTTCAAAATCTACTATCACTACAAACTACCAAGACAATTTAAAAAAAATTAAAACTCTAAAAACTATACTTCAGAAAATTGAAAAGAGGTCTCACAATGATTCAAACTTCGGACTTTAAAAAAGGCTTAAAACTACTAATAGATAATGAACCGTATACAATTTCTGATTTTCAACATATTAAACCTGGAAAAGGAAATCAATTCACAAGAACAAAGCTTAAAAATTTAATTACTGGATCAAATCTTGAAAGAACTTTTAAATCAGGTGAAAAATTTGAAATACCAGATGTTGAATACACAGACATGACGTTTTTATACAATGATGATGATGGCTTTCATTTTATGAACCAAGAAAGTTTTGATCAAGTGAAACTAAGCTTAGAAGACATACAACCAAAAAACTTATACTTACTTGAAAATCAATCCGTCACGATGTTGTTTTTCAATGAACGTGCTATTGATATAGAGCTTCCTAAAACAGTTGTTTTAAAGGTAACGCAAACAGATCCTGGCTTTAAAGGAAACACCGTAACCAACACATATAAACCTGCCACAATGGAGACAGGATGTGTTGTTCAGGTTCCACTACATATATCAGAGGGCAATAACCTGAAAATTGATACTGAAGAAGGTAAGTACTTAGAAAGAGTTAACAAGTAGAGACTTATGTTAAAAGATATATTCAAGGACGAATACATTCAGGCAAATGGCGCCCTAAACCTAAACCAGTTAGAAGCGGATATAGATAGCAAAGAAGAAATATTTAATACAATTAGTGAGCTTAACGAGCACTCTCTGCATTCACTTTTTCACATCTTAATTACTAATGATAGGTATGAAATAATAAGAAAAATATTTGATAAGACGAAAAATGCGAGCAGCAGCAGTAAGAGTTTATACACACTTGTGACAAGTGGCTATTTAAAAACAAATCACAATATTGAAGTTTTTGATCAGGTAAACACAGACAACTTGCAAATTGAAGACTTCCGGCTCCTAATAGCAGATAAAAAAAACTTTAGTTCTGTTGTCCAAGAAAAAATAGAAATCTGCAAAAAAAACATTCACAAGACCAGTGAAGAATTTAAGATAGACTTAGAAGAGCAAGTTATATTTTTAAAAGATCAACAACTAAATGACAAAGCCCAAGAAATTCAAATGAAAGTTGAGTTTCACTTTCCCGAGTTTAAAAAAATTAAAAATGTTGTTGAAGAGAAAATTAAACTTAAAAATCTCGAAGATCAAAAATTTTCAAATATAATTAAAAGGAATTTGTCTTTTAATTTAAGAAAAAAAGGACGCCTTGATAAAAAAGATATTAAAAAAATAAAGGAGAAAAACAAACAAGCAATTAAAGCACTAAACCAAATTACACTTGAATGGTACCAACTGTTTGTTAATGATATTGACCTCTTTATTGTACAACTAGAGTTTTTTAATTTTAAAGATATTGAAATATATGACTTTTTACTTAAAAATCATAAAGAATTAAACACTTGGACAAGAGTCGAGCTTTGTTTAAAAAGTGAACGGTATTTTGAGGGCCTAAATTTTCTTATGACTAATGAAAAAGAAATTTTAGACAATGACACAGAATCTGTTTATAATTTTTACTATTATAAAGGTCTTTTTTATCAAAAAATTGGTATGACTGACGAAGCAGAAGAAATTTTTAAGGCTTTATATGAGCAAAATCAAAACTTTAGAGATGTATATTTTTACCTCAAAAATTAAAAAATTCATTTCCTCTAAAAAACTGTTCTTATTACTTATAGTTTTTATTACTGTACTGATAAAAACTGAATCTTACTTTCATAAAAGAATAGTAAAAATTATTGAATCAAAAGTTTCTGATTTAATAAATGAAAAGAGCATACCTGTAACTTTTAAAAATATTGATTATGGCTATGCTCCGCCAAGAGTGATTCTAAAAGACTTAAAGTTAGTTGACTCAACTAGAAACTTTAAAGCTAAAAAAACAGTGCTCTATTCAAAGTTAATTCCACTAATCAAACTAAAAGCATCACTTAAAACATTAAAACTTGAAGATGCAATATTAAACTGGAACTTAAAAGAGAGTGAAACCTCCTTTGAAAAAATAGACTTTGAATCTATTTTAGAACTAATACCTGCAGAAAAAATACATCTTAAGAATAGCAGCATTCAATTTTCTAACGATGAATTTAAAATGGACTTTAGAAAATTAAACTTAAAACTTACTAAGTATTTTAAATATCTTAAAGTAGACTTATCATGCTTAGCACAAATAAAAAATAATGAAGTAGATGAAATTTTTAGTTTAAACGTAATGACCAGTATTAATGAAGATTCGACGTATATTAAATACTTAAATCTACAAAAAGAAGATACTATAGTTAAAACGTCAGGCTCATTCATCACTAAGAAACTACTCAATCAAAATTTAAAAAATATAAATATTAATACCTTATATAATATATCTAACGAACTTAGTCTAAATGCACTTATAAATTTATCTGACTTAAGTTCAACTTTAAATAACTTTTATAAAGGTGACTCTTATTTTGATGGTGAAATCCAAAGCTCCATATATTACAATAAAGACAATAAAAATAAGAAAAGTAAGTTGAAGTTCACACTTAACAACATTGTAACGCCTAAACTTATCTTAGAAAAAGCTAATATAGATCTAGATTTAGCTCCAAAAGCCCTTGAAATTAAAGATACATCTTATTTAAAGTTAACAAAAGATTCTAAAATTTCTTTTAAACACTCAAAAATTATCAAAAAAGACGATTCATATTTTGCCGATCTTAATTTTTATACAAACAATTTTAATCTAAAAGATATCTTTAAAACCTTAACACTTCCACATGAATTATACGATAGCCCTTTAAAAAACAAATCAAAATGTGAAGGCCGTATACATCCAAAAATAAACTTAAACTGTAAAGGCAATGCAAACGTCTCGTATTTTGAACTTCTACTTGATAATAAAAACTTTTTAACATTAGGAAACTTAAGCACAGACTATGAAGTTGATCTAACAGATAAAGATTTAGAATTTAAATCAAACCCTTACCACTTAAGTCCTGATGGCAAGAAGTATACAGGTACAGTTAATGGATTCGTAGACTATGTAAAAGGTTTCGACATAAATTATAAAACAGAACTACTAGATCTTAATTTTTTAGAAAACATTGCAAATCAAAATTTAAGAGGTTTAATCTCTGCAGAAGGTAATACCAAAGGCTCATCTGAGTGGGGCAAATTCTACCTGGATCTTAATAAAGGTACTGAACTTTATTACGACAATATATTTCTTGGAAATGGCAAGGCTAGAGTTAGTTATAAATCGTCTCAATTAAAAGTGACCGATGCAAATGGAACAATTGGCGACAATGGTTCATATGAAGCTGATCTAAGCTTTGATACTTCAAAGAATGATCTTCTACTCTATGCTAATGGGACAGGCATTGATTCAGACTCTTTTAGACAGGTTTTTAAAGAGTTATTTGATTTTCCAGAAGATATTTATTTTACAAAAACAAACTTTAAACTTAAGTTAAGCGGCGAGCCAAATATTGAAAAATTTAATATGGACTTAACAGCTAAATCACCGTCTTTAAACTTTTATGGTGAAAATTTTAAAGATACTCAGTTTTCCATGTCCGGTGAAGATGGAGTCTGGAGTGTTGAAAATTCTTTTTTTGAAAAACAAAATTCAAAATTTAGAGCTAGTGGAAATGTTTTCGGGTTCAAAACTATTGATTTAAAATTAAAAAATACGGATCTTAACTTAGAAGAAGTGGACCGTTTAAAAATGATAGGTTTAAATCTAAAAGGACCTGCTATTTTTCAGTTAAATGCTAAAGGTCCAATTAATGGGCCTAAAGCTTATGGAAAAATTCAGCTTAAAAACACCTTAAACAAAAATAACTTTAAACTGGGTGACTCCAACATAGGATATAGACTACTTAAAGAGCAAATTGAGCTTCAAGGTGATGTTTTTTCAGATAAAATAACAGGCTCAGGAGTATACCCATTTACTGAACAAGGCTTCTTCAGCTTTACCGGTAAAGTAGATAATTTTGATCTTTTTAAAATTTTAAGTCTAGAAAATGAAAACTCTGTAACTCAAGGGCTACCTATTAGTTTTGAATCTGACGTCAGAATTAAGAACAAATTAAGTAAATTTTTTATCAGTGGATGGATTGATCAGTTTCGAGCGAATTTTTATGAAACAGGCGAAAGAATTCTTGATATTGAAAGTAGAAGAAAAATATCATTTTTGAAAAACTCTGAGCCTTTAATAATTAAATCAGGAGATGATTTTATATCAGAACTTACCATTAACACTAAAAGAGATGGAAGTATAAACTTAAATATAAATGGAGAATTTGAAGCGGGAGCACTTCAAAACTTTATCCCAGAAACAGAAATTTTGAGTGGCGAAGTAAATTTTAAAAATCTAAAGATGTCCGTTGATAATACTAAAATTGATTATTTTGGAGATGTTCTTGTACAAAATGCTACATTTAAAAACAGTAGCTTTCCTTACAGTATTACAGATATAAATACCTTAGCTAAATTTCGTAAAAACCAGATTTCATTTAAAAAAGTAAATGCTAGAGTAAACAATAAGCCTTTAACTTTTAGTGGGAAAATCAATACAGACAATTTTTATTTAAATATTTTATTAGAATATACAGATTTAGAACTTGAATATCCAAAAGATATATTCTCAAAAACAAATGGGAATTTAAACATCTATGGATCACGATTTCCTCTCAAAGCCAAAGGGAAGGTAACAGTCCTAGATGGTGAGTTTAGAAAAGATCTTCTTACAGACTCTGAAGGAAAAAACATTACTGCTAATAAATTTTTACCAAATTTAATTTTATATAAAAACGCCCCACCCTTTGACTTAGATATTGACCTTTATATTAATAAAAATTACGTCATTAAATCCAGTGAAATAAACGGTTTTACTAGTGGACAAATAAAGCTACAAGGGAACGCTTTTAACCCTATAACAGATGGCTATATTGAACTTAAAAAGGGAATGAATATTAGTTTTCTTGATAAAGTTTTTACAGTTGAAGAGGGACGTCTTATCTATACAAAAAGCTATCTTGAAAACCCTGAGCTTTATGTAGATGCAACAACTGAAGTTACTGACAATAATGACATTACGAGCAACAAATATCTGATTCGAATGCTTACAGAAGGCACTGCAGATGAACTAAAATTTTCATTTAGCAGTAAGCCCTCTTTAGCTGAAAAAGAAGTGATTTCTCTTTTAACTTTAGGCACTGTATCCACTCAATCAATAGGACAAGAGATAAACACTCAACAACAAGCCACATATTCTGGCTTTCAAGTTGGATCTTTTTTACTACAGAAGAACAAGGGCATTAGAGAACTTCAGAAGAAAACAGGTACAGAGATAGGGATTAGCTCATCAGTTGATGCTTTTAATGTTAATCCAAAGGTTCATTTAAAGAAAAAATGGTCTCCAAAGCTTTCTTCGACTGTAAGTCAGACTTTTGGAAACCAACAAACTCTTTCTCTTTCTACGGAGTATAAAGTGAACAAACGTGTTTCAACATCTTTTTCCGTTGAAAACAACCAGACACAAGATGCAACTCAACTCTTAAATAGACAGGTCCAGCAAGGTGAAATTTTCGGACTTGATTTACAATATAAGTTTGATTTTCAATAAGTCTATACTAGACTGGTCTTATGTGGATCCAGTTAATCTTTTTTATTTTGCACCTAGCTAGTGCAGAGACTAATATAAAAAATGTAGATACTGAAAATAAAAGTTTAGAAAAAAAGATCTATAACCTAATCAAAAGGAAAAAAGGTATTGATCAAGATACAATTGATCAGCTTCTTAAAGAAAGAGGCTATTTTGTAGCGGAAACTAACTTAAAAAGTGCACGTATTGAAATCATAAACGCAACTCATTGGGATCTTTTTTTTTCAGGAAATAAAAGAATAAGTCATCAAATCTTAAAAAAAATGTTAGCTAAGAGTACATTTACTCCAAAAATTGATACATTTGATTCTGAACTAAAAAATAGAATTAAAGAGTTTTATAAAAATCAAGGTTTTCATTTTATTCAAGTTGATACTGAGAAAATTTTAACTAAAGATGAATTTAATAAAAAAACACTTATTAAGATCAATGAAGGTTCTAGAGTTAATCTTAATAATTTCAAGATTGCAGGGGAACTCTCTCCTTTTACTGAAAGATCATTAATAAAGAAAATAAAGGACTATTCAGGTCCACCTGTTTCAAAGGGCTATTATTCGGCAAATTCTTTAAAATCTGGCATAATAAGTTTGCAAAATGATTTAAAAAATTTAGGGTATTTTAAATCTAATCTTACACTCTCCTCTTTAAGCTTTAACAAAAATAAGAGCACAGTGAACTTAAATTTAGAACTTAAACTTGATGAGCCCACAACTATTAAAAATATTAATTTCACAGGTGCTGATCGCACAGACCCGTTTATATTAAAAACACTATTAGGCTTTATGGAAAATAGTATTTTAGACTTATATCAGTTAGAAAAGGGATTAAAACTAATTGAAGATTACTACTATTCAAGAGGTTTTTTAAATGTCTTCATAGACCAAGAAAATATAGTTAACTATTCAGATGATATATCGACTGCAACTTTGAATATTGAAATCTTAGAAAGGCATCAGATAATTGTTGATAAGATCAAACTTGTTGGACTTGTAAAGACAAAACCCTATGTTGTTTTTAACGAATTAGAATTTAAAAGTGGCCAAGTTCTTACTCTTGATAAAATCAGAAGCTCTGTAAAAAACCTACAAGAACTGGGAATTTTTTCAAATGTTACTATTAAACCTGATGGTCAAAAATCAGATTCTGAATTTGAAAATATCATTGTTTCTTTAAACGAAAGAAAACCAGGCACTTTTGCAGCGGGGCTTGGGCTAAATACTGAACTCGGTTTAACTCTAAATACATTTATCAATGTCGATTATGAAAACCTTTGGGGAACTGCTAGATCTATTTCTTCACAATTAGAGTTGAGCAGAAATCTTAGACAAGTTGATTACTTAGAAAATAAAATCTCACTATCTTATCTTGAGCCTTACTTTATCGGTAAGAGTGTTGATGGCAGGGTTAATCTGTCCCGTGTTGATGAAATTTGGAATTTTAATGATCAAGGTGATGAGACCCTAGTTACAATTATTGAATCTAACCGTCTTGATCTAGTTTTGGATACGTATTTAAATAAGAAAACCAGACTCAAGTTTTATGCTCTTAGTTTAGATTTACGAAATGAAAGTGAACTCAACAATAAGTTTGATCAGATAAATGAGTTCATAGCAAGTTTTGGTCCGAGGCTTGAATTTGATTATCGTGACCAACCTTTCACCACAAGAAACGGCACTCTTACTGAAATACGAATGGAGTATGCGACCCCTTTACTTGGCTCTAATACAGATAGCCGCTTTGGTCGCTTTGATTTAGAATACTTTCAAGTACAATCCTCTTTTGCTTTTTACAAACCTATTAGAAAAAACCTAATACTCGCACAAGCCTTTAGAGGTGGTTATCTTTATAACTTTGCGGAATCAACTGACTCGAATTTTTCACCGTTTCCAAAAAGTAGAGCTTTCTTTTTAGGTGGAGCCTCTACGATACGTGGATTTGATCCAAGTCTTGGCAACGAAAGAATTCCCAATGATGAAGTCTTAGAAGAAGGTGGACTAACAGTTGATGGGCAGACCCTAGGGGGAGGGCTTTTGAGTATTCCTTCATCTAGTCATTACTACTTAAGTAAAACTGAACTTCGGTTTCCAATTTCAAAAAGCTCAAACTTTTGGGGAACGTTTTTTTATGATGGTGGAAGTGTTCAAATAAAGAGTGGTCCAAATATTGACCCTTGGAGACACTCTATTGGCTTAGGTTTAAGATACATCACTCCTCTTGGCCCCTTATTCAATATTGAAATTGCTTATAAATTAGATAGAAAATCTGAATTCAATGAATCAGCTGCTCAAATTCATCTCTCAATTGCTTCATTTTAGTCAAAATTGATAACGCTGCGCATTTTATGTGCATTTTTTATAATTTTAACTAGACGAACATAGCATCAAACATGGAAAATTTTACATAGGTCTTAGTTGCAAAAAGACCACATTAAAAGACCTTATGGATAAGGTCTAATACATTATTGGGGGATATGTATGATTAGAGGTTTAATTACCGCGACAACATTACTACTACTAACAACTACAACGTTTGCTGGAAGCTTTGTTGTAAAAGACACACAAGGAATTTTAGATTCAAATTTATTACGAAAACAAGAGCTAATGAAACCTGTTTTCCCAAGCCTAGGCCTCTACAAGATGCGAAGCACTCTAGAGAATAACAATGGTGCCACAAAGAGACTACTTTTAGAAGCAGCAGCAAGTTTTACAAGACAAAGTCCTGCAAACTTTGATGTTTTTAATGATCACACCCTAACGCTTAGAAATGCTCAAAGACAGTCAGTTTCTCCTAACGATGTAGACTTCATAGAGCAGTGGTCTTTAGGTGATTTTTCTGACACATTTGGCATAAACGCAACCCAAGCATGGAGTGTTACCACTGGGGGTATAAACGCTTTAAATCAAAAAGTAGTTATTGCTGTAGTTGATGGGGGCTTTGATATTACTCAAGAAGACCTTATAACCAACACATGGGTAAATACGTCTGAAATTGCTGGTAACGGTATTGATGATGATAATAACGGTTATATTGATGATATTAACGGCTGGAATGTAGACAACAACTCTGGCGTTCTTGATGAAGGAAGACATGGAACTCACGTTGCAGGTATTGCAGGTGCGACAGGTGATAATGAAGTTGGCATCACAGGCGTTAATTGGAATGTAGAAGTTATGCTTGTTTCTATGGGTAGCAGTTTAGCAAGCACCACTGAAACTCTTGAGGCCTACAACTATATTTTAAATCAGAAAAAAAAATGGCTTGAAACAAATGGTGAAGAAGGGGCCAACGTTGTAGCTATAAACTCTAGTTTTGGTATTGATTTAGCAGACTGCACGTCTGACGAATATAGTTTGTGGAATGATGTTTACAATGAGCTTGGAAGATATGGAATTTTATCTGCCGCTGCCACAGCAAATAGAGACTTAAACGTAGATGAAAGTGGTGATGTACCAACATCGTGCTCAAGCCCTTATATTATTTCAGTTACAAACTCAAATAACGACGGAGAAAAGGCAAACTCTGCTGCTTACGGCTTAGAAACTATAGACCTAGCAGCTCCAGGAACAGACGTAATCTCAACTCTACCAAATGATAGCTACGGTGAACTTTCTGGGACATCTATGTCAACTCCACATGTGGCAGGATCTGTTGGTTTAATTTACGCAGCAGCATCACAAGAGCTATCAGAACTTGCCATGTCGGACCCATCACAAACGGCGCTTATCGTAAAAGATTTAATTCTAAATACAGTTTCACCTGTTGAGAGCTTAGAAGAAAGTACTGTTTCTGGTGGAATACTAAATTTAGGTGAAGCCACACTTGCGGCACAGTCATTCAGCACA
Source organism: Bdellovibrionales bacterium (assembly GCA_023301025.1). GTDB lineage: Bacteria > Bdellovibrionota > Bdellovibrionia > Bdellovibrionales > UBA1609 > JALZUR01. The sequence goes on along the minus strand of JALZUR010000029.1, from coordinate 8,669 downwards.
AGTGATACACCTCCAGATACAGATGATGACGATGACGGAAACGGTGACAGTGACGGATCTGATGACAGTACAGACGACGAAGACAATGGTGATGGTACAGAACCAGAAGATACATTCAGTTCAAATGAATCTGTTCTAATTCCAGATGCCTTTTTTAGCCCAGGAATAGTCTTTTCAAAAATCTCTGATGTATCAGAAGTTGAAGACATCAACAACTTAAGTGTTACTGTAGTTATTGATCACCCGTACCACTCTGATCTATCTATTGAACTTATAGCTCCAAATGGAAATTCTATTTTACTTAAATACAAAAAAACAAACTTTGGGCTTCATACGTATGTATTTTCGATTGAAAACAGTAATTCTTTTGAGCAGATTAAATCTTTAGGCTCTTCAGTTGAAGCAGGAGATTGGTACTTACAAGTTACAGATCATCTTTTTGATGACAAAGGTGTTTTAGAAAACTGGTCTATAAAAACTAAATAATCTTAAACAGTCTATTTAATTGTAAAGGCCTCTACTGCAGAGGCCTTTTTTTTTGCAAAAGCTTATTTCTATTTACAAAATAATGCCTGATAAACTTAAAATTTAAAGCTTAACAGCAAGAGTACTCTGTCTCTTAAATGCAAAGCCTGCTTTGTTTTTATTATAAAAAGAATTTTCTTTTAAAGCTCTTTTTAAAACTCCGGTAGACGCATAGGTGGCAAAACAAGAACCTGGAGCACATTTTTTTAAAAGTTTATCTAAAAAAAAATTAGTCCAAAGAGACTCACTTGTTTTCGAAGAATAGGCATCAAATAAAATCAAATACTTTTTATAATTGAGACTTTTAACATAAGCTTCATTAAAGGCTCCACAAAACTCAATTTTCTCACTTAAACTCTTTATAGTGTTGTAAAATAATACTGAATCGCTTTCTTTTCTATCAAACAGACTGCTATTTATAAAAAGTTTGAAATACTCTGGAAAATCATCAGGAGACTCTATACGCTTTAAAAATAAATCTACCAAGTGCGTTTCAGATTCGAAGCTTTTAAAGTTGTAATCAAAAAAATTACTTTTTAAAAGTTTAGTAAACGCAATAATTTCATTGTACCCCATACCTGTTCCTAAAGACAAAATATCAAAAGAGCTGTCTTTTGAATTGGATTCTAAGAACAAATCAACAGCTTCACCATAAATGTATAAGGACTCTGTTAAAGCACCTTTTAAGGAGTGCATAGGCTCTGAATCGGAACTATTTTTTTTTAATGTTAAAGACCCATCCTCTGTTTTAAGAGTTATATAGCCCATATCAAAATAATCCAAAAATTCTTCTTGTAAAATAGCTGTTTTCATAAGATTCAATCAACAATGAATACGAATACAAGTTATTACAAGCCAATTAGTCAATTTTATAAAGAAAAATTTGGTGAAAAGGTCTACAAGGTCCCTGTTTCTGTTTTTGATACTTGTCCAAACAGAGAAGGCCTTAAAGGTATGGAGACCTGCATTTTTTGTGATGTTTGGGGGTCTGCCGCAAGAGCAGAGTCAAAAACTCTCCCCTTAGACGTCCAAATAAAAAAATATACGGCTCATATTTCAAAACACTTTAAAGCAAAAAAATTTCTAATCTATTTTCAAGCCTACACAAACAGCTTTGCTAAAGTTCAAACTATAAAAGATTACTTTAACAGAGCTTTAGAACATGAAAATGTAGTAGGTATTGTTGTTGGCACAAGACCTGACTGTATTAGCCCAGCTCTTCTTAAACTATGGCAAGAGATTCACGAACGCTCATTTTTATCTGTTGAACTTGGTGCTCAAACTTTTGATGATAAAAAACTAGAATACCTCAAACGTGGACACACTCATGATCAAACTCTTAAAGCTATTAAAAAGATAAAAGAAAACACAAGTGTTGATTTAGGACTTCATTTTATGTTTGGACTTCCAAATGAGACAGATGAAGAGATAATAGAAACAGCTTTAAAAACCAATGAGCTTGGAATTGATCATGTAAAGCTTCACAATCTTCACGTTTTAAAAGATACGCCTTTAGAAAAAGATTTTTTTGACGGATCTTTCACACCCATTGAGCGCCCAGACTATGCAAGACGCGTAGGACTTTTCTTATCTCACCTTGATCCTAACATTTACGTTCATCGCCTCGCAGCTCTTTCTTCAAGATCAGATGAACTCATTGCCCCCGATTGGACTTCAAGAAAAATGGAGACTCACCAATTTATAATTGATCGCCTCAAAGAATTTAATTATAAACAAGGAAGCCGTATACCTGTAAGTAACAGTTTTTAGGAGATGATTTATGAATTCTGAACTCACAACAAATCTTGTAATTGTTAGACATGGACAAAGTCTTTGGAATTTAGAAAATAAATTTACAGGATGGGCAAATCCTCCACTTACTGACAAAGGGCAAATCGAAGCTATTAATGCAGGAAAAAAGATAGCCTCTTTGAACTTAACTTTCGATAAGGCTTACACTTCATATTTAAAACGCTCTATTCATACACTCTGGGCTATCTTAAAAGAAACAGATCAAGAATGGTTACCAGTTGAAAAAAACTACCGTTTAAATGAGCGACACTACGGAGCTTTAACAGGTCTTAATAAAAAAGAAACAGCTGTTAAGTATGGAGACGAACAGGTTTTTACTTGGAGAAGAAGTTTTAGCACTCCCCCACCGCAACTTGAATTAGATGATCCTAGACACCCCTCTTTTGATAAGAGATATAATAACGTCATAGATCCAGAAGACCTTCCGAAAGGTGAGTCTTTAAAGGACTGCCTTAATCGCTTTATGCCGCTTTGGGAGAAGAGTGTCACACAAGACTTACAAAGAGGAAGAAACATTCTTATAGCTGCACACGGAAACTCTTTACGTGCACTGATGTTAAAACTTGAGGGTATTTCTGAAGAAGACATTACAAAAGTAGAGATCTCTACAGGTGTGCCAATCCATTACACTTTAGATAAAAAGACCTTAAAAGTTTTATCTAAAAATTTAATGGATTAGATCTGTAAACTGCTGCTGCTCTAACTTTATTATGAGAGTCATTCCTAAGCCTTGACCAGTCTTTGCTAAAGTTGTTTTGAACATCAATAGTTTTAATCGCTTCTATGAGCTGTGGTCTAATAGACAAAGAGTTTTTTCCTTTAAAGTTTTTTGTTTGTCTTAAAGCTTCAAAAAACAAAGGAACCTCGCCCAAACCGCCGTGAGTTTTTAAAAAATTTACCGATTCAGATCTTACAACTAAAGATGGAGCTGATTTAATAAGTCTTCTTGCTACTTTAAGACCTTCAGACTTATACAAAGTGCTATAGCTTTTTAAAGCTGCAAGTTGTAAAAACCACTCTTCAGAATCAGCACAGGTTTTTAAAAATTTTAAAGCTTCAGGTTTAGGCATCTGCTGTGCTAATAAATACACCTGCTTCCAACGAACAGGCATAGGCTCATCCTTAGAAAAGACTGTGCCGTAATTAGTATTTTTAACTGAGTCAGCACCTGCACTAAAAAATATAAAAAAAGAAAAAAGAAAAACTAAATTCCTAAACATACTCAACTCCCCTTTTCATTATCCATCATTTTTGCTGTAATTATTGGTGAAGACGTAGATGCCTCTATAAAATTATCTGACTCATCACTTTTCATATTTTTTTCTGAGCCAGAAGATTTTACTGATGGCTTAGAACTAAAATCGATATCAAATAGAAAACATGTCGTCATTCCACAAAAGGCTATGAAAGCACCAAAAAAAGCTAAAATTTCTAAAAGATAATTCACATATTATAAGATAAAATTAGAAAGGGATTATGTACAGCCCGCCTTCGACCTTAGACTAGATCTTGACTCTAGTCAGCTTTTGGCTTTGTTTAAAAAGATGTGCTTAACAAAAAAGATGCTTTATGAAGTTTAAAATTAGACCTGCAATCTCATCAGATTGTGAAGATATCCTACAATTAATCAAGCAGCTTGCAATCTTTGAAAAAGAACCAAAGGCTGTAAAAACAACATTAAAGGATCTCCTTCGTGACGGATTTGAAACTCAAACTCCAAGATTCCATTGTCTTATTGCTGAAGATTCGAATAGAAAAACCCAAGGTTTTGCTCTTTATTTTTTAACTTGGTCTACCTGGGAAGGAACAACAAGCCTTTACTTAGAAGACCTTTTCGTTCGCCCTAAAAATCGAGGAAAAGGCTTGGGCCTTGAATTACTTAAAGCTCTTGCAAAAATTGCTGTGGAAAAAAAATGTGCCCGTTTTGAATGGGCTGTCCTAGATTGGAATGAGCCAGCTAGAGACTTTTACCATAGCTTCGGCGCCTTTCATAAGGTTGGTTGGCTTCCTTATCGCTTAGAAGGTGACAACTTAAAAAAACTATCTCAGCACTAAATCTTTTAAAAACTAATTGTCCTTTAAACTTTCTTTGTAATGACATTCAACACGTATTCGAATGTTTTAAAAATAGAGTTACGAACACTATTACACAACTTAATCGACTTATTTAAAATATTATTTTTACAGTCAGAGTTTAGAGCTTCCGGGATGTATTCTTTTAAGCTTACTCATAAAAAAGCCATCAAACTCTCTGTCACCCATAAAATTGGATTGAGACTCAATGAGTTCAAAGTTTGGATTTCTTTTTAAAAAGCTTTCAATCTGCTCTTCATTTTCTGCTTTAAGAACAGAGCAGGTGGCATAAACAATCAGGCCATCAACTTTTACAAGCTTTGAATGAAGATCAAGGATTTCTTTTTGAACAGTTAAATACTCTTGGAGTTTGCTTTTTCTGAAATGAAGTTTTCCTGCGGGCTTTCTTCTAAACGTGCCTGTACCTGAGCATGGAGCATCAATCAAAACTCTATCAAAACTTTCACCAAGTCGTTTTAAAGTTTTGTTGTTTTTAATAACCCTAGTTTCAATATTTTGAAAGCCTGAACGCTTAGATCTCTTTTTGAGCTCTTCCAATCGTCTCTCTGAAATATCTAAAGCTAAAATTCGTCCTTTACCTCGCATAAGGTCTGACAAATGAAGTGACTTACCACCTGCCCCTGCACAGGTGTCAGCAACTCTTGAAGATCCTTTGGCCTCTAAAAAAGGAGCCACATCTTGGGAAGCTCCATCTTGTATTTCAAAAAAACCGTTTTTATAGGGCTCAGTTTGAAGAACGTTTTGTCTTTTCAAAAGTTTTATACAACCACCACTAACACTCTCAGCATCAATGCCACCATCTACGAGCTGATCAACCAGCTTTTCAGTCGTGATCTTACTTTCGTTTGTACGTAAAAACACATAAGGACTTGTTAGGAGTCTACTTAAGTATTTATCTATAAGCCTCTGATTATTAAAGCTTTTTTTAACCTCTTCCAAAAGATCTGCATGAACTATATCTTCTAATTTTGTGCTTTTAAGCTTTTCAAGGCTGTCGTCTTCAAGATAAAAATCTATCATTTCTTCAAAATCTTCATCTTCTAAATCTTCTGAATGAATCAAATCTTTTCCTAAAACTTCAGAAAACCCTCCCCAATACCTTACAATATCAAAAAAAATTTCTGAATAGGTGCGTCTATCTTTTGAGCCCCATTTCGTATTTTTCTTAAAAGTATAGCGAACCACTTGAGTGGCTGAGGTCTGGTTGTAAAAAAGATAAGAAAGAGAAGATATAAGCTCTCTTTTTATTGAAGGATAGAGTTTCATCGCATTAGCTTTAGCAGCCTTTTTACCTATACCCAAACAGTCATTTGCACCACGTATTTATTCTAAAATTAAAAGCCCATTTTTAATACTGCTCCAAGCCTTTCATTGTAGCGAGTCTCATTAAAAAGCTGATCTCTTCTGTAATATAAGTTCATTGAGAATAAAAAACGTCTCGACCAAGGATTTGATAGATTTAGGCCTAATTTAAGAGACGTAAAGCCACCACCTGTGTCTTCAAGCCAAGATCTTCCAGACCCTAAACCAAGTTCTGGCCCAAGAAAAAAGAGCACGCTTGATGTTTGCAAGCTATACATAAAAAGAAGACTGTCTTGATTGTCCGCAGGAGAAGTGCGCCATTCAAGGCTTAAGTTTGTTTGAACCCAGGTATTTAGATTGTAGGACGAACCGATTTCAAAAAGCCTTACATCTTCAAAAGGCAAAGCTCCATCCATCAAATCCAACTCATAGCCTAAAGACATAAAAAGCTTCTGTTTTTTACTATACTTTATTAAAGCTTGAATTGAAGGGTTTAAAGAAGGGCTCTTAGACGCTGAATGGCTTTTAAAGACAGGAGCATTGAAGCTTTTACTATCCCAAGCTTTGTTGATATCTTTTTGAGCATATTTTTTTCTATGAACAAAATACTCCATAGCTTCTCTATAGCCAGGCTCTGTGGCTTGAGCTGGTTTTACACTTAATAAGGTTAAGCTTAGGGTTATTGCTAGCAGTAGGTTCTTCACTTTCATCATTGTCTCAAAAGAGTCATCTCACAGCTAATAAAATACTCAAAGACTAGATTAATTTTGATCTAAAGCCTTGAAAATAGTTAATGGAGCGTATATTTTTTTGACACTTTACCTAGAAAGGAGCCAAATTTGAAATGCCCCTCGTGCAATGCCCGATCGACTAAAGTCATGGATTCAAGACCTTTTGATAATTTAAAGTCCGTTAGACGAAGGCGCCACTGCGACACATGTGATTTCAAATTTGTTACGGAGGAATCCGTATTGATTGAGGCACCCTTATTGGTAAAAAAAGATGGAAGGCGTGAGGCCTACTCTGCTTTAAAACTTAAAAATGGAATCCAAGCGGCCTGTCAAAAGCGCCCCGTAAGCCAAAGCCAAATTCAAAGCCTTGTTTTAAAAGTTGAACGAAAACTCGTTGCAAAAGGCTCTTCAGAGGTACACTCTGAAATCGTCGGCAGATACGTTATGTCTGAACTCAAAAAACTTGATGAAGTGGCTTATGTTAGGTTTGCAAGCGTATACATGACCTTTAGAGAAGTTAATGAGTTTTTTCAATCTTTAGAAAGTGAGTGGGTAAAGTGACAGCTGGAAAACTAAGACCAAGAGATGGAAGAGAAATGTGTCTAAAGTTTTTCTTTGCATATGAATTTTCAAAATATCATCAATCTAATTTAAGCGGCTCAAACACAAATGATGAAAGCTCTAATGAAGTCATCTTTGAAATGTCTAGAAAACTTGAGGCCTTTAAAAATGCTTTTAAAGCCTCAAATGAAGTTTGGGACTTTGTAAAAAAAGTAACTCTAGTTTTTATTGAAAACAGTGTTTCAATTGACGAGCAACTGACTTCGCAACTTAAAAACTGGAAATTAGAAAGACTATCTTACACTGACAAAAATATTTTAAGAATCGCACTCTGTGAAATACTACATTTAGACCTTAACCCAAAAATAGCTATTAACGAGGCCTTAGAACTTAGTAAGATCTATTCTAGCTCTGATTCGTTTTCTTTTATAAACGGAGTACTTGACTCTATTGTTCAAGAAAAAGGCTTAAAAGATGATTAGAACAACTTCCAATTCTGTTTTTCTTCCTGAGGAGTTTTTTAATTCACAGCAAGAGACTCATACACTTTTATGGCTACCTCCCGTTGAAAGACACCCGGTCACCCAAAAAATTGATTGGCTCTCAGGACTTTCTATTTCAAGAGGTTTGTATTTGAACCAAAAAAGCTGGTGCGACAATTTAACTAAAATTATTAAAGACGAAAAACTAAAGCTAGATGAAACACTTTCATTTGACCAAGACAGTTTTCTATTCAAACTGCCTTCAGGCTTCAAGTGTTCCACAGGTTTAATACTTAAAAGTGAATCTTGGAGTGATGTTACTGAAGTTCAAAACTCGTATTTAAAAGTAACAAAACTATTGAATCCAACGCTTGTTCAAAGTCCTTACATTTGGGAAAGTGCTAAGTTTGACTCACTAAAAGAAGTGCAATGGATCAAAGCTTAAAAAAAACCATTTATGTTTTATCAGATGCTACTGGAGAAACAGCAACTCTAATGCTAAAGGCAGCCCTTGTTCAGTTTAAAGAAGATGATATAAATTTTTTTAGATACAAAAATGTTAGAAATAAAGATCAGCTTTTGTCTATTCTTGATCACCTTCCAAATAGTGATGGACTCTTGGTGCATACCTTAGTTTCAAAAAATTTAAGAAAAATTATCACTGAAGAATCAAGACTTAGAGGACTTTTAACAGTAGATCTTTTAGGTCCAACACTCCACGCTTTGGAGTACTACTTTGAAAAAAAATCTGACTCTGTTGAAAATCCTGGTGGTTTAAGGACAGTTGATGAGACCTATTTCAAAAAAATTGAGGCTATTGAGTATACTGTAAAATATGACGACGGTAAGTGCTTAGACAGACTCGATCAAGCAGATATTGTGCTTATAGGAATAAGCAGAACATCTAAAACACCCCTATCTATATATTTAAGTTATAAAGGTTTAAAAGTTGCAAATATCCCTATGGTAAAAGATCAAGATCTTCCAAAAGAGCTTTTTGAAATAGAGCAAAAAAAAATTGTTGGACTTTCTATTGAGTTAGAGGCTCTAAGAAGAATCAGAAAAAAACGATTAGAAAAGTTTGGCCAAGACCCTGAAGGAAATTACGCAAGTCTAAAAAACATATCTGATGAGATTACATTTTCTGAAAAGATCTTTTCAG
>JALZUR010000028.1 GCA_023301025.1 Bdellovibrionales bacterium | reverse complement strand
TCTCTTGCACTTTGATTTCACCGAACATTGCAGACATTGACTTATCAGTGACGTAATCTTGGAGATTAGGATTTACTTTTTTAACTAAAGGTATTTTATTATATATACTAGTAATTTTAGCCCAGCTTTTTGTGGCATCAACTTTATCAAGACTTGAACTGATCACAGGAAGATAGGCTTGTTTAATCTCAGCTGATGTTGAGTCCATCAAATAATTAGTCGCAGAACCATCAGGACCTAGAAGTATTTTAGTAGCATCAGAAAAACTCATGTTTTTAACAGAGTTTATAAAAATTGGTTTTGCCTTAGAACTTGCGTTCTCAGCAGCTCGGTTTAGAGAAGTAATAAAACTATCACATAGAGAACCCATGCCTATTGATCTAAGTTTTGATTCTACAGCTTTAGCCTCAGGTGGAAAGAGTATTTTTAAAGCCTGGTTGCCTAAAAAACCATCTTTGCTAGAAAGACCAGAAACTGCAGTGATCACACCACTAGCAAGAGACTCTTTTAAAGCTGAAGAAACTTCTAAATCTGTAGGTGTGCCACTAGTTGTATTGCCAGAGTTTAATAGCACAGAAGCAACTTGCCCCACCGTCTTTTCATCAAGAGTTTTGCAAGAAAAAAGTGAGATAGAAAGTAAAGTAACTAAAAAAAAACGCCTCATAAAAAACCTCTAATCTGTGTATAATTAACTAGATAAATTCAACTACCGATTTGTAATATACAAAAAAACAGTCTTTTCTATAGAAACAAGTGCTAAAAATAATTTTTACATATTTAGCTTTATTGAAAGTGATTAAAGGTACTGATTTTTAAAAGATACAGCTAAAGCTTCACCTATAAGCTCAAAACAAACACTATCAATGTGTGCAAGCTCAAGTGATTTTTGATTAACTCTTTTAGATTTTTCAGATTGAGTTAAAGTTTCAGATTCATTAATTACTTTTAAAGAGTTATGAAAATTAAAATAGATATCATCACAAGATTTTACAAAATAATCCGTAGCATCAGAACTGCTGACAGGCTTTAAAAGACTGTTCTCATCTTCACTATGATGAGCAAAAGATGAACTGAAGCTAAAAATACAAAAAATTATTACTAAAGACTTAGAAAACATAAATTCTCCTTTAAAGTGAATGTTTGAATATTTAATATACTTAATTGAATTTTTTATCTTTTACAAACAAACAACTTAAATGCGCGACACTAACACTAAAAACTGTATTCTAAACCAAAAGTGACCCATCTAGGAGCACCTGGTCTGAAACCAAAAGGCCTTAAAGATGAAACATAGACTTGATCAAAAACATTATCAATTTTTAAATAACCTGAAAACGCTTTGTTGTAGTTATATCTAGACATTAAGTTTAGAGTACCAAATGCATTGACTGTTAACCGATTGTCATCAACAGACTGATCAAAAACCTTTGATCGGTATGAGTATATAAACTGGTTTTCGAATTTTTTATAATTGAAACCGAGGCTCAGAACAGCACTCAAATTTGGTACATATGGCAATGGATCACCTGACTCAACTCTACCCACTCCCCATTCTCTGTTGTTAGATTCAAATGAATTTGAAAACTCAGCACTAGTGTAGGTCGCTGAAATTGAGATAGGCATACTAAATTCTTTAACATTAAACTTTGAAGCAAGTAAAAATTCTAAACCATAAACAGTAGCCTCTCCTCCATTAAACTGAACATCTAAATCTTGAGCCGTACAGCCAGAAGAAAAAGTGCAAGTCCCTAATATATTTGAGTAGTCATTGTAAAAAGCCACTAGATCTAAATTTAAGTTTTCTTTTCTGAGTCTGTAACCCATCTCATAATTTATTGACTCTTCAGGTGCTGTACTCTCGTCTTGTCCTGGACTTGGAAGCGTTATACCTTTGTTTACACCAATAAAGCTCATGTTCTCTTGGTTGATTTTATATGTAAGCCCTAGACCTGGTACAACTATAACATCTTCTCTAGATACAGACCTATCAGTAATACGATTAAGTCTATTTAAAAAAACTTTTTCTAAACGCGCTCCACCTTTAAGAATAAAATTTGAAATTTTTGAGTCCATAAGAGCATAAACTCTATATGTTCTAGCTTTATCAGTATTTGTATTGCTTTCATCTATAAAAGCCTCAGCCTTATCAAGACCTCCAGATTCACGCATCTGCGCATCTTGAAGCAGGTGATCTCTTTTAATCTGATCTTCATGATATAAAAAACCAACATCTAAATTGTGAGAATTAAGAAAAGAGTAGTTATGATTTAACTTAATACCTCTTGAAAAGTAGGTACGGTTGTTTATTCCAAAACGTAAAGATTCTGAAAGGCGAGAATCACGCTCTCCTTTTAAGACTTCTAAAAAATCAGGATTTTGCCCTTGTAAAGGCGCATTTAAGACATCCCTGATATCAACAGTATCATCTGTAAAACCATTTAACTTATTCCAGTTTCTTTTAAAATTATGGTTGTAAACAATAAGTTCAGAAAAAGACGAATCTGACCATGAGTGAACATAATCAGTCCGCATTTGAATGTGTCTCCAATCAAGTCTATCTAATCTGGACGCCTCATATCTGCTAAAAGGTTTACTTTTAAAGTCTAGACTAGAAAGACCAAGATAGGTTTCATTAGAACGTTCATCAGAAAATCCTAATTTAAAAGATAGAACTTTTTCACTTAGAGCATCAAAACTATATCTTGCTTTAGCCATCACATCATTTCTATAAAAAGAAGTATCTCCTCTTTGTGGAAGCTCTTTAAAACCATCACTAGACCATCTGCTTGCTTCAACTAACCAATCAAACTTTCCTAAATTACCAGAAGCGTAAGACTGTAACTTTAATGTGTTAAAACTACCAAAAGACAAATTAACTGTAGCATTCTGACTTTTTTTAGAATCACTTTTAATATAATCCCTTGTCACAAAGTTAATGGCACCACCAACAGAGTTAGGACCGTATTTAATTGAAGAAGGTCCTTTATAAACCTCAACTCCAGTCACTTTTGAAAAAAGTGGAAAATAATAAGCAGCCGGTGCACTGTAAGGTGCAGGAGATATTAGGACTCCATCTTCCATTAGTGTTACCTTACGACTTCTGTGAGGGTGGGCACCTCTTAAGCCAATGTTTGGCCTTAAACCTAAACCATCTTCTTCTTGAATAATAACACCTGGAACTTCTTTTAAAACTTCATGGGGGTTAAGACTTTGCTTTAATTCAAGCTCTTTATTGTTAATTAAGTATACAGATCCAGGCTCAAGGTAAGCCTCGTCTTGTTTTCCAAAAATTTTAACAGCATCAAGACTAAATTCATCAGCATAACAGAAATTAGAATAAACTGTAAAAACTAAAGCAATATATGAAAGCTGATCAAATAAAAACTTAGTCACAATCAGTCCCCATCACCATCAACAATGTTTGTCAGACTCACAGCTAAAGCTGCCTTTAAATCAATATCTATAACTTTAGAAAGCTCTTCAGTAACTTTAGAAAGTGCACATAAAGGAACAATTGGATTTTCAAAAGTACTTTCAGTGCACTTTAATTTTTGTTCAGCACCATTGATATTTTCAACCATATCAAAATAAACCATTTCTTGATCTTCAATTAAAATAAACATTTTAAAAATTTTATCAAAAAGTATTTTCAAATCTAAAGCAACAGCACCTTGATTATTAACACTTAAGTACTGATAAAGACCACCATTTCCTCCGTCCTCATCTGAAGCAGAAAGCCCTTCAAGAAGTATTTGTAAACCTAAAAAGTTTTCTTTTAAAGCCTGTAAACCATAATCAGAGTAAACATGCTCAACACTAAAAGGACAGGTGCTGTTTTCAAAAGGACACAGTTTAGAATCAATTCCAAGAGGTTGGTTTATTTTTTTTACTAGTAAAGTGTTTTTAGAAAAAACAGAAATACTGTCATAGAGTTTTTGCAAAACAAAAGCACTAGACAAAATATTTCTACTCTGTAGATCATCTAAAAAAGAATTTAAAGTTGTTTTAATAAGTGTTTCTTCTAATTTCTCTGCCACTGCATCAGTAAGAGCACAAACTTCTCTGGTTTTTGATTCTAAACTTTTATTAAGGAGCCAATTTTCAATTCTGTTATAATTGTCACTGCCCAAAAGACAGTTATTTTCAGACACTAAGTCTTTAAAAATAAGAATCTCTAAAACGTTAAAGCCTAAAAGTCTTTTATCTCCATCTGTAAGAACAGATCCTCCAGATAATTTTGATTGAACTTCACATAAGGAAGTTCCAAAACCACCTCTGTAAAGTTTATCAAGCACTGCATTTTCTGTGACTGTATCGAAAGATAAAACACCAGAACTTAAAAATGGTGCTATTAAGTGAAAGTCGGACATAGCCATTTTCCACTTTGCTTGTATGAGCTTAGTTGATACTTTTGTAGTAAGACCTTTTTTTGAGTTGCAAAGACTTGTCTCTTTTCGAATAGCGTCAACAGAATCAAGAACGTGATCTACTTGTACTAAAAAATGATTTTTATGAAGGCTTTCAATGTATTTGATACTAGAAAAATTTTTTGTAGATACGCTGCTTGTGTCAGTCAATTTGGCATCGCCACATCCAATAATCGTAATTACAAATAGAAAGAAATGAGAGTATTTCACTTTATAGCCCCTTTACGTGTAAACGAATCTTTTAGAATACACTTACTAATGAAATTTTTTAAAATTATAAATCTAAGATTTTTAAGAAAACTAAAAAATGGAGATAATAGTAAAAACTCAAAGTTTGAGTTTAAGTCTTTTCGATCTGAATACGACAAACCAAACTTTAAATTTCGATCGATCTCAGACCTTTTAAAACTGCCACAAATCTTGTCCCAAAATGAAAAACAAACTCCAAAGTTTTTATTAAAGTCTTCTGGATCTTTGCTATGATGTATTTGATGTTGCGCTGGGCTTATAAAAATATGTTCTAAAAATGAAAATGACACCGGCAAATGACTGTGCCTTAAATTTCCACCGATCAAATTAAATAAAAAATAAAAACCATGGACACCCATAATTTTTGGGAAAGTTAAGAATTCACCAAATACGAACATCACACTTAAACTAAGGATAAGTGTTACAAGAATTCGTCTCATCGAAGCTAAAAAAAGTTCTACCGGATGTAGTCTATAGAGCGTAAATGGGTTTAAGGTTGATGCTGAGTGATGCACTCTATGAAAGTTCCATAAAAATGGGATTTTATGCATCATATAGTGTTGTAAGAATTTAAAAGCATCATCTACAAATAAATAGATAAAACTCATTAAAAGTAAGCTATATGATGTATCTGTAAAAAGAGGCTCAACTTTTAAAAATGTAAAACTAAGTTTTGTAAATTTAAAAATTAAAATGCCCTCAAAAGGTAGAATTACAAATATTTTTAAAAATTTATTAAAAACTAGAATTTTAAAATCAATTAATAATGAAGAGTTCAACCAATACTTTTTAGAGAAAAGATGCAAAATCTTAATTTTTTTAGAAGGTTTTATGATTTTTACAAAAAGTACAGCTAAAAAGAATGATGAGACTATATAGGGCCAAAAAAGTCTGGACTCTGCATTGATACTATAAAAAGCCTCTATGTTCACATTCTACCTCATTAAGTAGAATACAATACTAAATGAAGAGTCTTTATCAATAAAAACAGGTTAAATAGCACTAATGAAAATTGACTGAAAGTATAGTGTTATAAGTATTGATAAAGCATGGATCAACTACTGAACTGGCCTTAGTTTCTTAAGTACAGATTCAAGTTCTAGGACATAATCTTCAGTGCTCATATCACTAATCACAAGATCTTCACCACTTAGTAGTTTTTTGTCTAAAAGGTGTTTTATGTAATCAAAGTCACTATTTGATGGCAGATCAAAAACCTTCCAAGCAACAGCTGTTCCACCTACACCAACAATAAATCCCGTGCCTTTTGCAATGACAGAAGACGCAGACTTTGCAAGAACACCCATAAAAGCCGTCAAAGCACTACCAGCTTTAAGTGTTGCTCCAGGCGCTGAGGGCGGGAAAATGTAGGACACTAGTGCAGCCGTTAAGACCCCTCCAACAAAGATTGCACCAGCCTTACCAATCTTTTTATAATTATTTTTTTTAATTAGCTTGGTTCTTAGATTATTAAGCTCTCTTAAGTTATAAACTCCCTCTCCTAAGATTTCACACTCATGTTCAGCTCCTCTGCAGTACTTAAAATGGATAAGCATCTCTCCGCTTGGGTCACCAGTAACTACATTGTCTACAAACGACATAGATCCACCTTCCAAGCTATCTACGCCAAAGATTTTGGCTGTAGCATTGTTACTAAAGATAAACATCAGAACAAACAACAGATACTTCATTTTGCCTCTTGGTTTAAAATGCTTTAAAACATAAATAAAGTTAGTTGAAAAGGTCAATATTTGGATACACCATAGAAATACAGTGTAATGACCCCTTACCTGTATTTGAAAGGTGATAACTGTTCATACCAACGGGCTCATACCCAAGGTTTCTATAGATAGCCAAAGCCTCACTGTCAGAAGCTGTGTCAAATACAGGAACATAAACTACATCACCTAAGATAACAGAATTAACATAGGTGCCAAAGCTGCCTGCACCTTTAGGAAGCATATAAACCTCAAAGCCTAATTCAACTAAAATATCTTTGTACTCTTCAAGATCAGTTAAAGCTACCGTATCGCTTACAAATTTAAGACTCTCATCAATATGACCAATACCTTTTAGATGAGGAAAACGAGTAAGTTTTTTACACCCATACAGTTTAGTGAAAACATCATCGGGAATTATAGATGTTGGTGTAGTTTGAACAACTGCGCAATGGCCATCACTTGTTGATAAAAAGTTTCCTCCTTCGAAAAAATAATCATGATTAAAAAGCTTTGCATCAAAACGGTAAGCCACATCTTTATCGGGTTCAAAATTATGATAATAGCGAGCATCAACAAGTCCTAGATCTGTTTTGTTAAATCCGTTTAATAAAACAGGTATAGGTATGGAATCTCTTGCCCAGAAAGAATTCCCATCACTATTCAGAACTAGCACCTCTAGTTTTGAAGGGTCATTTAAAAAGGCACCATGTGTTTCAAGCAAGCTTGTTTTGTACTCAGGAGAGGCATTTTGTGTGTATATAATTGGTATGATCTTGTCCGGTAGGTTTTTTAAAAAGTCTTCTTTAATTTCTAAGCTAGAAAAACTCATTTTATCATTAAAGATAAAGTACTTTTGATTTTTATATTCAGCATAAGGAGTAACATCAATTCCATGTAGTGGCGCGTCCAGACCTTCACCGCTCCTAACAGCTCTTTTAGCCTCCTGAATATTAATATTTATCATATCACTGATCTGTTCA
>JALZUR010000027.1 GCA_023301025.1 Bdellovibrionales bacterium | reverse complement strand
TTTTGCAGATGAAGACTTTGATGATGAGGGTTTTTCTGAAGATAATGTATCTGAAGATAATTTTGCCGAGGGTGATGAAACAGATGTTGATTTAGATGATGAAGATTTAGCTTTTGAAGAGGATTTTTCTGAAGAAGATTTAGCAAGCGATGAAGATTTTGCAGAAGGTGATGATTTTTCTGATGAAGATCTAGAAAGTGATAGTGTTGCAAACAATGAGCTTGATGATGGTAAAGATATTGATTTTGATGATGAAGATTTAGCCTTTGAAGACGATTTTGGCGATGAAGACTTTGATGATGAGAACTTTGATGATGAAGATCTAGCTTTTGAGGATGATTTTTCTGATGAAGATCTTGAGTCTGAAGAGGGTTTCGGAGATGAGTCTGGTGATGAAGCAGACGGTGATCTTGCTTTTGAAGATGATTTTGAAAGTGACAGCAATGGGTTTGAAGATGAGCCTGCAAGTGATCTTTCTTTGAATGCCGAAGATGAAGTAGGTGATGCCTTTGAAGATGAAGTGGATGAAGATCTTGCCTTTGATACAAGTGCTAAAGAGCAAGAAAATTTAGATGTTAGTTTAAATGATTCTGATGCTAATCAGGTGCAAAGCCTTGATTATTTTTCTGAAGTTTCTGGTGGAGCGTTTTCTATTAAAACATCCATGCGTCCAAAATTTAAAACAGATTTTATACCAGAAACAAAGCAATTTGTTTTAACTTTAATGGGTTCGAAAATTGATAAAAAGTTAAATCGTCCATTTTTAACGAAAGATTTTAAACAAAGCTTTGAATCTATGAATTCGTATCAAGATCAAAAAGGCGATGTTAGGTTTGTTTTTAAATTAAAAGCAGGTGCCGATGTTTCACCAGTTGTCGTTACAGAAGAAGATGGCCTTATTGTTAAGGTTGCAAATGCAGGCAGTCCTTACGCTGTTAATGGAAGTGATACATCAGTAAAAGCTTTTTCTTCCAATGAGGGTTCTTCTTCTTTGGATGATCTACTTTTGAATAAAATCAAATTTGTAGGGCGTCCTATTTCCATTCAAGCTAAGAATGAAGAAATAGTAAATATAATCAACTTTATATCTGAAGATGTTGGGGTTAACTTAATAGTATCTGACACAGTTAAAGGAACAATCTCTCTAAAGCTCAATCAAGTTCCTTGGGATCAAGCTTTGGTTGTGATTATGAAGTCTAAAGGTTTGGGCTATGTAAGAAATGGCAATGTACTTCGTATTGCAAGTATTAAAGAGCTTAAAGAGGAGGCCGAAGCAGCCGAAGCTGTTGCAAAGGCTAATAAAAAGTTTGCTCCATTTCATGTTAAAGTCTTTCCTTTAAGCTATGCAAAGCCTGCCACTGTTGAAGAAAAGATAAAGCCTTTTTTAACAGTATCAAAAGATGTTGGTGGTCAAAAAGGTCAGGTGCTTTCAGAAGAACGTTCGTCTTCATTGATTATCCGAGACAGACTTGATGTTATCCAAAGTGTGGCAAAGCTAATCAAGGAGTTAGATCAACCGCCGCTTCAAGTGATGATCAAAGCAAAAATTGTTGAAGCTAATAAAAACTTTGAAAAAGAATTAGGCTCAAGGTTTGGAGTAAGTTTTAACAGCACTCAAGAAGGTAACGGCGGTGCTATTGCCGGAAGCTCAACCTTAAGTGATACGGGTTTTATTAGTGGTACATTGAATGTTTTGGGTCTGGACTTTTTCAACAGTCTTTCACAAACACTAAGAATAGGAGAGCTTGAGTCAAACTTAAGAGTTTTAAGTTCACCAAGTGTTATGGCTGTTAACAACGAAAAAGCTATTATCCTACAGTCAGATGAAATACTAACACCTCAGTTGCTCAACCAAGGGGCTCAAGTGACCACTCAACCTGTAGTCACCTTTCAAAGAGACCCTGTGGAGCTAAGACTTGAAGTAACTCCTCAAGTTTCTAGTGATGGAAATGTGATTATGGATCTTTTAGTTAAAAGACAAGTGCCTGGTGAGCAACAGCAAGGAACTCGTCCTATCAGTACTCGCGAAGCTCAAACTAAAGTTATTGTGGGTAATAATAAAACAGCTATGATTGGTGGAGTTTATCAGACGCGTGAAGTTGAATCTAAAAACGGTGTTCCTATTTTAAGAAAGGTTCCTTTGATCAAATGGCTTTTTGGAAAAGAGATCAAGGAAAAGGCGAATACTGAATTAGTGATCTTTATCACACCTAAAGTAGTTAATGCAAAAGGTCCTTTAAAGGTAGCGGAGCCGAGTCCTAATAAGAAGTTTGACGAAGAAGACTTTGATGAGGGTTTTGATGAGGACTTTGAAGAAGATTTTGATGATTTTGATGAAGATTTTGCTTCAATTAAATCTAAAAAACTAAGTATTTAATTCTTTACATTATCAAGTACTCTAAAAACCTTTAAGAGTATGTTTGTCGATATTAAGTCCTATACTTAGGTCTAGCTTTTTAAATTTAGCTTTTACAGCTTAATAAAGTATTTACTATCAGTATAGTTAATAAGGAGAAATATGAAATTTTCTATCACTTGCATTATATTCTTTGTGTTTTCAACAAGTTCTTTTGCTCAGGTTTTGAATTTGAACCTAAATCTAGATTTCAAATCCGGTCAATCGCATGTTACTGGATTAAATGCAAAAAGATTAAAGCAGGTGTTAGAAATCAGTAAAAACTACCCTGCTGCAAAATTTTTCGTGAGTGGTCACACAGATTCGTTGGGCGCAGAAGAGATGAATTATAAATTGTCAGAGGCAAGAGCTAAATCAGTAAAAGACTATTTGAATTTGAAAAGTATCAGTGATGATAAGATAAGTTATAAGGCCTTTGGTGAAGTGGCACCGATAGCAGATAACAGCACTAAGTTAGGTAGAGCCGCTAATCGTAGAGTTATACTTTCTGTTTATGGTATAAATGAGCAAAAACTCAGAGTGATAGAAAAAAAATCTGGCTATACAGTTATTGAAAATGAGAGTGAAAAACTTAAAGATTACGTAGCTAAAATTTCTCAAGCTGAAAAAGTAAAGCCTGTAAAATCTAAGGCTGTGGCTAAGCAAGCAGTAGTTTCTAAGCCTAAAGTTATTTCAAAAAGAAAAGCTGTCTCTAAGTCAAAAACTGTTTCAACAAAAAAATATATCTCAAAGCCTAAAGTTGTTTCAAGAAGAAGAGTTGTTTTAAAGCGTAAATCTACTTCTAAAAAAAAGCTGAAAGAAGCACACTCATCAAAATCTAAGAATAGATATCTTATTGGTCTCGGTATTAATATAAATACATTAGATGCAAAAGATGACTTAGGTAGTGGAATCTCGACAGAGGGTGAGTGGGTATCAAAATCAAACTATTTAGTTCAAGGTGCATATCAGTACAATATAGCAAAGAGTATGTGGTTAGGCTTAAGGGCTGAGTATCATATACAAGACTATGAGAGTTTAGATTCAACCATCTTTACATGGGATGAGGAAGTTCCAAACCTGTTAAGAGGAGCTCTTATATTTGATTATGAAATTTCAAACAAGATAGGTTTAGGTTTTGATTTAGATTACAACCAAGAGTCTTTTATTTTTGAAACAATAAACCAAGTGAGCTTACTTGATGACTCTTTATTTGGAGCTTCATTGAGAGGTTTGTATAAATTTTATGACTCTAAATCATATAGCTCCAGAGCTAAGTTAAAAGTATCTTATCCATTTTCTGGTGCTGATGATTTAATAGAAGCTAAGGGGCGAGTTGGTGTAAGATTAGCAGTTGATGTTTCGTTTAAATCATTACTTAAGTCACATGAACTTAATCTTGAGTTTTATTATGGTCTAAGAAATTTTGAAAATAGTCAGAATGAACAAAAAGAAGAAATCGCAGGGTTAAACCTATCACTCAGAAATTTAAAATGGTTGTAGTGGAGAATGAAAATGTTTAAAAATAAAATTATAATAGTATGC
>JALZUR010000026.1 GCA_023301025.1 Bdellovibrionales bacterium | reverse complement strand
ACAAAAGAAAAGCTAAAAGAAAAGAGTCTGGTCTTTTAACCATAGACTTTATGTTTTCTTTTTTAGTCACCTGGGGCATTGTAATGGTGTTTTTTCTTTTATCTTTTACACTGATGATCTCTTCAGTCTCTCAATATATTATTTTTGCTGTAAACAGAACCTACATTTCAGGTCATCTAGATCCTCAAACACAGTCAAATTTAGGAGATCAAAAATTTCAAACCTTAGTACAAAGATTTGGGCGTATTTTAAGTACAGGAGATGACAGTTGGTTTAAGTTAAGCCTAAATCAAGAAGGACCTTTAGAGTCTTTTCAAAGTTCTGAATCTCAATTTAAGTTTGGAAAAACCTTAACTTATAAGGCCACGATACTTACTGAGGCTGAATTTCCAATCATTGGTGGTCTTGATGGTGGTAGTGGTGATGCTGCTACTTTTGGAGAGGCTACACTAAAGGCTTATATGTACAGAGAGCCAAGCACCGAAGAGTGTTTAGAGTTTAATAGAGGTCGTTGGCAAAAAATTTTAGAAAAGTTTAGTAACTTAAACGGTTACATCCAAGGCACTGATCCTTACGGTTCAAGCTCAGACAATGGTTGCTAAGGCTTAGTAGACTTTGATCCAGGGTCTAAAGAGTATCAAGTTCGCAACACTTTTTACCGATATATCACTATGGGAAAACCTAGAACTAAAACAGCAGAAAAGAATCAAAGCGGGATGTCTATTATAGAAATTCTCCCAATCGTTGCTGTGATTGCTATACTTTTTAGTTTCCTTCTAGGCTCTTGGGGTATAGCGCATAAAAATGCTTTAAGTTCTATAGCTGCTAGAACCTACGCTTTTGAAACGTTCAACAACAGAGCTAACCTAATGTACTTTAGTGATTTAAGATCATCTACTAATTCTTATGAAGCTACAGAACTTCGCTATCATGGAGTTGGTACTAATCAGCCAGATGAATTTAGTGCACCTATTGTTCCTATTCGCTATGTTGCAAATTTTAATGGTGGAGCTTTAACCGGTGCTAATGAACTTCACACTCAAAGAATATGGGATGAAGATACTTTTGATAGACAGCAAGAAATTGATCCTAACAGGTTAGGAAATCTTAATCATGTATGGGTAACTGTAGGACATGGCATTTGTCTTAATGCTAATTGTGGAGAATAGAGAATGAATCAAGAGAGTAAAAATTTATGGATGGCCGTTTTGTTTGCAGTTATCGCTGCAGGTTTACTGTATAGTCACATTCAAGAAAAAAATAAATCTATCGCTAAAAAATTTGGTGCTAAAAACACAGTTGTTGTGGCTAAGAAAGATATTGATGAACTCACACCTATTAATGACACACACATTGAATTAAAAGAAATGCCAGTGGATTTTATTTCTCCTGGGTCTATTAAAGATATGAATGATGTCATCGGAAAAGTAGCATTGGCCCCATTTGTTGCAGGCGAATCTATCATTCAAAATAAAATTGTAAAACCATCTCCTTTAACAGGCCTATCTCTTCAGGTTTCACCTGGAAAAAGAGCCTTAACAATTCCTATAGACAGCATGAGAGGAGTTGCAAAACTTCTTAAGCCTGGTGATAGAGTAGATCTAATAGCTTCTATACTTATAGGTACAGGTCAGAACAAAAAAAAGATTGTTAAAACAGTTATGCAAAATGTTCCTATTCTAGCAACAGGTGTAAAAATCTCAAATGAACTTCCTGTTCTTTATGAAAAGAATAAAAGGGGAGATGAGATTATTGTTAAAAACTTAACGAGAGACACTAACTTTTCTTCAATAACTATTGAGGCAAGTCCTGTTGAAGCTCAAAACATAATCTATATTTTAAATGATAACCCTAAAAATTTATTTTTAAGTTTAAGACATCCATCAGACACAGGTCCTATTCCTGTCAATGTAAACACAAGTACTGAGTCTATCATTGGTAGAAAAATCAGAAAACCTGCATCTAATAAAAATGCAAATTCAGGAAAACGCACAAGGTGAATTTAAAGTTTTTAGCAATTCTTTTACTACTTTTTCCGTTTAAGCTTATGGCTCAAGCTGACCTTGTTACAGATTTAACCTCTGTACCTAAGGCGTCTAGTGATACAAAAGATAGTGCTGATAAAAAAGCTGAAGATGATAAGGAAAAGCCTAAAGCTAAAAAACCTACTTATAAAACCTGGGGATCAGGGGTTAAACTTCGTTCTGAAGTTGCAATTGAACAAGATGTTGAATATTTAGATCTAGTAAAAGGTGTTTACAAAGATGTTAAGTATTCTGACTTACCAGATGAAAAGATTTTTAAATTAGAAGATACAAATTACAATAGATACGCTGATATCATTTATGATAACGACAGAAAAGTGATGAGGTTTAAACCTAAAAAAACAGGAAGTTTCACACTGCGTTTTGTTAACAGAAGAAGGCCTAATCTTATTCTAAAACAAATAAGAGTTTCTATTCAGCAAAAAAACTTAGATAAAATTGCAAGTGAAATTAAAACTCTTTTAAAAGAGATTGAAGGCATTGAGATTAAAGTTCTTAATAATAAAGTTATAGTTGATGGATATATTCTTTTAGCAAAAGACATGAATAGAATTGCTATGGTATTAAATCAATATAAAGAAGACCAAGTGTCATCAATTGTTAGACTTAGTCCTTTAACAAAACGAAAAATTGCTGAGCGTATTGAACAAGAGATCGATAATCCAAACATTACAGTTGAAGTGATTAGTGATTTCTATATTTTAAGTGGAACAGAATCTTTTTCAGGTGAGTCTTTAAGGGCAGAAAAAATTGCACAAGCACACATATCAGATACACTTACAAAGTTTGCAGAAGGCAATGCGCGTGGTGGAACACTAATAAAACCCTTGATAAAAGATCCTACAAAAATTGTGGTAAACAATATTAGACCCTTCCCACCACAAAAACCTGCACAAAAAAAGCTAATTCAAGTTATTGTACACTATGTTGAACTTTCAAAAGACTACAGCAAGGGCTTTAACTTTTCATGGGCACCTACTGTGACAGAAGGTGGAGGCGGACTAGAAGTTTCTGCAGGAGGTAGCGCTTCAGATTTTCTTGCAAGCTTTACAGCAATAATTTCTAACTTACTCCCAAGACTCAATTGGGCAAGAGATCATGGTCATGCACGTATTCTAAATACTATGAATGTACTTGTAGAAGAAGGGCAGCAGGGTAAAGTTGAAAGAAACACCAGTATTCAAAGGAATGTAAATGGACTTGGTGGACAAGCTCCACCACCAATCAATGCAAGAATTGGAACAACGGTCACACCAGAAACTGTTCCTGATAAGCCAGGTGACATTAAAATGAAGATCAATGTGAACATTCAAGAAGTTCTAGAGTCTGATGCTACTCAAACTGTAACCTCGGGTAACAATGTAGACACTGTGATCTCTGTTAAGAATAAACAGACTGCAGCTATGGCAGGGTTTTTACGAAGTAGATCTTCTATGTCATACAACAGACAACCCACTAATGAATCATCGCTCTTTAATTTTGGAGCCTCTAAGAATTTAGAACGTGAGCACAGTCAGTTTGTTATCTTTTTAACACCTGTTCAAAAGGCTTCTGCAAGTCAGGGTGTAGAGCGTGTGAAGAAAAAATTTAGAATTGATAAATAGAGACTAGATCTTTGTCGAGTGTTTTGAGTAGGCTAACAACCACATATTTATGCAAACACTTTAATTCTTTTAAAGTGCTCTAATAATCCTTTAATACTAATATAGATAAGACTTTTAGCCGATAAATCTTAATGGCTATAGCAAAAAACTGTCATCTTATTTCTGTGGTTAGTGGTAAAGGTGGAGTCGGAAAATCTGTCTTCTCTACTAACTTTGCCATGAGTTTAGCATTAACTCATAAGGCACCTGTTTTACTTATGGATTTAGACACATCCACTTGTGGTGATTTAAATATTTTGATGGGCATGAAACCAAATGTAGATTTAGATGCCGTTTTAAATTTAAAGCAAGCCCTAAACAGTTCAAATATTAAGACACTTCTTCCTTCTCATCCTTCAGGTATTTCATTTATACCTGGTGTTTTAGAAGCATCAAAAAGCTTAAGTTTTGAAGCTTCAAAACTTACAAAGTTTTTAAATCATGCTAGTCAGTTCTTTAAATTTATTATTTGTGATTTAGGTACAAACATTGATAGTGAGCATTTAAGAGTCTTAGAACTTTCAAGTGCTGCTGTGACTGTAACTACTCCTGATTTACTAACAACAAATCAGACTAAAAAGTTTTTAAATAAAATGATGTCAGAAACCCTACCTATTGAGCTTTTTAGTTTGGTAGTAAATAAAGTTAGCTCTAATAGCTTAAAGCCAGAGTCTATTTCAAAAGCTTTAGGTCTTCCTTTACTTGGCCTCATCCCACAAGATGATGTTTCTTGTTTTGGAGCTATGAGTAAAAAATCACCCTTTGCCTACAGTTCTCCTAAATCTCTTATTTCACAATCTTACTATGCTTTGGTTAGAAAAATTTCAGGTGGTCAGCTAGACCAAACAAAAAGACTTTTATCATCAAAAGTGCAAAAAAAGGCTCTTGTTTCTTCTAAAAAAGATGAAGGTACTGTTACAGATAGTGACATTCAGTTTAAGATACAGGTGCATAACACGTTGATTCAAGAGATGGATCTAAAAAAAGATGTAGCAGGTGTTAGTGATGACCCTAAGAAATTAGAACAACTCAATCAAAAAACAAAGATGCTCATTACAAAAATTGTGGATCAAAGAGCTCAAGGTATGGATAGAGATAAAAGAGCTACAATTATTAAAGATGTTTTGGATGAGGCTTTAGGTTTAGGTCCTTTAGAAAATTTACTTGCTGATGATACAGTATCAGAGATTATGGTAAATGGGGCTTCAAAGATTTTTGCAGAAAAAAATGGACGTGTGAGTTTAAGCAAGCAAAGATTTACATCTAACCAGCAGTTAAGAACAGTTATAGAACGAATTGTAACACCTTTAGGTAGAAGAATTGATGAAAAAACACCTTATTGTGATGCACGTCTTGCTGATGGCAGTCGTGTGAATGCAGTTATTGAACCTTTATCAATTGATGGTCCTGCATTAACCATAAGAAAATTCTCAAAAGATGAGATCACTTATAAAAACTATTTAACTTGGGGTTCAATGAATCAGCCAATGGTTGATTTTTTACGAATTTGTGTAGAGCAAGGATTAAACATTATTATTTCTGGTGGTACTGGCTCAGGTAAAACAACACTTCTAAACACTATGTCAGGTTTTATACCAGCTTACGAGCGTATTGTAACTGTTGAAGATGCCGCAGAACTTCAACTTAAACAAGACCATGTTGTAAGACTTGAGACAAAACCTGCAGCAATGGATGGTACAGGTGCTGTAACTATTAGAGATCTAGTTAAAAACTCGCTAAGAATGCGTCCCGATAGAGTTATTGTTGGAGAGTGTAGAGATGGTGCCGCTTTAGACATGCTTCAGGCCATGAACACAGGTCATGATGGATCAATGACAACTGTTCATGCAAACACTCCAAAAGAAGCCGTAAGTAGATTAGAAACACTTTGTATGATGGCTGGTATGGACCTTCCTGCAAAAGCTATCAGAGATCAGGTCGCAGGAGCTGTTCATATGTTTGTGCAGATTGGTAGACTTAGTGATGGCTCAAGAAAAATAAAGTACATTACTGAAGTGGGTTCTTTAAGAGGTGAAGTGATTGAGCTTCAAGATATTTTTGTTTTTAAAGAAGAGGGTTTTGATAAAAATAGAAAAATTGTTGGATCTTTTAAATGGACAGGTAATATGCCTAAGTGCATTGAAGCCTTTTCTAAAAAAGGTGTGAATGTTCCAAAAAGTATTTTTAGCTCTGCTCAAGAAGCTAATAAATCTATTCAAAAAGCACAAGAAAGTGCTAAGCCTAGTCATAAACCAAAACTAAGAACAGCTCCATCTTCTTTAAAGAAAAATAAAGAAGATGATGAAAAACCTACTAAAGCTCCACTTAAAAAAGCAAGTGGTGAGGGCAGCTAAGTCATGGAAGATCTATTGAACTTGATTGGAATTTTTACAGATAACACATGGTTTATAATGTTTGCTGTTCCTGCTCTTGTCTTTGCTGCAGGTTACTTAGCCTGGGAAGATATATATAATTTTATACAAAGAACAGCATTTCAACATAAAGATGAAATCAAAAAAATGCTTGATCTTATTTATGTAGATGTTGAAGAAAAACAGCTCTCTATGTACTTGATTCTTACAAGTTATGGTTTGGGTGCTGTTGTGTTTTTAATCTTTTTTCCTAATTTTATTCCAGGTCTAATTATGGGTGCTGTAGCAGTGTTTGGTGGAATTAAACTTCCACTTTTAGTTGTTCAAAATCTCTATCAAAAAAGATGTAAAAAGGTTGTAGATCATATGCTTGATGGAATGACCATTATGGCAAACGGTACAAAAGCAGGAAACCCCCCATCTGTAGCAATGGACCGTGTGATAGAAAATATTAAAGGCCCTTTGAGTCAAGAATTTGAACTAGTTAAAAGTAAAGAGCGCTTGGGTATGTCTTTTGAGGAAGCATTGGTAGAAATGGCAAACCGTGTTCCTGAGCCTGATGTGCAGATGTTTGTTATGTCTGTAAATATATTAAAAGAAACTGGTGGTAAAATTGATCAGACTTTTGAAACGATTAATAAAACTATTAGAGAAAGACAAAAGCTTGAAAAAAAGATTTCGGCCATGACCTCGCAAGGGATTATGCAAGGGATTATAATTTCAACTGTACCATTCATATTAATAGTTTTTTTCTGGTTTGCAGATAGAGATCATATTGCGCCAATGTTTAACACGACTTATGGACTGATTATGCTGTGTGGAGTCTTTTTATTACAGCTTATGGGTGGACTAATGATAAAGAAAATTGTGACAATAAAGGTCTAAATGAAATTTTTAAAACTACCTCTATTACCAATCAGCTTCGTTCTTTTCATAGCATTTTTTACAACAGGTGCTCACTCTTTTGTAGACACAAAAAATTCAAATTTTGCAGACTCGTGGGTAGATTACAGCACTCAAGGTACTGGTTTTCAATTAAGAGTTCAACGCACCTACAATTCTAGATCAACCCATGATGGTCTCTTTGGTTTTGGTTGGTGTTCAGATTTTGAAACTAGAGTTGAGATCACACCAAGTAACAGTTTAAAAGTTATTGAATGTGGTGGCGGAATGGAGATCTCTTATGTGAGTGGAAAAACCTTAAAAGGAAAACAGCTTGAGAGTCATATTGATAAAATTATCAGTATGTCTAAAAAAGTTAATCCAAGACTTCAAAAAAACTATATAAAAAGACTTAAAAAAGATCTTCAAAGCAATCAGTATTTAAGAGAAGAGCTTGCAAAAAAATTAGGTATCAAAGGTAAAATTGAAAACAATGCTACTTACTTTGCCAGAGGTAGAGGTGGTGAAAAAATTCAGTTTACTGGTGGTAAGTATAAAAGATTTATGTCAGACGGTACTTTCCAAAATTTTGATCAAAAAGGAAAATTAGTTTCTTTTTATGATCGTAATTCAAATTTTTTAAAATTGAACTATAAAAAAAATGTTATCACACATGTTGTTGATAATAATGGTAGACGTTTAAGTTTTAAGTATGCAGACAATGACAAAATTAATCAAATCACAGCACCTGAAGGATTAAAAGTTCGTTACAGCTATAATGGACAAGATTTGGTACAAGTGAGTAATGCTTGGAATCAGACCTATGAATACAGTTATGATAAACTTCATAACCTTGTTAAAGTTAACTATCCGGATAAGACTTCAAAAAAGATATCATACAATTCTGATAAAGATTTGGTTTTGTCCTTAACAGATCGAAGCAGTTGTATAGAAAGGTATGAGTACAGAGGAAGTAAAGACGATCCAAGAAATCACTACTGGAGTTCTGTTGTTAAAACTTGTAGTGGTAAAATAACCAACAGATCTAAATACGAATTTTGGCATAGAAGAAAAAGAGACGGCACTGGTAAGTTTTTATATAGAGTCTCTTCAACTATAAATGGCAATAATGTTGATATTAAGTATCATGATATTTTTGGAAAGCCTGTATCAGTTAAAGAAGGTCGTAAACAAACCTGGTATAATTACAATGCATTAGGATTAGTAAAAGTTAGAAAAACTCCCTTAGAAAAAATAAGCTATGACTATGACAATCAATGCAAAAAAATTGCTAAGATTTCAAAAGAAGAGTTTAGAGATTTAGCTAAGCCCACAAAAATCACTAGAAAGCTTGCCTCTAAGTACACTTACTACAAGCCTAAGTGTAATTTAAAGCTCGCAGTAAACTCTGATGGAACAAAAGTAAAAGTGGCTTATGATCAATTTGGTAGAATCAATAAACTTATAGATCAGACACAAAAGTTTGTGTCTTTGACCTATGATGAAAAATTTGGAAAACCAAGTGTAATCAAAAGACCTGGCCTTGGTGCGATCAAAATTGTTTATGATGAAAAAGGCAATATGAAAGACTTTAAAAGTAGCCAAAACGATGAAGTTGCAACTCAGGTTGCCACTGTGTTTAACCATCTTTTAGAGATTGTTGCTCCAGTAACTGAGGGATTCAGTATCTAAATGATTAGAAGCTTTGTTCTATTCTTTATAGTGTTTCAAATTGCTACAACTGTTATGGCTGAAAATTCAAGCCGCTTAGGAAATGCACCGATTAATAAAAAGACAGGTAGCGATAGCACAAGTGTTAGACCCCCTAAAAATGGTGAAACCTGTGGTGACTGTGAAAAAGCATTTTACAGTGAGGGAGAGCCAGAAAATCTCTTAAACTACTGGGATGCAAAAATTTTTGGAAGCGAAGACACTACTCTAACAGACTCAGTTGAATAGCTTTATAAAGGAGACAGAAATGAAACTGTATATATTATCAATTCTTTTTCTTTTCTCAGCTTTTGCACAAGCTGATGTTCATTGTTCGGCATCAGTTGATGAATCTTGTCCGCCAAGTGCAGAGTGTATTAAAGTAGAGTCTATATTAGGCACTGATGAGCCTGTAAAACCAACTGAAGAGCAATCAGTAGAATAGCAAAGAAAAAAATCACAGCAAAGCGCATCTGGACTGGACGTTCAGAGTTAGTCATTGACATTTAGAAAGACAATTATAATCATATTGTATGGCTTCTTTTAAAAAAACTATAAGTATCATTTTATTATTCTTAACGGCTGCTTCTTGCACAACACTGTCTACTGCTAAACAGGCAAAGCTTGATGCTCCTTCAAGAAAACTTGCAGCAAATTCTAATCTTAATACAATGAATAACATTCACTGCTCTATTAAAGTTCAGGATCCAAAAGAAAAAGATATTTCTTTTGGTGAAATGGTTTTTGACAGAAATATTTTTACAAATAATGACCAAAATCAAGCCTTCTTTCTTATTCAGTACGGTAAGCTTGTTCATGTGGGGCGCGGTGAAAGCAGCAGAACAAGACCTGAAGAGCTTTCTTACATAAAAACAAGAAACAATGAAGCTGTTTCCTATGTAGAACTTAAGCTTGAACAAGATCGACAGCTTTTAACTGTTACACATGGTTTGTTTGATATGATGAAATATAAAACTACTAAAGTTAGAACAAAAAGCTTAGGTTCTGTGAATTCGGTTGTTTCAGTGATCGACTATGAAGGTTTACTTCTTACAACTTGTTTTCCAGTAAACTAAAAATCTATTGCTTAGTTACTCTTTTGTAGACTCTTCAAGATAAAGACTTTGAACCTCTTTCATGATAGTCTCTTTAACACTAGATTTTGCGTCCTTATAAAAACTACTTTCTTTAATTTTAGACTTTAAGTCTTTGAGCTGTTTAGGGCTTAAGACTTCTTTTTCACTTTGCGGGTTTTTAGTCTGTCCTAAAAATGTAGGCGCAAAACTATTTCTGATAAAAGACATCAAATATGTCTCTAAAGTTTTAGATCCTAATTGTATTTGAAGTAGACTTACGAGCACAAAAGTTAGAACTGTGTTTTTTAAAATAAAATAAAGAGAGGTCATGAATCATACTCCTGTATTGCATTTTTAAGTAGGCTAAGAGTAATGGGTTTTTTAAAAACTTTCAAAGCCCCAGAAGAGAGTATTTTTGTGTGAGTGAGACCTTTATCTTGTGTGCTAAGGCCAAAGACTTTTAAGTTAGCTTTTACCAAAAGAGCTTTTTTTGTAAGCTCTGAAGCGCTCATATCCACTAGTACGGTGTCTACAAGTAAGATGTCTATGGATTCAGTTTTAAGTATATTTAAAGCCGTCTCGCCATTAGAGGCTTCAAAATAGTTAAACTCATTAGAGGCTTTAGTTAAAGCCTTAAGGTTTTCTCGAATGTAGCTTGAATCATCGACAACTAGTAAGTTCATAGATTCCCTTTGAATAAACACATACTAAAATCTTAAGTTAGAGTGCCTTTGAAAAGTAGTGCCTCAAAATGTATTAGATCTCAAATAAAAAAAGGGTGGTTTTAAAAACCACCCTTTTTCAAGTAAAATATAAACTTACAATTGTATGCACTCTATAAACTAGATTTACATAATCTTTGATAGTTTTAAATTTACATCATTCCTGGCATTCCGCCCATACCAGGCATTCCACCACCCATAGGAGCTGGCTCATCTTTCTTAGGTGCATCAGCAATCATAGTTTCAGTAGTTAGCATCAAAGATGCAACAGAAGCTGCGTTTTGAAGAGCTGAGCGAACAACTTTAACAGGGTCAATAACACCTGCTTTTATAAGGTCCATGTACTCTTCAGAGTAAGCATTAAAACCCCAAGTAGGCTCATCTTTGTTGATCACTCTATCTAAAACGATAGCTCCATCAAGGCCAGCATTAGTAGCTATTTGACGAATTGGAGCCTGACAGGCTTTCCAAACAATATCAGCACCAAACTGCTCAACTGTTTTTAGTTTTAAACCTTCAATGGCTTTTCCAGCTCTTAGTAAAGCTGTACCACCACCTGCAACAATACCTTCTTCAACAGCAGCTCTTGTAGCATTTAAAGCATCTTCAACACGGTCCTTTTTCTCTTTCATTTCAATTTCAGAGGGAGCGCCAACATGAATCACAGCAACACCACCAGAGAGTTTTGCTAAACGCTCTTTGAGTTTATCAGTGTCATACTCAGACGTAGATTCTTCAATGTGAGTTTTGATCTGTTTACAACGAGCTTCTAAATTAGTTTGCTCACCTGAACCATCAATAATTGTTGTGTTTTCTTTATCAACAGTGATTCTTTTGCAAGATCCAAGATCTTCAAGAGTAGCACTCTCAAGTTTTAAACCAAGATCTTCAGTGATAACTGTAGCACCTGTTAGAACAGCAAGATCTTCAAGCATAGCTTTTCTTCTGTCACCAAAACCAGGAGCTTTTACAGCAACAACATTTAAAGTACCTCTTAGTTTATTAACAACAAGTGTAGCTAAAGCTTCACCTTCAACATCTTCAGAGATGATTAATAATGGACGGCCAGCTTTTGCAACACCTTCTAAAACACCTACAAGGTCTTTCATAGAAGAGATTTTTTTGTCATATAATAAAATAAATGGGTTTTCTAAAACAGCTTCCATGCGCTCAGGATCAGTAATGAAGTAAGGGGATAAGTACCCACGATCAAACTGCATGCCTTCAACAACTTCTAATTCTGTTTGAGCAGTTTTACTCTCTTCAACAGTAATAACACCTTCTTTACCAACCTTATCCATGGCTTGAGCGATCATCTCACCCACTTCAGAATCATTGTTGGCAGAGATTGTTCCAACCTGTTGAATCTCTTTTGTATCATTGATTGGGCTTGCAATCTTTTTTAACTCAGTAACAACAGCTGAAACAGCAGCATCAATGCCTTTTTTAACTTCCATTGGGTTGTGACCAGCAGAAACAATTTTTACACCTTCTGTAAAAAGTGATTGTGCTAAAACTGTAGCAGATGTTGTTCCATCTCCTGCATCGTCGTTGGTCTTTGAGGCAACTTCTTTTACCATTTGAGCACCCATGTTCTCAAATTTATTTTCAATTTCAATTTCTTTAGCAACAGTTACACCATCTTTTGTGATCAGAGGGGATCCGAAACTTTTTTCAATTACAACGTTTCTGCCTTTAGGTCCTAGTGTAACTTTAACAGCATCAGCAAGAGTGTTAACACCTGTTAAAATAGACTTTCTAGCGTCTTCGCTAAATCTTAGTTCTTTACTCATTTATATACTCCTTAAATATTAATAATTAATTGCAAATTCCAAGCACATCATCTTCTCTGATCATGAGATAATCTGTGCCTTCAAGTTTTAGTTCTGTACCTGAATATTTACTAAAAAGAACTTGGTCGCCCACTTTTACTTCAAGTGGAATTTTAGTTCCGTCTTCAGCTGTTTTGCCTTTACCTGCAGCAACAACTTCGGCTTTTTGTGGTTTTTCTTTTGCAGAATCAGGAATGATTAATCCACCAGCAGTTTTATCCTCTTCATCGACTCTTTTAACTAGAATTCTGTCGTTTAGAGGAGTTACATTGACATTAGACATATTTTTCTCCTATTGGTTTTGTTTGTGCTTAATTCAAAACCAATATGTATCTTAGAGCTTGAGTGTCAAGTTGGCGGGCTTTTAAATGTGTTTTTTGTCTCAAATTAAATTGAAAATGGGCTTTAGAAGTAAAGATAGGTCATTGGTTGATGTGATTTTTAAGATCTTTTGGGTCAAAGAAGAGCATTTTTTTGAAACCCCAGTATCTGTGTCCTCTTTTAAACCCCTAGCGGCACAGATTTTCAAGCTCTTCTTGACCCCCGTCTTTTCAGCCAATCCTGTATATTTTGTATTAAATTTTATAAATTTAAACAAAACATATGAAATTTCAGAGTCTATAAGTCATTCTTATACTAATGGTCTAAAAAGCAGTTGTATCAGTTTAGGGGCGTCGTTTTGGGTGTAACCATGTTTTTTTATTATACTTAGATCACTCAGAGTCTCAAAAGTTATAAAATAAAAATTTAAAGTTCGTGCTTAAAAAAGTTGATGAGTTTTGAGTAGTGTTTATCATCAGCCTCTCTTAAGGATGTGATATAATACTCTCGTCTAACTTTTGGCTCAAGATGTGCTTGCCATGTGGGGACATCTTGTTGGTTCATTTTACACAAGTGGTTGGTTACAATTCTAGAAAACCTGCCATTGCCATTTGGAAACGGGTGAATAAATACAAGCTTATGGTGAAAGTGAGCTAAAAACTCAGCCCAATCGGGATAGCTTTTATTCTTTAACCAATAGTTAGCATTTTCAACAAAACTGTTCATTTCTCTAGGAACCTTCCAGTAGTCAATTCCTATGTTTTTGTTTGTGTGTCGATAAACACCTGCCCATCTCCAGACCTTTCCAAATAGTTGTAAGTGTAGCTTTTGAAAAAAGTCTTCTGAAATGTAGTCATTAGATTTTTGATCTTGAAGCCACAAAAGACCTTCATTTATGTTCATCTGCTCGGCTTCATCTAACTCTTTCATATTTGAAATGTGAGTAAGCTTTAAACCCTTTTTCTCTACAGGACTCAGAACAGTTTGACCTTGGCGGTCGTTAAAAAAAATTCGTTTTTGTCTGAGCATTTTAACTGTCCTCCCATAATTTTTTTGAAGTTTTTAACTTTTCACAAAGCTCTTCAAATTGTTTTTGGCTTTCTTTTTGACTTATGGCTTGGTCCTCATAGTCCATATGAAGTTTTGAGTCTTTGATGATCTTAAGGGCTTTTTTCTCGGCCTGCTCACTCATTGTGCTCTCTAAACTATCTCGGGGCACAATAGCGTATATGAGTTCACAGTCCAAGGCCTCAGCAGCGCGTTTAAGGCTCTGAAGGCTTATTTTATCTTGTGCCTCTTGTCTTTCTAGTTGATGCAGACTTGAGTTTGCTATGTTCATACGTTTGGCTAGCTGAGCGCTTGTCATGTTTAAAGCTTGTCTCATATATTTAATCCAGCTTGATGTACCGTAAAACAAGGGCTTTGCGTCGTTTATAGAGTTAAGTTTTTCTGAAATTTGACGTTTGATTAGCTTTTTCATGTATGTATTATTATATATATATATTAATAAATCAAATGTATATATACATAATAAAGTAAAAAATTTATATGCAATAATACATAAAAAAAATAACTTTGGATGCGTTCGTAAGGTATCTTGATCGACTCTTACTAATGTCCAGTAGGTGGGTGACGTTTAGAAAGATGAAAAAATAATAAGTGGCGCGCCAGGAAGGAGTCGAACCTCCGACCGCCTGATTCGTAGTCAGGTACTCTATCCAGCTGAGCTACTGGCGCACTTGCATCTTAGTTAACATAAAAGGCTTGAAAATCAAACAAAGTCTTGCATTATCTTTTTTTAAGGACGTGTGTATGAAAGATATTTGGAAAGCAAATTTAGAAAAGGCTCAGTCTGTTTTACGTGAGTT
>JALZUR010000025.1 GCA_023301025.1 Bdellovibrionales bacterium | reverse complement strand
AATAGAATAGAATAGAATAGATGAGCTATTGGTTTAAGGCTACTTCAGTTTCAGAGTCTATAAGTTCATAGGTTTCATCAATTTTCATATCTAGCTCAGTGTAAAGATCTATAACATTAGAGTTACTTTCGCTAGTTGTATTAGACAGCTGGGCTTTTACGCCATTGAAATATAAATCTACAAAGTCACTTCTAGATAATAGTTTTGCCGAACCATCTAAGTTTTGTATTATAAGAGAGGCCATAAAGCTCTTTTCTTCAAAGCTATAGTCATCAACAATCATTGAGTTTGTAAAGAGTCCTAAATTGTTTATATTTAAGTATGTGGAAATCACTATTGGGCTTATGAAGTCTATGTTTTCTACGATGTTTATAGATTTAACTAAAGTTGTGAGTGAAGTTCTTTTAAATGTGCTTAGGTTTGAACTCTCTAAAAGTGCAAGAAGTCCTTCGGTGTTTCTTTCTTGAATTAAAGCATCTAGTTCTGTTGAACTTTCTGTTAGAGAGGTATTATCAGTTGTTTCGTCACTTGTTTGCCTTGAGCCTGTACCAGTAGAATTAGAGTTTTCTTGACTAGAATCATCTTCAATTGGCTCTTCATTGATACTATTATTTTGATTTGCAACAATTATACTAGATTGATTTCTTTGTTTTGTTTTTAGAGAAGATATATTTGAATCTTTCTTTTTATTCAAAGAGTTGCTTGATTTAGCTTGGTTTTCATTTTTAATGCGTTCTTGTTGTTCTTTTTTGGCTGCTTCTTGTTTTTTCTTCTTTTCAGCCTCTTCTTTTTTCTTTTTTTCTTCTTCTGTTAAGGCTTTTTCTTTTGTTTTATCAGTGTTTTTAGTTTTAGAGTTTTTCTTATGTATAGCCGCATTTTCTTGTAATTCTTTAAGTCTTTTATTTATGTCAGTATTACTTGCACTTGTATTTCTATTGATTCTTGCTCTTCTTCTACGGTTTCTCTTAAATCTATCAATTGCTTCTCTTTGAGTTTTTAAATCATTTACGCTAATCTTTTTATAATTATTTTGATAAGCTTTTAATTTTGAATCGCTAGGCGTATTTAAATCAATAGATTGATCTGCTAAAGGTGTCTTTTGGTTTTTGTTTAACGAAGAAAATAGTGAGAAAACTAAGAATAAAATCGAAACAACAATAGATGTAAATATAGCTTTTTCTTTCATTTTCTTCCCCCCGGATAAAGTATACTCTGCATAAACTGTTCCAAAGTTTAGTTTACAATTGGCTCTTTTGTAGTGTTTTGAGGGCTTTAAACTGTTTAGAAATTTGACAGTTGATCAGTGATGTATCGAATTAAGAATAAATAGTTCAAAAGCAAATATAGAATACCTACGGCCAGGGGTGTCTAGGGCTCTAAAACAAAGCCAAGCCCTTTTCTATAAAAAGCAGGACTTTACCCTATGAGACAAATATTTGGCTCACTCATCTTTAGATTAATGTGTCATTCTATAAAAGTAGTAAAGATTGATTCTTAATAGGAGCTCACATGGAAAAAAATATTCTTCAAGCTGTCATAAAGCGCAACCAAGTTTTAGATGAGCTAATACAAATCAATCATTTGGCTATAACAGAATTTAAAAATTTAGATGAACAAGATTGGCAGCATTTTTTATTAACAAGAGATTATCTTATCAAAAGCCTTAGTATTTTAGATGAAAAGGTTATATTTCTTTCAATGATTGATTGGTCTAACTTCAGGTTTGAAAGTGAATATTTAACAGAGTATAGAATCCTTAGTGATAAAAAAGATGAAAAAAGGTATGTACTTATTGAACAAGAAAAAACTCTAGGCCTTTTAAAATCTAGTGAGTCTAGTGAAATTCATGCTGCATGAATATATCCTTTTTAGTATCTGGAAAGTCAGATTTTAAAAAAATAAAAAAAGCTAAAGAATCTGATACGTATACCTCAGAAGACTATCTTATTGTTGACGCTAAAAATATTTCTTTTAAGACAGATGCTGTGAAAGTCTTTTGCGGTGAGCTTAGTTCATTAGATGCTGCAAAAACTGTTTCGGATACCGATAATATCAAATATTACTTCTCTACTAAGACCGAAGAGTCTGAAATTGTTGATTTTCTAAAAAAAGAATCAGCTTTGACTGAAAATAAGAAAATAGAAAGCTATAAGAAGTATATTGAAGATGAAAAAAAAGAGATAAGTCTTGAAGAACAAATTAAAAATGAAATACAAAAAAATACCTCAGAAGTTCAACTTTTAAAAGAAAGTTCAATTGAAAAAAAAGGTCTTCGTGAGTATGTAGTAAGACTTCTTTCTGTTAACTCATTAGAGCAGATGGTTTATGAGACAGAGCGATTAAGAGTACTTCGTTATAAAGGAATCAAACTTTCTTTAATCTACATAGATGATAACTCAGGTTTCTTGTGTACAAAAAAAACTCTTACACGAATTGATTCAAAAAAGTTTAAAAAACTTATAAATGTAAAAAATGACAAATCTAAAATGTCTAAAAATTTAGCTGATATTTTATTTAGGCCTGTACTTTCGCATTATGAGATACAGTCCTATAATTTAAATAAAAGTGAAAGAATTTATGTGCTTTTTGAGTCAGATACAAACTTTGAAAGTCAAAGTTTCTTTTTTAAGATGCTTTTTAAGCTTCTTATTACTAATCTAATTAGAGTACTTCAAACGGAAAAACTATCAAAGATAAGCTCTTTGTTGTCTTCAGCTTTTGGACAGATCAAAGATATATCAATACTGGTAGGACATGATCATGAAATTAAAGTTTCAAACAGGAAAGAGTCTGTAGGAAAAAAATGCTATAAGTACATTTTTGAAAAAGACAGTCCTTGTAGTCTCTGCCCTTTAAACAATCAGAGCGATGACAATGTTAGTATAGAGTTAGAAGATAATAATTATATAGTCCACTCTTCAAACTTAAGTCATTTTAATAGTCTTGATAGATTACATATTTATGAATCAAAACTAACATCAAAAAAAAGAGAT
The DNA here is from genome assembly GCA_023301025.1 of Bdellovibrionales bacterium. Classification (GTDB taxonomy): domain Bacteria; phylum Bdellovibrionota; class Bdellovibrionia; order Bdellovibrionales; family UBA1609; genus JALZUR01. Next base: position 54,718 of record JALZUR010000025.1, on the reverse strand, counting down.
TCACTAAAAATTCAAAGAGGAAAGCTTCAGAGTTTAGGCATTGTAACTACTGCATTAACACATGAACTAAATAATCCTCTTACTGGGATTTATGAGCTTTCTAATGAATTAAAACAATACTTTACCGGGCAAGTTCAAGAAGATTTTGAGGAGGTTTCAAAAGCTTCAAAAAGGTGTTTGTCCATAATTGAAAATTTAAATAATTTCTCTTCAAAAAAAATTGATTTTGAACGAATAAAACTTCAAAAGGTGATTGAAGATGCCTTTTTATTAACAAAAATATTAGTTCAGAAGGTAAAAATTCATTGCTCCTTTGAGCCTGATGTGTGGATCTCTGGTTCTTCTACGATTATCAGCCAGGCTGTATTTAATGTGCTTAAAAATTCTATTGAAGCTATGGAGTATAAGGGTGAAGTTTTTATTAGTCTATTTAAACAAAATGGGTTCGCAGTTTTGAGTTTTGAAGATCGTGGTCCTGGATTTCCAGAGAATTTTAATCAAATTGAACTTTTTGGAACTAGTCAGAAAGCTGAAGGTGTGGGTTATGGAATGTTTTTAATTCATGAGTTTGTTAAATTGCATGGTGGAGATCTAAATTTTGGAAACAATCTTAATGAAGCTGGTGCATATTTTACAATGCGTTTTCCATTGGAGCTTGTGTGAATCTATCAAAAAATTTAAGCAAAGTTATTTTTATAATTGAAGATGAGCCTGCAATAACTAGAGTTTTAAAAAGAAAAATTAGTAAGAAAGGATTTTCAATTAAAACTGCTACATCTTTAAAAGACGCACGCAAACTTTTTTTAGACGAAGTGCCTTCAGTTGTTTTCTTAGACTATGTGCTAACTGATGGAAGATCTAGTGATCTTGTAACTTATGGTATTTTAAGCACAGAGTATGAGATTTTTTTGATGTCGGCTTTTATGGATGACTTAGAAAAAAAGGATTTTGAGCACTTAAATGTAACTTTTTTAAAAAAACCATTTGAGAGTTTAGATGAGGTGCTATCTGGTTTAGACTGAACCTGTTGAAAAGTATTAAAATAGGTGTAAGTGAATGAGAATAATTTCTGGAAAGTGGGGTGGTCGTAGGTTGGCTGCCTTTAAATCAAAAGACATTAGACCAACCACTGATCGTATTAAAGAGACAGTATTTAATATTATTGGACCAGGTGTTGTAGACTCAAGTTTTTTAGACCTGTTTTCAGGTACAGGAAGCATTTCTTTAGAAGCTCTTTCAAGAGGGGCTAAAAATGTAATATCTGTTGATCAGGGACAAGATGCTAAACGTATTTTTCTAAAGAATGCCACTCTTTTAGAGGCTATAGATGAGACCCAGTTTATTTCTTCTGATGTTTTTAAATTTTTAAATACAAATATTAAAACATTTGATTATATTTTTGTAGATCCTCCTTTTACCCAAAAAATGGGTGCTGATGTTATGAGGTGCATTTCTGATTCTAAAGCTTTAAGTGATAGTGCAATGGTTTTTATTGAATATGTAAAAGGTGAAGAGATTTTTAACCTTGAGTCTAGTAAACTCTACGAATATAAAGTCAAAGACTATAAAGACAAACTCTTATACATATACAAGATTAAGGACGAAGTAGGGAATTAAATGGAGACACGTAAGGTTTTATATCCGGGCAGTTTTGACCCTCCCACTCGTGGACACCTTGATATTTTAAAAAGAGCAAGCTGTTACTTTAGTAAGGTTTATGTTTTGATAGGTGAATCACCAGTTAAAAAAACTCTTTTTTCTCCTTCTGAGCGAAAAATTATGTTTGAAGCCTGTATTCATGAAGAGTTTGAAGATCTAAAAATTCAGAACAATGCTCAAGATAAAGGTCAGATTGAAGTGGTGACTTGGTCGGGTCTTACAGTAGATTTTATGAGACAAAATCAAATCAAAACTCTTGTGCGTGGGGTAAGAGATGCATCTGACTTTGCTTTAGAGCAAAGTCTTTCTAATATAAATTCCAAATTGTATAAAGATTGTGAAACGCTCTTGTTTTGTTCTAAAAGTGAGTTTAGAGACGTTTCTTCTAGTCTTGTTAAAGAGCTAGCAAGGCTTAATGGTGATTTTAAACCTTATGTCTCTAAATGTGTTGAACTTAAGCTTCTTGAGGTTTACAAAAACCAAAATTGAAACTACAAATCAACACGAAAAGTAACAAATATAAAAACCTAAATATTATTTTAAAAAGTAAAAAACAACGGAGTTTTTAAATGAGACTGTCTGACAGATCAAAGAAAGTAAAAGGTTCACCCACACTAGCCCTAGCGGCTAAAGCTATTGAGCTTAAATCTAAAGGCGTAGATGTGGTTTCATTGTCTGTTGGTGAGCCTGATTGGCAGACTTTTGAAAGCTGTAAACTTGCGGGTATTAAGGCTATAGAAGACGGCAAAACAAGGTACACAAGTGCTTCAGGGACTGCTGGTCTTAAAAGTGCTATTGTTGAAGATTTTAATAAACGATTTGGTTTTAATTACAGTTCAAATAATGTAATTGTCACTCCAGGTGCTAAGTATGCTATTCAACAGTCTTTTTGGAACTTGATCAATCCAGGTGACAAAGTAGGTATTTTTATACCTTTTTGGGCCAGCTACACCACAATGGTAGAAATTGCCGGCGGTGAACCTGTTTTAATACCTCTTAATGATGACTTTAGCGTAAATCAAGATGCTTTAGAAAAAGCTCTTGATGACGGCGTAAAGGTTTTATTGATCAACTCGCCTAATAATCCCTCAGGTGAAGTTTTCAAAACATCTGACTACGAAACACTATCAAAATCTTTAAACAAGCACTCTGAGGTGCAAGTGTTGCTTGATGATATTTACTCTGAGCTTTATTGGGGTGATGAAGTTACCAAAGGTGCTTGTCCGCATCTTTTTGATGTCGCACCTGAGTTAAAGTCACGCTCTATAGTAGTAAGCGGGGCTTCAAAGGTATTTTCTATGACGGGTTGGCGGATTGGTTGGGCCATTGCTGAAGAGTCTGCTATAAAGGCTCTTTCACGCCACCAGAGCCAAACGACTGGCTGTCCGCCTTCTGTGTCCCAAGAGGCAGTACTTTCAGGGTTTAGTTCTCATGTAAAAAGTGAAATCAAAAGTTCTATAGGCATACTTAAAAAAAGGGCTAAGATTGGCTACGATCTGTTAACACAAATTAAGGGCTTAAGCTTAAAAAAACCTGAAGGTGCCTTTTACTTCTGGGTAAATCTTTCTGAGATTTTAGAGCAAAAAAATATGACTGATTCTGAGTTTTGTGCACAATTTTTAGAGTCTAAAGCCTGCGTACTTGTACCCGGTTCTGATTTTGGGCAAAATGGTTATGTACGGATGAGTTTTGCAGTTTCTGAACAGACTTTTGAAGAGGGTGTAAACCGGCTTAAAAGTTTTTTAGAGTCACTATAAAAATAGCAATGCACTTAGCGTCCGTCTGTTTTTAATTAAATAGAGGGGGAGACACGTGTCTTTTGATAACATCCAAACTTTAATATTCGCCGCAGCACTTGTTTTATCAGGTGCAGCACTAGTACTTTTAGCACTACAGATAGGCAAACTTCAAAATAGAATCGTAGAGTTAGAAAAAGACTTTACTAAAAACTTTGAACGAAAGCCTCTTTTAACCCAAGAAGAGCAAGAGCACCAAATCACATACAAAGAGGCTATAAGGTTTTTAAAAACAGGCCAAAGTGTTGTAGAGATTTCTCAAAAGACAGGTGTTTCTAAAAGAGAGCTTAAGGCTTTGTCTGACATTTTATCCTCTATATCTTGATTGCTTGAGCTATTATCAACTGATTTTTGCCTTATTTTTTTAAGTACTCTTTAAAAGTGCTTAAAAGTCACTAAATATTCAAACTCTACCCATGGCTTAAATTGTATGACAGTGTCGAAAGTATTGAATACTTTTAATGATATGGGCATTTTTTCATAGGGAGTTTTAGATGAGTTCAATAAATATTTATACGCCAACTGAAGAGCATTCAATGCTCAGAGATATGGTTAAAGACTTCACCAAAACTAAAGTTGAACCCCAGGCCCATGATTATAATAAAGAAGAAAAATTTAATGTAGAGCTTTTAAAGTCTTTAGGTGAAATTGGCCTTTTGGGCATCACTGTTCCTGAAGAGTATGGTGGCTCGGGTATGGATACAACTGCGGCGGTGATTGCCCATGAGGAGCTTTCATATTCTGATCCTGGTTTTTGTTTAGCTTACTTAGCGCATTCAATGTTGCTGGTTAATAATTTTTCAGTAAATGCTGGTAAAGAACTAAAAGAGAAACACTTAGAGTCTATGTGTACTGGTGATTTTGTTGGTGCTATGGCTATGTCCGAACCTGATGCTGGAACTGATGTTTTAGGAATGACTACTAAAGCTGTAAAAGATGGCGATTTTTATTCTATTACTGGTCGCAAGATGTGGATCACTAATGGCTGTCTTGATGATAAAGGAACAGCTTCAGATGGAGTTTTAGTCTATGCAGTTACTGGAGAAAATGAGAAAGGAAGACCTGAGCTTTCTTCGTTTTTAGTAACTAAAGACTGTCCAGGCTTTACCGTGGGCCAAAAAATAATGGATAAACTTGGTATGAGATCTTCAAACACCGCTGAGCTTGTTTTTGAAAACTGCAAAGTTCCTAAGTCTAATCTTATTGGTGAAGAGGGTGACTCTTTGATTCATATGATGAAAAACTTAGAGATTGAAAGATTGACTCTTGCTGCCATGAGCTTAGGAATTGCCAGGCGCTGTATAGATGAGATGGTTAAATATTCAAAAGAACGCGAGGCTTTTAAAAAGCCACTTTACAAGTTTGGTCAGATCCAAAAGCATTTGGCTGAAAGTTATGCCAAGTACCAAGCTTCACGTGCATATGTGTATCAGACAGCTTTTAATATGGGAGCTGAAGGCACAGGAGATCGAAAAGACTCTGATGGTGTTAAATTAGTTGCAACAACAATGGCCAAAGAGGTTGCTGATAGTGCTATACAGGTTTTAGGTGGTTACGGCTATGTGGCTGAGTATCATGTAGAGCGAATGTGGAGAGATGCTAAGCTATTAGAAATTGGTGGTGGAACTTTAGAGGCCCATCAAAAAAATATAGCTATGGATCTTTGTAACAGCTAAAATCTTAGCTGTATTTATATATTTGATTATTTAGATTCTATCTTTGATCCAATCATCACAGTAGGCTTGAAAATTTAAAACAGATAGAAAAATAAAAGTTCCACCGAGTTTTCTGTCTAGAAATAAAGACTCTTTTGGTGGGGTTCTGAGCTTAAAGTTTTTTGCAATCTGAGTTCCTGCTGCAGCTACTCTTTTTGGAAGATCCGTTTCCTTCCAAACATATTCTTTATCTTTGTTGATGTACTCACACTCTTCTAAACCTGATGTAGAAAAAGGCTCAACAATTAAAGAGCAAAGCTTTATGTAACTGTCTACAAGCTTTTGCGGGTCGTCTGGCTTTAAATACCCCATAGTCTCGGCAGCCTCAATCATCGTATCTGTGTCATCTTTTAGAGCTGCTCTGATCAGTTTTTTAAAAGGTTCACCAAAAGAATCAGGGACCTCTTTCATAGCCCCAAAATCGAGTAGCACAAGTTTCGGGTTTTCAGGATCTGTTAGATTTATTCTGTAGTTTCCCAAGTGAGGATCTGTTTGAACAGATTTAAACAAAAAGAGTTCATTAAAGTAGTGTTCTAAAAAAGCATAGCCAATTTTATTTCTGCTTTCTTGGCTTAGATTTAAGACTTCATCAGAATCTACAGGAACACCTTCAATAAAACTTGTAGCCATAATTTTTTTTGTACAAAATTCAGGAATTGGTTTTGGTACTAAATACCTAGGGTCATCCTTTAAATTGTTGTAAACAGTATCAGTCCAGTAGAGCTCTTTAGAATAATCGAGCTCTCCTAAAAGCATGCCTTGAATCTCTTGAAAGATCAGATCAAGCTTCATTTCTGATGGAAAGATTTTACCTAAAGAAAAAACTCTTTTTAGATTTTTAACATCGGAATGCATCGCGGAGTCAACTCCAGGGTATTGAACCTTAAGTGCAATGACTTCACCTGTTTTTTTGATAACTGCTTTGTGAACTTGGCCCAAAGAGGCTGCAGCTAGTGCTTCTTCATCGATATCAAGTTCACTGAAAGCTTTCATACCTAGCTCTTTTTCTAAGGTAGTCTCAATAGACTCCCAATCAAGTGGGGGGGAGGAGGATTGAAGACTTTTTAACATCTCATTAGCTTTGGGGGGAAGAAAGTGCTCTCCGTACATAGAAAGTCCTTGGCCCACCTTCATCATGGTTCCCTTAAGCTCCCCCAGTTCATCAGCGATCAGCTTCATCTGTTCGATTAGGTAATCTTCTTGTTCTTTGGGAGATATATAATTGCCAGCCGCTTTTAAGCCAGTTTTTAATCCAAGCTTAGCAACTCTTAAACCACGACTAAATGAACTTTTTTTTATTTCTTTCACAGTTCAACATTATAGAGTACTTATGCACCAAAAGAGGAGTAAAATTATGAAAGCAGCTCTAATTGCAACTGGTGATGAGGTTGTATCTGGTCAGATTGTAAACACCAATGCAAGTTTTTTAGCCTCTGAGCTTACAAAGATTGGAGTTGAGGTTGTTCATCATTTTGCAGTCCTAGATCAAAAAGAGCATTTAAATCAGATTTTGAACTTTTTAATAAAGAGCTCAGTTGATGTGGTCTTTACCATTGGGGGTCTTGGACCAACTAGGGATGATGTAACTAGAGAGGTGATATCAAAGTTTGCACATCAAGAGCTAGAGTTAGATGAAGGAGTTTGGTCTAAGATGGAGGCCTCACTGCTTGAAAGAGAGATTAAACCAAGAGAAGGGCATAAGTGGCAGGCGTATTTTCCAAAAGGTGCTGTGGTTTTCAAAAATGTAAGGGGTACAGCTCAAGCTTTTTCAGTTGTTAGAAAAAAACTGATAAAAACTGGCCCAAAACAAGAAGAAAAAATAAGGACCTTTGAGATGATCTGTCTTCCAGGTCCACCGAGTGAATTAGAGTCAGTTTTGAAAAAGGAGGGGGGAGGACTTCTGGATGAAATCAGTAAAAAAAGCTCTTCTTCCACTGAGCTTATTTCGTGGCAGTGTATTAATATTCCGGAAAGTGAAATTGCTCATGAGGTAGAAAAAGCTTTAATAAAGTGCTCGTATCAAGTGGGCTACAGGGCCAGTCCTCCGATCACCGAAGTAAAACTCTGGATTGATAAAAAAGATCCAGACGCTAATCTTTGGCAAGATAAGCTTGATGCCGTTTGCAAGCCTTATCTGTATTCAAAAAATGCATTCTCATATATTGATTCGTATATTGAAAAGCTTTTATCCTCTTCTGAGGAGCTTTATTTTATTGATAGGGTAACAAATGGGAGAGCTTTAGAAGAGATTAAAAAAAACACAAAAAAGAAAATATTTAAAAAGCTTTGTTATGCTTACGGTAAAAATTTTGAAACAACAAAACCTGCTATGCTTTTTGAAAAATCTGGTGAGGTTTACACTTTAACATATAAAAACATTAAAAAAGAATTTTCTTTAAAAAATAAGAATGTTTTTAGATCTAAGAGGTCTAGCATCTATGCCCTTTTGATGCTCTTTAAGATGCATTATGAAACTCAACTGTAAGATGCTTTAAAGTTTCAAAGCATTAATCTTTTCTATTAATTCGGAGTTATTATGCTTAATAGCGCCTTTTAATAAAAGAGCAGTTTTTTTTAAAATAAGCTCGGATACTGTATCATAGTCTTCAGTATTTAATGTGGAATTTTTAGATATTTTTATTAAACTTAACAGCCGGTAGTAGTCCATAGCAAAATACTTTGTTGAAAGCTGATCATCATGTCCTGCATGTTTTTTAATTAATTCATTAGGATTTAGAAAAAACTCATACTTGTGACTTAAGCGAATCCACAAGTCATAGTCTTCACAAACAGTTAAACTCTCATCAAAAAGTCCTACATCTTCGAAAACACTTTTATGAGCTAAAAGAGTGGAAGCTCCAACAAAGCAGCTTTTTAAACAAGGCTTAAATATCCATCCACTTTTTTTTAACTGATGATGTTTTTTTATTACATGTACTCCATTTTTAATCCACTCTTCATCAGTGTAGAAGATCTTTATATCAGGATTGTTTTTGATATCTACAACCTGCTCTTTAATTTTATTAGTCTTCCATTCGTCATCGGAATCTAAAAAGCAAAGCCAATTATTTTTAGCAGCTTTAATTCCTGTGTTTCTGGCAGCACTCACACCTTGATTCTTTTCTTTTTGTATCAAGACAATTTTACGATTTAACTCTAAAGAAAGCTTTGGCCTTAGGTCTGAGCCATCATCTACAACAATGATTTCATCAACAGTCTGCGTTTGATTTAAAACTGAAGAGATGGCTCTTATAAGCTTTTCAGAGCGGTTGTATGTAGGGATAACTGCGGAAATCTTCAATATATAAACCCTTTTTTGATTGTCAGGACTTTGATTAATAGGTACTAGAGGCTATGAGTCAAAGTCTGTTTTTTGAAGGGCCTGAAAAAAAGCTAGAGATCCAGTTTAAGGGGTTAGACCTTTTAAGTTTTCCAAAAAGCTATTGGGAAAATCTAGTTGATCTTACAGGTGCTAAGATTCTTTCTGAAATCAATAATGAGCATACAGTTGCCTATCTGTTGTCCGAATCTAGCCTTTTTGTTTGGGAGAATCGAATTGTTTTAATTACCTGTGGTGAGACAAAGTTGATAAAAGCTGCTCTAGAACTGTATAAAGAGTTTAAAAGCAGCATTACCTCTATTTTTTTTGAAAGAAAAAATGAATACCAACCTGTTTCTCAAAAAACTTCAGCTTTAGACGATATGAATAGGCTTATAGAGCATTTTGGTGGTGCAGCTTACAGATTTGGAAGGCTTGATGATCACTACGTCTACATCTTTAACCAGTCATTTGAACCCTCATCAAGCTCTTCTTTAGATATCTCTTCTGAATCCAGCTTAGATAAGAATAATGATGAGATTAAAACTTTAGAACTACTGATCTATGGTTTAAAGGGAGACTTTAAAGAAAAGCTTGAAAAGTCAGATTCAAAGACTAAAGAATTTGTAAAAGCTAAGTTTAAAAAACTTTTTGATAATTACAAACTAGATCAATTCTTTTTTAGTCCTTCAGGCTACTCTTTAAATGGTCTATGTAATTCTAAATACATTACAATTCACATTACCCCTCAAGGGGATGAAAGTTACTTTAGCTTTGAGATGGATGAGTTTGATCCTGTAAAAGATAAAAAAATTATTAAAAGTCTCTTAGAGATTTTTGATCCCACGTCATTTGATCTTATTTATTTTGCAAAAGATAAAAGTAAATTTTTATTAGAGGATCTACCTTACCAAGTTAAGCAAGACTCTTCAGAAAAAGTATCTTCCGGTTACAACATCAATTACTTACATTATTACAATAAAAACAGCGTAGAGGTTAAGGCTGTAAAAATCTTAGGAGGAGAATAAAAGATGTCCCAAGATGAAAATAAATGGATTACGGAAAATTATAAAGATATTTATAAAATGTCTTTTAAAGTGAATGAAAAGCTCTACTCTAAAAAAAGCTCATTTCAAAAAGTTGAAGTTTATGACACAGATTATTTGGGTCGCGTGCTTTTAAATGATGATTTTCTAATGACCAGTGATAAAGATGAATTTGTGTATCATGAAATGATTAGTCATGTGCCTTTGTTCTCGCACCCAGATCCTAAAAAAGTCTTAGTTGTTGGTGGTGGTGATGGGGGGACTGTTAGAGAGGTCTTGAAGCACAAATCGGTTGAACAGGTTGTTATGGTTGAGATTGATGCCTGTGTTGTAGAAGCATGTAAGAGTTTTATTACATCAACTTCTAGTGAGTTAGAGAACCCAAGGTTAAATCTTATTATTGATGATGCTGTGGAGTATTTAAAAAAAGCTGAAGACAGTTCTTTTGATGTGATTCTTATCGACTCTTCTGACCCTATTGGACCAGCTGCGCCTCTTTTTGGAGAGCTGTTTTATTCTGATGTAAAAAGAGCTCTAACGCCAAATGGAATTGTTGTGTCTCAGTGTGAGAATCCGTTTTTAGAAATTGAAACTCAACGGTCTTTGTTAGAAATCAAAACTAAGTTTTTTGATAAAACTTATATCTACAACTATTCAAATGTAACTTACCCCTCAGGGCTATGGTCTTTTAGTGTAGGAACTCTTGGTGATACTTACCCAAAAAAACCTATAAAATCTGACTCTTTTGAAGAGAGTCTTAAGTATTACAACTCTGATCTTCACAGCGCGTGCTTTTGTTTGCCTCAATTTCAACAAAAATTTTTAGATGATCTGATACACAACAAATCTAAAGATACTTTTTAAGTTTAGGATTCAGGATGAATGTCGACATTGATTCGAATTTTACTTATAAAGAACAAAGTTACTCTTCTGCTGAGATTTTAAAAAAACTTTCTAAGTTTCTTACTGATGAGAGGTCTTTAAAAATTTCTGATGTTGTAAAAAATAGATCTTCTTATTTTGTAACAGTTTTAGAGAATATTTATGACAGGGGCAATATCAGTGCTGTGATGCGCTCGTGTGAGGCCTTTGGGTTTTATAAAATGCATTTAATCAATCACGTTTCAGATTCTTTTAAAGAGTCAAAAAGAGTTACTCAAGGGGCTGACAAATGGTTGGATGTTAAGACGTGGACTGAAAGTGAAGAATGTATCATTCATTTAAAAGATCAAGGTTATAGGGTTCTTACAACGTCTCTAAATGATGATTCAGTTCCATTAGATAATGTTGATTTTACTCAAAAAACAGCACTTATTCTCGGAAATGAAAGAGACGGTGTTAGTGAGTCTGCTAAAAAAATGAGTGATGGAAATGTACTTTTACCAATGTATGGCTTCACCCAAAGTTTTAACATTTCAGTTGCTGGAGCTCTAAGTTGTCAAACTGCCAAAAGTAAAAACCCTCCAACAGTCGATGAAGTTGAAAGGCAAAGGCTTTGTGCTTTATACACTTTAAACACACTTTCATGGCCTGAGAATATATTAAAAGAAGCACTCACCAAGGCCTAACGTACTGGTTTTAATATTATAGTTTTTTGATGCTATTTTATTCGCTTGGTTCTTGAGCTTTTATGCTATCAAGATTTCGTTTTAGAGCTTTATCAAGAACGTCTTTTTTCTTTGAGGTCTCTGGAACTATGTCATTTGAGACAAGATCACAGTAGGATTTTTTATTTGAGGCACAAGCCACGTTAAACAAAATAATAATAAGCACCAAAATCTTCATATATACATTCTAACTAGACAATACTAAACGAAACAAGTAGTTGTGAAGAAATTTAAAGCGATTTGAGGTTAAGATGGCAGATGATACTAGACTATATGGCGAGATAGAGCTTGAAAAGAGCAAGCTTGAGTCCTTTGACAACAGAACACAAGATAGAGACTACGAGGTAAAATTCACTTGTCCTGAGTTTACATGTTTGTGCCCTAGAAGTGGCTTTCCAGATTTTGCAACTATTTTGATCAAATACCGTCCAAAAAAGAAGTGTGTAGAGCTTAAATCTTTAAAACTATATATCAATCAGTTTAGGGATCATAAGATCTACCACGAAGATGTTACTAATATGATTTTAAGTGACTTAGTTAAGCTTCTTGATCCGAAGTTTATTGAGGTTCAAGCTGACTTTAATGTTCGTGGAAATATCCACACACTTGTTACCGCACAGCACGAAGGCTAGTTGTAGTCTTTGTTTTTTTGAGTGTATGTTCTGTTTCACCGTTGGTAGCTCAATTGGATAGAGCACTAGACTTCGGATCTAGGGGTTGAGGGTTCGAGTCCTTCCCAGCGGGCCAAGGCTAATCTAGCTGAATCACTATATTTTAGAATACTTGGGTATCACATTAAAATTTAAATCTTAAATAAAAAAAAGCCTGGTTGATCAACGACCAAACAGGCTTTTAAAAGAAAACTGATTCCTTTTTTAGAAACTAAAACTTACTTTTTTAAAGCGTCTCTGATTTCTTTTAAAAGAACTATGTCTTCTGCAGGTGCCGCAGGAGCAGCTTCTTCTTTTTTCTTCGCGTTGTTCATTGCTCTAACAATCATAAAAATTGCAAATGCGATAATTAGAAAATCAAGAACTGTTTGCAAGAACTGACCATACCTAATCACCGGAGCGCCAGCTGCAGTCGCCTCAGCTAAAGTAGCAAATGTACCTTCACCTAAAGAGATATAGAGTTGAGAGAAGTCAATTCCACCCATTATCATACCAATTGGAGGCATGATCACATCAGCTACAAGTGAGCTAATAATTTTTCCAAAAGCTGCACCAATGACCAAACCAACCGCCATATCAACAACGTTACCTTTCATTGCAAAATCTTTAAACTCTTGCATCATTCCCATAATGAAATCTCCTTCATTTTTAAATTGTTTTAAGCAGAAACATATGATTTCGGAATAAAAGAAAATACAAGAGAATAGAGTAAAATGCTTTTAAAATAGGCTTTTAGTGAATTTATCTACGTTCCTAAAGATAAATCTGAAAGAAATCACGCGTTAGATTTAAGGTCCTTAAAGATGACGCTAAAAGAGTCTTTTAGTAAAGTTTAAAAAAAAAGGGGTCTTGCTTTTGTTTAGTTTAGATTTAATCAACATGTGTTCTTTAGTTAATATGTCTTTTGATCCAGCCCTTGGATTATCAGAGGCTGCCAACAATTTCTTTGGCCACCTCAACAGCCTTGTTGGTTCTGTTATTTTTTTTGATGTACTTTTTTTTAATGAAAAGACCCTGCCTCTTGCTGTTGCTTGGCTTATTGTTGGGGCCGTTTATTTTAGTTTTAAAACTAGATTTATAAATATTAGAGCCTTTACCCACGCACTCTCTATTATATTTAAAAATAGTTCTGATGAACAAAAATCTAAAAGTGAAAACAGTTCTGAAGAGGTAAGTCACTTTCAAGCACTAACCACAGCTCTTTCTGCAACAGTAGGCTTAGGAAACATTGCTGGTGTTGCTATAGCAGTAAGTTTGGGGGGCCCTGGAGCTACATTTTGGATGATTTTAGCTGGCTTTATAGGTATGTCTTCAAAGTTTACTGAATGCACTATGGCTCAGGTCTATAAAGTCAAAAGACCGGATGGCTCAATCATTGGTGGTCCTATGGAGTATCTACAAAATGGTTTAAAGGATTTAGGCCACGCAAAGCTTGGAAAAGTTTTGTCAGTGATCTTTGCAGTTCTATGTATTGGTGGATCTTTTGGCGGTGGTGGGTCTTTCCAGGTGAATCAATCTTTGTCAGCAGTTAAACTCTCTCTTCCTTTTGTCGGAGAACAGCCGTGGATTTACGGGCTTATTTTTTCAATTTTAGTTGGTGTGGTTATAATGGGTGGTATTAAATCCATTGCATATACTACTGGTAAAATTGTGCCTTTGATGTGCGGGATTTACTTACTTGCATGTATGTTTATTATTTTAAAGCACATAGGGTCTATACCATGGGCTTTTGGTCAGATTGTATCTGGTGCTTTTAACCCAGAAGCTGGTTATGGTGGCTTTGTTGGAGTTTTAGTTGCAGGCTTTCAAAGGGCAGCTTTTTCAAATGAAGCAGGTGTGGGGTCTTCTCCAATTGCTCATGCAGTTGCTAAAACAAATCATCCTGCACAAGAAGGAGTTGTTGCTCTCTTAGAGCCCTTTATAGATACAATAGTTGTCTGTACTATGACAGCTCTTGTGATTATTCTAACTGGTGCCTATGAAAATCCAGATTATGAATCTTTAAGGGCTGCAAAAGAAGGAGCCGCACTTACCTCTTATGCTTTTAAGGCAGAAGTTTCGTGGTTTCCTTATGTGCTTTCTGTTGCTGTTTTTTTATTTGCATATTCAACAATAATCTCTTGGAGCTATTATGGTGAGAGGTGTTGGGTATTTTTGTTTGGAGACAAGTACTCAATCTTTTATAAAGTTTTACTTTGTGTTGTTGTTTTTTTAGGGGCTGTAACATCTGCTACAAATATTTTAGAGTTTGGGGATTTGATGATTTTAGGAATGGCGTTTCCAAATATTCTAGGGCTGTACTTTTTAAGCCCAAAAGTTAAAAATACACTTTTGGACTATGAAAAAAAATATATGAACTCTTAAGAGTTTATACAGAAGTTTTAGAGTACAATTTCAGTATCCTCTAAGGGGCCATCTATTTTGCTTTCTGGTTCTTCGAGAAATTGGTCATCTTCAATAAGCTGTTCTATGAGCTCATCAATAAATGGCTCAAGCTCTTTAAATTGCTCAATCAAGTCATCTGCGTACCCATCAATTTTGTCTCTATCGTATGTAAAATCAAATCTAACGGGCTCCGTTGCAATTAAATACACTTCAAAAGGAATAATACTTTCAATAGAATCACTAAGATCTTTAAAATTATCGAGATCTTTTTTATTGGCCATACAAGCTTGCTCTCCAGAAATACTCTCAGCGCCATAATGACAAGAACTTACTTCTAGTGGCTTGATGTCGCCAAAATAGCAAAGGGCTTCTGAAACGCTAGAATAGGACTGGTTATAACAAAATGTGAGCTTTTGAATATTAATGGCTTCAATGTTTTTTTGATCCATGCACCACTTTTCAAACACCAAGCTGCTTGTGTATTCTGAACAATTAATAGTCTGTAGTAGATCTACGTCATGATCTACAGTATGGCCGACTTTAACTGTGCCTTCCTGCTTTGATTTAATAACCTCAGCTTTCAAAGCTTTTAGCTTTGTTAAGTGCTTTTTTGATAATGTTTTATGCGTAGCAGACTTGAGAAGATTTGTTTTATTTACTGCAAAACCTTGAGAGTTAAGGACAAAAGTTGTTGTTAGCAGAATAAATAGCTTTAATTTCATTTAATCGAGCTCCTTATAGTTATGTTAGATCTACTACATAACCCTAAGCTTGTGATGGCTTTAGATCTAAAAGCCATTTCAAATGAATTTTTTATAGTGGTGTAAAAAAAATAGAGATCTATAAGGATTTGTCTAAATGAAGAGGAACTCTAGTTAAATGCTCTTGGGTTCTCATATAAGAAAGTACTTTTTTAGGGAAGCTGATACCTTTTGTAACACTTAAAGAGCGTAAGGTTGGAAAAAGGTGAATATCATTAAATGAGGGTTTGTTAGAGTAAAAATCTGATTCTTCAGTCAATAGGTCTTCAAGTTTAAGAAGATGATTGTTGGCGTCACTTATCAGGTCTTTTGAGTTTTTCATATGCTCACTAAAGGGACCTATATAGGTTTCTTTTTTTTGAGTGAAGTACTTTATTGAAGACTCAGTTTTAAATTCTTCAAGATCAACTCTGATCCACCTAGGCATAGCTAAAAGATAAACATAACTCCTAGATTCTGTGAGCCAAGTAGACAGAGTTTCATCTAGCTTTTGCTCTTCATCCAGAAAAATATTCGAGTCATATTTACTATTAATATAACTTATAATATCAAGGCTCTCAGGAAGGTGGGTGTTTTCATCAATGGACAGTATAGGCACCATTTTTTGACCAATAAGTTTTATTGGTGTTTCTTCGTCGTCATTTAGCAGTGTTATTAGCTTAACATCTATATTTTTGTAGCCAAAAAGCATGCGAGCTTTAACACAATAGGGGCAGTGGTCGTATATATATAAAGTCATACTTTAAAATTTAAGTGTAAAATCAAGATCAATCAAGCTTAGGTTGTTAAGAGGCTTAATTTGTTTTTAGTTTTTCATGAACCTTATAAATACCAAAAGACAAATACAAAACTACAGGTAGGGATAAAAGAATAACAAGATTTTGTATAAGCTTAACCCCTCCAAAATAAAACAAAATAAAAGCCATTAAACCTTCAACCAAAGACCAAAAAACTCTAAGATAAGAGTGCGGATTTTTTTTACCACCTGAGGCGATCATATCTACAACATAAGAGCCTGAGTCTGAAGAAGTGACATAAAAAATAGTGACACACACTAGAGCTAAACACGTTGATAAGGTTGGGAAAAGCGTTGTGTCTAAAACTGAAAAAAGAGCCAGATAAGGAGCACCATCAACTTTGTATATGAGATCAAAATCAATGCTCCCGTCTAAGTATCCTTGAAAAGACAAAAAACCAAAAAGTGTAAACCAGATGCAAACAATAAGTGCAGGCGCAAGTATAGTTCCTAAAAAAAACTCTTTTATGGTACGGCCTCTTGAAATTCTTGCAATAAAGAGACCTACAAAAGGGGCCCAAGCGCCCCACCAAGACCAATACAAAATAGTCCACCCGCCAAGCCAAGACTTGTCTTTTAAAGAGGCTGTGTAGAATAGGTCTTGGGTAAAATTACTTAAATGTCGACCTGTAACTTCTAAAGTTAAGCCAATCACTTCTCCTATAGGTGTGTGTAAAAGGGCATAGATAAAAAGTACTGCAACTAAACCAATATTCAAAAGACTTAAAAACTTTATTCCTCTTTTTAAACCTGAAACAACAGAAAAAGTTGCTAGAAGTGTTATGAATAGAATAATTAAACTTGTGTTTGCCTTTGTTATTTTAATGATTGGAAAGACTTTATTCAAACCGGCATTGATCTGTGTTACGGCAAGAGAAAATGTTGTTATCACACCAATAATAATTGAGAGAATAGCTAAAATATTTATTGAAACTCTTATTTTTTTAAATCGTTTAGGAATCAGGGCCGAGAACTCAAACTTTTCATTAAAGCTAAAACTCATAAGTGCAAAAACTAAACCTGCTGAGCTGTATACAAACCAAGCTGGAAGTCCCCAATGCAGATAGCAGATTTCAAGAGATCTAATAAACTTATCTGTTATGTTCAGGTTTGATAGCTCTTCGTTTTTAAAAAAATGTGACATAGGGTCAAAAGGGCCAGCGTACAAGAGACCTGTTCCAAGGCCTGCACTAAAGAGCATGCTGATCCAAGAGACATTTGAGAATTCTTTTTTAGCATCAGGTCCGCCAATTTTATAGTCACTGTATTTAAAAGCAACTAGAAGTGTAAAAACTATGATCCAAATAAAGGTTAAAATATAAATCCAACCAAGATTTTTTAAAAAACTATCTTTCCATGTGTTTGTGAGTTCGAGAAGTGCCCCATCGCCTAAAAAAATAGCAAGAATTATAACAATCAGTAAAGAGATCACGGAGCCCCAAAAAACTTGAGGATCAACGTATTTTTTTAAGTTTAAGATAAAAAAACCTTTTTTATTTGCGTTTAATTGACCTAACCTTGCACCTTAGGGTCAAGCAAAGGGGGGTTGCGTTGGTTTAGGTATTAGGCAAAATGTTTAAAGCCATGAGTTTACGCCCTTGTGCTTTTGAGTTAGTCTGATAGCAAAAAAATAACAAGAGAGGACAATTTACAATGGCAAAAAAAATATGTGTGGCTTATGGGGACGGTATAGGGCCAGAAATTATGAAGGCTTCATTAGATATTCTTCAAGCTGCTGGGGCTGAGTTTGAAATAGATGAAATTAAAATTGGTGAAAAGCAGTATTTAGAAGGTAACACTACTGGTATTGAACCTTCGGCTTGGGAAAAGCTTATGGAGAATAAGATTTTTTATAAAGCTCCAATCACGACTCCTCAAGGTGGTGGATATAAGAGTTTGAATGTTACTGTAAGAAAAACACTTGGTCTTTTTGCAAATGTTAGACCTGTTAGATCTCTACATCCAATGATTGATACTAAGCATCCGGTTATGGATACGGTTATTATCAGAGAAAATGAAGAAGACCTTTATGCAGGTATTGAGCACAGACAAACACATGAGGTTTTTCAGTGTTTAAAACTTATGAGTCGTCCAGGTTGTGAAAAAATTGCTAGATATGCTTTTGAGTACGCTAAAAACGCAGGTCGAAATCGCATTACGTGTATGACTAAAGACAACATTATGAAGTTTACAGATGGTTTGTTTCATAAAGTCTTTGATGAGATTGCAAAAGAGTACCCTGAAATTGAGGCTGATCATTGGATTATTGATATTGGAGCGGCTAAGTTTGCAGACACTCCTGAAAACTTTGATGTGGTTCTTCTGCCTAACTTATATGGAGATGTTTTAAGTGATATTTCCGCACAAATTGCGGGCTCTGTTGGTTTAGCTGGGTCAAGTAACATTGGACAAGAGTGTGCAATGTTTGAAGCTATCCATGGGTCGGCACCGAGACGTGCTGGGCAAAATATGGCCAATCCAAGTGGACTTTTACTTGCAGGTATTTTGATGCTCAATCACATGGGTCAAACCAAAGTTGCTGAAAAAGTTGAAAACGCGTGGCTAAAAACCATCGAAGATGGAGTTCACACATACGATATCTACAGTGAAGCAAACAGCTCTAAAAAAGTTTCTACAAGTGACTTTTCAAAAGCTGTGATTGAAAGACTTGGTCAAAAGCCTACAAAGTTTCAAGCTGTGACATATCCTGAAGAGGCTAAAGAGATTAAAGTCAGTTATACTCCGCAAGAAAAGGCACCAAGAGAGCTTCAAGGTATTGATGTCTTTTTGTATAATGATGAAAGAAACCCTGATGTAGTAGGTGAAGCTTTAATCAAAGGGGTTGAGGGTGCAGGTTTGTCTTTGAAAATGATCACAAACCGTGGTGTTAAAGTTTATCCTAACGGAAACCCTTTGACTTTTTGCACAGACCACTGGAGATGTCGTTTTCATGCAACTGAAAATGGTAAAACATTAACCAATTTAGATTTGATAGATCTAATGGATAGAATCACAAAAGCTGGTATGGACATTATAAAAACAGAGAATCTCTACACATTTGGTGGAGAGCGTGGCTACTCACTAGGGCAAGGGCAGTAGCTAGATAAGACATAATTCTTCTCTATATAATATTTTACGATGTGCCAGAGCCCTTAAAGCTCTGGCTTTTTTTTATCTTTAGCCTATAGTTTTAACTATGAATGTATATCTTATTGCAGCTTCTGTATTTTTTATTTTAACAACTTTAGTATTTGCCGTTTTATATTTTAGACTGAAATTTAAAAATCAAAGTTTAGAAGATCAGGTTACGTTTTTTGAAAGATCTAACAATGAGTTTAAATCCAGCATTGCTCATGTTGAATTAGAGTCAAAAGAAAGACAAAGTTTAACAGAACAAAAATTAAATCTTCTTCAAGATGAAAATTTAAAATTATCTAATAAAGTTCATGTATTTCAAGAAGGGGAGAGTAAAAGACAGACTGACTATGAAAAAAAAATCAGTCAGTTAAGCCAGGTACTGAATCTTCAAGAGCAAAAACGTGTAGAGGAAGAACAGAATCATATAGAGTCTGTTAGACAAAAGCATATTGAACTAAAAAAAACGTGGCAGATGCACGAAAAAACCACTGAAGAGAAGTTTGATCTTTTATGTCAAAAGTACTCTTTGTCTTCTATAAGAGGCGAGAGTTTTCCTTATCGAGGTCGACCAGATAACTCCGTTTTGATTGGTGAAGAGTATGTGGTGTTTGATTCTAAGTCTCCAGAAGGTGAATCTTTAGATCACTTCCCGCAGTACATTAGAAAGCAAGCGGAAGCGCTAAAAAAATATACAAAGCTTGATAAGGTAAAAAATGAAGCTTTTTTAGTTGTGCCCCAAAATACAATTGCAAAGCTAAAAGAGAAGTACTTTTTATTTGGAGAGTATAAAGTTTATGTGATTTCTGAAGAATCCTTAGAGCCTATATTGGTTCAACTAAAAAGGTTAAACGATTTTGAGTTTACAGAAAATTTGAGTCCTGAAAATAAAGAGGCATTAGTGACTTTGGTTGCTAAGATGTCTCATGGCATAAAAAGAAAGATTCAAGTGGATTATTATTTTTCAAGAGAGTTTTTAACAACGCTAGATTTGGTAGAGAGGCTTCCAAAAGATATATTTGAAGATGTTTCTAATGTCGAAAAAGTATTAAAGGTAAATCCACCAAATGAAAGCCGTAAAAAAATTATTGAGCAGAGTGAGCTTAAGCATGATCTATCTAAAATTTCCAATCAGCTTGAGCTTGGTTTAAATGAAGTTTAAAATTTAATTTTTTTAAGAAGTTTATTCTTTAGTTTGTCGATCTTCTCCTTTCCTTTTTGCTTAGCCTTAGATTTTATCTTTTTTTCTAATGAACTTGAAATGCTCTCAAGGCTATTGTTCTCTTTAGAAAATGATGACTCAAGTAAATCAAGATCTGAAATTTTACCTTTAAGTTTTTCTTGAAGTTTTTGCTGGATTTTCTTTTGTACTTTAGCCATCTCATTGTTTACTTTTCCTCTGATTTGAGATTCTAATGCTTTTTTAACAATAGTTCCAAAATTTGAAGATAGGTTTATTTTTGGATTTTCTATACTTCCAGATATGTTTGCTCGAATGGATAAATCATTTTCGGCTTTTTTAATTTCATTTAACAAAGTCTTTAATTTATTTGATTCAGTGTTACCTGGAATCATCTCCCATATTGGACTTATAAACTTTTGATCAAAACTTAAGTTAATGCTGTCCTCTACAAAGCTTGCTTTTAGGTTTAGTTTTCCAATGGCCTTAGAAATAGCTATATTGTATTTTGATGATTCAACAAGCTTAAGGCCTTTAACTTTAAAAGAGTTTAAATTAAAAGAGAAATCTTCTTTTGGCTTAAGAGGATTTGTGTAATCCATGACTGTTTTTATTTTTAAACCTGTAGCTTCAATTTTTGGTAACGATCCTATTAAATCAATTGTAAGTGGTTTTTGTATAATGTGTGGCTCTGAGGTGTAGTTCTTTACTAAACCTTTAAAATCCCCAAGGTCTTGTTGTTTCTGTGAGACTGAGTTTAGTTTGATGTTCTTAATCCATAGTTTAGGTCTTGGTTTTGCTGCATTAAAGTGAACCCAGGTCCCTTTTTTTAAGCTTAAATCTCTTTTATTTAACTCTATTTGTTTTAAAGAAAGCTCATCATTTTCAGGCTCAGAGTCTTTAGCTGGATTTGTACCTGCTGTGTCTTTAGTATTTAAGTGTTCTGTTTTAAATTCATCAATTTTTGATTGCCCAATATCTATTGGAGATAGAGATGTAACATCTTTAAACACCTGATTTTTTATCCCTTCTCGTATACGGCTAAAATTATTAAATTGAATTGCAACATAACTAGAAAGCATTGCCGTTGTAATATTTTTTGGATTTAGTGAATCTGAACTTACGGTGTTCTTTATATACTTAAAGTCTTTGATAAAACTTTCAGGGCTTTTTACAATATCTGATTTTAAATTTTCTGATTGAGTCTTAAAGTCTTTTATTTTTTTTCTCAAAATTTTATAATGAGACTTTGTTTTGCTAAGAAGATTTTTCGAGTCTTTTAAAGATTTTTGTATATCATCAGATTTTATATCAAATGTTTCTATTTCTTTTATCAAGCTTTTTGTTTTTTTACCTTCTATGTCTTCTTTTAAAAAGAGTGACCAGTCTTTTTTTAAATTTTTAATCTGGTTTTCTAGATCTTCACTTATCTTTTTAGTTTTCAGTTGATCTTCTAAAGCCTTAAGTGCTTTTTTCCCGCTTTGTTCTCCTTGTGCTATATTTAGAGCTTGTGACAGTAGATCGTTATTTGCTTCTTTTTTTACATTTTCTAGGGCTTTGTCGGCAGTATCTGAACTAAAGTCCAAGAGTTTATTTTTTTTACTAGCAATTTTCCCAGGGCGTTCTCTTTTAGTGTGAATTCTTATATTTTCTATGTTCATGTTCTCTGAGGTAAGAGACATTCTTAAAAGCTCTTCCCAGGACAGATCCATACTTATGTTGTCAATTTCAATTAAGTTTCTTACAGGTTTATCATAATCCGTGATCTGAAGGCGTTTAAGTTTAACAGAGGGCTTTGAGTAGTCTACTTGAATTGAATCAATGTTTACTTCTGAACCTATGGCTCTAGTAGCAGTTAGTTCTAATGCATATTTAGCAATAGGATTTATAAAAAAGTAAACCACAACACCTATGAGTAGTAATAGAAGAGCTATAGCTCCAAATGATTCTAACCTAAAAATTGTTTTTTTTTTCTTATGAGAAGTTTTTTGCATATGCTGTGTACCAGTTATAGAGTTTAGAGGCTTTAATAAATTTTATGAATTTTGTCTGATCGAGTTTAGATCCAATAGTGTTTCTGTACTTTTTTACTAAGTATAAAAATATTAAATACACTAAAGGTGCGCCTATAACTCCTGCTATAAAGCCACCCATAATAATGCTATTGTTAAATTGTGTAAGAGGAAAAATTGGAGCTTGATAAAGTTTTGTCCAAAAGGGGTTTAAGATTTCATGTTGAAGAACATATAAACCGATTGAATTTAAACTCTTAGACATCATGAGTGGCAGAAAGCTAAATGCAAGCCATGAAAGTAGTGCTGCTGCGATCTGGACTCTAAATAATAGGAGTATTAATACTATTAAAAAGCCTTGAAGACTTAAGATTGGTGTAAAGCCCATTACAAAACCTAGTGCAATCCCTATAGCAATACTTTTACTTCCATTTTCTGAATGCAGGAGTTGAATAAGTTTTAAAATCTGTTTTAAAATTATCATAATCTTAATTGCATCATAGTTTGAATAGAGCTTCAATATTTTAAATACGGTCTATCTCGATAGTCTTGTAGACGATTATGTGCTCCTTATCGTCCATGGTTGATCTGTAAGTTTATTGTGCCTGTTTTATGGAATATTTATATTACATGCTCTTTTTATTATAAATATCTGTATATTGAGATACAAATCGGTATCAACTCATAAAAAGGGTTTTATAAGTGTTAAATTTTACTAAAATATCAGTATTTTTATTAACGTTTTTTTTGCTGAATTCAGGTTTTGCTCAAACAAAAAAATCTTCAGATTCGTGCTCAGGCATTCTTAATTTAAGTGAGGTTCTACCGTTAAGACAAATACGTAATGTAAGAATAGACTTATATGATAGTTTAGTTGAAGCTTTAAAAAATGATGAAGGTGAGTATAAAAATGAAATATTCCCAAAAGCTTTAGATGAAGTAGCATCTGTTGATTCAGGAAAAACAGTACTTAAGGGAACACGTCCCTTTCTTTTGCAGCAGCTTTCTACAAAAAGAAGAAATCTTTTGGGCTACTACACTTTAAAAGTAAAAGATTTTAAAAGTATTATTCATTTTCTTTTTTCAGGCACAGAGTGGGTGTTTACAAACACAAGTCTTACTCAAAAGCAGCTTTTAGAAATTATAGATTATGGGATAGACTTAGGTTTTGATGTTTCAAAAATCAAAAGAATAGATTTAGGTGGAACACAAGTTTCAGCTGGTGTTCTAAAAAAACTTTTTGATAGGGGTTTTAGACTAACTGAGTTTCAGCCTCCGTTTACTCAAAGTGTTGTATCTTCTCAAAAAGATAAAGGTTTTTGGCTTGAAGACTTTGTTTCAATGCCAACGTTAATAAATTTAGATCTGTCTTTCTTTGTTGAAATTGAAACTAATGAAATCTATGAAATTTTTAAAAATCTTGATCTAAAAGAAATTGTTTTCTCAGAACTTGATGAATACAAACGAGATTATATTTTAGATCAGTCTTGGATTAAGGCAGAAGAGGTATCAGCTAAGCTCATTTCAGATGAGACGGTTAATGGTGAGTTTAAAGAAACTTATGTTAATGTGATGCTTAAAAATCTTCTTCACAAGGTTAATAATTTAGAAGATCTTTCGATTGAAAATTTAATTGAAACTATTAAAACAAGATGGAAAATTGCAAATTTTGAATGGCAGCTTGATGAAGATACAGAGTCTTTTAGTCAAATACACCCTAGAGCTGCTCTTATTGCTAAGTTCATGGATCAAAGAGTCTTTCCTGAGTTGGTTTCTAAGCTTAGCTCTGAACGAGTCCGGAGTGATAGATTTTTAAATAAGTTATTTGAGAGTTTTGATGAAGATGAGTTAGCAGTTCTTAAAAATGTGGTTTTAAAATTAAATTTTTCTAAATCTTTAGGTGATTATCAATCTGCAATTCCTGTGATGTTACCCACATATTTAGTTACAAAAATTGATTTTTTTGCACAAATCACAAAAATAAAAGCTGTGAATCTTAATTATGATAAAGTTTCTGACGGTGATACGGCACATTTATCTGTAGAGAAGAATGGAGTTTATGACACACAAGCTGTAAGGTTTTTGTATTTAGATACGGCTGAAAAAAGTTCTCTCGCCAAAACAAAAGTTGAAGCTTTTATGTCAAGAGCTGCTACAATGGCACTTATCTATTTCTTTTCTAATGCTTCAAAGATAACTGTTTCGTCCATGGATTTTGTAAATGATGGAAAAGAAGGAAGAGGGCGCTATCTATTTGATGCTGTTCTTGAAGGTCCTTGGGGCGTGAGAACTTTTGGGTCTTTAATGCTTGAGTCAGGCCTTGCTGTTTTTTACAATGGAGAAGGCAAAAGGCCTGAAGTAGATTGGGAAAGTTACTATTTAAAAGATCCCGAACGTTTTGAATATTGGGGCAGAGAAGTTTGGGCAAGTCCTCGTTATAAAACAAAGGTCCCAAAAAAATTTACTTTACCATAAAACAATTTTGATTAAAGAGACGTGTATCTATAGACAAGACTGTAATCAAGATTGAAGCTTAAACTGTCGTCAAAAGATTCTGAAAGTTTTTTAATCTCTGCGGTGCATCTGTCGTCTCTTGGCACTGATACTGGAATATTAAGTGTTGTTTCAGAAAAGCTTGCACCATTTTCGCCTTTAAGTGTTTCAACACTTAATGAGAAATTATTCTTTAAAGTTTTTGTGCATTCACTGCTATCTTGGTAAAGATTTGTGACTAGGCTAAGTACTGCATCTGAATGGCCCTTAATTGTTATTACGCTCCTAAATTTGTTACTTGCGCAAACAAAGTCTGAATGTACACTGCCTTCGCTAAAGCCTTGAGTTTTATTTGTACATGCTGAGTGTGCGTTGTATGTGAACGATAAAGATAAAAGTGTAATTAAAAAGATAGATTTGATTTGTTTGCCTTAATTGTCGGGTTAAATTATTGGTTTTAACGTAGCAAAATCAATTCCATAAATGATAAGGACTTAAGCATATATAGCATAATAATTACATTTAAATGAGATAGAACTCTTCGGATTTGTTTTTTTCAAAGCTTTAACGTTTAAAGGTTTTAATAAAACAAAAATAAAGTTGGGTATTAATGTTTAAAAAAACAATTGTTGTTCTTTCTCTTCTTTTAGCGGCTTCTTGTAACTCAAGTTCTAAACGAAATCCATTTAGAGTGCAGTCGGTCTCTATTGATACTGATAGTGTTGTTAATATTTTCACACCTATTAGGTTTGAGTTTACACAAGCTCTAAAAATAGAATCTTTAAGTGTAATAGGTGCTCAGCAGGTGATTGAAAATCAAGATCCTCTAGATATAGACTCTAGTGCTTTTGAAGCTAGTGTTTTAAGTTTAGTAGAGACCGAGACCAATCAAGCCTTAGGTGGACAACTAGAGCTCTCAGAGAATGGTAGAGTTTTAACATACACGCCAGAGACACTTTTAAGATGGTCGACTGAGTACACATTTGTTCTGTCAAAGAGTATTGAATCCACCTCTGGTAGAAATCTTGATAATGATGTTACAGTTTCATTCTCTACATCTGCTCGCCCAGATCCTGAACTTTTAAGTATCAGTCATACAGGAAACAATGCAAATCCAATTAGACCTATTGAGATGAATTTTAACTTTGAACTTACTGATGGTGTAGAGGTTTTGAACAACACAGTTCAAATCTTAAACTCTACGGGCAATCAAAGAGTTTTAGGGCAATTGAGATTAACAAACAACAGAAGAACTCTTGTTTTTAGACCTAACGGAGAGACTCTGGATTACAATTCACGTTACACGGTATCTTTTATTAGTCCTATAAACGGCTTTAGTGGTGTTCAAGGACGTGATGAAGATGATGTTGTTCTAGACCCTGAAGAAGGTCCTGTTAGAGTTTTTTCTACACCTGGGCCAATGGTTCTTACTTACGGACCACTAGGTATAGATGTTGATCCAAGTCCTCTTTCAGACTCTCAGAACAACAGACCAAGACAAGTTGTTCTTGATATAGAGTTTAACTTTATACCAAACCCATTAACGCTTAATGAAAACAGCATTAATTTGAGTCCTACAAACGGAGGCAATAGCGAACCTTTAAATTTTGAGGTTGGTGATGAAACGCTAGGATCCATTAAGCTTATCACTAGTGGTCCTTTAAGATACGATACAGAGTACACAGTAACTGTAACACCTTTAGTCAGTTCATCATTAAACGCAGACGTTTCTTTACCTTCAAATTTTAGTTGGACGTTTACAACTCGAGAAAGAAGAGTGACTTCATTTAGTTTGTCAGAAAACACGTCTGATTTCAGTCCAGGAACTGAGATTTTTCTTGAAACGAATTTTGATATAAACGGATCTAATAGTTTTTTAGATATCACTTCAGTAAATGACCCTTCTGTTTCAACCACTGCCAGTCTGGTTGGTGCAAGGAGATTTGAGATAGCCTCTTCTCAAACAGAGCAGTTTGGTTTCAATCAATCTATTTTTGTTTCCTATAGTATTTTTGGAGATGAAGGGCCTAGTCTAACTGAGAGGTTTACTATTTCATCGGCACCTTCTTTACTTTTTGCTAGCAACAGAAGTCCTTTCAACAATGAAAACCGTGTTGATGCTGATGAAACCATCACATTTACAATGGCAGATGTAGTTATTCCTGAAAACTTAGTGGACTCTATTGAAGTTTTTAATGAAAACTTTATTTCTGTAGACAACTGTTTTGGAGACAGTGTTGATGGAGATCTTTCAATTTTTGGACCTGACAACAATAGGTTTGAATTCATTCCAAGGTTTAACTTTATTCCAGATTGTAGGTACAATGTAAGAATTATTCCTGGGAATAGACTTAATGAGAGCAATGTTGAGACAGGTGAGTCGCTTTGGAGTTTTAGAACTGCGGACTTCAGTGTTGATAGTGTAAGTATTGAGACTGATTTTTTTGATGATGCTTTAATAACAACAGATATTGAAATTGATTTTAATGACACTCTTTCTGATTTTAATCAGTTTAGAGTTGAGCTTGTGAGTTTTTTCGGTAGGGAAGACATCGATGTTTCTACATCTGGTGATGATTTAATAGTTTATCCAACAAATCCATTAGGCTTAGATTTTGACACGGAGTACACTTTAATTGTTCATTCTGATGCAGTAACTTCAGTCTCTGGTTTTAACTTAAAGGAAGACTTTGAGTACTCTTTTATAACAGAATCTGATTCTTTTTCGGGTAACACACCACTTGAAAGAACCAATACATCTACTCGCCCATTAAAATCTGGTCAGGTTTTTGTCCCTGTAGATTAACAGAATCACATTTTTATATTTTTAGTATGTTAAGAGCTAAAGTTAATACTTTGGCTCTTTTTATTTGTGCGTAGTTGTGTAAAGAGTTTACTTTTTACACTCTTAATAGAGCACACCTGTACCCCTCTTTTTTTGCATTATTTAACATAGTAACTTCTTAACTGAACTTTTTAAGTTAAATGGTTTGAATGTAAAAGTAGATGTATTTGGCTGCTCCTTTATAATAAGAGCTAGCTTAGTCTAATTAAGAAATGGCGTTCCCTACGGGATTCGAACCCGTGTCATCGCCGTGAAAGGGCGGTATCCTAGGCCTCTAGACGAAGGGAACGCGAATGGTGATCTGTCATGGGCTCGAACCATGGACCCTCTCCTTAAAAGGGAGATGCTCTACCAACTGAGCTAACAGATCACTTGAGAGAAAGTTGTAATATCATTATTTTAAATGGTCAATGTTTGCCAAGCCAAAGACTTACAATATAGGCAAAAATATCAACTTTTATTTAGTCCCTTAAATTTTTTTAATTAAAAAGTGGTTTCACCCAGATGGTTTGTTTTCTTCCTGGCCCAACGCTCACTACATCAATAGAAACACCAACTGCTGTTTCTACTTTTTTAAGGTAAGAGTTAACGCTGTTTGGAAGCTCTTCTATAGTTTTACACTCAGATATATCTTCACTCCAGCCTTCAACAGATTCAAAAATTGGAGTCATATTTTCAACTAAAGAAGAGTTCATAGGGTATTCATCAACAACATTTCCAGAAGGATCTTTGTAGGCCACACAAACTTTTATCTCTTTAAAACCACTTAAAACATCTAGTTTCATCAGTGCTAGGGAATTTATTCCGTTTGTTCTAATGGCGTACTTTAAAGCTACTAAATCAAGCCATCCACATCGTCTTGGTCGCCCGGTAGTGGCACCAAATTCAGATCCTTTATCTTGAAGATCTTTTCCTGTTTCGTCTAAAAGCTCTGTCGGGAATGGGCCGGATCCCACTCTTGTCGTGTAGGCTTTAGTGATTCCGATGACTTTATCAATGGCTGTAGGACCCACGCCAGAGCCAATACAAGCTGATCCTGCAAGTGTAGATGAACTTGTAACATAAGGATAGGTTCCATGATTTAGATCAAGTAGCGTGCCTTGTGCGCCTTCAAAGAGTACTCTTCGACCGGACTCTAAGGCTTTGTGGATCATTAAAGATACATCAAGGCAGCGAAAAGCTTTAAGCTCTTCTCGCGCCATTCGAACAGCAGCCATAACTTCATCAAGTTCAACGGCTTCACTGTTATAAAAGTTTTTTAGTAAAAAGTTTGTTTCTTTTAAAGAGTGTTCTAATTTTTTTTGAACTTTAGTGTCATCTAAAAAAAGTTCACCGAAAAGTAGTGCTCGTCTTGCTGCGCGATCTTCATAGGCTGGACCTATACCTTTTCCTGTGGTTCCAATCTTTTCATTTTTTAAGGCTTGTTCCCTGGCTTGATCTAGTTTTCTGTGGTGTGGAAGTAAAACAGTGGCAGCATCAGAAATTAGTATTTGGTCATTGCTTTTTAATATTCCCGATACCTTTAAAGCACTGATTTCTTTATTTATCTGCTCTAGATCAAGCACCACTCCTGCTGCAATGATACACTTTGTAGTGTCGTGCAAAATGCCTGAAGGTACTAAATGTAAAACTGTTTTTTTTCCGTCTACGACAAGAGTATGTCCTGCGTTTGCACCACCTTGATAGCGTACGACATAATCAGATTCGGCAGAGAACACATCTACCACTTTGCCTTTACCTTCATCACCCCATTGGGCTCCAACCACTATTATTCCAGACATTAGATCTCCTTAATTTAGTTGTATTAAAAATCAAAGTCTTAAGACACGCAATACGCATATAGGCCTATAGGGCTATATGTAGTTTATAAAGAATCTTTTAACCATTCAGAATTAATTGGTAGGTGAGACAAGTTTTGATTTTTTGAGGTCTGAGGCTTTAAGCATAATTTAACTTGCTCAAAGGCCTCAATAGCTGAGCGCAGTTGAGCCTCTTTAGTAAAGCCGCCAATGTGTGGGCTTAAATAAACATTTGAGAACTTTAAAAGTTCTGATTTAGAATTTAGAGGCTCAACTTCAAAAACATCTAAGGCTGCACCTGCTATAGAATTACTTTTAAGAGCTTTTATTAAGTCACCCTCTTTTATAAGAGCTCCTCTAGCGCAATTGAGCAGAAAAGCACTGATTTTCATCTGTTCTAAAAAATCAGTGTCCACTAGATTTAGTGTCTTTTGTGTAAGTGGGCAGTTAAGACTTATGATATCTGCAAAAGATAAACCCTCTTTAAGGCTTGAAACTTTTATGACGCCGTTTTTTCTAAACACATCATCTTTAATATAAGGATCATAAGCGTAAACATCTGCCTCAAAAGCTTTTAAAAGTTTTGAAAATTTTTTAGCTATTCGTCCAAAGCCAATTATAAAAATATTTTTTTTAGAAACTTCACTTCCAATGAAGTCAAAAGACCTTGTTACATTTGAGTGCTTCTTTTGTTTTTTTAAGAGATTTAAAATATGCATCATACAAAGTTCAGCACAACTTTGGACATTAGCTTCAGGAGAGTAGCAAAAATCAATTTTTGGATGGGTTTTTAAAAGTTTTAGATCAAAATGATCAAAGCCAGAGGTGGCAGAAACAACTGCTCTAATATTTGGATATTTTTCTAATGAAGCTTTAGTCACAAAGTCTTTACTTCTAACAATTAATGCTTTTGTAAAAGAATCTGATTCATCAAAGCCTAATTTAATACGTCCTAAGTTGTTTGAAAAGAAATCAAGACATTCACTGCTAAAGCTTTTTGAGACTCTGATGTTTTGACGTTCGTTTAGTATAGGTTCTTTAGACTTCAAAATATTAAATCCTAATAGATTCAGATTCTTCTAAAGTTTTTTTTAAAAGACTTAAAAGCTTTTTTAAATCATCTAAATCAACATTTGCCATATGGCCTATTCTGATAAGCTTATCTTTAAAACTCCCTTGACCAGCGCCGATAAAGTAACCCTCTTTGATAAGTTTAGTTTGAATCTTTTTAGTAGAGATATTTGGAGGAGCTAAAAGAGCAGTAAGTGAGAGGCTTGGGCATTCAGAGAACAGTTCAAAATCCGTATCTTTGACCCAGTTAAAAATAAGGTTTTGTGCCTCTTTGTTGAGTTTAAGTTTATCACTAAGGCCTGTGTTATGGTTAAGTTTTTCTAACTCTACTAATAAAGCCTGCCAAAGCTGTGTGGGAGTTGACCAGGTGGTTGAGGTGCTATTTTTAATATTTTTTAGTTCTTTTAAAATATCAAAATAAAATCTAGGAAGATCAGATGTTTTAGCTTTTTCTTTTGCACGGTCACTAAAAGCTACAATGCTTAAACCAACAGGCAAGCCAAGAGCTTTTTGTGAACCTGCAATTAGCACATCAATTCCAGCTTCTTTCATAGACAGCGGATAGGCGCCAACTGCAGTTATGCCGTCTACAATAAATAAACAGTTTTTCGGTAATATTTTTTTAATTTGTTTAAGGTCAAAAGAGCTTCCAGTACTTGTTTCGCAGGCTTGCATACAAAAAACACTAGGTTCATGGGTAGATATATGACTTTTAAGATTTTGTAGGTTTATTTTTTTTCCCCACGGAGAAGTGAAGCTGTTGTGAGATAGACCGTAAACTTTGCATAAATCCCCCCAGCGCTCTCCAAACTTACCAGCATTTACTGATAAAACATGATCTTTATAACTTGCAAAATTTATAAGGGCTGCCTCTAAACCTCCTGTTCCAGTTGAGCTTAAAACCACTTGATTTTCTTCATCAAAAAGAAGTGGAAGTAGGTCATACACCTTTGATACAACCTGTGAAAAGGCCTCAGATCTGTGATGAAGTGGGGGGCTAGCTAAAGCTGCAAGAACGTCTCTTGATAAAGGGGTAGGTCCTGGGGAGAAGAGTTTGGGGATATCCATTATTTGTTTGTATACACATCTTTTTTAAGACACAACCTTGTCTCTTAAATAGGGCTGATATACTTTTTGTTTGTGAAAAAAATCAATACTAGAATTGTGCTATTAAGCCTAATTATCTTAAATTGCGGTTGTATGTACTCTTTAGGTTTTCAGGATCAAAATCTGCCCCTTGGAGTGAGTTCAGTTTATGTTGAGCCTTTTGTTAATGATACTCATTTTGTTGGACCTGAACTGGATTTTACAAATCACCTAGTTCAAGAGTTTCAACGCTCAAAGGTGGGTAGAATTGTAGGACCTGATCAAGCAGAAGCTGTTTTAAAAGGGCGCTTGATTAGCATTCAAAGAATCAAAAGGCCACCTGTTGCACAGAGTAGAAACTTAAATAGACCAAGGGCTCAAGGTTGGGCCAATCTTCCTCCTGGCACGCGGATAACAACTGAGTACCTTTTAAGAGTTAAAGTAAGACTTAATTTTTTTCATATTAAGAAGCAAAAAGTTGTTTGGACTCAGATTTTTACAGATGAGAGTATTTATCCCTCTTCTCGTTTAGCACTTAAAAATATAAACACAGCTCTTCCAAATTACAACGACAGCACTGAAAAACGTGTGATCAATCAGCTCTCAGAAGTTATGATGCAAGAAGCAGTTGGCCGTTTAACGGAGAGTTTTTAAAAGGTGAGGGATTAAGTTATGAGTTTTGCAAATTTAGAACGACATCTAAATCAAAAATCCCTTCCACACCTGATGATTATTGAAGGTGATGAAGAGCATTTAACTCTTAAAGCTTTTAAAATGATTAAAAGTAAAGTGCCCAAAGATTCTGAGTGCTTCACCTTATATGGTGATCAAGTTGAAACTCAAGAATTTTTAAATAGTATAAATACGCATTCATTTTTTGCAGAATCTAAAGTGTTTTTGATTAAATCAGCACATCTTATGGCAACCGACGTATTCAAAGAGATTGTTGAAGTTTTTAAATTAAAAACTGATGGGCTGCATTTAGTTTTATTTTTTAATAAGATAGATAAGCGAAAAAAGATTTTTAAAGAGCTTTTATTGATCTCTCAAGCTTTTGAGTTAAAGCCCCCGTATGAAAATCAAATAAACGGTTGGGTTATAAGAGAATCAAAAGAAATGGGTCTTTCTTTAAATACAGAGGGTATTGAGCTTATTAGGCATCTTGTAGGAGATGGCCTTAATGAAATACATGAAGCCTTGCAAAGATTAAAAGATCAGTTTGGCAAAAAAAAAGTATCGATTCATGAAATTCAAGAGGCTGTGACACTTAAAAAAAGATCTGATCTCTTTAAAATTTGTGATCTTTTTGGACGTGCTGACTTTACCGAAGCAAGCCTTGAAATTGACAGAGCTCTTGCTGAGGGAGAGAGCTCTGTAGCTTTAACACATCTTCTACTTAGGCATTTTGATATACTTTTTAAACTAAAAAAAGCCGACAGAAAGCTTTCAAAATATGATTTAGCAAAAGAGGTAGGTCTTCCTGCTTTTTTTATTCCAAACTACCAAAAACAATCAGCTCTATGGAGTGGTGAGAATCTAGTATTGATGCAAGAGCTTGTTGAGGAGTTAGATATAAAATCTAAGAGCACAGGTTTAAAACCTGCAACTTTAAACGCAGCTTTATTGGTTAGAGCTACAGCTATATTTGGTAAAAAAAATCACTTGATGTGTGAGATTTAAAGTATGAGTTATTTACACTAAGATAGTGATTTAAATAAAAAAAACAACTCATACGAGTTGTTTTTTTATGTTTGGACTCAAAAGACAAAGGCGAACTATGTTCGTAGCTTCTTCTTTTAGTATTATTTTTAAAAAATTAGAGTTAAAAGCCTAAGAGAGTTTAGAAAGTCTAAGAGACAGTCTTGAAATTTTTCTAGCAGCTTTATTTTTGTGTACAATGCCTTTTTTTGCAGCCTTAGCAATTCCTGAGGCATAGATTTTAAAAAGTGAAGTGGCATCATCTTTTTTACCTTCTTCGATAGACTTTAAGGTCTTTTTCTCAAAAGTTCTAAAAGAAGTAAGAATCCTGCGGTTAACCTCAGTTTTTCTTTTAGTTTGACGAGCACGTTTGTCAGCAGATTTATGATTTGCCACGTAGTTCTCCTTACGGGATAATAATTCAATCCAATCAGTTAGCATGATAACCAGGAGATGACAAGCTCAATGTCTGATCAGAACATTAAAAATCCAACAAATACGGTAGCTTCAAGTCAAAATAAGCTACTCTCATCGGCTCTGGGCATGGGAGCTGGAACCCTTGCTAGTAGAATTTTAGGATTTGCACGTGATATAGTTCTTGTGGGCTTTTTCCCACAGATTGTGACAGATGCTTTTGTTTTAGGGTTTAAAATACCTAATTTTTTTAGAAGAGTAATGGGCGAAGGAGCTCTGGCCGTAAGTTTTATCCCAAGATATCTTGAGCTTAAGTTAAATGATAAATCAGAGTCCGAAAAGCTTAAAAATATCGTCTTCACTTTTCTGTTTAGTCTTTCTTTGGCTTTGGCTTTTTTAGGCATTATTTTTATGCCTGCTGTTATTTCATTTCTACTTTCATTATCTGGAAAGGGAGCTGAGAGCTTTTCAAGACCTGAATCTTTTATGTTTGTAGTGAGAATGGCAAGATTCATGTTCTTCTATATCTTTTTAGTTACACAGTTTGCTTATTTCATGGCTGTTTTAAATGCACATAAGAGATTTTGGGTTGCAGGTCTTGCTCCAGCATTTTTTAATCTAGGCTTTTTACTTGTTGTATTTATACCAAATTCAGTTGTTTCTTTTTCGGGGCAACAGTTGGCCTTTGGAGTGCTTTTTGGTGGTGTCTTACAGCTTTTGATTGTAGGCATGGATCATGTAAAGCATATAGGCTTTCCTTCTTTTAATTTCTCATTCACTTATAAACCATTTTTAAAAGTTCTAGTTTCAACACTGCCAAGTATTGCAGGCATTGGGGTACTTCAGTTTATCAGTTTAATTAATATTAGCTTATGTGCAAAAATTGGAGTAGGTGCTCTTACATACTTGTATTTAGCTGACAGGCTTTTAGAGCTTCCGCAATCTCTAATTGCTGTGAGCTTAGGAACAGCGATGCTTCCGAATCTATCTGAATTATGGGTTAAAGATAGAGCCTCTTTTGATCAAACCCTTTCCCAATCGGTAAGGTTTTTCCTTTTTTTAGCTCTTCCAGCTTCTGTTGGTTTGATATTTATGGCTCTACCTATAACACAACTCTTATTTCAAAGAGGTGAGACAACTTTTGAAGAGGTTTTACAGGTCTCATCACTAGTACAAGTTTATGGTGGAGTTTTGATTATTAGTGGAATTAATAAAATGTTTCTTCCCATTTACTATTCTTTTAAAAACACCTGGTATCCAGCATGTGTATCTATCGTTGTGGTTACGTCTCATTATTTTGTTGGATCTTACCTAGTTGAAATTTATGAGTTAAATGGTGTTGTGGCTTCTACTTTAATATCAACATTTATTAATTTTAGTTTTCTATCTTTAGGTTTAAAAATGTTTATTGGTAGGTCGTATTTAAATGTTGTCGTAAGATCATTAATAAGTTTTTTACCATCAGCTTTCATTCTAGCTTTAGGCCTCTACTTTTTTGTTGGCTATATACCAACAGATAAGAATACTATGTTTTTTGTCTTAAGTTTAATAGGTTTTGTACTCTCAGTTTTTGTTTATTTCGGACTTAGTTTTCTATTTAAAGTAAAAGAAACTATGTATCTAAAACCTATTCTAAAAAAGCTTGGCTTAAGCATAAATTAAGAGGTTTTCAATAAAAAATTTACAATTGATAAGCTCTTTAAATGTTGATACCAGATCAATAAATGAGGAGTTTATCTGTGTCAAAAATAGTTTTTAAAATCTTTCTTTTAAGTGTGGTTTCATTTTGTTGTTTTTCAACTTCTTTTGCTGATTTTGATGTGATACCTTGCAAAGATGAGATTTCAACTTTACTTCAAAATGAGCTTTTAAGAATTGAGAGCACTTCAATGCAGAATGCTCAAGTTAAAGTTGAGTTTATAAGTCTGTTTGAAACACCTACTGGCAGCTTTACAAGTGGTGGTGTTCAGTATTCATTTAAGGCTTCCGGAGTAGAACGCCCAAGTGATATTGTGATTATAAAACAAATATTTTACTCAAAAGCTCAAGGCTGCTTCACAATAGAAGATTTAAAATAGTTTAAATAAACTAATGAGCCTCTAAAGTTTAGTTTTTAAAACGAATTGTTTAGCCAGCTTGTTAACTGTGTTTTTGGTATTTTTCTTAGATAAGGCCCACAGACTTTCTAGCTCTTTCGATGTTAGTTCTTTTAAATCTGTATTCTTAAGTTTAGATATTTCAAGCATTTCATTAAATCTTATCTTAAATTTTTCATTAGAGAAGTTTAAGCAATCTTCTAAGTCTGTGTTTAAATGCCTTAAAACTTGTACCAATGCAAAAGATAGGT
The DNA here is from genome assembly GCA_023301025.1 of Bdellovibrionales bacterium. Lineage (GTDB taxonomy): Bacteria > Bdellovibrionota > Bdellovibrionia > Bdellovibrionales > UBA1609 > JALZUR01. The sequence continues at coordinate 18,883 of JALZUR010000025.1, read as the reverse complement.
CACTTAGTTCAGAGAAAACATCTGTATCACTTTGAGACGTAGGATTTGATTTTTTACTCTCAAGAGCCTCTTTTAGTTCGTTAGCCTCTTCAATAACTTTATCTATAACTTGACTAGGAGAGGACCAATCAAAAACATCTCGATGATTTTGACCGGTGTTTATGGATTTTTTGTAAGAATCAATTAGATTTGACATAAGTACCTGAACTATAGGCTTGAAAACATATGATTGTCACCAGTCTAGCTTTGTATTAAGTATGTGATTTATAACAAAATATACCGATAAAGATACAATGAAAAAAGAAGACCCTAACAATAAGAACACAGCTAAAACACCTAATGGTGGTTCTTCAAATATTCGTAAACAGTTTATGAAAGGGGATAAACAGTCCTTTTCTGATTGGTCTAAAGAGTGGAGCGATGGCCAAGGCTTTTTCAACTGGATTTTTGGCGCTAAGTTTGAACGTTTTAAGATAGGAAGAGGGCTTTTTTGCTTAGGCTTTTCTTTTATCTTTGCCTTTTTAGTTACTTTTAACGTCAATTCTTCTTCTGAATTTAAATTTGGTGAAGTTGCTAAAAAAAGTTTGCTCTCTCCCTATGACTTTCAAGTTGTGGACGAAGATGCTACAGCGTCTAGACTTGAAAAAGAGATAAAAAAAGTACCTGTTGTTTTAGATTATTATCCTAATATTTATGAAAATAAAATTGAAAAATTAAGAGAGTCTTTTTCTTTATTTAGAACTCGGTTGCAAAGTTTCAAAGGTGAGGATTCTGAATTTTATTTAAAGAATTATGAAGATTTTGTGAAAATCTGGAAAGAGCCTTTCGATAAAAATTTATTTAAATGGCTTCAAAGTAAAGGCTTTAATCAAGACATTCAAAAATCTATACAGTCTGTATTAGAGCTATGGTCTACAAGTTACATGGTTAATGAAAATCAAATGCGTGAAGGCCTACAAAAAAGCTATGCACTTGTTAGAATTGTTCAACCAGATGGGGATTTTTCAAAAAACAGTCAAAAACTGTCTTTAGATAGAATCGATAAGATTTCTGGCTATGAGCCCCTTGAAGAGCAAATCAAAATTACGGGTTCATTTAGTAGATATGATGAATTAAAAGTCGTCAGTATTTTAAAAATGCTAAGAGAGCCTAATCTAATTTTAGATAGAGCTGCTTTTGCAAAAAGAAAATCTGAAATCAAAAAGAATTTAATTCCAATAGTAATACCAGTAAAGAAAAATCAAGCTATAATTAAAAAAGGAACAGTTGTTCAATCAGAAGAGCTTTTGTTAATAAATGAAATCAATAAACGCACCAATAGCTTTAAGAAAAAATCAATAGCTCTTTCTATTGCGCTTATTTTATCAATTATACTTTTATCAGGTTTGTCTTTGTTAAAGAGAAAGTTCATGTTCGTGATTGAAACAGCCAAACAAGACTTCTTAGTTTTATTTTCGATTAGCTTTTTTGGCTTAGTTGTTACAAAGCTCTTTATCTTTTTATTTGAAGGGGCTCTATATCAAAAGTTTGGAGACAGTTTGTCTTCTGATTTTGTCATACTCATGTCTCCATTTGCAATGCTCTTTATGCTATCAACTCTTTTAGTACGCTCAAAGCCTCTTAATTGGCTTTTTGTTACTTACTTCGCTGTTGGTTTAAGTTTTTTAAGTTCTGATAAGTTTTCTTTTTTAGTGGTTGCACTTATTACAGGAGCGGTTTCTGTTCGTGCTATTTCTGTTTGTAGATCAAGAAAAGATTTTTATTTTTCTGGTTTTATTGTTGGTGCTATAACCGGTTTTTCATCATGTCTGGTTTATGCTCAAGAGATGCAAAACTATTCGCTTGAAACTCTGTCTTCAATTCTATTTATTTTTGGAGCAAGTCTTTTAGGTGGTGTTCTGAGTGCAATCTTTACAGTTACTTTTGTTCCACTTTTTGAATCAATTTATGACGTAATGACAGATTTAAAACTTTTAGAACTTTCAAGTCTATCGCATCCTCTTTTAAAAGACCTTATGGTTAGAGCGCCTGGGACTTATCATCACTGTATGGTTGTTGGGAGTATGGTTGAAGCCGCTTGTGATGAAATTGGTGTAAATGGTTTACTTGGCAAAGTTATGGCTTACTTCCACGATGTTGGTAAAATGGAACACGCTGCCTATTTTATTGAGAATCAAACGAAGGGCTATAACCCACATAACAGTATTTCTCCATATTTAAGTAAAACAATAATTGTTGCTCATGTTAAAGATGGAGTAGAGCTTATCTCTAAACACAAGTTAGGTCGTGAGATTTTAGCTGGGGTTAAAGAGCATCATGGTACAACTAGAATCAATTACTTTTACAACAAAGCCTTAAATCAAGCTGATGAAAATGAAAATATTAAAGAAGAGGACTTTAGATATCCCGGCCCAAAACCTCAGTTTAAAGAGTCTGCTATACTTATGCTAGCTGACAGTATAGAGGCAGCTGCCAGAACTATCGATGAGCCTTCTCCTTTAAAAATCAGAACTCTTATTGATAATATGGTTGATTCTAAATTTAGAGATGGTCAGCTAAATGAGTGCCATATTACGTTTTCAGAGATCACTAGAATTAAGGATTCTTTTTATAAGATTTTAGTAGGTGTTTATCATCATAGAGTTGAGTATCCGAAAGATGAAAAACTTTCTGTAAAGAAAAACTCTCAAAAATTAAAAAATAGATCAGTAAAAGAACAAAGAACTTTAACACTTACAAATCCTTCAGCTGCATCTTCTTCTAAAGAAAAACCATGATCATTCATATTGAACAGGACTATAGAGGTCAAAGAGTGTACAAGTCTTTTACAACTCAGTGGACTCAAATGTTTTTAGATGTCTTAAAAAAATCAAAAAAAGATATTAAAAATATTAAAAGGTTAGAGTTAAGTGAGCTATCAATTGTTTATATTGATGAAGCTAAAATGAAGACTCTAAATAAAAAATATAGAGGTTTTAGTAAATCTACTGATGTTTTGTCTTTTAAAGGAGATGATCTTTTTTCTTTAGGAGAAGTGCTTCTTTGCCAAGAGCAAATGAAATTAAAAACAGTCAATACGGATCTTAGCTTAAAACTGTATACGCAGTTTATTATCTGTCATAGTGTGCTTCACCTCCTGGGCTATAGGCACGACACAGTTAAGACAGAAGATGAGATGTTAAGTATGCAAAATTTAATGCTAAAAAAAATAGCAAAAAAATTAGCACCTAAATACAAAAACGAATTTGATATATCTTTGTAAGATGAGTAAATTAAATTCATTCTTTTATAAAAGGTGAGTTTATGTCTATTAAGATCGAATCTACAGAAGTTTCTAAAGAGATTGAGCAGCTGAGACTTCAAATTGAAGAACTTCGGGGGTTTCTTTGAAGTCTCTCAAAAAGAAAAAAGAATCAAAGATTTAAACGAAAAGTCTGAGAGCCCAAAAATATGGGGAAATCCAAAAGAGTTAGAAAAACTCAACCGCGAAAGATCCTCTTTAATGTCTACTGTTGATGAGTTTAATCAGCTTTTTGATAAAGCTGAAGATGCCCAGGTTCTTCTTGAAATGTCTGTTGAAGGTGAGAGTGAAGAAGACTTTGATCAGGTAAAAAAAGAACTTAGTGAATTGAAAAAGCTTTGGCAGTCTTTGGAGACAAAAAGACTTCTTAGTAAAGAAACAGATCCAAACTCATGTTACTTAAGTATCAACTCAGGCGCTGGGGGTACAGAGGCTTGTGATTGGACAGAAATGCTATTTAGAATGTTTGTTCGCTATTCTGAAGCACAAAAGTATAAAGTCGATGTATTAGAATCTACAGGTGGTGATGAGGCTGGCTTAAAATCGATTACAATAGAGATTAAAGGCTCTTATGCGTACGGATTCTTAAAAAATGAAATAGGTGTGCATAGATTAGTTCGAATAAGCCCTTTTGATTCTAATGCAAAAAGACACACAAGCTTTGCTTCTGTTTTTGTATGGCCTCAAGTGGATGATGATATAAAAGTAGAAGTTAGAGCTGAAGACTTAAAAGTTGATACATACAGAGCCAGTGGAGCTGGTGGACAGCATGTGAATACAACTGACTCTGCTGTCAGAATAACGCACACTCCGACAGGTACAGTGGTTCAATGTCAAAAAGAACGTTCTCAGCATGCAAACAGGGATAGGGCTATGAAGATGTTAAACGCAGCTCTTTATGAACTAGAATTACAAAAAAAAGAAGCTGAAAAAAATGAACAAGCTTCTGGTAAAAAAATCAATGAATGGGGAAGTCAGATTAGGTCGTATGTACTCCATCCCTATAAAATGGTTAAGGATCATCGAACAAAACATGAAAGCTCAGCTGCAGAAAAAGTTTTAGATGGCGACTTACAGTCATTTATTGAGGCTGAACTTAAAAGATGTGCTTTAGTGGCAAAAGAAAACGAGTGAAAAAAATAAAATTAGTTTTAAATCTATCTTTAAAATTTAGTGGAGTTATTAAGCCAGTGAGTCTTTCTTCATGGCTTTCTGTTCTGGGTCTTGTCCTTGGTGTTTCAACACTTGTGCTGTCTCTTGCCTTGGTAGACAGCTACGAAAAGGCTTTTAAGAAAGGTATTTTTTCAGTCTATTCACACTTAAGACTTAGAGTAGATGACCAATCAGAAGAGCTTGAATCAATTAAGAGTCGTGTTTCAAAAGTTTATAATAAAGAGTTTCATGTTTCACCCATCTCTATTAAAGAATCTCTTTTAGCTCATAAAGGTTCTGTTGCTGGAGTTTCTTTAATTGGCATAGATATAAAAAGTATAAACACTGTTATTGACCTAAAAGATAAGATTATTAAGGGTAAGTATTTTTCTAAAAATACGGTCGCTAAAAGTGAAGTTATTATCGGCAAGGGTATTCAAGAAAGCTTTAATTTAAATGTAGGAGATAAGTTTTCTGTTGTTATACCAATAAGAAGTTATGATGAGTCTAAACAGTTTGCTAGAAAAATCTTAAGATTAAGAGTTAGAGCTGTTGTTGATTTTGGTACCTATGATTATAATAAAAGGTTTTTAATGCTCTCTAAAACTTTAGTTAATGAAGTTTTGGATCAACCAAAAAATTACTTTAGTGAAGTTAGAATAAAACTAAAAAATGCTGATGATGTAATAGAATTTCAAAAATCTTGGACAAAGCTTTGGCCGTCAAGAGACTATATATCTAATTGGAAAGACGAGAGTGGTGGTCTGATTGAAGCTATTGAAATTGAAAAAATAGTGATTTTCTTTTTAGTTTTGATTATGGTTGTTGTTGCAGCCTTTAACGTGAGCACCAATCTTTTTTTAAATCTTTCAAAAAGACAAAGAGATTTTTCAATTTTAAGAACCGTTGGTCTAAGAAAAAAAGATATAGCTTTAATGCTTTCACTTAATGGACTTCTATTAGGGGCTATAGGTCTTTTCTTTGGATTTATTTTAGCGTTTTTGATTAAAGGAGTTCTTAATTATATTTTAAGCAAAGGTTATTTCTTGCCACCAGAAGTTTATAAGCTAACAAGCTTAAGTATTAGCTTTGATGGAACTGAGCTTTTTGTGGTTGCTATTGCAACTCTTTCTCTTTGTTTTATTTCTGCCCTCGCTCCAGCTCTTGGTATTTCACGGCAAACAGTTGTCGAAGGTATAAATTATGACTAAAGGGTATAAAGACTAAGCGTAAAAACATTTAAGCAAGTCTTTGGACTGGTTTATTGTGCTATTTTTAAATTCACTTAAAAAGACTTAAGCTCTTTATTTAATTTTGTATAATAAGTTATGTTAAAAAATAGCCTATCCATATTATTACTTCTTTTCATTTCTTTTTTAACTCTAGCCTGTGACGAGTTAGGGTCAAAAAATATTTTGAGTATTGCAGCACCTAACCCAACAACTCCAATCGACCCTGGTTTAGAGCCAGACCCAGATCCAAATCCACCGATAGTTAACCCTGATGATCCGTTAGAAGCTGGCGGTGTATTACAAACCTTATCAACGGGATATAGCTTCACAGAAGGTGTTGCTTATCACCCACAGAGTAATTCGCTTTTATTTAGCAACTTGGACTTTGCAAATGGAGTGGATGAAGTTTTTATTTTAAACTTAACTTCAGGCGTAGTTCTTCCTTGGAAATCACCAAGCATGGGTACAAACGGAAATGCTGTTGATTCTAATGGACGAATATTTTCATGCCAAGCGCGTACATCTAGACGAATTGTTAGATACGATGACATTAATGACAGTGACACCTTTGTAATCTTGCCTGAGCTTTTCAATGCACTACAGTACAGTGCTCCAAATGACTTAGCTATTCACTCTAATGGTGATGTCTATTTTACGGATCCTATTTATAATTCTGAGGGGGGTGATAATATTATCCCTGAAAGAGGAGTTATAAGAATTGCTGCAGATGGTACAGTGTCTAGAGTGATTCCTTCGGGTTTTGATCAACCCAACGGAATTGTATTCTCTCCTGATGAGAGTATTCTTTATGTTTCTGACTCAGAGACAAATCTTATTTATGCTTTTGATATAAATGCTCAGTTTCAAGCCTCTAATCAAAGAGTCTTTTATACTCCACCTGCTTCGCAAAATGGAGAAGTCGGTAATGTGGATGGTATAACAGTAGATGCTGCGGGTAATGTCTACACTTCAGGTGCTGAAAAAATTAGGATTATCAACCCAGCAGGCACACTTGTTGATACTGTAGAAGTTGGAGAACAAACAACAAACTGTACAATCGGTGGTGCTGAGAAAAAGACACTTTTTATTAATGGTGTAACAAGTGTATACTCTCTTCCTTTAAGAATACCTGGAGTTTAACTTAGTAGGTCTACTTTAGTTTTAAAGACTATTAAGTAATAAAAGTTTAAATGCGTTAATATTTATATAAAAATAACTTTATAAACAGTTATTTTTTTTACGCATCTATATACTTTACATTTAATGACTGGTAATTGGTTTTTAGCAGTTGGTAAAGATATATTTAGCCCATATCTAATTAAAATATGGAGTTAAAAATTAAAATCTTATTAATACTTTTATTTATGTTTAGTGCCCATTCTGCTACTGCTGGCATTGAAAATGACTTATGTCTAAATGAATACTTTGATCTAGCACAGAAAGTTGCATTTGAAAGTTTTGATGAAGATGTTGAAACCCTAGAGCTTTACACAAATTTAGCAAACGAACAGATGCACTGGGACGCGGGTAGGTTTTTTAGTGAGACTTTGAGTGTACAACCTGAAACTACGGTTAAAGCTTCTGATGCTTTAGGGTTAGTATTTGTTTCTAGAGTTAGAAATGATGTTCACAAAGGTGTAACAGTTAGTCCTATTAGTTTGGTGTCAGAAGGCAGTAGTCAAATTGGCATGGAGCAAGAGGTAGAATTAACGATGTTAAAGCAAGAAATTTTTCTTGCTTCTAAAAACCTTGAGAGTGGAACTCCCTATGTCACAGTATTTAATGCTTATGATGGAAACGAAGATCTTTTAAAAATCAGCTTAAGTAGCCTCTCTTCTTACACAAGCTTGCTTACTAATGTGACGGCCTCAAAAGTTCACATGTGTGCATATTTAGTTGTTCAAAAATAGAATAAAAAAATTATTAAATGGTGGTGCTTTTACGTAACACCTTTTTTTTTAAATCTGGTACACAATTTGCTAATTTAGTTAAATATAGAGGTACTCAGTATGAAAAAAATAGTTCTTTTAATAGCATTGGTATTGCCATTTTTTACAATGTCATGTGGCAAAGATTCAAGTCCTAAGCCACAGATAAAGCTCTCTGAGCTTGGCATTGAACTTGATCAAAGCAATTTAACAGCAATGCAAAAGAGTCTTATTAAAAACATAAATTCTGACAGTGTTGTTGATTTAAAAGAAGTGACAAATTCTGTCTTAGAAAGACATTTTGAAGCCTATATGAGTTACACCTTAGATCCATTTAATGCAGATCAAGCTGATTATAAAGCCCCTTACAGAGCTGAATTTAAAAAGATACTTAAAGATATGGACTCAACACCTAAAGATAAGCTTCATGATTTTAAAATGAGTTATGAAGATGAGATTTCTAGAAGAAATGAAAGTGAAGATCTTTTATACAACAAAGACCATGTGAGTGTATTCTCACCTTTGTCTGAAAACCGCATTCAATGCTACTCTGGAACAGTTTTATTTAATGTTTTATATCAAATGGCTTATGGAAGTGACTTTCATGCACAAAACCTTGTTTTTATTTATGAGAATGCACACGTTCTTCCAGGTTATGTTAAAGATGTATCTGGTGAAAACCATCTTTTTGGTGTAGAGACTACAGTTAAAGGAAAGGCTCTTAAAATATTCGGACCAGTTAAGGATTTAAGAGGTGTTAGAGTTGTAGATGCACATCTAGCAATGGGTCTTGAATCTTTTAGTGGTAAAATTTTAAATTCACAAAGTGTTTTACAAAAGGCTTTAACAAAAACAGCTGAACTTTATGATCTACCTTTAACTGAAATGGAAGAGTCTTTAACTGATGTGTTGGTTCCTTTTAAAGGAGCCTATGACAACAGTAGAGTAGCTCAAAATACCTCAAAGTATTTAAACTCTAGTATATTCAGTCATGGTGATTCTAGCGTGGTTCCAACTGGTGATTTAGAGCGTTTAGAAACAGATGAGCTTAAAGCTAATAGCACGTACTCAAGCCTTCGAGATTTATTTTTAGTGAGATCTTTTTATGTTACAGAAGAAGAGCATAGAGAGTCTTCTTATGAGGAAGAGCTTTTGAGTGATGAGTTTGTTCAGATGGGTGATATTTTATCTTTAAAAACAGTACGTGGCTACAACTCAGTTCTTATGAATGATCTCTTTACTGCAAAATACTTTCAAAGAGGAACACTTCTTTATCCAAGGTCTTTAGATTTAAATGCTGCTTATGCTGAATTTGATGCGTCAATAATTCCTTCTTTTTTAACAGGAAAAGTTGAATTTGTTATGTCGCCTCAGATTCACTACAATTTTTTATGTTTGTCGCCAGTAAGCTCTAAACCAAAAGCTAATGGAGAAAGAGAGTCTTTTGTAGATATAGACTGTAAAAATAAGATCAAAATAACCATAGTAAATGATATGTTTAATGCTGATTTTCCTGTAGTGTCAGGACCTCAAGTTTCTGTAAGAAAAAAACTACAGTTTAGTAAAGCTCAAATAAAACATATTTTTGAACCTTTCTTTAAGGTAGATGTTTTAAGATGTGTTGATAGACGTGCAAGCAGTTCAGTGTGTAGAGACTACATAAAGCTTGATCACAAGGCTTTAATTAAACATTAATAAAATCATTTTATAATAAAAAAAGCTCATCAAAGATGAGCTTTTTTTGTAATAGCAGTAAATAGAACTCTTAAACGTATTAACGTTTAGAGAACTGAGTGGCCTTACGGGCTTTATGCAGACCGTATTTTTTACGCTCAACCATACGAGGATCACGAGTAAGTAAACCTGCTTTTTTAAGAGGAGGTCTGTGGGTTTCGTCCACTCCTGTAAGAGCTCTTGAAATTCCGTGACGAACAGCACCGGCTTGTCCACTTAATCCTCCACCTTTAACTGTTACAAAAGCGTCAAATTGACCTTTAGTTCCGGTAACTTCAAAGGGCTGGTGTACAAGCTGTCTACGAGTAGGATCGACAATATAAGTATCTAACTCTTTACCGTTTACTTTTATTTTTCCAGAACCTTTTTTTAAGAAGACTCGTGCAGAACTGGTTTTTCTTCTTCCTGTTGCGTAAAAAACATCAGACATGAGTTAAGACTCCTTTAAAGACATAAGTTGAGGCTGCTGTGAATCATGCGGATGTTCACTGCCTTTATAGATTTTTAATTTTTTAATGATTTGGTTGGAAAGCTTGTTTTTTGGAAGCATTCCTTTAACAGCATTTTGAATGATAAAACCAGGATCTTTATCAAGCATATCTTTATAAGTGGTTTCTTTTAAACCTCCAAAGTAGCCCGTGTGACGGTAGTACATTTTGCTGTTGGCTTTGTTACCTTTGATATTGATCTTTTCAGAATTAAGAACAACCACAAAATCACCAGTATCCACGTGTGGGGTGAATTGGGGTTTATCTTTACCTCTAAGTGTCATAGCAATTTGAGTGGCTAGTCGTCCTAGGGTTTGATCAGTGGCATCAACGACCCACCATTTACGTTCCACTTCTTGTGGTTTTGCATTCCAAGTTTTCATATATCCTGCCTAAATTAGATAATTTACAAAGCTTATGATCTATGTTTTTAAGAGCTTAATGTCAAGTTTTTGGGGTAGATGACTTTAGAAAGTGTTAGCCCTTTAGCGGGTGCAGTCCCAAAAGCCTTTGTGCGATCTTTTTGATCTAAAAGTTCTACAAGATCTGTTTTTTTAAAAGGTTTAAGCCAATACTGATGAAGTAGCGTTCCTAAAATATTTCTAACCATTTGCTTGAGAAACCCACTGCCAGAGATATGAAACTCAACTAGATGCTCATCTTTTCTGATCCACTCTATGCTGTTTAGAGTCCTTACAGGGGTAAAAAGCTCTGTTCCTACACTTTGAAAGCTTGAAAAGTCATGTGTTCCTATTAAGGGCTTTGAAATCTCTTTTAGATACTCTAAATTTAGCTTTTGACTGACACAATGGGTGTATCTTGAAATTAAAGGGTTTGGTGTGCACCCATCTTGAATTTGATAGATATAGGCTTTTGAAAGAGCAGACCTTGTGGCATGAAAATCACTAGAGACTAATGAGGCTGACCAGACTCTAATATCTTCTAAAAGGTATCTATTTAGTCCCCTTACCCAATCAAAATTAGAGAAATTAAAGTCTTCAGGCAAATCAAAGTGCACCACTTGATCTAGAGCATGAACCCCTCTGTCTGTTCTACCAGAGCCTTGTGTTTTTGGTTTTAGACGACAAAGGCTGAACAAAGCATTTTCAAGCTCACTTTGAATGGTTTTTAACTGTGGGTCTTTTTGTTTTTGCCAGCCATAGTAGCTTGTCCCATCATAGCTTAAGTGAAGTTTGACTCTCATGGTCAATATTCAAAGCTGAAACCACCAAGAAATACAAATCCGTTGATGTCATTGTTCGCTTCAAAACTTACTACTTGGCGCGCTTCAAAACTTAAGTAGACATTGTTGATTCCAAAGTCTTGATCAAGTTGAAGGGCTGTGAGGCGTTCAAACCAACCCATATTTATTGACACACCAGCAGCGGCATTTGCACCAAGAATACCCAAGTACTCAAAAGATTCAAAATCTTCTTTGTATTCAGCCATAAGATTATAGTTAAGTGAGGCGTGGACATAAGGCAGAAAAATCTGGTTAGAGATAAACTTTAACTTATAGGTTAGGCCTACTCCAACCGGGAAGAACCAGAATGTATATCGCTCTTGAACAGGAGTATCTATTGTACTGTCTACAAATTTGCCTCGCCCTCTGTTGTAAGAAAAACCACCTGTAAATTTAAGACTTAACGATTGAAATTTTTTAAAAATAGGCCAGTCGTATTCAATAAGAAATGTTGTGGCATTATTTGAATCATAAAAGTCTTCAAATTGAAGCCCTTCAACATCTGTCGGGAAATTTTCAAAATTGTAGAGCCCACCTTTTAGATGAATAAAGCCATGGAGTTTTGATTTTTTGTATTTGTAAAGATACTCTCCATTTTTGTTTATTTTATAGAGACCTTTTTCTTGATTAGGATGGTAGATATATTTGCCATCTTTTGAAGTGGAGCTATCGGCCACTTGAGCATCGACGTTTGAGCTTAACGCAATCATAAGAAGTGCAAAAAATACTTTAATAATACTTTTTTTATTTAAAAAACTCATTTGATTAAAGCCTTATTAAAAGATTTTAAGCCATAAAATTTTTTTTTACGTAAAATCGATTTGTAAACTAAGAAGAGTAAAAGTAATAAACCTAAACTTAAAATAAAGCTTAAAAATAAACCCACTTTAAGTGAAAGTTTAGAAAAAAGATAAAATGGGTAAAGGGTTATACTGCTGAACAATTTAAGGCTTTTGTTTGATCTGATCTTTACCGCAGCTACAGGGCCAAATTTGTTGTAAAGGTCTATGATTTTTTCACCTAAAAATGTATTTCTTAAAAAACGCTCTCTAAAAGCCTGAAAGCTTCTAACTTGATAGGCAAACGGGCTTCCGTATGTGGCTGTTGTAATGAAACAATCACTTTCAGCAATAACCCCAGCAATTTGAGATGGAATTACAGTAGGGCAAAGACCTGAGGAACAATAGCCAGCACCTTCAGCCGTATTTGTGGGGAGAAAAAATTGTGAAACAGTTCCTGACTCATCAATGCTGGCTGCTAAAACAGTATAGGTCGTTCCGTTTGTTAAACCCGAAACTTCATCGTCAATAAGACTAAGAGGACTTGGATTATTGATAGACAAATCTACAACTAAAGCATCATTTGAAAAAGGAAAGTATGTTAACGGATCTGCACTTTCAAAAAAGTAAAGTCTAATACCTGTATAAGATAGGCTGTCTATCTGGCCGTCAAAACTGTCTTCAATTCTTATAGCAGGCCCTGCAAATCTTGTTGTCGCATCAAAGCCTTCAGCTGACGCAACTAAAAAAGCACCCTCATCTCCAGCAAGTGGCAAAATCTCACAAACTCCTGTGCGAGAGTCAGCAGCGTTTGCAAAGCCACAAGGTGTACCATCATCACCAAGAGGTATAACGCCAAGTGAAGGATCTGGGTTGTAAAGCCTAAAGTTTACAAGTTGTGATGAGATCTGCCCGTTGCTTTGGTTGTCTAAACCAATATTTACAGGAATTGTGCCACTAATAAGTTCTCCTGCAGCATTTTGGCACTGGCCATTTTGATTGAGATTTCCATTAAAACCGATCTGACAAACATCAGCCCATGTAAAATTTAGAGTTACTGGCTGTCCTGCTGTATATAATGTCTGACTTTCAGCAAGCTCTATGGCCTGTGGGTTTGTTACGTCCGTATTAACTTGGGTAAAAATGGCTGTTGCGTTTCTTGTTCCCGGAAAATCATCAGTTTCATTAAAGGTTATTGTGATTAAGGTCGGTCCATCGACGCGGTTTTCATGACAAGGAAGTATTGGAAACGTAGCGCTTCCTTGAGGTGCTGTCGGGAGAGTACAACTGTTATACGTTGAGGTAGGATCAATAGCTGAAGGATTATCAGGGTCTTCATTAGGACCGGCCATTACACCCCAGGCGTCATTGCCAAATGAAATATCAAATTCATTTGAAGTTCCACTGGTTATTAAAAAATTAGTAACCGCTGAGTGAGCTTGAGCCACCATTAAAAAGCTTATGAGATAAAAAAGTGAATACTTCATTACTATAAAGTTAAATCATCAAAGACTATTGAACAAGGTTTAAGTCAAAGCCCTTAAATATGAAAATTTGAGCAGTTTAAGATAGTTTTTTCTGTCATTTCTTAAGTGAAGCTTGGTTCCCAGCAGAAAGGCTTAAGCTGTTGTGAATTCCCTCATATTCAGCATACTCAGATGTTGAGGAGCTTGGGTCAAAACTGCAGCTTCCAATAAAAAAAGCCAACCCAAAAATTGAGCTTAGCTTTATTAAGCAGAAGGTTTTTTTTAACAAATTCACCAACTTTAGTCGGCATTGCCTGTCAAAAACTTAAATGCTTTTTTCTACATATGTATATAAATAGGGTATTACAGTAGTTTCTCAGCAATTTGAATAGAGTTTGTGGCAGCACCCTTTCTTATGTTGTCAGCTACAAGCCAGAAGAGCCATCGGTTTTCAAAATCAGGGTCCTTTCTAACTCTAGAAACATAAACCTCATCTTTTCCAGAGATTTCTATCTGCGTATGATATCCCTCTTTTAAATAGTGCAAACCCTCCTGAGCATTTAAAGAGGCTTCAATGTCTTGTAAAGATACACTTTCTTTAAAATTCACCCAAACACTTTCAGCGTGACCATTTAGTACAGGCACTCTAACGGCTTGTGCACTTACTTTAAGATCATTACGGTTTAGAATTTTTTTTGTTTCTAATCTGATTTTCTGCTCTTCAGAAGTAAAGTTTAAATCATCAAAACCACCAATTTGAGGAATGCAGTTGTAGGCGATTTGTGTAGGAAAAGATTTAGGAGCAACAGATTTAGGGTCAAGGGATTGCTCACTCAGTTCCTTTAAAGCTTCTTTTCCAGCACCACTAACAGCTTGATAAGATGATACAGTCACACTCGTTAAAGCTTTTAGTTTATTTAAGGCATTTAAAAGCACAACCAATTGAATTGTAGAGCAATTAGGATTTGCGTATACGAACTTATCTTTTGTTATGAGATGCGAGTTTACTTCTGGGCAGACAAGCGGAGTCTCAGGATCCATTCTAAAAGCGCTGGAGTTATCGATAACGTAAGTGCCTTGATTTTTAAGTATTGGAGTCCACTCTCTACTTATTTCTTCTCCAGTAGCAACAAAAACAAAGTTTAAATTTTTAATGCTTTCATGGCTTAAACTCTGAATTTTACAGTCCTTGCCTTTAAATTTTAAAAGCTGACCTTCACTCTTCTTGCTTGCAAAAGGTCTTAACTCTTCTATTGGAAAATCTCGTTCTTCTAAAAGTTTAATAAGGGTCTTTCCAACCATTCCTGTTGAGCCAATAATTCCGACTTTCATTTATATCCTCTCTTTATCTTTTTAGATAAAACTTTTTATAAGCCCCTACCATTAAGCCTAACAAAGCGTAAAGTACAAACATTATGAATAAAGTGATTTCAGGGTGAACAGCAATTGCGGCAAGTAGTGCAACGCCAAAGACTAAGAACCCAAAAGGAAGTCTTCTTTTTAAATCAAGATCTTTAAAGCTCCTGTAGGGAAAATTTGAAACCATAGCAAGACCCGCTAAAAACGTAACAGCAAGAATTCCAATATTTTGATTTGCAACAAGACCCAGGTCTTTAAAGGCGAGTACGGCACTTGCTGCAATTCCAGCAGCCATTGGAATAGGGAGACCTACAAAGTGACTTTTGCTTGAGTCTTCCGTATCAAGTTCTCCATATTCGTTTAAAATTGTGTAGACATTAAATCGCGCAAGCCTCAAAGCCCCGCAAGCTGTGTAAAAAAAGCATGCAAGCCAACCAATCCTACCAAATGGACTTAAAGACCAATGAAATAAAAGTAGAGCGGGGGCAATTCCGAAACTTACAAGATCACATAAAGAGTCATACTGCGCACCAAAAGGGCTTTCAGTGTTGGTCACTCGTGCGACTCTACCATCTAATAAGTCAAAAACAGCCGCTGCAACAATAGCGAAAGCAGCAGTTGTAAACTCACCTTTAAGAGTTTTAATTATGCAAAACCAACCAAAAAACATATTTAATGTAGTGATCAGATTTGGAAGAACATAAATCTCAACACCCAATCTGTCTGTGTGGCTAAGACTTTTAATTCTCTTTTTTTTAGAAGGTGGTGTCATAAATATCCTTAGGCATGTGTCAGATCACTTTTAAAATGGCTAGAGGGCGAAACTGAATATATAAAATAAAACCCAAAGACCAAAACCAGAAAATAGGGGAAGAGTCATATTATCATCAAAATTTTTAATTTGAATAAGTTCAGCTAAGCATCCAATAAGGCCTGCAAGTGGAACGGTAATAAAAATTCTATGACCAAAAAAGTTGTTAAAGCCAAAGTACGCTGCTGAAATAACAGTGCAAATGATAAAACAAGAGAGTGTTCCTTCAATAGACTTAGAACCAATTTTGTTTTGACCATAGAGAACTCCAAAAAAAGAAGCTACTGGGTCACCAAGTGCTAAAAATATAAAACTTAAAAACACAACCTCTTTAGGAAAAAGTAAAGCTGTAAGATACGTACCAACAACCATATAGCTTAAACCTGAGAGTTGAGTTTTTTCTTCAACTCTAATGAAAGGTTTCATAAAAAATTGAACAGTTCTATTAAGACTTGGTATTTGCAATCTTGTAAAATCAATAAGCACCAGAATTAAAACAATCAAGGCACCAAAGTAAACCATTTGCTTGTAGGGCAGGCTTTCGTAAAAGTATAAAATAGATAGAACACCACTTATGTGCCATATCTTTCTTGCAAGGTGGAGCTCTTTTTTTGTTTTAGAAATTTTTTAAGTCCTTTTTTAAATTTTTAGAATTAAAAATATTTTTCTCTAAAGTGGAGTGGGCCATGCCTTTTGAACCTTCTCTTTTGAAATAAACGAAGCACGAGCCGCTCTATTAGAGCAATCTTTAAGCTCTTCAAAAGTAAGAATATTTTTATCAAGTAGCAGTTGGTAATCTTCTAAAGTGTCCTGATTGAATATACCTGGATCGTCAGAGCTTAAGGTTACAAAACAACCTTTATCAATTAATTTCCTAATGGGGTGTTCTTCAATAGAAGAAACGGCACCTGTAAGTATATTACTCGTAGGACAAACCTCAAGTGGAATTTGCTTTTCAACAACAAAGTTTAAAACTTCTTCATCTCTATGGCACTGAATGCCATGACCAATGCGTGAAGCATGAAGTTTATTTACAGATTCTAGTATATTTTTTTCAGATCCTTTTTCTTGAGCTTCACCTGCATGAATTGTAATTTTTAAATCGTGTTTTTTTGCCAAATCAAAACATGGTGCAAATGGAGTAGGGTCAAATCCAACTTCATTATCCGCTAAGTCTACTCCCACAAAATCTTCTTTTTGATCAACCATAAAGTTCATGACTCTAAGATTGTCTTCAACTGGTAAAATTCTTTGCAAAATCCCAATCATACCAACAGCCATTGGAAACTCTTTTTCAGCGGCTTTAATACCTTTCATAAAAGCTTCATGTATGGAATCAAACGAAAGATTTGGGTGATCAAGAGCTACGAATGTAGGTGCGTATCTAAGCTCTAAGACTCTTATCCCTTCTTTTTTAAACGCGTCTTCACAAGCTTCAAATGCAATTCTTTCTAGTATTTCAGTACTTGCTAAAAGTTTTTGTGTGTCTAAAAATTTGTGAAGAGCAGAGCCTAAATCTTTCATGGGGGAGAGAATTTTAAAATGATGTTCAAAAGCACCTTCTTTACTAAGGTCAAAGCCAAAGCTTGGAGCTATTTCTTTAATAGTTTCATCTCGTAAAGAGAGTTCTAAATGCCTGTGAAGTTCTGCTTTAGGGAGCTCTAATAGATTCATTTTTTTAAGTCCTTTAATAGTATGGTTTTTTTAGCCTTGTTGATTTAAGTTTTTATTATTTTAAGTCTTATCATAAGGTCTTATACAGAAATCTTAGCAACTGCGCTAAAACAAAAATTCACAACATGGTTAAGGCTTAAACTGAACAATCTTTCATGTTATTGGTCAACTGATTGGCTCTTGTAAATTTATATTTTGACATAAACTTAAGACTTAAAACGTAACAATTTGTAGGTAAATAATTATGAATCCATTTAGCTTAAAATCTAAGCTTTCAAAACCTAAAAAGCTTCTATCAAACTTTTCTACTTCTGTTTCAGGTTCAAACGACCAGCCAGAACTTCAAGTTGCTGACCCAAAGGCTGTGAGAGCCTTAGTTTCTCTTATGGATATGGAGGCTGTTATGGGCGGTGCTGCTAGTCACTTCGGTGGCCCTTCAGCACTAGCTGAAATAAACTCTGTTCTTTATGCTCTTGCTTACAGTAGCCCTAACACTTGGGATAGAGACTACAATTTGATTAATGATGCCGGTCACTGTGAAAACGGTCTTTACGCTTTAAAAGCACTTTATGGTTTTGCAGATTTAAAAATTGCAGATTTAAAGCTTTTTAGATCTATTGAAAGCCCACTTACAGGTCATGGGGAGTCTCATCTTTTTCCAGAAGGAGTGCTGATTTCTAATGGTCCACTTGGTTCAAGCATCGGTCCAGCTCAAGGTTTATGTGTTGGCGATAAATTAAAAGAAAATGATCGCGTTACAGTTGTAACACTTTCTGATGGTGCTGCTATGGAAGGTGAGGCTAAAGAAGCTTTCGCAAGTATTCCTGGTTTAGCTAAAAAGGGTAAAATGAATCCTTTTATACTTTTAATTTCTGACAACAATACAAAACTTTCTGGTCGTATTGATGAAGACAGTTTTTCAATGTCTCCAACATTTAACTCTTTAAAAACATTAGGCTGGACTTTAAAGCAAAATATTGATGGGCATGATCTTACAAAAATTTATGATGTCCTAACAGAATCTATTGAAGAGTCTAAAGCAGATCCAACAAAACCAATAGCGATTCACTTTAAAACTGTTAAAGGTAAAGGGCATAAAAAATCTGAAGAGTCTAAAAGTGGTGGTCACGGCTTTCCTCTTAAAACTCCTGATGGGCTGCGGGAGATGGTAAAAGAAGTTTATGAAAAAGAACTTCCACTAGATTTTGAGTCATGGATCTCTGAAATTGAATCGCGCATACTTAAAAAACCCACAAAGCTATCTGAAGATGTGATACATGAAAAAATTCAAATGGGATTATCTAAAGCTTTTATTGAGCTTAAAAATGAAGGCTTTCCTTTAATGTCAGTCTCTTGTGATCTTCATGGTTCAACAGGTATGGCAGCCTTTAGAAAAGAATTTCCGGACAGTTCTATAGACATCGGAGTTGCCGAATCAAACATGGTAAGCCTTGCTTCTGGTTTGTCTAAAAATGGCTTTATACCCGTTGTAGACACATTTGCGCAGTTTGGAGTAACAAAAGGGGCTTTGCCGTTAACAATGGCTAATCTTTCTCAATCGCCAGTTATTGCAGTGTATTCTCACACAGGCTTTCAAGATGCTGCTGATGGAGCGTCTCATCAAGCTTTAAGTTATTACGCTATGGTGTCTTCAATTCCAGGTGTAAGAGTTGTTTCTTTAAGCTGCTCGCAAGAGGCCTATAGTTTAGTTAAAGA
>JALZUR010000024.1 GCA_023301025.1 Bdellovibrionales bacterium | reverse complement strand
TGATCTAAACTGTCTAACATCGAAATGTTATCAATAGAGTTACCAGCACTTCCTGCATCAGCTGTTGCTTGAAAGGTTAAAACTGTATTAGTACCTGCTGGTAAACTGTTGATAACCCACTCTAAACCTGTTCCACTTGCAGGAGTAGATTCATTTTGTGTATCGCCTCCAGTTTGAGAAGCTGCAACATAAGTTAATCCGCCGGGAACAATATTTTGAATATTTAAGTTTGTTGCGTTTTGTGATGAGTTGTTTGCAACTGTAATCGTAAAGGTAACTGTTTCACCTTCGGCTGGACTTAAAGGTGCTGCAGCATTTGTAACTTCTATATCTAAACCAACAATATTTAGTGTTACTAAAGACGTGTTGTTAGCAGGTGTTGAATCTGTTTGATCTAGACTTACCAAATTTGCATTCACTGCAAGAGAACCAAAGGCAGCTTGAGCTCCAGCATCAACAGTAGCTCTAAAAATTAGAGTTCCATCAGAGGCACCAGCAGCTAACATTGCTATGTTCCATTCTAAAGTAGATGTGTTAGAGTCGTCATTTGAATCTCCACCAGATATAGAACCCGCAACATAAGTTAACCCCGAAGGTAAAACTGTATTTAAATTGATATTTGTCGCAGCCAAAGACGCATTGTTATTATTTACTGTTAAAGTAAATGTAACCTCTTCACCCTCTTGTGGACTTAAGTTTGAAGCTGCTAAATTTATACCTAAATCAAATTCAATAGGGCTTATATCTACAGAAGATTCATCATTTGCAGGATTGTTATCATTTTCATCTAAAGAAAGAATACGTGCTGTATTTTGAATAGTACCTAAAGCTGCAGCTCCAGAATCAACTACGACATCAAAAGTAATGACGGCTTGATTGTTTGGAGCCGTACTAACAGCTGTCAGTTGAGGTATAGTTATGTCCAACCCACCAACTGTTGGATCTGTTTCATCAATAGTTGTTCCACCAAGAGATGACGAAAAACTTCCAGTAACATAAGTAACACCACTTGGGATAACATCATTAACTATAATATTGTTAAGAACATTTTCTTGATCATTAGAAACTACTAACGTGTAGGTGATGGTTTGACCTTCTGAAGGAGAACTGTTGTTAACACTTTTTGTAATTCCAGCATCAAAACTAACGGCTGTTATGGTAACACTTGAAGTATTATTTGCAGCATTTTGATCTGGAGGAGTACTTGAAAATAAACTAGATTGCACAGTTATAGGCGAAATATTTACAGCAATAGCTGTAACTTCTGCTTGATAAGTTAACGTTGTACTTGCACCAATACCTAAAGCGCCAGTTGTCCATCTTAACCCTGTACCTGAGTTAGGAGAAGAATCATCTCGTGTGGCTCCACCTGCAATTGAACCTGCAACATATGAAAAACCAGCAGGAATAGCACTTCTAATTTCTGAATTTGATAAATTCTCAGAACTTACATTTTCTACATCAACACTGAATGTTACAATATCACCTACATTAACTGTGGTGCTACTTGCAGACATAGACACTTGAAGATCTACAGCTCCTACATCAATTGCAATAGTTGCAGTGTTGTTTGTTGTTGTGCCTTCAGGTTCTGCAGCTGTTGCCGTAACAGAGTTTCCAATAATTGCATTGGTGTTTGCAGCCACTTCAAAAGTATAGCTTACGGTAGTTCCAGCATTAATCACAGGTACAGTCCAAACAATACCTGTAGTATAAGGGTTAGAGTCATCAACTGATGATCCCCCCGTTGCAGATCCTACTGTGTAAGTAAATCGAGTATCTAAAATATCTGTCATCACTACGTTAGTAGCTTGATCTGTACCTTGATTTGAAATCGCAACTGTAAACGTAAATGGATCATTAAGACCTGGAACATTTGTACTTGCTGTTTTTGAAACAACTAAATCCACACCCTGAACACGAATCTGTGAAGTGTCACTGTTGTTGCTCGTATCAACATCTAAGCCTGTAAAACCAGTGGTTTGTGCACCTAAACTGATTAGAGAACCTTCCGTTCCACCATCAACAGTGACTTGAAATGTTAAAATGGCTGACTCATTTACAAGTAAAGGAACTGTTTCCCACGAAAGTCCAGATCCTGATGGGCTTGCATCGCTACTATTAACACCGCCTGTAATTGAACCTGCTACATATGTTAAACCATTTGGAACTACTGATCTAATATCAATGTCTTGAGCACCACTTGGACCATTGTTTAATACATTAATAGTATAAGTAACAGTGTCACCAATATTTGGATTTATCACTGAAGGGGTAACTGTCACCTCAAGATCCATATCATCAGCTACAGTTCCCCATTTACAATTAAGGTAGTCTGCTAGATCACTAAAATCAGTTTCTGGAACATTTAAAACACCAAATTCATAAATACGACCTTGCTGAAAATTTGCACCTGCTCTGTTTCTCCAAAGTCTAATCTGTTCAATGTCTAATTGACCTGCAATTGTTTGAAAATCAAATAAAACTCCATCCATGTAAAAACTAGCTGTTTTTGCTGGAGCATCATAAACCAAATAAAATGAATGAACTTCATTGTCTAAGGGACGACCACATAAACTTTGATGTTGGTTGTTGTTTCTTGTTCTCCAACGAAACATATTTGCTTCAGCACATCTATCAGGAGGACTACCTTGTACAGCCATATCAAGCTGCCAAGAGTTTGGCCGGTTACCACCACCAGGGGAACTACTTACAAAAGATTTAAAAGCGTGATTGCCACCAATGTTTAGAAAAGACTGTAAGGCAAAATAGACCGTAAAACTTTGATCAACAAGAGCTGGACTATATTCTAATGTGTCTCCTGTACCATCACTACCACCGTCTGCATCAAGATAATTACCTGCTAAACCATTAGTCGGGGCTATAACAAAGTCAGGTCTTGCACCTGCACTAGGAGCTGAAAGTACAGGAGCACCACCATTTACTGTACTTTGCCATTCTTGAACAGAGCCAGTAAAAGCAGGGTTAGTTGCATCATTACCATTTTCATCAAATACAGTTGTAGGTTCATTGGCATCAAGGTTTACAAGAATTTCTGAAGGAGAGTAAAAAGTTGTGAGTGGAGGACACACCTGTCCAAAAGATACAGATGGAAACATTACAAGGCTCAAAAGCACCGCTGCAAGGCTCACACATAGGGAAGTCCCTATTTTTTTTAAAAAAGTATTATCAACTAAATTTTCCAACTCTCATTTTTATCGGTGTAGCGTCTCAAAATATGTACGAATTTTGATGAAAATTGTTCATCATTTAGTCTAGAAATGAGGTCTAGATATTTTTTAATTTTTAAAAATAAAAAACTAACTAAAGTTTAGAAAAGTATTTTTCAAAACTTATAAAAATTTTTGAGTATTACTTTTTTGCTATATTTTTAAACTAATTATGACTTTAGTTTTAGCTTTCATAATAAATAAAGAGAAAATTTATAATCGCACAAACACGATAAAGGTCTTTTCCTAAAAGAACTTTAGTGAATTTTTCGACAGTGCTAAAATAGAATTTAGATTTTAAACTTTTTCTTATAAATTTTAAAAAAAATTAAAAACATTTAAGTATCACACATTTCAAGACTAAAGTTCTTCAAAAAATATAAAGTTAGATAGTAATTGGTAAAAATTGAATGCGTAAAAGATGGTAGGAGATGCCAGGTTCGAACTGACGACATCCACCTTGTAAGGGTGGCGCTCTACCAACTGAGCTAATCTCCTATTACTGCAAAAGCAACAGCATAAATATCTATTCTAAAAACACAGCCTTTTCAAGAAAAAACTGCTGTTTTTTTAAAGGCTGCATTCTGATTTAGTAAAAGACTCATCCTTTATCTTTATCATGTAGGTTTTGAGCTTAAGACATTCAAAACCTTGACTCATAGCTTCCTGATCTTCGACTAAAAAGAACAGACTAAGCTCTTTTGTCTCAACACCTGCAGATGACCAGAATACTTTTTTATACTCATCATTAACTAGATCAAAGTATATGAAACCTATAACTTCTTCTTCATGAGTATCTAAAAAGCTTACGTAAGAAACTGTGTACCAACTGTGCTCATTAATTTCTGAATTATCGATCTTACTTATTTTAATCTGACCTTTCTCTGATTTCCAATTTCCATCAAGAACTCTTTGAGTTTTTAAACTCAGAGGAAAGGGTGCAAAGTCAGTTTCTCTTGGAGCTGCATTAGAGACCGTTGATACAAAGAAAAAAAATAAATATAAAAGGGTGAAACTTGTCTTTTTCATATATAACCTATCTTACTCTGTAATGAGCACGTTCACTTTTTTATTGAACGTGTAACCCTCTTTAGACTTTAAAACATATCTTGGCATTTTTGAGTTTGGCTCAATAAGTTTTCTCAGTCTCCTGATGGTGACATAAATTTTGTTATCGTGCCTAGATGGATCATACTCTTCATCCCACAAAAGAGAGGACATTGATTCTTTTGATATAAATGATTTTTGTTTGTTTGCTAGTTCTAAAAGTAGAGACAGTAAAATAAACTGATTTTTAAAATCTACTACTCTTCCTCCAGTTTCTAGTACTTTATTATCTTTTAAATCAATAACTAAGTCAGGATCACCAACTAAAGCTTCTGCTAAATCTTTTTTTGCACTTTGTAAAACTGCAAAGGTTCTTTTGTGCTCATCTTTTCTGATCTGTTCACCAACTAAGTTTAAATAATTTTCTGCAAAATCAAATTTTTTAAGTTTAGTATAAATAATTCCAAATTGCATGAGTACATAAGAAGTCAAAAATGAAATAGAACCTCTTTTATTCGCACATGAGTAGGCCTTCCATAAAGAGCTTAAAGCTTCATCGTATTTTAAAATTGAAGTAAGAATTTGTGACTCGACGATATAACAAGATGTTTCAACCTCAGGAGCACTTAAACCTTCAGTAAAAAGTTTAATATTTTCTAAAATTGAAATTACTTTCTCATACTCTTTGGCATCTTTATACCAAATGGCTTTTCCCATAAGTGCATAAGCCATATCTTCTTTATTACTCTCAGAAAGTGCTACATTAAAAGATTGATTAAAAAACTTTAATGATTGGTCTTTTTTTGAATCTAAAAAAGCATTTATTCCTAAAGTGTAGTAAAGCCTCGAAGTCATTTCGGAGTCTTCTCTAATAACAATATTTTGAAGCTCTTGTTTAACTAACTTTAAATTTACTTCATCATCCATTTCTAAATAGGCACGGAGTAGCATGTTACAGCTGTTGTAATAAAGTCTTAATTTATTAGTTTGTAAGTAGTGCTTTTTCTCATTCTGAAGGTAATCTACTGATGCTGAGAACTCACCTTTTAAAAAATACACTTCACCTAATGTTTTCTGTAAACCAGATTCAATGGCATCTTTAAACACTTATACCCCCCGTAAAAGTTAGGATGAAATTACATTTAATTTAAGTTAAGGTCAAAAAAGCTTTGTCTTATTTAGCTAAAACATTTTTTTATGGAATTTTACTTTTTTTCAAAGAATAAGTGAGAAGCTTTATACGCAAGGATGAGCTTTAAGTTGGTTAAAAAAGTATCAATAAACATGATTGTAAAACATGATCTTATGCAAAAAAAAAGCCCATGGACTCTAAAATAAATCCATGGACAAAGTTTATAAATTACTAGTCACACCCAGTACGTATGACTAAAGCTTAATGCGCTGTTTGTTGAGTGTTGTGACCTGTATGCTGTGGCTTTATACCTGTTCCACGCTGAGCTCTATTTTTAAAAACCTCTTTGTGATCTTTAACATCTAGTGCATTAACCAAAACCTGATCTACATGATCCACAGAAATAACTTTTAAATCTTTTAAAACCTCTTTAGGAATATCTATAAGATCCTTTTCATTATCTTTTGGAATGATAACTGTTTTTATACCACCCCTGTGAGCTGCAATGATTTTTTCTTTCAATCCACCAATAGCAAGAACACGCCCTCTTAAAGTCACTTCCCCTGTCATTGCAACAGTTCTCTTAACGGGAATACGCATTAACGCTGAAACTATACTTGTTGTAATTGCAATACCCGCAGAAGGCCCATCTTTTGGAATAGCACCTTCAGGCGCATGTATATGAACATCATGATTTGCATAGTACTCTTTATCAATTCCAAAAAGTGGACCACGTGAACGAACATAGCTCAGTGCAGCCGTACAAGACTCTTTCATCACGTCTCCCAATTGTCCGGTTATTGTAAACTTGCCACGCCCAGGAACTACAGAAACTTCAACTACAAGTAAATCTCCACCAACTTCTGTCCAAGCTAAACCATTTGTTAAACCGATCTCATTGGCTTTTTCAATTTTTCCGTATTTGAATTTTTTTGGCCCGAGAAGCTCTTCAACTTTTTTAGGAGTAATTTTGTAACCTGTTTTTTTAGTTTTAGATTTCCCTTTAAGCTCGTACTCCACAATTTCTCTTGCGGTTTTTCTACAAACTGTTCCTATGGTTCGCTCTAAAGTTCTGACTCCAGCTTCCTTAGTGTAAAAACTAATAATATGTTTTACTGCAGCTTCAGAAAACTCAACTTTGTAATCCTCAAGTCCATGTTGCTTTATTTGCTTAGGTACTAAATATTTTTTAGCAATTTCTAATTTTTCTTTTTCTATGTAGCCTTGTAGATCTATAATCTCCATTCTATCAAGAAGAGGCCTTGGAATTGGGTGTAGGGAGTTTGCAGTTGTAAAAAATAAAACTTTACTCAAATCATAATCAACTTCTAAAAAGTGATCTGCAAATGTTTTATTTTGTTCTGGATCTAAAACTTCTAATAGTGCCGCCGATGGATCTCCCCTAAAGTCCATACTCATCTTATCTATTTCATCTAATAAAATTAATGGGTTTGATGATTTACACTTTCTAAGAGATTGAATCATTCTACCAGGAAGGGCGCCAACATATGTTCTTCTATGACCACGTATTTCAGCTTCATCCCTAACACCACCCAAAGAAATTCTTTCGAATTCACGATTAAGAGCTCTTGCAATAGAACGACCAAGAGATGTTTTACCAACACCTGGAGGACCTACTAAACAGATAATTGGACCCTTGTTTTCTGAAGTTAAAGTTTGTACAGCAAGATGTTCTACAATACGGTCTTTTACTTTTTCTAAACCCCAGTGATCTTCATCTAAAACTTTTTTCGCTTTAACCAAGTCTAGAGTTTCATTTTGATAGCTGCCCCATGGTAAAGAAACAATCCAATCTATATAGTTTCTAACAACTGCAGCCTCGGCACTCATTGGTGACATCATTCTTAATTTTTTAACTTCTTTCTCTAATTTTTTCTTTGCAGCTTCAGGAAGCTTTTTCTTTGATGCCTGTTCAATTAAGTCATCAAGTTCTGCTTGAAAATCATCTTTATCTCCAAGTTCTTTTTGGATAGCTTGCATCTGTTCGTTAAGGTAGTATTCACGCTGAGATTGCTCCATCTGTTTTTTAACTCTAGATTTAATTCTTTTTTCAACTTCCAGAATTTCAATTTCACCAGTCATGATATTTAAAAGTTCTTCAAGTCTTTTTCCAGTATCTACAACAGCAAGAAGTTTTTGTTTGTCTTCAATTTTTAAATTGAGCTGAGCCACAATAATATCAGCAAGCTCTCCAGCATTTTCAATAGAAGACACTCTCATTAAAATTTCAGGTGGAATGCGCTTATTTAACTTAACATAGTTTTCAAAAGTTGTTTTTATAGATCTAACCAAAGCTTGAGTTTCAAGTTCATTGATTGGTGTTTCTTCTAAAGGTGTAACTTTAACAGTGTAGAATTTTTCTTGCTCAACAAACTCATCAATTCTTGCACGCTCTTTACCTTCAACTAAAACTTTAACTGTTCCATCTGGAAGTCTAAGAAGCTGAATAATAGAACCAATTGTTCCAATCTCGTAAATATCTTTAGGTTCAGGTGTATTTGTTTTTGCATCTTTTTGCGCAACCAAAACTATATCTGTTTGATTGTTCATAGCTTCTTCTAAAGCTCTGATGCTTCTATCTCTTCCTACAAAAAGCGGCATCATCATGTGAGGAAAAATAATTAAATCTCTTAACGGTAAGAGGGGTAGACTGAGTTGCTCTTTTGATGATTTTTTATCTTGCGACATTCGCTCTCCTTGTGAAAATCGTTTAAGAGTTACAACGATTAAGGAGAACGACTAATAAGTAAAAATCTTAAGCTGATTCAGCCTTTTTATCTTTTTCACTTTTTAAGCTTTCTGTATCTTTTTTAGACTTCATTTTTGAAGGCTCTTTGTACTCAAGCTTTGGAGGTTCTCCCTTTGTGATAACTCCTTCTTCTATTATAACAGCTTTAATGTTATCCTTGCTAGGAATTTCATACATAATGTCTAGTAGAGAGGATTCTAAAACACCTCTTAGACCACGCGCACCATTGCCTCTTTTAATAGCCTCATCTGCTACTGCATTAAGCGCCTTATCCGTAAAAGAAAGATCTACTTCTTCGTGCTCAAAGAGTTTCTTATACTGCTTAATCAATGCATTCTTTGGCTCTGTTAAAATATTAATCATTGCCTCTTTACTTAAAGACTCTAAAGCAGCGATAACGGGCAGACGACCCACAAATTCTGGAATAAGTCCGTATTTTGCTAAATCATGAGGTTCAAGATTTGATAGAGCTGAATCTTTTTCTTTTTCCATCTCCTCTTTAGTTTTAATCTCTGCTGCAATTCCTAAAGACTTACTAGATCTTCTATCAGATACAATTTTATCTAGACCTACAAAAGCACCACCACATATAAATAAAATATTAGTCGTATCAACACTGATAAACTCTTGTTGTGGATGCTTTCTTCCGCCTTTTGGTGGAAGGCTTGCAACTGTGCCTTCTAAAATTTTAAGTAAAGCCTGTTGAACACCCTCACCACTAACATCTCTAGTGATTGATGGATTTTCAGACTTTCTTGTGACCTTATCTATTTCATCAATGTAAATAACACCTCTTTGTGCTTTTTCGACGTCGTAATTAGCATTTTGTAGTAGATTTAAAATTACTGTTTCAACATCTTCACCGACATAGCCAGCCTCAGTTAAAGTTGTAGCATCTGCCATAGCAAAAGGTACGTTTAAAACTTTGGCAATAGTTTGCGCAAGAAGTGTTTTTCCAGAACCTGTTGGACCAATAAGTAAAACATTACTTTTTGCAATCTCAACATCGTTTGAACTGTTAGACACAGAATTAATTCTTTTATAATGATTGTGTACAGCAACGGCCAAACATTTTTTGGCTGGCACTTGCCCAATAACATAGTCATTTAATTTTTCCATTATCTCTATTGGCTTTGGAACCTTAAACTCGTGTGCCCCTTTAAAAGTTTTAGCCTGCTCTTCTGTAATAATATCATTACAAAGATCTATGCACTCATCGCATATATAAACCCCAGGGCCAGCAATAAGCTTTTTAACCTCTTTTTGACCTTTCCCACAAAAGCTACAATGCAATTGATTTTTTTCTTTACTCATTTTTTTCCTTAAACTTAAACATCAAACTAAATTTTTAAATTAAAACTAAATTAAGCAGAGACTAAACTGCTTAAATAAATTTCTAAAAACTAGGCTAATTTTTTTCTAAACTCTACAACGTTATCTACAATACCAAATTTCTTCGCCTCTTCGGCACTCATAAAATTGTCTCTCTCCATACTTTGTGTAAGAAAATCAAATTCTTTTTTAGTATGCCTCTGATAAATTTCTGTAAGTGTTTTTTTAAGATATAACATTTCTTTTGCATGTATTTCGATATCCGTTGCTTGTCCCGAGATACCACCGCCACCAATCAACGGCTGGTGTACCATCACTCTTGAGTGAGGAAGTGCGTATCTTTTACCCTCTGTTCCAGCAGATAAAAGAAGAGATCCCATACTTGCGGCCTGCCCCATGCAGTAGGTTCTTACATCACACTTAACAAACTGCATAATATCATAAATTGCTAAACCCGCGGTAACACTACCACCTGGGGAGTTTATATAAATGTGTATATCTTTCTCAGGGCTTTCCATTTCTAGAAAAAACAGTTGAGAGATTATACTTGAAGCAAGATCATCTGTAACCTGAGTTGTTAACATTATGATTCTATCTTTAAGTAAACGAGAGTAAATATCATAACTACGTTCACCACGGGGAGTTTGCTCTATTACTACTGGGACTAATGCCATTATACCACCTTAACATTGACGTTTATTCACTAACTTTATCGACACACTTACAAAACAAATTGACTAGACTTCGGTCAGCTTTTACTTATCTCCAATATGGAGTGCGTTTAATAAAAAGCAAGGTTATAAGGCTTAAGTGTTTCATATTGATTCAAACTACTAAACAATTAACGATTATACGGGAGAACTATGTCTATCACATACAAATCGACAGCTTTTAAAGGTGGAAAAGACAAACATACATTTGTTTTTGATTTAAAAAATACAGCTAAAAATTCATCAAAAATGGATTCTAAAAATATCCCAAAACTAAAAAATAATGAACTTTTTAGTATCTATTCAGCCGCAGCTGACGGAACAAGCACCACTTTGATGAAACTTAAAGATAACAAGAACTTTTCTAAAGAAGATCTCAGAGTTATAGGTGGTCGTTTTTATAAAGAATATAAAAGATTAAAATCAAAGACACTTTTATTAAATATTAAAGACTTTCAAATTTTCAATGGCACATCGGACATTGATGCTCTTCAAGGTTTTGTCGAAGGTTTTTTACTTTCAGACTACAAACTACAAGAAGTTAAAAGTTCTGCTACAAAAAAAGAAACTTTAGATATTGAAGTACACACTTCAGGTTTAAAACCTGCTAAAGTGACAGAGCTTAAGTCACAACTGAAAGAATCAGAACATGTAAGCCAAGCTGTTCATTTTGCCAGACGCCTTGGTGATCTTCCTGGAAATATGATGACACCTTCTATCCTTGCCAAAAATGCTGAGTCTATTAAGTCTCCGGCACTTAAAGTAACGGTATGGAACAAAACAAAAATTAAAAAAGAAAAAATGGGTGGACTTTTAGGAGTTTCACTTGGAAGTGCTGAAGAGCCAAAATTTATTATTATGGAGTATAAACCTAAGGGTTTAAAAGCAAAATCTACTCCTACGGTTCTTGTAGGTAAAGGGCTTACGTTTGATGCTGGCGGTATTTCAATTAAACCATCTGCTAAAATGGATGAGATGCGCTATGATATGTGTGGTGGCGCATCTGTCATTGGTGCAATGAAACTTATTTGTGACATGAAACTAAAAGCTCATGTTATTGCCTTAATCCCTTCAACAGAAAACCTACTGGGAGCTTCTGCAGTTAAGCCAGGCGATGTTCTTACGGCACGAAATGGAAAAACTATAGAAGTTTTAAACACAGATGCAGAAGGTCGCTTGATCTTGGCAGATGCGCTTGTTTACGCTAGCGAACTTGGAGCAAAAGAAATACTTTCAACAGCAACACTCACAGGTGCAATGGTTGTAGCTCTGGGTAATAGTCATACAGGATTTTTTACAAGAGATGATAAGCTTGCAGAAAAGATTAATGAGACCTCTATAATTTCTGGTGAAAACTTATGGCGCATGCCTTTAACTGATGATCACGTTAGTGACATGCAAGGATCCTATGCTGATCTTTCAAACTTAGCTTCATTTAGAGGCGCAGGCTCTGCAACAGCTGCTGCATTTTTAGAGCAGTTTGTTTTAAAAGATGTACCATATGCTCACTTAGACATTGCAGGAACAGCTTGGAACGCTTCAAAACGGAAAAGCTATCACGCTTCAAACGGAGCTACAGGCGTTTTAGTACGCTCATTTTATGAGTACGTTAAAAACGCATAGAAAGTATTTTTTATGTTTTTAGAACTAAAAGCCATACACGAAATGTATGGTTTTTTTAAAACTCTTCGCAGCTAAAAATATAGTCTTCTATAAAAGGCTGATTGTTCATAGAAACTTCAACATCTCCAACAAACATACCTTTAAAAGACCATTCTTTTGGAAAAAACCCTAGACCGTTAATCATTTTATAAAGTGTTCCTTCATCCTCTTCATAGTCCAGACCTTCATCACAAAAGTACCTAGTAAACACAGGGCTTCTGAATTGAGTCTCACAACTATTCGTAACTTGTATCTGAATGTGCGGCTCTGTTTCAGAAAGTACAGCTACATTTCTTGCTTCTAGAACTATTAGAAGGTTTTTACCTTCATCACAAATATTATAGTCTTCTGGAAACTCAAAAAAAATTCTTTCACCATCATCTATAAAAGACAGCTCGGGGA
This sequence comes from Bdellovibrionales bacterium, assembly GCA_023301025.1. Lineage (GTDB taxonomy): Bacteria > Bdellovibrionota > Bdellovibrionia > Bdellovibrionales > UBA1609 > JALZUR01. Next base: position 66,131 of record JALZUR010000024.1, on the reverse strand, counting down.
GCTCTTTTTGATCTAGAAGAGAGGCCGGAACTCTACTATCATCATTACTTAGATAAATCCAAATAAGAACACTTATAAAAACAAGACCAATTGCTACAAAAATAAATTTTACATTAATACTTTTCACTCTACTAGGATAAAGCTTCGAGATTTCTAGTCAAATTCTACTAAATAATTGTCTAGTTAACGATGAGTTTATTTTAACATCTCTCTAATTTCCCGACTTAAGGCTAAGGCACCAAGACGAGCAATAATTCCATAAACATTTTCTAAACTTCTGTCTTCTTTTTCAAATTCATAATCAGAAAAACACATTCTTTCAAACACAGCACCTGGCGCATTTAAACTGTCAAAAGAGTCTTTTCTTTTATTGGTTCGTAAAAAACCACCAGCTAAACCACAGCCTAGTAAATAAATAACGGCTTCAGCGGGAGAATCATCAGCTTTTAAAGTTGTCGGTATTCCCTCTTGAACAATAACAGAGGAAACTCCTCCGCCACCTTTAGAAGCTTTCATTTTTTTTCTAGATTTATAGTTCCAACTTAAAATATCACTTGGCTCAGTAACTTCTAAAACTCCAAGACCATAGGTTCCACGGTTATTTTTTACAAAAAGATAAGGCTTTTCATCAAAACCACTTTGAGAATAAGAAGATTTAAGATCATCGTTTAAAGACTCAGCTAGCTCGCTAAGCTTAAGCAAACTTTCTTTCTCATTTATATCAAACTCATTAAATGTTTGTGTTTCCAAACTTAAATGATTTTTATCAATACCAATACAATCAGAAAACTCTTCAACAACTTGATTATAATGATCAAAAAAACTTTGCTTGTTTCTTTTGTTCCATCCCATTTCAATTGGGGGAAGCATTTTGGTAGACGCCTCTTTAATCCAACTGTCATAATCAGATGAAAGGTCATTATTTATTAAAATAAAATCAAGCTCTTGCTCACCTACAAAAACTTTAGAATTTTTTAAAACAGGTTTTGAAAACTCTACCAAATGTCCACTGGCAGACTCTAAACCTAGTTGTTCAGGTACAAGTTCTGGAATTAAAATAAATACGCTAAAACCCTTTTCCTCGAATAAAACTTTTAAAGCATGTACGTTATCCCAGTAGTACAAATTATTTTTATGGTTTTCACAGAAAATACCAATATTTTTAAAGTTAAGGTCTTTAAAATTCATACAACGATCTAAGAGTTCTCCCATAGCGTCTCTATCATCTTGGCAAATGTTATTAAATCCCGCAGGAAACATATTTGCATCTACTGGAGCCATTTTATGATCTGACTCTCTGATATCAAAACTACAATAAAAAGGGTACTCTTCATTAGAGATATTACTTTTAAACCAACTATCTATTTTATCTGATTTTTCTATAAATAAATCATGTAACTTTGATTTGATAGAGTCATTTTTGTTCATACATTTCTCCTAAAGTAAGACTGGCACCAGCTACAGAAAAAGGCAAAGTAAGTAGTATCACCCCTGGGATGAAACTTAATAAAAATAAAATTAAGGCATGCCCATTAATCATTAAAAAAAATCTTCTAAAAAAGGCTCGTCTTTCGCTAAAACTTAAACCATAAAGCTCTAAACCATAATCAAAACTGTCATAAGAAAGAATAAGAAATCCAAAGTATAATGGCAAGACGGCCAAAACAGGGAGGAACGATGATAAAAATAAGAAAAATCCAACTAAGCTTACAATTACAGCTTTAAAAAGACCCACCTTAAACATCTTCAAATTGAAAGCAAGAATGTCTTTAAATGAATTCAAGTCTATTATGCCTTTTTTCTTTAATATAGACTCTGAAATAAATGAGCAAAATGGAATGTATAAAATTTGTAAAAGAATGTAAAAAAGAAGAATCAAAATTAAAAAACACGAAAACTTAATAAAAAAAGTGAAAATTGTTAAAACTACAGCCCCTCCAAAATAAGTATAGCTAGATTCATTTATTAAGAAATCTTTTAAAAAATTAAAAAACGTATCATACAGCCAATTAAAATTAGAAAACAGAAGAACGGAAGAAACTAAAACTGGTAAAAAACACAAGAAAAAGAGTTTTAAACTTTTAAAACAATGACCAAAACCTTTTAGTAAGAGTGTCAACCCATCTAAAAAAGGCACAACAGTTAGTTTTGTTTTAATTAAAAATTTTACTTCATCTCTCATAATTGCAACTCTTTTTTAAATTCACCTTTAAAGCTTGTTATGCAGTAAAGTACTGATTTCATCAAGACTCTCTAACTTTGATTTAGAGGTCAAAATAGCCTCTGTATCAATATTTTTACGAAGCTCAATAAGGGCATTTTTGATGGGTTGGTTGTGCTTTTCTTCATATTTATTTACGAAGGCTTTTTCAAATTTTAAATTTTTATTGTTTTTTAAATCAAGAAGCGAATAGTTCAGAGCTTTTAAAGAAAGCTCTGTGCAGTTGCAAACAGGATAAAATATTGAGTGATCAAACAAAATGGATTTACTTTGATCTAAAGTATCAAGTATTTTTACTCGTAACAGTTCTGTAACTTTAAAAAACAGATCAATTTCATTTACAAAGTTGCTTCCAGTTAAATTTTTTAAGAGACCAAAAGACATAGTTCTTGAGGCGTAAATCATTTTATTAAGTAAACCCTCATGAGTACTTCCAGAAAAAAACAAAGAAATAAGTTTAGAAGAAAATAGACTTTCTAATTTATTTACAGAGCTCATAAAGTCGGCTGTGTTTTGTAGCGGTGGAGTATCAATGATTATCTCATCGTAATAAAATTTATTGTATGTAGTAACAAGTTCAAAAAAAGTAGTAAACTCTTGTGCTACAGATAGGTCATCTAACAGAGACTTAAAAATTTTGCTCTTATAAAAATCATCAAGAAGATCATTTTCAGAAAGCGAAGTTTCTAAAAATGCTTTCATCAGCTGATCTCTATGATTTAAAGAAACATTTAAATTGTGAGAGATCTCTTTTTCAACAGCCAAACTCTTCATTGAAAAAATGTCTCTAAGCCTTTTTGAAGGATCTATTGTTATAAGCTTAAATTTTTTATCTGGAAATTTTTTGCTCTGATTTAAAGCATAAGAAGCTGATAAGCTTGTTTTACCAACACCACCAGGCCCAATAAAAATCTTAACTTTTTGTTCAGGCATCAATGAGTCCTTCAAAATTGTGAGACAGACTCTTAGCCGAAACAAACCATCCCATATCACTCGGAGAGTACTTAAAGTTTTTATTATGATCAGTATCTGCACTATTGCAATTTTCGTCTAAGAAATTGGTTAAATACACTGAATCTTTTCTCTCTGGAAAATTTTTAGTAATAAAAGCCTCAAGCTCCTTAGCTTCTTTATTAGAAAAAGCACTTTTATCTCTTACAATTAAAAACTTTACTTTATCCGAATGTTCTAAACAGGTTAAAATACTTTCACATTGCTTGTACATAGGCCCTATGCCAACAGTCTTTCTAAGGCCAAAAGGAACTTTTAGAAGAGACATAAAATGACCTGTTGATGGGGCATCAAAAACAATGTCGTCATACTGTGTTTTAAGACCTATTTCTTTTCGATAATCTGAGGTGAGCTTACCTAAAACTGAAATCTCTTTTAGACCAGGGGCTGACTCAATTAAACTTTTAAGAACTGGTACTTTTAAAAAAATATTTGCAGCTTTTTTAGATTTTGCTACAGACCCTACATACTCTGAAAGACAATCTAGTCCAGTCCATGAGGATACGAATAAGTTTTGTCCTAAAGAAGTCCCCTCAAAACCTACATAGCGTGAAAAAAATTCAGAATAGAGGCTAAGATGTGAAAACTCCACCAAAAGGGCTTTGCGGCCCTTTTGAGATATTTGATAGGCTAAAGATGCAGCAAGGTGGGTTTTTCCAACACCGCCTTTTCCTGAAACAAAATACAAAGACATATCAAAACTTTAAACTATCCCTGTAGAGTTGACCATGATCGCTCTATTTATGCTCCAAATGGTTGCATATGAAGGTCTTTTTTTTTATACCTTCTTCAAACATAAAGGAAGATAAAAGATGAAATCAGAATTGATCGAAAATGTTGGTCTAAAGAAGAAACTTAAAATTTCAGTAACACCTGAAGAGGTGGCTAAAGCCCTTGATGTAGAGCTTCAAAAAATACAAAAAACAACACACCTTAAAGGCTTTAGAAAGGGCAAAGCCCCTATGGAGCAGATAAAAGCTGCCTACGGCGGAAAAGCCTCTCAGTCAGTTTTAGAAACTTTAGTAAATGACAATTATATATCAGCTCTTAAAGAGCATGATCTAACACCAATTGTTATGCCGAAGATTGATATGGATCAAAAGCCAAATGCTGATGAAGAAAAAAATGGTGGCTTCAGTTTTACAGCAGAGTTTGAGGTACGCCCTGAAATCACTCTAAAATCACTTTCTGAAATTAAGGTTAAAGCCCCTAGTCATGAAGTTAAAGATGAGGACGTTACAAAAGAGTTAGAAATAGCTAGAGCTCAAAAAGCAGAAGTTGTTGCAGTTTTTGAAGAAAGACCTGCAAAAGAAAAAGATTGGGTAAAAATTGATTTTGCTGGAACAATGACAGAAACTGGGAAAGCACTCGATAACGGAACTGCTAATGATTTTCTACTAGAGCTTGGGTCAAACAGCTTAATTCCAGGTTTTGAAGATGGCATATTAGGCATGAAAGTGGGAGCACAAAAAACACTTTCACTAAACTTTCCTGAAGATTATTTTCAAAAAGAAATTGCTGGAAAAGGCGTAGACTTTCTGGTTACTTTAAAGTCTATCAATAAAAAAGATTTGCCTGAACTTAATGATGAGTTCGCAAAAGAAATGGCTGGAGTTGATAGCCTTAAGGCTTTTAAAGACCAAATTAAAGAACGACTTGAGACACAAGCCAAGCAAAAAGCAGAGGCTGAACTTAATACAGCTCTTTTAGTTCAATTTGAAGAGATTCATGACATCGACATTCCCCAAGCCTTAGTTGATGAGCAGGTTAAAAGTCTAAGAATGAATACAGAGCAAAGGCTTATCCAGCAAGGCATGCCAAAAGGTGAAATTGAAGACTACCACTCAAAATGGGAAGACAACTACAAAACTGATGCTATCAAAGGTGTAAAAACATCTTTTCTAGTTGAATCTTTGGCTAGACAAGAAAAACTGCAACCAACCCCTGAAGACATCACAAGTTACTTTGCAGACCTGTCTGACAAAACAAACATAGCGATGGATAAGATTAAAAGTTACTATTCAGGCCCTGAAAAGCAAAGTGAGTTAGAATTTAAACTTATGGAAGAAAAAGTATTATCTTACCTTAAGGATAAAGCCACAATAGAAGCATAGTTTACCAATACAGTTACTAAACTTAGGCTAGACCTAAGTTTAGTAAGGCTGGCTCAAACGCAATAAAATTGGGAAAATACAAGTCGATGAGACGTATAGTATTTTACCTTCTTATTTTAGTTTATTCACAAAACTCATGGTCTGATTGTTCAAACAAGCCCTCAAACAGCCAGAGCATTTATGAAGCCTTAAGTGAATTTGGAATAAAGAATAATATTACCAATGATGAGCTTTATGATTTAAAAATGAAAATAATTGTAGAGTGTGATGTAAGAACTCGTCTAAGTAAATCAATTTACAATCTATTGCCTGAAGCAATCAAAAAACAAGTTCGTAAAGAAAAAAATATTAATAAATTAAGAAAGTATCTTCAAAAATTTAAGAATACTATTATCGCTGGTATCGAAGAAGCTGAAATTGAATATGATGGTCAAAAGTATTCAGGTCTTGTTACTGACGATGGGAAAATTATCATCAATGATGATCCTGAGAATAAACTAAACTCTATGAGTTTTGATAGCAACTTTCTTGAACGACCAAGTAATGGAATTACTCTACGTGGTGGACTTGGAAATCCTGATGATATTAAAAACAGAACAGCTCAACCTTTTGAATTCAAAATAAATGGAGCACATATTAGTCAAGGCTTTGGTGTTCTCACAAGTAGAAAGTTTCAAGAAAAAGCAGCACTTGGAGTTATAAAAATTAAAGGTCGAGGAAAAACTAACAGATTTAATCAATCAGTTGATTTTAATTTTAGTCCTCTTGAAGAGAAATCATATATAAGAGCAGCACTAGTTGATTTTAGTTGCCCTGGGAGTGTGTGCATTGATACGAAAGGTGAATTTGATTTCAGCAGTGGAAGCGTTGTTCATAAAGTAGATATAAGTGCATGCAATACTCGAGTTACAACAAACGTTTGTCTTGGAATAGCTCACACAAGTGAAGGCCTTCACGGTTTTGGAAAACTCTCTTATGAAACACAAAATCAGAGTATCGATGCAAGTGCTAGTTATGGCAAAAAAAGGCAAAATATTGATTTAGGTATCAGTTCAAACAATTACCGAGGCTATGTAAGATCAAGTAGAGCTAATGCACAGACAGATTCTGAGATAGACTACACAGACAAAATAGATGAAGTAGGCTTTGGCTATAATAACAATGATCCTTACTCTTTAAACTATGCTCTCTCTTATCGAAATATTAAAAATCAAGAAGAAGACAATAGAGTCATATACTTTGGAGTTTCAGCACAATTCAGATGAAAAAAATATATATACTTTTTATTCTATTAATTGGGGCAAATGTGTCAGCAGAGGTAAATTTAACAACAGGTCAATTTTATTTAACTAACGAAGTAAAATTGAACTCTTTTTTATCGATGAACTTTACATTAAATACGAATAGCAGCTTTAGCGGTCTTGTCGGAAAATCCACATGTTCAGAGTTAGATCAAAGGTACAACAGTACAAATAAATCTATCGTTTATTGCACAAGAGTTTTAAAACAAAAATTATTAACATCAGAAAAAAATAAAATCTCATACAAAGCTGATTCTAAAGTTTACACCTTCAATACAACTGGAGAACTTGTTCAAATATGCAATAAAGCTAAGTGCTGGAGCATTGAAGCAACAGATGAACAGATTAAACTTAAAAGAAATGGTAAGATTGAAACTGTTTTATACAAAAAATCTAATAAAGTAGTTCAGATAAAAAGTAAAAATCAGAATCTAGCAAAATTTGTTTATAGAGGCGATCAAATAAAATCTTTCACGTCTTATAAACCTATAACAGTTTATAACTATAAATATAAAAATAATAAACTCGTGAAAATTTATTCTGATAAAACTTTTTTAAGACTGTCTTATTCTGGAAATATGATCAAAAGTATTAAAAATAATAAAGGGTGTGGAGAAACCTATAATTATAAAAAGATTAAATCATCAAAAAACTTGAATACTTTTAAAGTATCACTATTCAATATTTGTGAAAAAAAGAATCGATATTATCTTATAGGCTATGACTCTAAGTTTAAAGTACGACAGCTAGAAAATAAACAAGAGTATGAAAAATTTAAATTTGACAGAGATCAAAATCTTGCAAAAAAGACATTAAAAGATTCTACAAGAATACTTTATAGAGATAATAAAATAAAATCACTTATTTCTCCAATAGATGGAAAAGCCACACTTTTTTACTCTAATAATAAAATTTCAAAAATTTATTATGAGAAAACAAAGAAAAGAGTAAATTTAACTTACAGTAATAACAAAATTATTAATTTAAAAAACTCATCAGGATTTCAAGCTAGTTTTCTTTACAATAAGAAAATACCTGCAAAGATTAAACTAAACAGTGGTAAACAAATTCAATTTAACTACAGTAAAAAAAGATTGGAATCTCTAGATCTTAAATCTAAAAATAAAACTTATGTGTTTAAACTTAAGAAAAATAAATCTTTAATATCAGCTCTTAGCGTTGCCAGATTTTATAAAACTCTTGATGCTAATATTGGTTATACCACTGAATATGTGCCTGAACTTAAGGAGCTTTTTTAAATGATCTCTCATAAGAAAAATATATGTTTTTTGTGTTTCCTTATTCTATCAATTTTTAGTTTCAATGCTAAGGCTGATCTTTTAGATTCAGATACTAATTTTTCATCAATTGTCATTAGCAATCTTAATTTAAAAGATGACTGTAAATGTAAAGATAAGGATGAAGTTTTACAAATTGCTCAAGAGGCTGTTCTTATAGAAACATTTACAGAATCTTTAAATGCACAACCTATCGATCAAGACAAATCAGAATCACCTTCGATTGAATGAATACGTCTTATTTGAAATCACAGTGTCACGTATTAAGCTTGTGTTTAGAGCTAATTTTTAAAATCTTTAATCTAAAGCTTTTATTTATTATTCTTAGAAACAATTTCTAAAGCCCAATTTAAAAGTGTGTCATTCTCAATATCTTTTCTTGGATATGAAGATAAACCTTTTGAATCCCATTTAAAATCTGGCTTTAGACCTTTTTTATCTATCATCTTTTCTGACTGCGTAAAGTATCTTGCAACCGTTAGTTTAACACCGCCTTGATTGTCAGGCAAAGAGACAACAGATTGTACGGAACCTTTTCCATAACTTTTTTGACCAATAAGTTTTACTTTTTTTAAATCTCTTAGAGCCGAAGCTAACACTTCACTTGCACTTGCTGAGGAGTTGTCTATGAGTAAAAATATTTTTTTATCAGAATACGGCGTTTGTTTCTTATGAGCAAAGCTAACCTCATCCACCTTGTTCCTAGACACTGTTTTAACAATAACACCCTCTTCAACAAATAAATCTACCATATCCACAGCTTCATTTAATAAGCCTCCTGGATTATTTCTAAGATCAATCACAAGCGTTTTAAAATCTTCTTTATCTAAAAGACTTTTAAACTCTTGAAAGCTTCCTGTTGTGAAGCCTGTGATCCTAACAACTAAAAGATCTTCTTTTTTGAGTACTAACTTTACAGGCTTTAAGTTAAGTTTTTTTCTTTTAAGTTTAATTTCAATTGGTTTATCTTGACCAAGCCTTATGACCTTTATTTTAAGTCTTTGCCCAACTTTTCCTTTAAAATATTTTGTAGCTTCTACAAAATCGAGAGCATAAATCTTTTTTCCATTAACTTCAACGATTTGATCTTTAGGTAGAACACCAGCATCCCATGCTGGTGCGTCTTCCATTACACTAACAACATTAAGCATTTTGTTTTTAAGTGAAAGCTCTAAACCAAGACCTGTAAAATCACCACGGGATTCTTTTTTAAATTTTTTATACTCTTTTTCAGGAAGATAACCAGAGTAAGCGTCTAATCTTCCTAATAGTCCTCTTATTGAGTTTGCAACGAGTTCTTTTATTTCTACTTTTTCTACGTAATTTTCTTCAACTAAATTAAAGATCTGAGCATATAGCCTTAAAAAATCATAACGACTATTTGCAAAAACAAGGGCTGATGAAAAAAGAACTCCACCAATAATTACTCCAGAAAAAAAAGGCTTAAGGTTCATAAGATCATCTCTTTTATATTTGAAATAACGTAGTTGTGAAGTTTATCAACTTCAACTTTAGTCTTCTCTAGAACTTTTTGCTCTTTTTGATAAACAACCTGCCCTTTTAAGAAAACCTGCGAAAGCAAAAGTTTTTCTTTTTCTGTATCAAGATACTCAGTTTGAATATGATATCTTTGCCCATCACACACAAATTCACTATTTTTACCTTGGATCATAGATAATGCCCTCTTAATATTAGGCTAACTCTAATTTGTGTCTAAAACTAGGATTTTTTCTCACTTTGAGACAGCTATAGTTTTTCAAAAAAAATTCATTTATTTCTCAGTTTTTACGATAAGATTACATGTTAAAAAGGATATCTTCTGTTTTTATTTCAAGCGCCTGTGTTTTAACACTTATATCTTGCGGAGGCTTTAACACTTCAACTTCAAGTGTTGTAAATGATATTGCATCTAGAGACTGGACACCATCTGACTTAAGTCCTGATGAAAGGGACTATTGCAGTGAAGTGATCAACTACACTTCACAAACTGTCACCATTCAAGGTGTAGCTAATTTTTTGTATAGAGAGATCGATCTTACTCCAGGTCAAGAGGGTTTAGGTGATGTTTCATCAACCCCACGACCTATAAAACATGCACAGTACGAAGTGCTAAACGGTGCTGATGAAATTGTTCAATGTGGGGAGACTGATGAAAGTGGAGAGTTCTCTTTTCAAGTTCCTAGGTTAAACCGTGCTCACACTTTAAGAGTCTACAGTCGCTCTAACAATAACTTCAACAAAGCTAGTGTTTTTATAGCACCTGAAACCAATGAACTTTATTCGCTGGATTATAATTTTGTTGCTACAGAAAATAGTTCAAATATTGAAATAACTGCTGAAGCTAAAAATACAGTTCTTGGTGGAGCTTTTTTTATTTTAGACAATATTCATACAACATATGACAGGCTTCAGCCTTTAATTGTGAATTCTTTTGGTTCTGTAAGGTTAAATGATATTCCAAAAGCCGATATCTATTGGGCGGCAGGTTTTAATCCCTCAATTTATGTTGGTGCCTCATCTGGTCTTTCTTATTTTTCAAGAACAGCTAATAAAATTTTTATTTTAGGTGGAGAAAATGGAGATATAAATTTTGCTGACACTGATCACTTTGACCCTTCAATAATCACACATGAATACTTTCATTTTCTAGAAAGCAACATCAGCGGAACTGATAGCCCTGGTGGTGCACATAACGGAAATCAACTTATTGATCCTAGACTTGCTTGGTCAGAGGGAGCTGCACAGTTTTTTCAAGGTGTTATTAACGAGCAGTCTTCAGTTATAGACACTCGTGGAAATATTGATGGAAACACTGGTATCCTACTTAGCTTTGGCTTAGAAAGTGGTACAAATGATTTAACTACTTTTTCAGGCGAAGGTGACTTTAGAGAGTTTGCTGTAGCAAGATTTCTTTGGGATATTTACGACACTGAAACATCTCAATCAGCACCTGAAAATGCATTTGATACAATTTCTGATAACTTTGAAAATTTCTGGCAAGCCTTTGCCAATACGACATCAACAGGTTTTAACACTGCAGGGGCATCATTCAGAACTCATGGTCTTTTACTAACATCTATGTTTGCAAATGGCGATATCCCTGCAAACGAAACAACATTCAATAGCACTTGGAGAAATCTTTTAAACAATGAAGGCATGACGTACCCTCAAATAGATCAAAATCAAAGTTTTCGAGGCATGTATGGAATGCAAATTGAATTTTCACTTATTGGACAAACTGATGAGTATACACTTGAAGGGCCATTTTTTCCACCAGCAACAACCATTAGCCAATCTAATGTTTTTAGAAATGTGAATTTTCATACATTAACTCTAAATCAGACAAGAGATATTAGTTTAACAGTAGGAACGAATGATTCGGCGACTGGTGGTAGTTTAGAATTTTTTATATTTGATTCTAACTACGTTAACTTTAGTCAATTTATTCAACAAGGAACCTCTACTTCAACTATCACTCTACCTCCAGGCGACTACTTAGTTGCTGTTATGGTTAGGACTGACTATACAGTTTTAGCTGATGATCCAGCACCTGCATTTATCTATTCATTTCCAGGATACAGAAAAGGAATTTTATTTTGAAAATAATTACAGTACTCCTCCTCGCATTGTCTCTTTCAGCTTGTGCTAAACACAAGAATTATAAGAAACATCTAGCTCACACTAATTTTTCTAAAAATCACAACCACACTCAAAAGTTAGTAAGAGGTTTGGATATTTCATTTATTTCTCAAAATGAAGTTCTTATTGAAACTGGTGCAGAAGATATAAAAACACTTGAGGTTAAAATATTTCATAAAAGCTCTACTGGTAAAACATTGGTTTTTGAAAAAAACATAGAATCTTCTGGTACAGTTAGATTTGATCTTAGTGAAGAGTTAGCCGTAGATGGACAAACCTTAGCAGCAATTGTTAAAGCTACAGACTCAAATGGACAAGTCTTTTCTTCTGTTGAAAGTTATCTTATAGGATATCAAGATAAGATAAACTCTTTAAAAAGCAGTAAATTAAAAAACTGATACAGAATTTGAACTTGTAAATACAACTTTATTTAAAAATTTATCTTCCTCTAAACGAATGACTAAGGGTTGGAAACCAAGCTTTGTATTTGTTATCACAAAGCCCCCACCTTTTTCACCTTTTGAAGTTGGTTGTCCTTGACGATTAAAGTAAAAGATTTCAGAACTTGCTGAAACAGCCTCTGTTACGTCTTTTAAAACCTCAAAATCTTTGTCTTCAATAAAACCAACAATTAAGCCTAAACTTGAAGTACGGTTTGATCTTTGTCTGTTTAAAAAAGAATTTAACCAACTGCTACTCACATGCTTTAAAGCTATACGACTTGATTTTGAAGGAAGGACTACTAGATTTCTTAATTTACTTTCATTACTGTTTGCTAGCAAAACTTCTAAAACAGTAAGAGATGGTTGAGTTCTTGATTTTAACTCTAAACCTTTAATCTCAGCTTCAAGACTATCAATATTAATAGTATCTTCTTTATCCAGGCCTAATTCGCGAACGTAAATTTCATTTCTATTACGAGCTGTTTTTAATACAGGATAAGACTCTAAAAACACAAGACGTGCATCGCGTTCTTTTAACTCGATCTGGCCTCTAGAGATATGACCAGATTTAACAACAAACCATTTTTGAGCAACAACCTTCTCGCTTTGCACAACTTGAACCAAGTATCCACCATCTGGTAAATTTGCAAAAACAAAACCACCGTGAGTTGACGTTTGCTTAAGTGATGTGTCAGGACGTCCACTTCTATTAAAGTAAACTGGCTCCTGATAGCCTTGATTAAAAATCTCAACTTTAAGTCCACTTCGATTCAAACCTTTAAATGTTACTTTACCTAATAGTAAACTCTCAATTGAGACCTCTTCACCAAAGGGATCTAAATCTACTTCTAACCTATCAATAACATCTCTTTTTATTAATCTCGGATAGTAGGCTTTTCCAGACTCTGACAAACTAAGTGTAGGCCAAAAGCCTTTTTTAAATGTTGAACTTAAAAAATCAGACTTTGAAGAAAATAAATTTGAATCACCAAAAAAACCTTCAGCATCAGAAACAAGTGTTCCATCTACTCCAGCAACAATGGTTTTACTTTCTGCTAAAGGGTTTTCTTTGACTGCAGTTTTATTATTAGCAAGTGAGTTTTGAGAAAAAGCCTGTCCAGCAAACAAGCCAGCTGATGGTTCTAAAATTAAATCTAAATTTTGAGTATCACCACTACTTAAATCAACTTCACCATAGGCCAATATTTCGCCTTGAGAACTTCTAAGCTCAGCTGAAATAAAACCTTTATCACCTGAAAGATCCATTTTAAAATTTTTCGCATCCCCTTGAATGGTCGTCGTCTCAAATGTTTTACCCATGTGCTTTCTTTCAACGTAGTAGCTAAAAGATTCTGCTTTTGAAAAAGATCCACCCTCTAAACTAAGAGTGCCTCTAACACTTTGAATACGCTTACTAGCTACAGTAAGTGCAGATATATCTTTGCTTACTTTAAAAGCTTTTTCTTCGACTAAGGCTTCAATTTCAGAATCATTACTATCTTTTACCAAACGACTAACTAAAACGCCGCTTGATAAAACTTTTGAATCATTATCTGTAATTTCAATAGAGCTAGAAGAAGTTGAGGCTTCATCTTTTGCACTAGAATACCTTTTGATATCAGAAGCTAACATTCTTGGTAGTGTTTTATAATTTTTACTCTTTAAAAATTTATTAGAAAAATGCTCAACATCTATTGATTCACCACTTAAAGCTACAGACTCAAAATCAACATCCATTAATTTATTGGAACTGATTTTGATACCTTTTAACTTAATCTTTTCAATTTTCTTTATTGGAGACGTGGTATTAATTTGTCGTCTTTGGTTATGTTCAAATTCTAAATCCTTAAGACTCAAAACATCTTGAACCGCTGAAAGTGCTGGAGAGGTTCTGTCAGCTAAAATAGAAACTCCCCTTAATCTCATGCTTGTAACACTCTCAATAGATTGAGGTGTGCTAAACAACAGCAAACAAAAGACAGCTTTCGAAACAGGGTAGTCAAACATAGTGAATAGTCTAGCTAGAAGATTCTGACATCGTCAACAACATCTAGACTCTTTTTAGACCCTTGTAGGTAGGATTTTAGCCTAGCCAAAACTATTCGTGCCATAACCTCATCATAACCTACAGTTCTAAAATTCTTCTGAACAGAGTTTGGATTGCCTGCCTCTTGCAGTTCAATTGATACATCTACAGTATAGGGTCTCGAAGAACCTCTTATCTCTATACTTGCCATTCCTCTTTCATCTTGATTTCTAGCAAGAGCTAACTTTTTACCATCTCTAATAAATGGGTAACTTTCAAAAGCTCTCCCATCACGAGATACATTTTTAAAAGGGATAGGCATAGCTTTCTTAATCCCTTTTTGTATATCAGCAAGTGGGTAGTCAAGACTACTCATGCTCTCAACACCTAGAGTAGCGCAACTACCGACTAGGCAAAGAAGTACTAAGCTTATAACTATTTTCATTCTTCCCCCTTAGATTTTTAGATTTGCACCATCACTTAAAAACTGCTCCAAGCCTTTATCCGTAAGTGGATGATTAACGAGTTGCTTCATTGTCTTAAAAGGTAGAGTACAGATGTCTGCTCCAACTAAAGCTGCATCTAAAACATGCATTGAATGCCTAACACTCGCAGCAAGAATTTCAGTTTCATAACCATAGTTGTCATAGATCTGTCTGATTTCACTTATCATCGCCATACCAGAAGTGCCAATATCATCAAGTCTACCAATAAATGGAGAAACCATTGTAGCTCCTGCTTTTGCAGCAAGAAGAGCTTGGATAGGTTGAAAACATAAGGTTACGTTTGTTTGAATACCTCTTTCAGAAAAAGCCTTAGTGGCTTTTAATCCCTCTGCTGTCAGCGGAATTTTAATAACAACGTTGTCAGCAATTTTAGCAAGACTCTCACCTTCAGTGACCATATCTCCTGCAGTTGTGCTTAAAACTTCTGCAGAAACTGGGCCTTTAACGATCTGACATATCTCTTTAATTAGAGTCTTAAAATCTACACCTGACTTAGCAACAATACTTGGATTCGTTGTAACACCGTCAACCCAACCAAAAGTATTTGCGTCTTTGATCTCTTCAACACTACCTGAATCTATAAAAAATTTCATTTTTGCCTCTTATTTTTTTCACATCTTTGGCTATGTTCTTTTAATTGTCCAGCTCTGATTCTACCTAAAGACTTAAAAGTAAATTATAACTATATTATATAATCAGGCATTAATAATGCACTTAGATTGATCCGTTTTAAGAGTTTATCGAATCAATTTTTATTAACCTCATGATTTAAAAAATCTTCCAATGTGTACAAGCCAGCCGTTTTTCCCTTAATCCAACTGACTAATTCTAGGGCACCTTTAGCGAAAACCTCACGGCTTAAAGCTCTGTGAGTAAGAGTTACCCATTCTTCATTTGTAGCCATATGAACTTTATGAATTCCAAAAATTGAGCCTGCTCTTACGTCATTAATTTTAATAGGCTTCGTGGCTGTAAAACTTTTTAAAGCTTCAGAAATTTTTATAGCCGTTCCACTTGGTGAGTCTTTTTTATTTTGATGGTGATAATCTTCAATCCAAATACGAGCCTCATGCGAAAAAACCTTATATGATTTAAGGCTTTGTATGAGTGAGGCAATACCGAGGCTGTAGTTTCCAGAGTGAACTACTGCCATTTTTAAAGATGTAACATCAACAACATCTTTAATGTCTTCAAACCCAGTTGTGCCCGTTATTAAAGGTTTATTATGCATATTGCACCACTTACAAACCTCTTTTAAAGCTTCTGGCAAAGAAAAATCTATAACCACATCAATATCTTTTGGAACCCATGACTCAAGGGGTGAGTTCTTATTATAAACATTTGATAAAGAAAATTTTTCTGATTCTAGAATAAGCTTTTCAAAAACCTGCCCCATACGTCCAGTAGAGCCTGAAAGACCAACTTTTATCATTTTATAAACTCCAAATTCTTCAGGGCTTGAGCAAGCTTCTTTTTTAAAGGCAGTGTTGTTGAAACAAGTGGCAGTCTTACATGATCATCAGAAATTAAAGACATCTCTTTTAAACACGACTTTACAGGACATGGATTAGGTTCTGTAAAAATAAGGTCTGCTAATTCTAACAACTTAGAATAGTCATACTCACCTGCAAAACTTTTCTTCATCTCTTGTGGAGCCAGATGAGACAACACAGAAACCACCCCATGACCGCCAAGATTAATAAATTCAGCCGAAGTGGCATCATCACCTGAGAGCAAAATAAAGTCTTTGTCTAAAACCTCTACTAATTTTTTCAACTTATTTAAATCACCGGTAGCATCTTTTGTCCCAATTATATTCTTTATTTTAGATAATTTAAGAGTTGTTTCCACAGAGATATCCACAATTGTTCGCCCTGGCACATCATATAGCACAATATTTCGGCAAGTAGAACCTGCTGCTGTTTTAAAGTGCTCAAACAAACCAAGCTGCGATGGTTTATTGTAATAAGGTACGACTAATAAATAAGCATCAGGCTCTAAAAAGTCATAAAACTTTAAATTATCAATAGTCCCTGATGTAGAATTTGTCCCCGCACCAATAATCATTTGAAATGTGCTTGGCACTCGTTCTTTTATAAACTTAAAAAGCTCTACAACTTCATCACGACTTAGATTTGGACTCTCAGCTGTTGTTCCAGACACAACAAAGCCTTCAACACCTTGTTTAAGCTGATCCTTAACTAACAGATCTAGAGAACTGTAATCAATGAAACCTTTATCATTAAAAGGAGTAACAAGGGCTGTGATCAAACCGCCGGTGATTGGATTCATTTTACATCTCCTTTCAGTTTAAAAATGGGGATTTATTTATATATTTTATTAACATTACTTTTTGAACTGTTCTTTTTGTCATTCGTTGAACGATCTGTAGTTGGTGTCTCATTGAGACCTTTAGAATCAAAAATATAAGCTGCGTTTTGCCTAGGAGCAGGCGCACCTTTAACACCACAAGAAACACTAAAAAATAAAAGAATAGATATTCGCCAAATCATTGGATGGTATTTAGCTTAAAACCCAAACTTTCGCAAAGGTCTTTAAAAGAAATGAAATATGTACTTAAGAACTTTACCTAGCTATTAAAGCCAATTTAAAGAATTTAAAGAAAAAAGAAGGCCTACAACAGGCTCACTCTGTTCATTTTGTATATTGGCGTAATTTTTTTGGCCGGCGTACAACTTTAAATTTAAGCTGTAATGTTTTAGAGTCTCAGCTCTTGCAACATCAATAAAGCCAATAAAACCTAAATCACCTTCTGGCTCAATATCGTCTGATCCACCAATTGGTAGAACAACATTTAATCCTGCACGTGATGTGTACCTGCCTTTATCTAACCACTTGTATTGGCCCCTAAAGGTAACACCATACATAAAAACATCTCTTATTTCAAAATCATTTCCTTGAACAAAAACATGAGGAACCTGATTGTAATCAATGTCTAAACCAAGACCCCATTTTTCTTTTTCATAATCAGCTACTAAAGCAACATTTAATAAATTTGGTGAATCTTCATTCCAGTCAAATGTAGGATCTAATTCAACTTCATAGGACTGCAAATGATAAGACGCTCTTAAACCAAGCCATATGCTTTTAAGCTTAAACTGATACTGACCTTCTACATTATAATTCAAACCAGATGTCCATTCTGTCTCTGCACCTGAATTAATTTGTTCTGAATTTAAAGTGTTATTGTAAAAACCCAAACCTAAGTAGTATCTACCTGCAAATGCGCCTGCACCCATTGCTGAACCAACTAAAAAATTATCATTATCACTGCTACTTCCGTCATCATTTAAAGTGTCGTCACTATAATTAGAGTCTTGATCTGGAGAAGGGTACTCATCTGAAGCAATCAAAGCATCTGTTTCTTGATCAATATCATTAATTGCAGAGTCTTGAATGTATGGCTTATCAAAATCAGCTTCACCATCGGGAGTAAAAGAACCTGACTCATCAACTAAAGGTTCATCATTAGTAGAAGAATCATAAGAAGTTGTGTAATCCGTAGTCGATGAATCGTAATCTGAAATATTCGAAGCAACATCTGAACCATAGTTATTCATAAGGTTACTTATTTCATCAGCTGTACCACTTATAACTTCAGATCTTCTTTTTCTAGAATTCGCCAAGTTAGGATTTGTATCTTCACCAAAAGACGTTATTTTTACCTGATCTTCATTAAGATTATATTTATTAATAATAGCGTTCTTAACATTTATTGCTCTTCTTTCAGCTAAGACAATATTATAAGACTCAGCACCTGTAGTGTCTGCATATCCTTTTATCCAAAATACAGTTTCACCATCAGGGTAATTGTTAAGCTCCACTCCACTGTCTTCAACAGCACTGCGGTCAAAACCAAAATAAATAGTTTCATGATTCTCAGAAGAAAAAGACTTGTGACTGAATGCGAGTAACATTGATATAGCTAATATTTTTTTCACAGATGCATAACCTTTTTTGATGTTACTTATATTATCGTATGAGTTTACATTAAATTAAAGTTCACTTCGGCCAAAAGTAATAAGACTTTGGTCTATTTTTTAATACATTCTTCAACATAAATTGCTCATTTTTAAATTTTTAGTGCTCAATGGGATTAATCAGAACTTTTCTAGGCTTTGATCCTTGTTGTGGACCAATGATTCCTTGTGACTCCATTTCTTCAATTATTCTGGCAGCTCTTGGGTAGCCAAGACGAAATCGCCTTTGAACCAAAGAAGCTGAAATAGTTTTTTGAGTTGAAACAAAATCTAGAATTTCATCATATCGTTCATCAAATTCAGAGTTTACACCTTCTGTTAAAATCCCAGATACGCCTGATGAAGAGCTGTCTTCTAAATCAACCAAGTACTCGGGCTCACCTTGATCTTTCCAATGTTCAACAACATCAGAAATAACATCTTCTGGAGCCCATGACCCATGAGCTCTTACTGGTTTTGAAACACCTGGAGACAAAAAGAGCATATCACCTCGAGCTAAAAGTCTTTCAGCACCAGATTCATCTAAAACAATTCTAGAGTCCATTTTACTCGCAACTTTAAAACTTATACGCCCAGGAATATTTGTTTTAATAAGACCCGTAACCACATCTTTTCTTGGAGATTGCATAGCTAAAATTAAATGAATCCCACATGCTCTTGCCATTTGAGCTAATCTAACAATAGCAGCTTCAACATTATTTTTATCAATGGACATCAAGTCCCCAAACTCTTCTACAATAATTACAATGTAGGGAAGTTTTTCAAAATAATAGGTTTTATTTAAAAGTTTTGACTCTTCAAATTTTGAATTTTCTAATTCACAGTCTTCTTTTTCTTCTTCACTCAATTCTAAAACGGCTTCATTAAACTCTTCAAGCTTTCTAACTCCAAAGTGCGCCATAGATCTATAGCGTTTATCCATTTCTCTTATGGCCCACCTTAAAGATGAAATTGCTTTTTTAGGTTCTTTAATTATGGGAAGTATCAAATGGGGTAGATCTTCAAAGGCTGCTAAATCTACTTGCTTTGGATCGACCATTATTAGCCTTAGATCTTCCGGAGAATATCTCATTAATAAGCTCGTTATGGTTGAAACAACAAAAACAGATTTTCCTGACCCCGTAGATCCAGCCACTAGTAAGTGTGGCATTTTTCTTAGGTCAACAACCATAGGATGACCATCAGCTCTTTTGCCTAAACCAATAGGAATTTTATTCTCTTCATCATCCCAAAAATCTTTTGTAGAAAGTATTTCTTTTAAATAAACCGTCCCTCTTGTTGAATTAGAAGTTTCAATACCCACAACATTTCTTCCAGGAATTGGTGCAATGATTCTTATGGACTCTGCAGACATAGCCAAAGATAAATCATCGGCAAGCTCTGTTATTTTAGAAATCTTAATATTTTCGTTTGGCTTATATTCAAATAATGTAACGGCAGGCCCTGTCTTTATTCCAGTAACTTTTCCTTTTACATTAAAGTTTTCTAACTTTGATTGTAAAAGCTTAGCTTTTTCTTGAATCTCATCATCTCTAACTTGTGAAGCAACCTCTACTGGAACTTCTCCAAGGTACTCTATAGGCGGAAGCTCCCAACCTTCATCAGATTTAGATTTAACTTTTGGAACCTTTTCATTGGCGTTAAAAGAACTTCTTTTTATAACAGGCATATCCATTCTTAAAGGCTCTGAATCTTGAGTTTCTTCTTCTTCACCAATAAAAGACGTATCAATTTCTGCAGTTTCTCTTTTTAATCTTAATTTTTCGCCAATGATTTTTTGGATCGAAACAGACGATGATGAAATCTCTGAAGCTTCTTTTTTATTTTGGTTACTAGTGTAAAATATTTTTTTAAAAGAAGTAAATCTTTCGACAGAGTTTGAACCAAAGCTTAAAAGTGATGCTCCATTAAAAATTTCATCTAAAGATTTTTCTAAAAAAACTAATGTTGTTAAAACAAAACCAACCAATACAAGTGTAAAAATCCCGCCCTTACTTACTATAGGATGTAGAGCTTGAAAGCCTCTAATTCCGAGCCAGCCACCAGAAAAAATAAATCCATCGTACAAATAAAAGTTTTTAAAAAATCCAAAAGCCAAGCAGAAACTTAAAAGTCCAACTATTGAAAATAAAATCTTTTCTCCATCAATTTTATTTTGTTTGGATATAACACGTGACCAGAATAGCCAAAAAAAGAAGAGTACAAAAACCCACGCCCCAATACCAAAAATCTGTAAAAGTCCATCAGACAAAAAAGACCCTATATAACCAAATAGGTTTTCGGAGGGTTCAGACCAATTGTAAATTTTAGAATTGAAAGACAAATCTCTTGGGGAATAGGAAATAAGCGATAGTGCGGTTAAACCACTTATAGCCAAATAAAAGAGTGATATGAGATTGAAACGAGCTTTTGAGTTTAAAATTTTTGTTTTCACACTGTAATTATAACGTAATGTATATAATTTTGTGAATGCGTTGAAAGTCCAGTTGATCTTAAAAAAAACCTCATTTATGAGTTTATATGCTTAAAATCAACGAAATTTTTTATAGCGTACAAGGGGAGTCTAGTCTAACAGGGCTTCCAACAGTTTTTATCAGAACCTCTGGTTGCCATCTTAGGTGCAGTTATTGTGATACAAAGTACGCTTACTATGAGGGTAAAAAACAAAGTTCTGAAGATATTATTGAAGAGATTTCAAAATACCCCTGTAAACGAGTTTGTCTCACAGGCGGTGAGCCTTTACTGCAAAAAGAATCTCTTGATCTTTTAGATAAGTTACTGAAATTAGGATACTTTTGCTCAATAGAAACCTCTGGAGACAAGGACTGCAAAGCCCTTCCGAAAGAGGTGAAAAAAATAATTGATATCAAAACTCCTGACTCTGGAGAACCTGATGCCTTTTGTATGGAGAACTTAGAGTTTATTGGAGACGGACAAACAGAATATAAGTTTGTTATCTGTTCTGAGAAGGATTTTGATTGGGCTATAGAATTTGCTGCGAAACATCAGATGTTCCAAAATTGTGAAATACTCTTTAGTCCTAGCTATGGACAAATTTCAGAGTCTTGGCTTGCTGATAAAATTTTATTCACAGGTTGTGAAATAAGGTTGCAAATTCAGCTCCATAAGGTAATTTGGCCCGAAACACTTAATGGGAGATGAGGTAAAACAGTGCAAACAACAAACGATACTTTCAATACGATTCAACAGCCCCAACAAAACAATCAGCTGCAAAACACAGGTGACATGCTTGTTGCAAACCTTACTCAAGTTAGTTTAGAAGAGCTTGTAAAAAGCAAACTTGAAGTTTTGTTTCGTCAACAGAAAGAAACTAAAGTTGAATTAAACGGTCTATACAGTCTTGTAATGGAGCAGGTTGAAAAACCACTCATCGAACTTTCTTTAAAAGCGCACAACGGAAATCAAGTTCGCACGGCGCAAATGCTTGGTATCAACAGAAACACTCTAAAAAAGAAAATCGACAACTACAACATTAAGCCACGTCGTTTGAGACTTAACTAAGTCCTTTTATTTTTGGGGGGGTTAACTCTTGATCGATAAAGTTCCTCCGCATAGTCTAGAAGCCGAACAGGCTGTATTAGGTGCTCTCATGCTGTCCCCCGAGGCATGGGATGAAGTCTCTGACAACATCAATGAAATTGATTTCTATAGACCGGCACACAGAAAAATTTTTTCAGCTCTAAAAGATCTTACAAAAAAAGGTCAATCTACCGATCTAATTGTACTTTCAAACCATTTAAAAACCACTAATGAAATACACTCAGTCGGTGGAATTCAATACTTGTCTGAAATCATAGACTCTACACCGACTGTCACCAATGTTATTGAATACGCTAACATTGTTAAAGAAAAATCTTTAGTTAGAATGATGATTCATAGTGCTTCAGAAATTGCACAAGAGGGCTACGCTGGAGCCTTTGAAAATTTAGAAATCTTTTTTGAAAAAGCGGAATCTGAAATTTTTAAAATTTCAAACTTAAACAATTCAGAAAGTAATCTAATGTCATCCTCTGAACTTGTAAAACTAAGCTTAGAAAAACTAGAACAGCTCTACACAAGTAAATCTGAGTTTACTGGTATCACTACCGGTTTTTATGACTTAGATAAAATGACATCAGGACTTCAACCAGGTGAGCTTTCAATACTTGCAGCACGTCCGTCTATGGGTAAAACGGCTTTAAGTTTAAATATTGCATCACACGTGGCTTTCACAGAAAAAAAATCTTTAGCGTACTTCTCTGTGGAAATGCCTAAAGAAAGTATGATGATGAGAATTCTTGGTATCGAATCAGGAGTTAGTCTTAACAACATAAGAAACGGAAGCCTCGACAACAACACTTGGCCTGCAGTTATACAGGCTTCTGCAAAAGTTGCTGAAGCAAGCCTTTTTATTGATGACACTTCTGGGATCAGTCCTTTTGAGATTAGATCCAAAGCAAGAAAACTAAAATCAAAAGAAGGGCTTGATCTTATTATGATTGATTACCTTCAGCTTATGGGAATGAAGCAGCGCTTTGATTCAAGAGAGCGTGAAGTAGCAGAAATTTCAAAAGGCTTAAAAGCTTTAGCAAAAGAGCTAAAAATTCCAGTACTTGCCCTAGCACAGCTCAACCGTGGTGTTGAAGGCCGTTCTGACAGACGACCAATGCTCTCTGACTTAAGAGAATCTGGATCTATTGAGCAAGATGCAGATGTAATCATGATGATTTATCGTGAGTCTTATTACGAAAAAGAAAATGAATCTGATCAAGCAGAAATCATTGTTGGAAAGCAAAGAAACGGACCGACCGGAACAGTAAAACTTCGCTGGGATCCAAACACTGGTAGATTTCTTAACTACACAGAATCACACTTGGGACCAGAGCCTCCGACTGAAGCTTATGAAGAGAATTTAGATTTAGAACCAATCAAAAGAAGCCCAAAAAACTGGGCTCCAAAACAGTAAGAACTCTTTCTAATAAAATAAGTTTCTTTATATAAACTTATTTACCTGCAACAAGTTTAACAGTTAAAGTCATATCATTTTTTATAATCTTATCTTTAGCAACAGCACCTGCACCTTTAAAAAGTTTTACTAAAAAGAATGTCTTTGATCCATCTTCAGACTCGTTGTGAAAGTTAACACCGTATTTTGTTCTATCTATTACAATGTCAGCATTTGCTGCGTAAGTGCCATCTGCATTTTTAGAAATAATAGCTTGTATGGTTTCTTTTTTTTCTACATCACGAATCTTCATCATTCCAGTTAATGCATACTGATTGTTACCAAGAGATTTTACTTCTTTAAAATTAAAAGATGCCGTTTTAAATTTTTCTACTGCAAAAAAATCTTCAGAATTTAAATGTCCTACAAGTTTCGGCTGTTTTTCAGCTGGTAAATCTGTGTTCTTAATTGAAGTCATATCAATAACAAACTGACCACTTACAGGCTGACTCTTATCAAATGATATATAACCTGATTCAAAGTCTATTGTTCCACTGTGAGTTGAATCAGTAAATTTTTTGCCACCAACCCAAGAGATTTCACTCTTTCCTGTTTGTATAGGCATTTCAGTACCGCCTTCAGCATGATGATTTGCATGTGATGTAGAACTAAAAGCTATCATTAGAAGTAAGCTAAGCATTTTTTTCATTATATATCCCTTTTTTGTTGTTTATTTTGAACTCATCAAAATTAGGCCACATTTTATATTAAATCAAAATCAAATCATTTTTAGTTATAAAATGACTAATTTAATAGCTTATTTAGGCTTATTTAATAACTCTCAAAAAGTGTTGCGACTTTGTTACCTCAGCCACACTTTAATCTCTATTTTTGAGACAAACTTGGTTCAACTACAGTTATTTCTCTATTTATTAAGTATATTTCCATAAAAAACAAAAAAAATGCTTCAAACTGATACCCAGGGCTAAAGTCCACCCCAACTTTAGCCGAATTGTTATGTATGAAAAAGAAATGTATCAAAAGAAAAATTTTAGTTCCTTTACTCTTTATCTCATCACTTGCGGTAAGCTCTAACGCTTTTGCCACAGAGTCATCTACAATTGAAATTGAGTCTTTAGAAATTACTGTAGATACAAGTCCTTTTATATTTGATGGAGATAGTTTTGAAGAACTCGAAAGAGTTGATAGAGAAAGATTGATTTCAAGCTTTGACCTAAATGACGTTGTTAATGACATCCTGGATGAAGCCATATAAAAACAGACTTTCTTATAAAAGAAATCACTGACTTTAAATGTCTTGTAAAAGACACAAAAAAAACCACCTATTAGGTGGTTTTTCATATTCTAGAAAAATTGATAACTTTAAAAAAGTGTTACTAAATTACTTTCTAGCAACTGACACAGTTATGTTTGTATCTAAATCTTTTCCAAAAGTAACTAATGCTTTGTATTGACCTAATAGCTTAATAGGCTCTTCTAAAACAATATCTCTTTTGTCGATTTCATAACCTTTTTCTTCTAACTTTCTAGAGATATCAAGATTTGAAATTGAACCAAATAGTTTTTCGTCATCAGAGGCTTCTGCTGAAAACTCAACAGTAATGCCTTCAAGTTTGGCCAAAAGCTCTTTTCTTTTTCCAACTGCTTTTTCTTGATTAGAAACAGCTACTGCTTTTAAATGTTCGAATTCTTTTTTTCGTTTTTCTGTTGCTTCAACAGCAAGTAGTCTTGGAAACAGAAAGTTTCTAGCAAAACCAGGTTTTACTTGAACCAACTCACCAACTTTACCCAAATCTTTTACATCTTTATTTAAAATAACTTTCATTAGGTGTACCTCTTACTTTCTCATTTTATTGTCACGCATATCACGCTTTTTTTGTTTTCTAGCATCAGCTTCATTAACTCTTTCTTGAGAGTCTTTTAATGTCGCTTTATATGCTTCAACGTGTTTTTCCATTGAAACATCAGAATCTAGTTTGGCATGCATGACTCTTAAAACTTCGTCGTTGATTCCTAAAGTTCTTTCAATTTCAACAATAGCTTCTGGACTTGCTGTAAAATAACTGTGGAAAAACTCTGCTGTCTGTAATTTTTTAATAGAGTTTGCAAGCTTACGTTTGCCCCAAGTGTCTACGGAGTGAACGCTGCCTTTAAAGCTTTCAACAACAGCTTTGTTTTTTTGAAAGATTTTTTTCTTATTGTCATCGCTAGCTGCCGGGTGAACAAGAATTATACTTTCGTAAGGTCTAATATTTTCAGATTTTTTATACTCAATGGCCATTGCTTCTCCTTATGGTCGTAGGTGCAGACAACTGATCTGCACAAAGAGCTCTTTATGTTAATGCCCTCGTTTGTTAACATGAGCCTATCTAACACTCAAGTAAAAAGGCCTCTATTACATGCTTTCTCATTGATTAGACGACACAGTTTCATTATGATCGTCTTATGCTAAACCTCACCTGCCTCGATGGACCCCTTCAGGGTAAAAAATTCAGCTTATTTGAAGGTCTTAGGATCTCATCAAAAAAAGAAGACACCATTGTTCTAAACTCCATTCAAACGGGCTTTTATATTGTGGAGGTCTTAAATGGACAACTACATCTGGTTTGCAAAGAAAAGGCACCAAAATTACTTCTTGTAGATGAAGGAAGCAAACAAAATTCTATAGAGCTAGAAATAGGCCTTAATTTTTGTATTGGCTTTAGCACCTTTATTGTTCAAAAGTCTGAAGTTGTAAAAAATACCTTAACATCTACCAATACCTCAAATTTTTCTACTCTCTTAGATGAAGTCTCTAAAATTTATAAGCCTAGGTCTGACTCAAAACTACTAGATGTACCTTTGCGTTTTGATTTTGTAAGAGGCTTTTGGTTAAATCAAAGTTGGGTAATAAGCCACACACCTCTAAATCTAGGGACTAAAAGTCCAATTTATTTCTTTTGCGATCCAAGTATACCAACAGAAGACACTCTAATTAAGGTTCATCAAAAAGATAATGACATTGTATTCACTACAAATTTTTCAAATTTTATTTATATTAATGGAAAACCTATCACATCTCAAAAAGTACAAGATGGTGATTTAGTTGAGTTTGGCGCAACAGCCTTTAACATTGTTCTTCATAAAAGCGAGTAGCATTAAATAATGAGTGTAAAACAAAAAACATCTTACATAAAAACTGATGACAAAGCTGAACTTTACTATGAAGTACATGGCACCTCAGGACCAGTATTAGTATTTTCAAACGGCTTAGCGTGCCCTATTAATCACTGGCATAACCAAATTGAGCACTTTTCCAAAAATTTTCGTGTTCTTGCCTATGACCTTCGCGGTCACCATAAAAGCTCTAGGGGGCTTTTAAAGAAGATAACTATGGACCTACTAGCTCACGACCTTCTAAAAATTTTAGATACAGCTTTTCCAAATGAAAGTTCCGCTCTTTTTTTCGGACACAGCTATGGTGTTCCCATCTCTTTAAAACTAGCAGCTCTCGCACCGGAGAAGTGTAAAGCTCTTGTCTTGGTAAATGGCTTTTATAAAAACCCTTTTTCTGAGGTTTTAGATGAAAAGCAAATAATCGATGCGGTTGAAGCGTTTAAAGTATTTTCACTCTCAGCTCCAAGACTTACAAAGTGGATTTGGAAAAACGGAGTGGACTCTAGTTTTTTTAGAAAAACAACAGGTTGCCTTGGCGGGTTTAATCCTGAACGCATGCCTGTAAAAGATATGGAAATATACTCGAAAGCTGTTGCTTCAATAGACCTTCAAAGTTTTTTAAACCACTTTAAAGCTCTTATTCGTTTTAATTTTAGTGCCGATAGCGCCTTAGTAAAGTGCCCCACACTCATAGTTCATGGTGAAAGAGATCAAATTATTCAAGAATCGCAAAACATAGAACTTGCAGAAATGATTGAAAATTCATTTTATCAAAAACTGAGTGAAGGAAGTCACTGCACACCTTTAGACGTTCCTGTAAAATTAAATAAAGTTATTGAGGATTTTATCGAAACTAGAGTTATCTCTTAATTCATATACGCTTTAATCAAACTCAATTGAATATTGGTTTATTAAAAGAAAAAATCTGTTCTCAATACTCGTATTATTTGAAAGATGCCTTTTTATTGAGTTTGAAGGTCCTGTAGACATAAAAATCAACATTTTATAGTTTATTAAAACACTATTAAGCAGCTCTCTAGATCTAAGGAAATGTTTTAGATAAATTGCAAAAAAAGCTTTTTTATTGAGCAATATTTAATCTAGATATCTTAGAATGTGGAAAACTCTGTGTGTTACTTGAGGTAATCAACAATATGTTGAAGTCTAGTTGGACGAAATACTAGATCTAGTCTAAAAAAAACTTATACCAAATGTTACGTATAAGCTTAAATATTAGGCTAAGCTATATTTCAAAACTTGAAGGATGGTCTAAATCATCCTTAAGTTTAAACTGGGCCAAGGTCTAATTTAAAAATTAGACTTTAAAAGATCTCTATTCAGTCTGGCAATATTATCTAAAGAGATCCCTTTAGGGCAAGCAGCTGAACAAGAACCTGTATTCGTGCAAGCACCAAAACCTTCGGCATCCATTTGAGCCACCATTTTTTTGACTCGTCCCTTTTGCTCAACACTGCCTTGTGGAAGTATTCCAAGATGACTCGTCTTAGCTGCAACAAAAAGTGAAGCTGAAGCATTTTTACAAGAAGCCACACAGGCACCACAACCAATGCAAGCTGCCGACATGAAAGCTTCATCAGCATCCATTTTTGGTATTGGTGTTGCATTGGCATCTTGAGCATTTCCAGTAGATACTGAAATATAACCACCGGCAGTAATTATTCTATCGAAAGCGGAACGATCAACAATCAAATCCCGTACGACAGGAAAAGCTTTTGCTCTCCAAGGTTCGATATATAAAGTCTCGCCATCTTTAAAAGATCTCATATGAAGCTGACATGTAGTTGATTTTTCAGGTCCATGAGGATCTCCGTTTATAACCATAGAACAGGATCCACAAATACCTTCTCTACAGTCATGATCAAAAGCCACAGGCTCTTTACCACTTAAAATAAGATCTTCGTTTACAACATCAAGCATCTCTAAAAAAGACATCTCTTCAGTCACATCATTAGCAGTATACTTTTCAAAATGACCTTTATCTTTAGAAGACTTTTGTCTCCAAATATTTAAATTTAATTTCATAATCAACCGCCCTTACATATTTTTATTCAAAACACTCAAAAGTTATTTGTAGCTTCGTGTCGCTAACTTTACATTTTCAAATTCAAGTTTCTCTTTATGAAGAGTCCAATTCATATTCTTAGACTCACCGGTAAATTCGTAAGCCGATGCATGAGAAAAATCATTATCATTTCTTTTAGCTTCACCGTCTTCTGTTTGATGCTCTACTCTAAAGTGACCACCACAACTTTCTTCTCTATCCAAAGCATCTTGAGCCATGAGCTGACCAAGCTCTAAAAAGTCAGACACTCTTAAAGCCTTTTCGACCTGCTCATTCTTGTAGTTCTTATCTCCTGGAACTCTTACATTCTGGTGATATTCTTCACGTAATTTCGAAATAGAAGAGATTCCTTCTGTAAGTCCCTCTTTAGTACGAGACATACCAACTTTTTCCCACATGATGTTTCCAAGTTGCCTATGAAATTCATCTACTGTCTTATCGCCATTAACATTAAGTAAAGAATCAATCTGCTTAGACACTCTATCCTTAGACTCTCTAAACGCATCATGATCTTCAGTAACTTTTTCTAAAGAGTTAGATGCTAAGTAGTTTCCAAGAGTTGCTGGAATAACAAAATAGCCATCGGCTAGGCCTTGCATCAGAGCAGAGGCTCCAAGGCGATTTGCTCCGTGATCAGAAAAATTTGCCTCTCCTAAAACATGAAGCCCCGGAATTGTGCTTTGTAAATTATAATCTACCCATAGACCACCCATTGTATAATGAACTGCAGGGTAAATTCTCATAGGCATTTGGTAAGGGTTCTCACCGGTAATCTTTTCATACATTTCAAAAAGATTCCCATAACGCTCACTTATAACATTTTGCCCTAAACGACTGATCGCATCTCTAAAGTCTAAGAATACGGCCATTCCAGTTTTACCAACACCTTTACCTTCATCAGTTCTGTACTTGGCTTGCCTAGATGCTACATCTCTTGGTGCGAGGTTTCCAAAACTTGGATAAACTCTTTCAAGATAGTAATCTCTTTCGGCATCTGGAATTTCAGAGGCAAGCCTTTTATCACCTTGAGCTTTTGGCACCCAGACTCGTCCATCATTTCTCAACGACTCAGACATCAAAGTCAATTTTGATTGGTAGCTTCCAGAAACAGGAATACATGTAGGATGAATTTGTGTGAAACACGGATTAGAAAAGGCAGCTCCTTTTTTATGTGCTCTCCATGCTGCTGTAGCATTTGAATTTCTTGCATTGGTAGACAAAAAGAAAACATTTCCATAACCACCGGTACAAAGTAAAACTGCATCAGCCGTGTGGCTTTCGATTTCACCAGTAACTAAGTTTCTAACAGTAATCCCTCTTGCTTTGTCATCGATTTTAACTAAATCAAGCATTTCTCGTCTTGGATAAAGTTTTACAGCACCTCTATCAACCTGCTTCATAAGTGAAGAATAGGCCCCAATCAAAAGCTGTTGTCCTGTTTGTCCTCTAGCATAAAATGTTCTAGAAACTTGGGCACCACCAAAAGAACGGTTTGCAAGTAAGCCACCATACTCTCTAGCTAAGGGAACACCCTGGGCCACAGCCTGATCAATAATATTTACAGAAACTTGGGCCAAGCGATACACATTAGCTTCGCGTGATCTAAAGTCTCCACCTTTTACAGTGTCGTAAAAAAGTCTATGAACAGAGTCACCATCATTTTGATAATTTTTGGCAGCGTTGATACCACCTTGAGCTGCAATAGAGTGGGCACGCCTTGGGGAATCATGAATACAAAAAGCGTGAACGTCATAACCAAGCTCTGAAAGTGTGGCTGCAGCTGAAGAACCAGCAAGCCCTGTACCTACGACGATAACTTTAAATTTTCTTTTGTTTGAGGGATTAACTAATTTTACAGAAAACTTATGGTTATCCCATTTGTCTTCAATGGCTCCAGTTGGAATATGTGATTCGAGTTTCATAAAATATACAGCTCCTTAAAAAATACTCAGTAGTAGAAATAAACAAAAATGGGTTGGCTAATAAAGCCTAATGTTACTAGAAAAGCATACGCATGACCGATAAGTTTAACTTTTCCATCATATTTCTCACCATTTAAACCTAGTGTCTGAAGGCTCGATGCTAAACCGTGAGAGAGGTGAAGACACAACATCAAAACCGTAATCACATAGGCGCCAACAATTAAAGGGTTTTGAAATGAATCAACAACGACCTGAAAGATATCTCTCATTAAAATACCGTTGTGCGTGATCTCATATTCAGGACCAAACTTTAAAGTTCTTAAATGAAAACAAAGAAAAGCAAAAATAACTATGCCTTGATAATGAAGCGTCTTTGATGAAAAGCTTGCTGATGTTCGTTTTGCAGACCTTGCGTATCTAGAACCTTTTGAAGCTCTGTTATAAAGTGTTAACAAAAGTGCAAGAACAACATGAACCAAAAAAATAGAACCCAAACCCACTTCCGCAACATAGATCAAGGGGTTACTAGTTAAGGCATGCGCATATCTATTAAACGCCTCTTGCCCAACAAAAAGAAACAAGTTGCCGGCCATGTGAACCAAGACAAACAGTGACAAACCAAGACCTGCAAGGCCTATTAAAAGCTTCTTACCAATGGTAGAAGTTAAATAACTCATATTCAAATCCTCTTAAAATTTATAGAAAAGTACAATAACTCTTATTATTTGGCACTATAATGAATTGGATTGATTTGAGAGTCATTATCAGTGAGCTCAAGATTTTCTAGACAATCCCAGACACATAAAGTAACTCATTGAATCATGAAAACGCTTATAAAAAATGCAGTTACCCTTCCAAAACTTTTAAATCAACCTGGCGCTACAGAGCTTTTTGTAGATCTGATAGTTGAAGACCAAAAAATAAAAAATATAAATACAAATGATAAAGCTAACATATCAAAACCCGACGCTTATCAGGATAAAAACTTTGATCAAGTTATTGATGCTAAAGGTGCTTTTTTATCGCCAGGTTTATGTGATCCACAAGTTCACTTTAGAGAACCCGGAATGGAGTACAAAGAAGATATCGAATCTGGAAGCAAAGCAGCTGCAAAAGGCGGCTTTACTTCTGTAATTTCTATGCCGAACACATCTCCAACAGCCGACACTTCTGAGGTTTTAAAAATGATGTGGCAAAAGTCTCTAGAGGTTGGTATTTGCGATGTTTATCCTACTGGGGCAGTTAGCCGTGGACTTAAAGGTGAAGAGCTCACAAACTTTGAAGATCTTAAAAAAGCAGGCGCTGTAGCTTTAACCGATGATGGCAGAGGGGTTCAAAGAGATAATCTTTTTAAAGAAGCTCTCTTAATGGCTGCTAAAATCGATCTTCCTGTTCTTGATCACTCTGAAGATGAGTCTTTATCAAAAAAAGGCGCTATCCACCTTGGTGAAGTTTCTAAAAAATATGGAGTAAAGGGTATTGATTCTGATTCTGAATCTGTTCATGTTGAAAGAGGCTGTAAGTACAGTGGTGAAACTGGCGGACATTATCATGTGCTTCACATCTCAACAAAAAAATCTATTGAAGCTGTTAAAAAAGCAAAATCAAAAGGTTTTAAAGTCACAGCTGAAGTCTCACCTCACCACCTACTTTTGTGTGATGAAGATATTCCAGAAAAAGAAGATGGCACTTTAAATGCCAATTGGAAAATGAATCCACCACTTAGATCATTAGATGATAAGCTTGCCTGTCAACAAGCACTGTTAGACGGAACAATTGATGCTATCGCTACGGATCATGCGCCTCATGCACCTTATGAAAAAGAACAAGACATACACAAAGCCCCTTTTGGAATAATCGGATTAGAAACAGCTTTTTCTTTGGTGTACACAAACTTTGTAAAAAACGGAAAGCTAAAATTAGAAACTTTAATTGATCTTATGAGCCTAAATGCCGCTTCACTTTTTGGGATCAAACAAGGACGCATAGTTTCTGGTGAAGATGCAAATCTTGCTCTTTTTGATTTAGACAGTGAGTTTGTTGTAAACAATGACTTTTTTAAATCTAAATCAAAAAACTCACCATTTATAGGCTCTAAACTTTTTGGAAAAACAAAATACACTCTCTTACGTGGCAAAGTTGTTTACGCTGATTAAAATATTTACTTAATTTTTATTGGTGGAGCAGGAATACCCAAAAAGTCACATAACACTCTAAAGGTTTCAAACTCTCTATGAGTTATCTTTTGATCAAATGTTATAGCAATCAACAAAGACTCAACAAAAAGACTCTTTGTTTTAGCATTTAAGTTTATAAGCTTTGACAAAATTCTACGTATTTTAACAATGTCTGATCCTACAGCTAAGTCTGAGTATTTGCCTGAAGCTTTCTTTTTATTGTCTTCTTTATTATGTGATGTAATCAAAGACTCATGCGTTTTCTTAAACATATTTTTCACAGCCTCTTTAAAAGGAGCCCTGTCATCATCGTTGTCTATTCTTGAAAGAGAGTTGATTAAAAAACAAAGTTCATCATCAGTTGGCTTTTTAGAACTTGAATCTAATCCTACTAGATGTTTTTTAATGAAATAGTACAAAAGAACTTCAAAAGTCTCTGCTACACCATCACTTTTTATTAGGATTTTCATATTTTTTAAAATCTTATCTTTTTTAAAGGTATTCACATCACTTAACAGAGGAACCATAAGATCTAAGACTGAAAGTGATTTAAACTCATTAAATTTGTTGAAAATACCATATAGGCTTTTAAACTCTTTTTGTGAATCTTCATCCAACTGTTCAGACAAATAATCAAATTGAATCTGCTTTATTTCTTCAATATGGCTTATTAGAAATACATAAATTAAGATTTCAATTTTTTCTGCGTTTAAAAAATAAAGTAGCTTTTCACCTTCTAAAAGCTCAAAGGTCTTTTTAGCATGTTCTTTATTAGACTCTGTAAGAAGGCCCATACTTAACATATATTCAAATGTCTTTTTAAAGTCTTTACCTAGTTTTTTATTATCATTTGTAACTGCTTCATCAGCTGAAGTTGATTCTGATGAGTTAAGATTATTTTTAGTATTGGTGTTAGCATCATCTTTAATTTTAGTGAAAGATGATCCTACCTTTAAAAAGCTTGAATCAACTCTGGTTATTCTTTTTTTTATAGGTGGATGTGTGTCAAAAAGTGAAACTAAACTTTTTACAGGAGTAGAGAAACAAATACTTGAAACCTCTTCTGCCTTTTCATCTTTAAGTAGATTTTCTTTTTTATAGTCTCTAATCTTTGCAAGAGCACTTGCTAGGGCTGCTGGGTATCTAGTGTACTGAACAGATAAGGCGTCTGCCAAATACTCTCGCTCTCTTGAGAAAATACCTGTGAACACTCTAGACATAAACAAGCCCAGTGCTCCTAATGCTAGTAAAGCTATACCAACAACAGCAATTTGGCCTCTTCCATCTGACTTAGAATTTGATCTACTAGATCTATTCATTGATCTTAAAACAAGACGGCCCATACTAAAAATTACCGAAAATGAAAAGGCAACAGCTATTAGTTTAGTACTTGCCTTTACATCTTCACTCACAATATGACCAAATTCATGGGCAACAACAGCTTGAAGCTCTTCTCTAGTAAAGTTTTTTAAAGCACCTTGTGTGATTGTTATGTCTGCTGTTTGAAAGTCACGCCCCGTAGTAAATGCATTTATAGAGGGCTCTTGTGTAAGTAAAAAAATTTTAGGTACAGCAACTCCTGAAGCTAGGGACATTTCAGAAACAACATTATAATAAGTTTTTTCCTCTAGATTTAGAGAATCAGGTTGTACTCGCTTGGCACCCATACCAATAGGTAAAGAGTGAGGCTTGTAAAGCATTCGTAAGTTTTTAAAGTAAAAACAAATAATAAAGAAAAGAACCAGTATAACACTAGCAACTAACCCTCTAAGCTCAGTATTATTCTCTAATTCTTCTAGATTATAGTCTTCTGAGTTTAGCAACGTATTGTAATCTTTTAAATTTGAAAGATCTGATCTTACAACTTTATCCTTAGAATAAAAGAATTGATCAATAACTTTTGTATACAAAAAGTAGTTGCCCACAAAAATAAGCACAAGAAAAACAAAAAAAGTTAAAACAATGTATCTTGACCTTAATTTTGATTTTCTTTGCTGCTCGAAAAAATTAACCATTACTTAAAACACCTTTGGTGGTCTTTCTTTTCATACCAAGAGTACTAAATAACACCAAAATTAAAACTGAACTTTAACAGCTTCTTTTTCTTTTTCATCAGTGACTTCAAAATACTTAGAGGCTTTAAAAAGAAACATATTCGCTACTATTGAGTTAGGAAAAACCTCTCTCTTATTGTTGTAATTTAAAACGTTATCATTGTAGTTCTGACGTGCAAAACTAATCTTGTTCTCTGTTGTAGTCAGCTCTTCAGTAAGCTTATTCATAGTTTGGTCAGCTTTAAGTTCTGGATAATTCTCTGTTAACATTAAAAGCCGTCCTAAAGCCCCATTTAACTGGCCTTCAGATTTATTAAGGCTTTCCATAGCTTCTCCGTCACTAGGGTCTTTACTCGCAGCTTCTTGGTTGTTTAAAGCTGCATTTCTAGCCTTTACAACATCTTCAAAAGTTTCTTTTTCATGAGCCATATATTTTTTTGCGACTTCAATTAGATTTGGAATCAAATCATATCGTCTTTTAAGCTGAACATCTATTTGAGCAAAAGAATTTTTAACCTGGTTTCTTAAGACAATTAACGCATTATAAATGCCCATGAAAAATAAAAATAAAAGAACCAAAAAACCTACAAATGACAGTAAAAAAACCATATGAAAAACTCCCTTAAATACACAATTGCATCTAGAAAAAACTAGCTTGTATCTATTCATTACTATTTAGAACTTGAGTATTTTATATGGGAGTCTTTTTGTCTAATACAATTTTCGTAAAGCTTTTTTCACTATTTTTTTAAGTGTCATATAGGTCCCCTATTGCGCCTCACCTTGAATATGTGCTTAGTAAGAGCAATTGTATTAGTGTAATGACTTATTTTATTGGTCTTTACATAGATACTAAATATTTTAGATCAAACACACTTAAGGGAGAGTAACCGTGAACATTTTTGTTTGTATCAAACAGGTTCCTGATACGGAAACTAAAATTCAAATCAAAGAAGACAGCTCTGGTATCACACAAGACAACATCAAATGGGTTATTAACCCCTACGATGAATTTGCAATTGAAGAAGCCATCAAATTAAAACAAAGCTTAGGTGCAGAAAAAGTTTTTGCTATTTGTTTAGGCCCACAAAAGAGGGTGCAAGACAGTTTAAGAGTCGCTCTTGCTATGGGCTGTGATGAAGGACTTGTTATAGACTGTGAAGATAATTTAGATTCTCTTGCTACAGCAAAATCCATCAAAGCCTGCATTGAAAAAGTAGGTGCTTTTAGTTTAGTTCTTACTGGCAAAGGTGCTATTGATGAAAATTCTCAAGCTTTAACTCAACAGCTGGCCGCTCTTTTAGATGTACCCCATGCACAATCTGTTAGCGAAATTAAGACTGAAGGATCAGTATTAACTGTACAAAGAGAAGTAGAATCAGGATCAAAAGAGGTCTTTAAAATAACTGGCCCTTGTGTACTTGGTGCTACAAAAGGCTTAAATACTCCAAGATATCCAAGTTTACCTGGCATTATGAAAGCTAAGAAAAAACCAATACAAATCTTCTCCATGGCAGACCTTGCTGTATCAACTGATTCTTACACGTCTTTTATTGACTACAAGCCACCTGCTGAGAAGCCTCAAACAAAAATTTTAAACGGTGATGTAAATGCTCAGGTTCTAGAACTTGTAGATTTACTCAAAAATGAAGCCAAAGTCCTTTAGGAGCGAAACAAATATGTCTAAATCAATTATTTTTCTTGAACAAAATGAAACAACTGTAAAAAAATCTTCTTTTGAACTCGTCCAGTGGAGCAAAGACAACAATGTAGAATTTGAATGTTTTACTTTTGGAACACTGAAAGACCAATCAAAAACTGACTGTGAACTTTTTGGAGTCACTGCTCTTCATCAGATTGGTGAAAGTGATTTATACAATAGCCTTACATGGTCAAAAGCTTTGAAGTCTTTAGTTGATGAAGTTAAGCCAAATTTTATATTAGGTTCTTCTTCTGTTCAGTCTCTTGATCTGTTTGCAAGAACATCAGCTCTTTTAGATTCAGCCCTTGCCACTGATTGCATTGGACTTGATTTAAATGGTGAAACTCTACTTCCACAAAAGCCTTTATATGCAGGTAAATGCAGTTGTACAGTTAAAATGTCAGGCCCTAACCCTCAAATGGTTCTTATGAGACCAAACCAAATAAAATCAGCGATTGAAACCGCTTCGACTCTTGAAATTAAAACAAAATCTTTAGAAGCTTCACCTGAAAGCTTTAGTGTAGAAAGTAAGATCAAAGGTGAAGGTGGAAAAGTTGATCTTTCAGATGCAAACATTATTGTTTCTGGTGGCAGAGGACTAAAAGAAGCTAAAAATTTTGAAATTTTAAATGAAATGGCTACTGTTCTAAATGCTTCAGTTGGTGCTTCTCGTGCTGTAGTTGATGATGGTTGGGTGCCCCACAATATGCAAGTGGGACAAACCGGCAAAACTGTCGCTCCATCATTATACATTGCATGTGGTATTTCTGGAGCCGTTCAACATTTAGCCGGAATGAGTTCCAGTAAAGTTATTGTGGCCATCAACAATGATCCAGATGCTCCAATATTTTCGAAATCAACTTACGGTATTGTAGGTGATATTTTTGAAGTAGCGCCAAAACTTACTGAAGAGCTTCGAAAAGTACTTTAAATTAAACACAGCTGGTAACTGATTAAAACTTCAAAAAAAGCCAACCCATTTTTAGTCTATATACTTGTTACTGTATTTAGACTTTACTTTTTAACACTCAGAAAAAAAGTTGTCTTTTCTGAGTCTTTTAGACAAGAACTTGAAAAAAAGTCCTCTTTTCTGCTAGCTGTTTATCACCGAGATATAATAACAATTTTATACTTTATTAAAATATTTAAAGTTTTAGGTATGACTTCTGCCAGCAAAGAAGGACAGCTTGTTACACAATTTTTTAACTTTTTTGGCTCACAAACAGTAAGAGGATCTTCTAGAAATAACTCTGTTTCTGCACTTAAATCTTTCATCAGACGTCTAAACGAAGATGTTTACTGTGCAAGCATCGCTGTTGATGGCCCAAAGGGGCCTGCCCTAAAATCTAAACCTGGTATTCTAGAGATCTCTAGAATTACCAAAAAAAATGTTTACAGTATTGGCACCTCTTGCTCCTCTTTTTGGACCTTAAAAAAAACCTGGGACCAGACAAGAGTTCCTAAACCTTTTTCTAAGGTGGTTTACCATGTAGATTTGGTCCAGCAAGGGCTTACACGAGATCAAGACCCTAGAGACCCTGAGGTCTTGGAGACTTTTGAAGCTGCTTTAACGAAAAATTATAAAAAAGCACTAGGTATCTTAGACCAAAAGAGCTAAAATGCTAGAAGAAGGGGATCAATTCTATGTTTAAACTTGTAATTCTATTTAACACAATAATTTTTTGCACAACGGCTACTCAAGCTAAAGTAATTGCTCAGGCTGGAAGTATTAAAATAACTGATACTGAATTTAAAAAAAACTACGCTAAAGCTTTAGAAAACTCTATGGCTCTTGACCGTCCGCCAACTAAAAAAGAACATCTAGAAGATATGCTCAGATACCGCATTGGACTTGCCGAAGCTAGAGAAAAAAAGATTGCTAAAAATCCAATTGTAAGAAAAGCCATTGATCTTCAAGTTTACAAAGGTCTACTTGAGCTTAATTTAGCAAAGTCTGTTGAGAAAATACGTGTGACAGATCAAGACATGAAAGACTACTACCAAAAAAATCCTACTATGCGCTCTTCTCATATTATGATCTCATACCCTATAGAAGCGACTAAAGCACAAATAGCTGATGCTAAAAAAAGGGCTGATACAATTTACAATGATATAATTACTAAAAAAAAGAAATGGTCAGTTAATGTTAGAATGTACTCAGATGACAACTCTACAAAAAAGCTTCGTGGCGATATCGGCTACCAGAGTGCTGAAAGTGTTCAACCAAGATACTATCGTGCCCTCAAAGGACTTACGATGGGCCAAATAAGTAAACCTGTTCAAAGCATTTATGGCTTTCATATCATTAAAAAGACAGGGCAGCGCTCTTATGCTAGAGCAAATAAAGATGCACTTAAAATTGCGGCTTTTAATAAGAAAAGATACAAAGTTTTTGACAATTACTTTAATGGCCTAAAAAAGAAGTATAAAGCCACAGTCTTAGATCCTGACTATCAGTGATCTGACACGTTGCTCAATTTGAGGTGTATGAGTTCTGTTTACACCTTAAAGTAAATCGTATTACTTTAAGGTTATGTTAAAACAAATTATTTTAATTTCACTACTGTTCACTGCATGTTCCAGACAAGCCAATCAAGATAAAGAACTCATTGTTTTTAATGAAAAGAAAATCACCCAATCAAAATTTATAAAAAGTATTCTACAACAAGGTTTTTTACTTTTTGGAAAAGAGTTAGTTTCTAACCTAAAAGATAAAGATGTTTTTAAAACTATTAAGCAAAAAACTTTAGAAGTTGAACTAGAGAATATCTTTATTCAAAACATTGCTGATGAACGCAATATTATTATAAAAAACGCAGAGCTAAAAGAATGGATCGAGAATAGAACAAATGGCCTACCTAAAATTGAGCTTGAATATTTTTTAAACTATTCAAACATGTCGTTAAAAGAGTGGAAGGCATTATTCAAAAACCAACTTCTAAAAGAAAAAATAATACGATTATATTTAACAGATGGTGAAAGTCTAAATAAAACAAGAGATCAAAACTCTGATGTTGTAGCAAAAAATAATGCAAACTTATCAACAACATCACAGCCAAGCCAAAACTCATCTTTAAATAAAGTATCTATACAAAACTCTAATGAAAAAGAGCAGCAGTACCAAGTGGCTATTTTATCTTTTGATTCAACTGTAGAAGCTCAAAATATCTATAAAGAGTTAAAAGCCTTTCCAAAAAGAATTGATCAAATGCTACTTTCTAGAAAAGCTACAAAAGCCCCTGATTGGATCACTAAAAATGACGAGGCTCTTTTTGAAAAAGCCTCAGCACTTAGCGTTGGCGGCTTAAGTAAGCCCTTTGAAACAACTTGGGGTCACGTGATTATAAAGCTCTTAAAGTCCTCTAAACGACCTATTATAGTCCCAGCAAAGCTCATGTCTAAAACAACTGAAAAACCTGCAATATATTTGAAAAAATTAAGTGATTTTAGAGAAAATAAAGCTCTTAAGATTGATCTAAAATCTATTTATGGTTTAGAACTAAAGTAATTGATTTTTACCTTTAATTTTAGACTAAGATATTAAAAGCTAGGCAGTTACAAAATGAACAGATATATATTGTTACTTTTCTTTTTTATGTCCACACAAGTAGAGGCAAAGCTCTTAGAGCGTGTCGAAGCTGTTGTTGAAGGCCATATGATTTTAAAATCAGAAGTCACCTCATTTAAGAAAAGACTTACAGGAAAAAAACTTATCAACCAAAATCTAATCGACCTTGTTGGACTAAAAAAGAAAGCAAGTAGCAAGGTAATTTTAGATTTTTTAATTTTAAAAAAGCTTTTAGTTGCGCAATCAACTAAAGAGAAAGGAAGTCTTACCTTACAAAATTATATTAAAAATGAAATTGCTCAGCTTGCAAGACAAAACAATATGACAGCGCAAGAACTAGAAAAGCAAATAGTTTCACAAGGTATAAATTTTAACACCTACAAAAAATTTATTGGGGAGTCTTCACTTATTCGAAACACAATTGAACGTAATGTTATATCTCAAGTTAGACCTGATGAAGAAGATTTTGTAAGCTATTTAAAAACAAATAGCATAAAAGGAATTGCCACCTCATACATTTACAACTTAGATCAAATCTTTATTCCATTCACTATCAAAGATGCTAGTGATCTAACTTTAAAGTTAAATTCTAATACCTTTAAAAGCTACTTTGAAGAGTCTAAGAAATACGGCATTGATGCCATATCTTTGGGTGAAATCAGACTCACAGAACTTTCACCTCAACTCAGAGATGTAATCAAAACATATCAATCAGGCAGTGTTACAAAAGCTTTAAAAGAGCAAAATGGCTATAGAGTGTTTTATATCAATTCTAGAAAAACGAGTTTTAATATTCCTAATACTCCTCAAATACAAAAGCTTCAAAGGGTTTTCTACGATGAGCTTATAAAACAGAGGTTTAAGGCTTGGTCTAAAACTATAAAAAGTCAGTACTTTGTTCGAATCAACTCTTGAATTTTAAAGAGTACATGTCTAAACAAAAACAATTTTTAATCACGACAGGAAACAAAAAAGGGATTGGTTTAGAGATTTCTTTTAAAGCTTTTATAAAAAATACTGATAAAACCACGATAGTCATTTTTTGTGACGAAGCAGAGTTAAAAAATTATTGTTTGCAAACTTCAAATGATTTTTCAAAGTTAAATATCATAAATTCTCTTTCTCAAGATTTGAATTCTTCTACTTATTTTTATTTAAAAGATCGATCAAACCCTTATGATTGGTTTAAAACAGCTGTCGACTATGCATCTAGAAATTCAAAACATTCAGCCGTTGTAACAGGCCCTATGTCAAAAGATCAATTTGAAAGCTCTAGTATCAATGGACACACTAGTTATCTTAAAAATAACTTTAAAGACACAGAACTTTTTATGACTTTTCTAGGAGACATATACAACTGTGTACTCCTTACTGATCATACTCCTTTATCAAAAGTAACTGATTCTATTTTACAAGATCGGCTAACTAAAGCTCTAGATTTGCTTCCTTCATTCAAAGATATTTTTTCTTTTAAGAAACCGATTGGAGTTTTAGGTTTTAATCCCCATGCAGGAGAAAATGGTAAAATTGGTTTAACAGAAGAGCATGTACATAAAAAAGTTTTAAAGATGTATACTGATAAAATAGGTTATGACCAGATTTTTGGTCCATTACCGGCTGATTCTTTTTTTTCTAAAGATAGCTATGAAAAATACTCTTTTTTAATTGCTAACTATCATGATCAAGGATTAATACCATTTAAACTTCTTCACGGCTTTAATGGCTGTCAAACAACACTTGGTCTTCCTTTTGTAAGAACAAGTGTTAATCATGGTACAGGTGAAGATCTATACAATAAAAATTGCGCTACAACCACAAGCATCCTTGAAGCCTATTCAACTGCTAAAATCTTACTTAACCGAAATGAGAACTTATGAATTTTAATCACGATATTTTTAGAGAGTATGACATCAGAGGAAAATACAACATTGATTACGACACATCTTTTGCAAAAGAACTTGGTCGTTCTATTGTGGAATTTTCAAAAACTCGACTAAATATTCCTTTAAAAATTGCTGTTGGTGTAGATGCAAGACACTCGAGTATTCCTTTAAAAAACTCATTGATTGAAGGCTTACTCAGTAAAGGTGCTGATGTTTTAGATATAGGTTTAGTAACATCTCCTATATCATACTTTTCATGTTTTAATGATGACACTGTTACAGGTTCAGTCATGATTACAGGCAGTCACAATCCACCAGACTACAATGGTTTTAAAATCACTATAGATAAAAAATCCCTGTCATCTGATGAAATTCAAAACTTGAAAGATATTCTTTTAAATTTATCAAAAACAAATGATAAGACAAAAGGGAGTTTACAAGTTTTTGATGTCATCACACCATACATTAAGAGGTTAGCTAAAGAATTTTCTCACCTAGAGCCTTTTTCTTTTGTAGTGGATTGTGGAAACGGAGCTGCTGGTTCGGCCACACGCCAAGCTTTTAAAGCTTGTAATCTTGAGCCACTTGTTCTTTTTGAAAAGCCCGATGGAGACTTTCCAAATCATCACCCAGATCCAACTATTGAAAAAAACCTGGTCCAATTAAAAAAGAGTCTTAAAGACTCTGATTACAAGTTAGGAATTGCTTATGACGGTGATGCCGATAGAATTGTTGTTGTTACTAAAGAAGGTAGAACTATTTACTCTGATGAACTTATGTCTCTTTTTGCAAAAGATGTTCTGCAGAGTCACCCAAAAGCAAAAATTATTGGAGACGTTAAGTGCTCTGATGAGTACTACAAACTCTTAAAATTATGGAATGCAGAACCTATAATGTGGAAGACAGGTCATTCTCTCATTAAGAAAAAAGTAAAAGATGAACAGTCTCCTTTTGGTGGTGAATTCAGTGGACACATTTTTTTTAATGATCGTTACTATGGTTTTGATGATGCGCTCTACTGCAGTTTAAGACTTATAGAAATTATACAAAAATCAGACGTTGATTCTTTAGAAAGCTTACTTTCCTACTACCCGAAAACTATTTCATCACCCGAGATACGCATTGAAGTTGGTGAAATTAAAAAGCATGAACTTGTTGATTTATATAAAAAAGAGATCAAAGAGCATGCTATTTCTAC
The DNA here is from genome assembly GCA_023301025.1 of Bdellovibrionales bacterium. GTDB lineage: Bacteria > Bdellovibrionota > Bdellovibrionia > Bdellovibrionales > UBA1609 > JALZUR01. The sequence continues at coordinate 22,862 of JALZUR010000024.1, read as the reverse complement.
TAATGAGTTAGACGGAATCAGATCTACTTTTGCCACAGGATGGACTTTAGTCCGATCTTCAAACACACAACCGAGTATCACTCTTAGGTTTGAAGCTCAAACAGATGAAGACTTAAATTCACTGATTTCTCTTTCTTCAAAAATATTAAATCTGGACCTTCATTCTTATTTATAAAGTGTAATTCGACTCACTCCTCTCCGATAAGAGGGTGTGAAGCACTCTTTAATTATAATACTTAGTTCTTGTTTTTTTAGTTCAACTCTTTATGCTACTTGTAAAGCTGATCAAGTTGTAAATGATCAGTACATAGTAAAAATAAAAGATCCACAAAATACTCTGCAAAAAACAACTGATAAAACTTTTCTCATAAAATCTATTGTTAGAAAAAAAAAATTATTAAAAGATACAAGTATACTTAAAACTATAGATACTACAGATAAAGAATCTGTTAATACAAATGATGAGCAAACTCTAGTTATTGAAACTAAAGACATAAATACATTTAACAGAACTTACAAACCTAGCTTTATTCAACAAGACTGTTTTGTTAAACCATTTATCGAAAGTTCAGATTCTCTAGCTGTATTTCAAAACTGGTACCTATCTAATATTAATGCTGATGATATAGAGAACTTTTCAACACAAAGAAAAATTGTTGTAGCTGTGGTGGACACTGGTGTTGATATCGAGCATGAAGATCTTGTAAACAATATTTGGACAAATCAGACAGAATTAAATGGCAGGCGTGGTATTGATGATGATCTTAACGGTTATGTTGATGATATCTATGGTTACGATATTGCGGATGATGACAATAATCCAAAACCCCAAAACAGTGATATTTTTATTGATGTCGACCATGGAACACACATTGCTGGACTTATTGGAGCCACTTTTAACAATGAAGTTGGAGTTTATGGCATTGCTAAAAATAATATTGAGATTATGCCTGTAAAAGGCTTTAAATCACTTGATCCCACACCATTATCTGATCTTCTTAAAGCTATTTACTATGCCATAGACAATGGCGCCGAAATTGTAAATGCAAGTTGGGGTTCTCTAAAAGAACCAGAAGCTGCAGAGTTTGAACTTATAAATTATGCTTTATCTAAAAAAGTTGTTATCGTAGCTGCAGCAGGAAATACCAATCAATCTGCCTCACAAATAACACCAGCATCCATGAATGGAGTGGTTACAGTTTCTTCTATAAACTCTAAAAACCAACTTTCAACATTTTCTAATTACGGTGAAAAAGTTAATTTTTTAGCTCCTGGTGGCGATGGGCAAGAGCGATTAGATGAGGCTTTGTTAAACACAACTCTAAATAACAGCTACGACTCTTTTAGTGGGACAAGCATGTCAGCACCTTTAGTTACAGGCTCTCTTGCACTACTTATGAGTTATAAAAGTGATATAAACGCTTTTAAAGCTTTAAGAGCGTTAACTGAAACATCGACATCAAAAAATTTAACGAATTATAAAGGTCAAAATGAAACTGAGTACAGGCTTTTGAATGTAAAAAGAGCATTAAGTTATGTAAAAGATTACGAAGACATTAAAGAACTAAATCCTATGGATTTAAACCCAGACTCAACTCTTGAGTTAAATCAAATCTTAGCAAATGAAGAAGGAGCAGCTATTAACACTAGACTTTCTCAAACAAGCACTGGTTGTTCTTCTGTAAGTTCTAAGACGAGTTATGGTAGTGTTAAAAAATCACAAGGCCACCCACTAATGGTGACCTTTATGTTTTTACTTCCACTTTTAACGAGTATTTTAAAACGAATGTTTTGAGATACTCTTAAAGTAAATATTTAAAAGAAAGTTCTTTTAAATAGATCTAGATTTTCATTTGTAGTAAAAATGCAATTACTAGCATGTAGATCACTAGTGATTCTACAAGGGCTAAGCCAAGAATCATTGGTGTAAACATATTTTTTTGTGCATTTGGATTTCTAGCAATACCTTCCATTGCAGCAGCACCGATTTTGCCCTGAGCAAGTGCACCACCAATAACGGCAATAGCAAGACCTAAACCTGCAGATACAGCGATCAAACCTGTGCCTCCATCTGATGAACTAGCAGCAGCATAAGCTTCTTCACCAAAAGCAAGCGAAGATGTTAGAGTTGTTGCAGCCATAATAGACAATGCCTTGATACTTGATTTCATTAAATTCTCCTTATTTTCTAAATTAAATTTTAAACTAAATTTTTAAACTAAACTCTAAATTATATAATATTTTAAACTGAAGTACCTATCTTAATGATCGTGTGAAACAGACATCGATACATAAATCATCGACATCATAGTGAATACAAAAGCCTGCATAAAACAAACAAAAAGACCAATAAAATAAAAAATAACAGTTGCAGGGGGAGGAAGTAGATCTGTAAAAATTCCTAAAACTAAATGATCACCCATCATGTTCCCTCTTAACCTTAAACCTAAACTGATAGGTCTAAAAAAATGAGAGATAATTTCAATAGGTAACATCAGTGGGGCCAAATACAAAACAGGTCCTAAAAAATGCTTAAGATAACTTAGACCATGCTCATAGATTCCAAAGGCGTTATAAGTGATAAAGCTAAAAAGGCCGATGGCAATTGTAGTGTTTAAGTTTTCCGTAGCAGGCGTCATTCCAGGTATAAGACCTGCAATATTATTAAAAAAAATAAAGAAAAAGAGAGTGGCAAAAAGAGGAGCCATTTTAAAGCCTTGGTCTCCCATGAGCTCATAGCCTAGATCACGCACCAGGCCAATATTCCACTCAAAAAAACCTTTAAACCCAAGCCTATTAGATGGGACAACTGCTGAATTCCCGCTCCCTAGCGCTATGCGTCCAACAACTGCTAACACAAGCATAACACCAAAACCAATTGCAGTCGTTGCAACATGAGAAGTATCGTGAGTGACACCTTGAATGAGCTGAGTCCAATTAAATGTAGCCATAGGATATAATAAATACCTTTAAAGTTTATTTTTATGTTTAATGACACAAAATAAAAGCAATGTCACTAACCCAAATAAAAAACCACCAAGAAATTTCAAGCCATCTAGCTTTAAATGATTAATCGCAACATAAACTGTTACAAAAACACTCACTTCACATATTAGTACTGTTAGTGCCCAAAAAAGGTAATTTTTTTTATATAGGACTAAGCTAGCAATGCCGTATTTAGCAATTACTAAAAACAAAGCTGCTAAAAACCCAACTAAAAATGGTAGTAGATAAAAATTAAAAATATCAGCAGAGTGCATTTATCGCCTCAACCAACCTTTTGCACCTGGCTGTTGTTTTGATCTTTTTTCAAGCTGTTTGATTCTGGCTAATAACAGCTCATCTTCACCTTGCTCTTCTTTCATCATGTTGAGTTGTTCTAAAGCACTTTTGAAATCTTCATTGTCTTCGTAAAGCACTGAAAGTTGTGACCTTAGCCTCCACTTCATAGAAAGGTTGGGATGTGTTCTTAAAAGACCTAAAAGAACCTTTTCAACTTCTGAGTTTTTCTTCTTAGCACTTAAAATTCTGGTTCTAAGCATATTGATTTTAAATCTTTCAGTAGGGCTTAAGTCTTTTCTTTTAAGAAGATCATTCACCTCGACATTTGCCTGCTGAAACTGACCTGAGTTGATAAAAGATAAAACCTTTAATTGATAAAACTGATCTCTTTGTTCTTTATCAAGTAATTCCTCTTTAATTTTAAAAAGATAATTTTGTGCAATAACGTTGTCTTTAAGATTTTGAACAGATAATTGAGCTATTTTTAAAAAGACTAAATTTCTATCTTTATCTGTTCTGCTAAAGAAAGCCTGCTTCTTATAAATTTGTAAAAGTAGATTAGGATCTTTTATTCTTTCTCTTATTAATCTTTCTATAGATTCTAAAACTTTTAACTTATTTTCGTCTTTGCTTAAGCTGTCATAAAGCTGATCTAGAAGCACTAGTTTTTGAGACGGGTTTTCTGTACTTTTACTTTGAATTTTTTCAATTTTTTTAGACACTCCTGAACTGCAGGCAGTGAGTGTTATTATAAAAACTAGTAAAAGATTTATTTTTAAAAAAAACCTCATCACTTATTTAACTCTTAACCTCTTCAAATATATTTGACTCTTCGCTTTCTTGATGAGGAAGAACTGTTAAACCTGTTACGTGCTCACCACTATTAAGATTGATAACTCTTAAACCTTGAGTTGATCTACCGTAGGTAGAAACATCAGAAGCTTTTAGTCGTATCGCCTGACCTTTATTTGTTGAAATAACCACTTCATCTGTATCTAAAACAAGAGTTGCTGTAACTACCTCACCCACTTTATCGGTGATTTTTTGAGTTGTTACACCAACACCACCTCTTGATTGATTTCTGTACTCATCAAGTTTAGTTCGTTTACCAAAACCTTTACTTGTAAGTATTAGCATCTTTTGTGTGTCTTGCTCCCCTTTCGGTAAAACAACTGAACCTACAACAAGATCATCTTTTGAAAGTTTGATACCTTTAACACCTCTTGCTGTTCTACCCATAGATCTAATTTGATTCTCATCGAATCTTATAGACATACCAAGTTTTGTAATAAGAAGTAGATCATCTGTTCCAGATGTTAATTTTGCTCGTATCAAAGTGTCTTCAATATCTGTTGTTAAGGCAATCAAACCACTTGCTCTAGGCTTCGAGAATTGTTCTAAGTTTGTTCTTTTAACAATACCGTGAGATGTAACAAAAAGTATTTCACCTTGAGATTCAGCGTAATTAGACACAGCCATAAGAGCTGCAACATGTTCATTTGGAGAGAGTTGTACGGCATTTTTTATAGACTTACCTTTTGTTGTTCTTGAACCTTTAGGTAAACTGTGAACTCGTGTCCAGTACACTTTTCCCTTATCTGTGAACACCATTAACGTCGAGTAGGTGTCTGTATGAATTATCTCTCTTACGAAATCACCTTCTACTTGTGATGATCCTTTAACCCCTTTTCCACCTCTTTTTTGAACCTTATACTGATCGACAGACATTCTTTTAACATAACCTTCTTGAGTAAGGCTTACTAAGACATCTTCGTTATCAATTAAATCTTCAAAATCAAAATCTTCAGCAGCATGATCAATTTTTGTTCTTCTAATGTTGCCGTACTTTTCTTTGATTTCTTTAAGTTCTGCACAGATAATCTGTAAAACTTCATCTATGTCTGACAAAACTTTTTTCAACCAAGTGATTTTTGTTTTAATCTCTTCTAACTCTTTATCAATCTTAGCTTGCTCTAAGCCTGTTAAGCGTTGAAGTCTCATATCTAAAATTGCTTGGGCTTGTCTTTTTGTAAAAGAAAATTTGTCTATTAAAGCCATCAAAGCATCACTGGCCTCTTGTGATGCTCTAATAGTCTTAATCACTTCATCTATATTATCTAAAGCTTTGGTTAAACCCAGAAGTATATGCTCTCTGTCTTCAGCTTTTCTTAAATCAAAAAGACATCTTCTAATAATTACATCTTTTCTGTGTTCTATAAAAGCACTTAAAACTTCTTTAAGATTAAAAAGATGAGGCTTGTTGTTTTTATCTAAAGCTAAAAGGTTTATTCCAAAGTTAACTTGAAGTTGAGTCATCTTATAAAGCTTGTTTAAAAGAATCTGAGCACTTGCGTCTCTTTTAACTTTTATAACAACTCTAATACCTTCTCTACTTGATTCATCTCTAATATCAGAAATACCTTCAATCTTTTTATCACGAACGTGTTGCGCAATAGTTTCAATAAGCTTTGCTTTATTCACCTGATAAGGAAGCTCAGTGACAATAATCTGCTCACGCCCCTTAGCATCTTCTTCAATTTCACAAATAGACTGTAAAGTTATGCTGCCTTTACCAGTTCTGTAAGCTTTAACAATGCCCTCTCTACCCATAATTTTCGCACTTGTAGGAAAATCAGGCCCTTTAACAATTTTAATCAAATCATCAATTTGCGCTTCTGGTGAATCTATTAAATACAAACAGCCATCAATCACTTCATCTAAATTGTGCGGAGGAATATTTGTGGCCATACCAACAGCAATCCCTGAACTTCCATTAACTAGGAGGTTTGGGTATTTAGCAGGAAGTACATTTGGAATAAGTAAAGAGTCATCATAGTTAGGACTGTGATCAACCGTATCTTTTTGAATGTCTTCTAATAAAACTTCTGCAAGTTTTGTCATTCGGACTTCTGTGTACCTTTGTGCAGCTGGGCTATCTCCATCGATAGAACCAAAGTTACCTTGTCCATCAACTAAAGGCTCTCTAACAGAAAAGTCTTGAGCCATTCTCACCATAGCATCATAAACTGCCGTATCTCCATGGGGGTGATACTTTGCAATTACGTTACCAACAATACGAGCCGATTTTTTATAGGGCTTGTCGTGAGTGTTATTTAAATCATGCATCGCATAGAGAATTCTTCTATGAACTGGTTTTAAGCCATCTCTTACATCCGGCAAAGCTCTTCCAACAATCACACTCATAGAGTACTGAAGGTAAGCACCCTTCATCTCTTTATTAATGTCTATGTCAGAAACACCCTTTTCTTGAGTCATATTCTCTTCCATATCAAACCTTCCTCTTAAACATCTAAATCACCAACTAAAATTGCATTTTCAGTAATAAACTTTTTACGTGGTTCAACCTGTTCACCCATTAGTGTAGAAAACGTCTCATCAGCCTCTACAGCATCATCAATAGTCACTCTAAGAAGTCTTCTATTTTCTGGGTTTAACGTAGTTTCCCAAAGTTGTTCAGGGTTCATCTCACCAAGACCTTTATACCTTTGAATTGTAAGACCTTTTTTACAAAAATCTTGAACAGAGTTATAAAGTTCAAAAATATCTTCAAATATATAATTTTCTTTTTCTCCAACAAGTCTATTTGGAAAAATTAAAGATTCATGAGCTTCTTTCCAAATTTTTTCTAAAAGTGAGTAGTCTTTTGAATCAAAAAACAGTCTACTGATCGTTTGAGTTTTCTTAATACCGTAGGTGTTAAGATTGATTTTTAAACTATCGTCTGTAAAAAACACATCTTCTACAAAACCTTTAGAATTTTTGTTTAACTTCCATTCTTTTTCTAAACCTTCTTTTATAGAATCTGTATCACTCAACATGGATTTGAAACTTGGATTTTTTAAAAAGAAATGAATAATGTTTTCGTTAAACTTATCTTTATGTTTGTTTTTAATACTAATAAAATCTTTTATACTAAAGAGTAGCGTCTTTATTTGGTTATTTGAGAGTTCTTTTTTCTGTTTATCAAACTTTAAACTATCAATAGCAATATCAAGTAAATATTCAAAAAGATGATCATCATCTTTTATATAACTTTCTTTTTTGCCCTTCTTAACTTTATACAAAGGAGGTTGCGCAATATAGATATAGCCTCGCTTAACTATTTCAGGCATCTGTCTAAAAAAGAAAGTCAGTATAAGAGTACGAATGTGAGAACCATCCACATCGGCATCGGTCATGATTATTATTTTATGATACCTAAGTTTAGAAATATCTATGTTGTCTTTTCCAATTCCCATACCAAGAGCTGAGATCATCATCTTTATTTCGTCATTGCCAAGCATTTTATCAAAACGTGACTTTTCAACATTTAATATTTTACCTTTTAAAGGTAAAACTGCCTGGTACTTTCGTTCTCGCGCTTGTTTGGCTGACCCCCCCGCAGAGTCACCCTCCACCAAATAAAGTTCACACAAGGCAGGGTCTTTTTCTTGGCAATCGGCCATTTTACCAGGAAGAGACCCAGAATCTAGAGCTGTTTTTCTTCTTGTAAGCTCTCTTGCTTTTCTGGCAGCAAAACGAGCCTTTGCAGCTTCAACACATTTTTTTATTATAAGTTTTGCTGTCGTAGGGTTTCTATCAAACCAATCAGAAAGTCTTTCATTAGTTAATGACTCAACAACACCTCTTACTTCGGTGTTTCCTAATTTTGTTTTTGTTTGACCCTCAAATTGCGGATCAATTACTTTTACAGAAACAACAGCTGCAAGCCCTTCTCTGATATCATCACCTTCTAAGTTAGACTTTACATCTTTTAAAAGATTTTTAGATGTGGCGTAGTTATTTATAGATCTAGTTAAAGCACCTCTAAAACCCGAAAGATGTGTTCCACCTTCATGGGTATTAATATTGTTGCAGTAAGAAAAGATATTTTCTGTGTACGAGTCATTCCACTGCATAGCAATTTCAACTTCTACATTGTCTTTTTCATCAGTAAAATAAATCACTTCACCATGAAGAGATTTCTTCTTTTCGTTGATGTGATTGATGTACTCTTTAAGACCAGTTTCGTATAAGAAAACCTCTTCTTTTTCATCTCTTTCATCTTTTAAAACAATTTTTAAGCCTGCATTTAAAAAGGCAAACTCTCTAAAACGCTTAGATAAAGTCTCCATATTAAACGAAATTTCAGGATCTTTAAAAATACTTCTATCAGGTAAAAAAGTCGTTGTTGTTCCTGTTCTATCAGTAGTTCCAGTGTTCTCTAAGGGACCTAAAGGTTTTCCTATTTCATAAGACTGCGACCAAACTTTTCCTTCACGATGGACTTCAACTTTACACCAAGTTGATAAAGCATTTACAACTGAAGCTCCAACACCATGTAAACCACCAGAAACTTTATAAGTTTCAGAATCAAATTTACCACCGGCATGAAGAACTGTCATAACAACTTCTAAAGCTGACTTTCCACTAGGATGTTCAGATACAGGTATTCCTCTACCATTATCAGAAACAGAAAGTGAATCATCTTGGTGAATAGTTACATTTATCTGATTACAAAAACCTGCAACAGCCTCATCAACAGAGTTATCCACAACTTCCCAAACCAAATGGTGATAGCCTTTTTGAGTTGTACTACCGATATACATTCCAGGTCTTTTTCTTACAGCTTCTAGACCTTCTAAAACCTGTATGGAGGAGGCTTCATAGGATTTGTTTTCATTTTGGTTTACATTTTCTGACATCATCTATACCTCTAATCATTCCGTCTTTGATTCAGCTCTATATGACCTAAATTTATATTATAATAATCTCCATTGATTTTTACATCATCAATAAAGTCTGTGGTTGTAATAAATATTTGAGTTTCAAACGTACTTAAGAACTCAACTAGTTTTTGTCTTTTTTCTAAATCTAACTCCGACAAAACATCGTCTAAAAGTAAAACAGGCTTATCACCTTGTTCAAACCTATAAAGAACTTCAGCCATTTTAAAAGCTAATATTAAACCTCTTTGTTGGCCTTGAGATCCAAAATAACGAACGTCTTGGCCATTTAAAATAAATTTAATATCGTGTTTGTGAGCTCCAACTAAACTTGAACCATAAGAAAGTTCCGCATTTTTTAACTCTACTGACCGCGCTTCGTGGTGATCTAAGATTTCTTTTGGTGACCAACTCTTCACAAGTCTGTCTGAAACAATATATTCAAAATCAAATTTTAATTCGTTTCCAAATATCAAAGACATAGCTTTTTTAATGTGTGGGCTCAATTTAAACAAAAGATCTATTCTTGCTGCTGTTAGCTGTGCTGAAAAATTTAAAAAAAGTACATTTAGACTTTTAAATAAAATTTCATTGAATTGCCCAGACTCTTTAGATTCTTTTAAAAATCTATTTCTACTTTTTAGACTCTTTTTATATTGAGTATAAAAATGTTGTGTTTTTATAGAAGAGGTAAGAACTTCATCAATTAAAGTTCTTCTTTTGTCAGAACCTTCTTTTATAGATAGCAAACTTTCAGGACTAAATAGAATTGTTGGGAAAACTTGAAGAAGTTTGCCTGAAGTAACTTTTTTTTCATCTAAAAAGATTTGTTTTTTATCCTCTTCCCATAAGATCTTTAACTTATGGCTGTGATTATTGTCTTTTAAGATAAACTCTAGTTTACAAGGTAAGTTTGATTCTACCTTTTGACATCTCCATTCGGCGATTTTTCCAGGCCTAAAAGACTTACCTTTTGAGGCAACATATATAGTTTCTAATAGGTTTGTCTTCCCGTGACCGTTTTTACCTATAAAAATATTAACATTAGGATTCGGATTGAATTCCGAAACCTCTAGGTTTCTAAACCCAAATGTTTTGATTTGATTTATATACAAACTACATCGTCCTCATGGGCATAACAACACAGGTGTAGTTTTTGTCTTTTAAAGGAGTTAACAGAACTGGTGAAGTTTGATCATTAAAGTGCATCTCAATTTCAGTCTCTTCAATAGAAGACAAAACGTCCATGATATACATGGCGTTAAAACCGATTTTTAAGTTTTCCTCATTGTAATCCACATTTATATCTTCTTTGGCTTCACCCAAATCTTGAGACGAAGAAAGAATTGTCATCTTACCTTTTGAAAAATTAAATGTAACACCTTTAGATTTTTGATTTGAAAGTAAAGAAACTCTTTTTAAACATGACATTAACTGCTCACGATTTATCACAGCCGTATGTTTTAAAGATTGTGGGAGAAGCTTTTTATAATTAGGGTACTTCCCTTCAATAAGCCTAACCATCAGTAAACTATCCGATGTCTTTAAAACAAGTTGCGCACCATCCACAGAGATTTCCACAGTTTCATCAACAGCAGTACTCTCCATTAATTTTTTTATTTCAAACAGTCCTTTCTTAGGAACTATAACACCCGACTCAAAAAGTTTTACATTCTCTTCAGCGAAGGTTCGGTCAATCAAACTTAAACGATGCCCATCGGTCGCCACCATTCTGAACGTTTTATCGCCCTCTGTGACGTTTTCTTCTTCGAAGAGTACTCCGTTAAGATAATACCGACTTTTATCGTTAGAGACCGAGTAAATCGTTTTCTCAATCATTTCTGAGATGAGTGGTGATAAAAACTTTACAAACTTTTCATCTTTGAAACCTGGAAAGACTGGAAATTCATTTGGATCCATGCCGTTAATGTGGAAGAAGGATGAGTTTTGAGTTATGTGTAACGAGTGATTGTCTTGCTTTTCAAGTTGAATCTCTGAGTTTGGAAGCTCACGAAGTATATCGAAAAAGTTTTTAGCATTAACAACAACATCACCTTCAACCTCAACGTTGGCATCACAGTGAGTTTTAATACTCACCTCCAAGTCTGTAGCGTAAAGCTTTAAAGTGTTGTTCTTAGCTTTGATAAGTATATTGCTTAACACAGGCATAGTGTTTCTTTTATCGACTATGTTTTGTGCCTTTGCTATCAAGTTGAAGAGTTTATCTCTGTTTAAACTTGCTTTCATTTTAAAGCCTCCAATGACTCTCTTTATACTCTACTCTATATATATTTATATAATAGCAGTAGTAGTAGGGGATGTGGATTGTGTATATTTTTTATAACGCCTTGTAATAACTAAATATTCTTTAAAAAACGGCTTGGGAAAAAAAGACTCATAAGTGCCTCTTTTTACACATCAAAAAGGGCTGTTTTTTTATCCACAGACTTATAAAGTATTTATAAACAATCTAGTATTCACACCCCTGTTAAATTGTGTATCTTTCTGTTTAAGTCTTCGATATTTTTACGGATTTCAGCATTCTCACCTTTGTGCTTTTCTATCTTTCTAACAGCATTCATCACTGTGGTGTGATCTCTACCACCGAAAATTCGCCCAATTTCTACCAAACTTTTATCTAAATGATTCTTTAAAAGGTACATGCCTACCTGACGAGCAATAAGAATATTCTTAGATCTACTTTTTCCTTTAATATCCTGAATCTTGATTTCAAAATAATTGGAGATGAGCTTTACAATATCTTCGATTGTAACGGTGGCTTTTGAATCGTGGTGTGATAAAACTTTTTTGCAAAGTTCTAAATCAATTTTTTTGTTTTGAAGCTCCGAAACCATTTTGATTTTTTTAAGATTTCCTTCCAGTTCACGAATGGATCTTCTAGAAATACGCGCCACATAGTTAAGAACTTCAATATTTAGATTTAAATGTATGCGCTCGGCCTTATAATTTAAGATAGCCACACGTGTTTCCACATCAGGCATTTGAATATCGGCAATTAGACCCCATTCTAAGCGCGTTCTGATCCGGTCTTCAAAATCTTTCATGTCTTTTGGCATTCTGTCAGATGCTACAACAACTTGCCTTCCGGTTTCTAGGTATTCATTTAAAGTGTGGAAAAACTCTTGTTGAATAACTTCACCTCGCCCGAGCACTTGAATATCGTCCATTAAAAGAATGTTTGATCTCTCACGGTATTTTTTTCTAAATTTGTGCATTTCTGCACGTCGAAGACATGAGACACATTCATTTAAAAATTTTTCTGCCGAGACGTAAGTTATTATTTTTGTTGGGTCTTTTTCTAAAAGATGATTTGCTACAGCGTTAATTAAGTGCGTTTTGCCCATACCTGTTGGCCCACATATAAAGAGTGGGTTGTAATCTCCACTTTTTGGGTTCTCAGCTATATTGTGACAGGCTGCATGGGCAAACTCATTGTTTCTACCAACTACAAAATTTGAGAAGGTGTACTCATTGTTTAAGTTGTCAGACGTAAACTTAGCAGGCCTTACAAAAGGCTTTTGAACAGTCTGCATTTGACTACCCTGATTAAAATTTTGGTGGTGAGCTAATTTTTTAGGATCAGGTGAAGGTGTAGTCATTTGAGAGGGCTGAATAGATGGGGCGTGTGAGGGTGTAGCTTGAAGGCTTTTATTTTTTAGCTCACTGCTTACTGATATTTCAAGATCAAAAGGCTCTGTAAAAATTTCACGAATTGACTCTCTAATTTCACCCATAAAATGTTCTGAAAGCCAGTATTTATGAAGCTCAGTAGGAACACCTAAACTAAAGCGAGTGTTGTGACCCGGTAAATCCTGTACTTTTATGAGCTCTGTTGGCCTAAACCATGTGTCTACATACTCATTGCCTGAGTGTTTTGACTGTAAACTCTTTTTTACATTATCCCACAAATCATGCTTCAACGAATAACCCCCTCGTACAGAGCGAAACTTAGATGGTAACTATAGTTCAGTACTTATTTTATTCAATAAAAAATGTGGAAAACTCTAAGAAAAACAAAAAAATGACCTTGTTTTGTAAACTATTTAAGTTTTTATGATCTAAGCTCTCTAAAAGCCAAAAGCCTTATTTCTCTTGACCTTCATTGTCATTTTGATATGTACACAGACCTTATCTTACTGATGGGAGGAAAATGTGAAAAGGACGTATCAACCAAGTCGTATTAAAAGAAAAAGACGCCACGGATTCAGAAAAAGAATGGCTACAGCTGATGGTCAAAAAGTGTTGTCTCGAAGAAGAGCTAAAGGCCGTAAAAGACTTTCAGTTATTACTGGAGGAAAGTAAGAGCACTTAATTTGATTCTGCATAAATTAAAAAAAATAGGTTATGAACATCTAAAATCAAGATCTAAATCTTTTCGAACAAAAAATTTTATTTTTTACTATTCAACCGAGCCTCAAATGCTTTTTTCAAGCCCCATGCACGTGGGCTTCACAGTAACAAAGAAAAATGTCAGAAAAGCTGTTGATCGTAATAGAGTTAAGAGGTTGATCCGCGCTGGATTGAGTAGGTATATCTCTCAAAATAGATTAAAAGATAATCACTCAACTTATGGTTTGTTTGAGAAGGTTTCATCTTCTAAAAGCATTAATAAAAAACGTGCTATAAAAGGTGAAAATGAAGTTCAAGATAATCTAGTTAGTAATCGACAAAATGTCGAAGATTACGACAATCATTATGCTAAAAAAAGTATTCTACGGTCTGTTGAAAATGACTTAGATACAATTAGCTTAGTGAATATAGTTTATGCTCGTAAATCAGATTCAGTTTCTACTTTAAGTTTAAATGAAGTTCATTCAGACATTGAACATTTTTTTACAAAAAATTCTAAAGATTTTTTGCCTAAATGCAATTAAGTTCTATATCTATTTAAAGCCTGTTTTTAATAAAAAACCAACATGTAGGTTTAGTCCCTCATGCTCTGAATATGCTCTACATTCTTTGCAAAAGTTTAGTTTTTTATCAGCAATACGTCTTATATTTTTGAGACTAATCAAATGTCACCCTTTAGGCAGTTATGGCTATGATCCCTTACCAAATCAAACATCTAGAATTAAGGATACCATCAAATGAATGACAATAAAAACAAGTCCTTTCTTGATCCAAATACGCTTATTGCAATTGTAATAACTTTTGCTCTTTTTTTTGGATGGCAGCAGTATTTAAAAGTAAAATACCCTGACAGTTACAAAGCAAATCTTAAAAATAAAAAAGAACTCATAAAAAATGACAATGTAACTAATACATCCGTCAATGGTGAACCTGTAAATGCAGTTCTTGATAAAAAAGAAAATACTACTGATTCACTTAATGCAGCAATCGAACCCGCATCAGAGCCCACACTCACTACTTTTGAAGATAAATACTGGTATTTAGACTTTAACAGTCGTGGTCTTTCTGTAGAAGGCATAAAAATTAAAGACATTAATAGAGTTAAGAATAAAGCTTATGTTTTTAAGTATCCAAAACTTGTTTTTCCAACTTACTACAATAATAGAGTTGTAAATTTTAAAGTATCACAGATTAACAACAACAAACTTGAAGGTCTTGCAAATTTACCTGGTGGTGGGACTTTAAAAAAAACTATATTAATAAATTCTGAGAGTTTTACTTTAGATGTTACGATTGAACTTCTTGGTGTTCCTAAAAATAATGCTTTTACTATAGATCATCCAATACAAGCGAATATAACAGATCCTAAAAAAGTTATCTTCTTTCTGCCCGCTTTTGATAGAAACGAATTTTATATAGACTATGCTGACAGTGATGAAAGGCGAATACTTAGCACTGATAAACAAACTGAAAAAGAAAACTTTTCTAATGTTAAACTCTACTCTTTATCAGATCACTACTTTTCTATAGCTTTTTTGAATGAGGGCAAGCTCTCGCCAAATTCAAGTTTTGAACAGAATAACTCAAAAATCAGTTCTCTTCTCAGCTATAATTTTACCAATGAAGTTAATGTTGATAAAATTAGCTACAGTCTTTTTATAGGACCTAAGCGACTTGATCTTTTAGAGAAAAAAGGCCCTCCTTTATTAGACCTTATTGATTTTAATATTTTGGGTTTTGTTGCACGTCCAATTGTTAAAGTTTTAAATTCAATTTTCGCTTTAGTTGGAAACTACGGTCTTGCTGTTATCATATTAACGTTTTTGATAAGACTATTGATTATGCCTTTAGCTGTATCTTCTTTTAAATCCATGAAGAAGATGCAAAAGATCCAACCTAAGTTAAAAGAAATTAAAGAGAAGCATAAAAACGACAAACAAAAAGTACAACTTCTTACCATGCAAATTATGAAAGAGAATAAAGTAAACCCTTTAGGTGGTTGTTTACCTATGGTGCTTCAGCTTCCAGTTTTCTTCGCATTTTATAGAGGTTTAAGCGAGAGTGTTGATCTTTATCAAGCCCCTTTCTTTTTATGGATTACTGACTTAACCAAAGTTGATCCTTATTTCATACTTCCGCTTATTTCTATTGTTGGTATGGTTGTTCACCAACTTATCACTCCAAATACAATGGAAAAGTCCCAAAAAAGACTGATGCTTATTATGCCTCTAGTTTTTGGACTTTTCATTTTTACTCTTCCAAGTGCACTAACACTTTATATGGTTGTTACTACTTGGTTTGGTATCGCTCAGCATGCAATTTTTTTACGAGATAAACCTACAAAAATTAGTTAATATACAAGGAGAAAATAAATGAGTTTATTTAAGAGAATATTCGGAGGTGGTTCCTCTAAAAGTGGGACACAAAATATTTTAGAGGACGTTGTTTCTAATGTTATTAAACATTCTGGTCTTGATTTGTCCTACGATGTTAAAGTTTCAAAAGACAATAAAGATATGCTGTTTGATTTTTATGGAGAAGATGAACATCTCATCACTGATAGAGATGGAGCTTTTTTAAATGCTATGCAACTTTTTTTAAAAAGAGTTAATCAGAATAAAACTGAAGAAAAGCTTTTAAATGTTATCGTAGATAGTGGCACTTTTAGAGAAGATCAAGATCAATCATTAGTAGATCTAGCTGAAAAACTTAAATCTGTTTGTCTTAAAAAGAAAAAGCCTGTTTATTTTAGAGCTTTTCCTCCTAGAGAGAGAAAAATTATTCATCAGTATTTATCAGATGATGACTCTGTAAAAAGTAAATCAGTAGGCGATGGACTTTTTAAAAAGATTAAGATCTTTCCTGCTAACTATAAGCCTGCTAGAAGACGACCAAATGAAAGTAATGGAAACAGTGATAATAACACTCGTAGCCCCGGAAACGATCAAGATTCAAAGAGTTTAGTTTAATTTTTTAGATGGAAAACACCCTGTATTCTCCAGATTTAATTTGTGCTGAGTCCACACCTAGTGGTTATGGTGGTGTTTCTGTTATTAGAGTTAGTGGCTTTGAGTCTAAAAAACTATTTAAAGATTTATTTTTTAAAGATGATAATTTTCTAGTTAGACATGTCTATTACAAAAAATACCTCTCTAAAGATTCTAAATTTTTAGATGAGGTTGTAGCTTTTTATTTTGATACTGATAAAAGTTTTACGGGTGAATCTTCTTTTGAAATACATTGTCATGGCTCTCCCCTTGTTGTGCAAAGCATCCTAAACGATTTATGCACAGCTAGAGGTGCGCGTATTGCTTCACCTGGGGAGTTTTCTTTTAGAGCTTATCTTAACGGGAAAATGGATCTTGTTAAGGCCGAGTCTATTCACCATTTGATTCATTCACAAACGAATGTTGTTAGAGAAATGTCATTGTCCTTATTAGAGGGTAAATTTTCTAATGATTTGAAGCGCATTAAAGAAAAAATTGTTTTTGCTCTTTCTCGTCTTGAAGCTGTTATTGATTTTAGTGATCAAGATATTGATTTAAATCAAGAAAAACTTATTAGAGATTCTGTCAAAGATGCCTCAAATCTTCTTTGTGAATATTTATCAAGTTTTGAGTTTTCCAGTTCTCACCTTGAGGGCATAAAAGTTTCGGTTTTAGGGCCACCAAACTCCGGTAAATCTAGCCTTTTTAATGTTTTTATAGATCAAGACCGTAGTATTGTTTCAGACACTCAAGGTACTACTAGAGATTATATTTCTGAATCTGCGTTTATTGATAACTATTCGTTTAAGCTTATTGATACGGCCGGTCTTAGAGAGACTGATCAATCCATTGAAGGTGAAGGTATTGCTAAAAGTATTGATGTAGCTAAAAAATCTCAACTGATTCTATTAATGGTTTCAAACGATACCCTTCCTGCTTTTAAAAAAATGCTTGATTTGATTGATACAAAAATTTTAGAAAAGTGTATTCTTGTTAAATCTAAAAGTGATTTAGGCATTTGTAATTTTAATATAGACAATATTTTAAATGTTAGCGTATCTGTTAAATTGAATTCTGGATTTTTAGAACTCAAGCAGTTGATGAAAGCCATGCTTGATCCTTACTTTAAGCAAAGTAAAAATCTCTTTGTAGAGCGACAGTTTCAACTTTTAAATTCAGCAAGCCTCTCATTAGATGAATCTAATTCTATAGGTATTGAAGGTCATGAAGACATTATGTCATCTCTTTTATACAAGTCTTTATCTTTGATTGATGAAGTTTTATATATAGAAAAACCTGAAGAGGTTAGAGATAAAATTTTTAATGACTTTTGTTTAGGTAAATAGATGAACAACTTTTTATGTGGTTTTAAATGAAAGATATTTTTGATGTAATTGTTATTGGTGCAGGTCACGCTGGTATTGAAGCCTCTTTGATTGCAAATAAATTAGGTGCAAAGACCCTTCTTATTACTTCAAAGCGTAACACAGCGGGTGTTATGAGCTGTAATCCTTCAATTGGTGGTTTGGGTAAGGGACATATTGTAAAAGAAATTGATGTGCTTGGGGGTGTGATGGGTAAGATCACTGACCTTTCTGCGATTCAATATAAAAAGCTAAACCGTAAAAAAGGACCTGCAGTTCGTGGTTCACGTGCACAATGTGATAAGTGGATTTACAGTGCTCAAGCTCAAAATATTTTAAGTCAAAAATTATCTTCAAATTTTATAGAAGCTGAAGTTAAATCTTTGTTGATTGATAAGAATAAAGTTACAGGTGTTGTTTTAGATGATGGTTCTGTTTGTAAATCAAAGACAGTTATTATTACAGCTGGAACATTTATGCGAGGTGTTCTACATATAGGCCATGAACGCACAGATGGTGGTCGTGTTGGAGAGAGTCCTTCTATTGGTTTATCCGATCAGCTCTCCTCTTTAGGTGTTGAAGTTAAAAGATTAAAAACTGGAACTCCGCCTCGTCTAAAAAAAGATAGTATTGATTGGTCTGTTTTAGATATGGAATTTGGTGAAAATGTTTATGAAAACTTTCACTTTATGAACAATCATAGTTTTAAGCATGAAGTTGTTGGTTGTGGCATAAGTTATACAAACGAAAAAACACATGACATTATAAACCGTAACTTAAAATACTCCCCTTTATTTACAGGTGCTATACAAGGTGCTGGACCTCGCTACTGTCCTAGCATTGAAGATAAAGTTACTCGTTTTAAGGACAAAACAAGACACCAAACTTTCTTAGAACCAGAAGGTATTAATTCAAACTCTATTTATCTTCAGGGTATTTCTACTTCTCTACCTGAAAATATCCAATCTGAGTTTTTAAAAACTATTAAAGGTTTAGAGTCTGTTGAAATTTTAAAGCCTGGTTACGCTGTTGAATATGACTTTATACAACCTACGCAACTTAATTTAAATTATGAGACTAAGTTTTTGAGTGGTTTATTTTTGGCTGGACAAGTTAATGGTACCAGTGGTTATGAAGAAGCCGCTGGGCAAGGCTTACTTGCAGGTATTAATGCTGTTCAATCTATAAATTTAAAAGAGCCTTTGATACTTCCACGTTACAAGTCTTACCTAGGTGTTTTGATTGATGACCTTGTAACGAAAGGTACAGAGGAACCTTACAGGATGCTTACATCTCGTGCAGAATTTAGACTTCTGCTTAGAGAAGACAATGCTGTTCAAAGACTTTTTGAATATTCCAAAAGTCTTTCTCTAATTAATGAATTAGAAGTACGACATTTAGAGTCTCAGTTAGAAGAATTTGA
Source organism: Bdellovibrionales bacterium (assembly GCA_023301025.1). GTDB lineage: Bacteria > Bdellovibrionota > Bdellovibrionia > Bdellovibrionales > UBA1609 > JALZUR01. The sequence continues at coordinate 3,709 of JALZUR010000024.1, read as the reverse complement.
AAGTTATAAAGGCTTTTTAAAAGACACCGTTGTTGTTCCGAATGAGCAGACTAATTCGGCTCTTAAATTAATTAATACAGAACCATTAAAAAAACCAACGGCTTTATCTAGTTTGTTATCGAGATCTGAAATTACAATTGATTCAATTAAATCTGCTGGTTTTGTTGGACCTGCTTCAAGTGACTCTATTGAGGAAGCTGTGCAAATTGCTTTAAAATATGAAGGCTATATTAAAAACGAGTTAATTCGCATAAAAAAAGTTAAAAAATTAGAAAGTTTAGAGATACCAAAAGACATTGTTTACTCAGATTTCTCAGGTCTAAGTACTGAAGAGATTGAAAAGCTAGAAGGTGTTCGTCCTGTTAATCTTGCTCAAGCTAAACGCATTCAAGGCGTCAACCCATCGGCTATCCAATACCTAGCTATCCACATATCAAAGCATGGATAGTCTTATAGGTACTCTTTTGAATAGCCTATCTTTGTCTTATAGTGAGACTCAGAAACTAAGCTTATATGTAGATTTACTCTTTAAATTCGATCAATCTAAAAGATTAACTGGTAAAGAGCCTTTAAATGAGTGGTTGGTAAATCATCTAGAAGATTCTGTTAAATCCTGCAGACTTTTTTCACCTGATTTAACTTATTTTGATATTGGATCAGGCAATGGTTTACCCGGTATAGTTTTCTCTATACTTTATCCATCGGCTGACATAACTCTATTTGATAATGACTCAAAAAAAATTCAGTTTCTAAAGACTATTGTTTATAGGTTAGGGCTAAATGCAAAAGTTTTAGAGGGATGTTTAAGAGAGGAAGAGTTCAAAACTGTTCCACGTGGAACAGTTTTGATTTATAGAGCTTTTAGTCCAAAAGAGTTAACCTTTAAAACAGTTAGAGCTCTTCCAAAATTCAATCATTTTGTGTATTCAACGAGTAGTCAAAAGTTTATATTAGATCCGAAAAAAGTTTTGGAATACGAACTTTCTAGTAAAATTAAGAGAAAAATAGCAATTTTTTAACAACGTAATGTTCCATGTGGAACAAAACACTTGTTACTTCTTTTTTATTATGAAAATATTTTAAAAAGGGAGAGTGTCATGGCTCAAGTTATATCATTGGCTAATCAAAAAGGTGGAGTGGGTAAGACAACATCATCAGTAAATCTAGCTTCAGCTTTAGCTGAACTCGGTAGAAAGGTTTTACTTATTGATATGGATCCTCAAGGCAATGCTTCCAGTGGTCTTGGAATCAAAAGACACGATCAGCAAGATAAGAATGTATATAATCTTTTGATTGGTGAGCAAAACATCAACGATGTTATATTTGAAACAGAACATGAGAATTTAAAGATTATTCCTGCTAACCCTGATTTAGTTGGTGCAGAAATTGAGCTTATAGACCTCCCCAATAGAGAGTATAGAATTAAAGAGGCATTAGAGGATCTAGAGGAAAACTTTAATTATATATTTATAGATTGTCCTCCATCATTAGGTTTACTAACAATAAATGCACTCTCTGCATCAAACAGTTTTATTGTCCCTCTACAATGTGAGTACTTTGCGCTTGAAGGATTAAGTCAACTTCTCAATACTGCAGGGCTTTTAAAAAAGAAGTTAAATACTAATTTAAAAATCGCGGGAATTGTCCTTACAATGTTTGATAAAAGAAACAATTTGTCGCATCAAGTTGTAGATGAGATTCAATCTCATTTTGAAGATAAGGTCTTTAAAACAATTATTCCAAGAAACGTAAGGCTTAGTGAGGCTCCTTCTTATGGTCAATCCATAATGGCCTATGACCCTAGATCTATAGGCGCACGAAAATACATTGATTTTGCAAGAGAGCTTGATGCAAAGGTGTTCCCACTTGCTGGTAAGAAAAAACGAACACAGGCTGAGGCGTAAGATCAATGAAAAAAGCTACAAAGAAAACTAGTAAAAGATTAGGCCGCGGTGTTAGTGCACTCTTAAAAGTTGATAACTTTGATGAAAGTTCAACAAGAAGACCAGAAAAAGTTAAATTAAAATCGCCAAAAGACAGTGTTAAAGCAAATGTTGTCTTAGAAGTTGAAGTTGGTAGTGTTTTTCCCAATGAAGAACAACCAAGAAGAAAGTTTAATGAAAAAGATCTTGTTGAACTTACTGAGTCTGTGAGGGTTCAAGGGATCATGCAGCCTATCGTTGCTGTTAAAAAAAATAAAGGTTTTGAGATTGTTGCCGGAGAGAGAAGATGGAGAGCTGCAAAAAAAGCAGGACTTAAAAAAGTTCCTATAATTGTTCATGACATTGATGAGCAAAAAAAACTTGAGTGGTCTATCATTGAAAATGTTCAAAGAGCAGATCTTAATCCTATTGAAGAAGGTGAGGCTTATAAACTGTTAGCGCAAAAGTATAAACTCAAGCAAAAAGATATTGCTGAAAGAGTGGGCAAAGATAGAGCCACCGTTGCAAATGTTATGAGAATAACTCAAGCAGAAAAATATGTTAAAGATCTTGTGATTGAGGGTACTATTAGTTTAGGACATGCAAAAGTTCTGGTTTCAGTAGAAGAGCCTAATCTTCAAAAATCACTGGCAGAAAAGGTTGTGAGACTCAATTTAAGTGTAAGAGCCACTGAGTCTATGATTAAAAAGGCTTTAACTCCAGAGGTAGAAATCTTAGAGAAGAAGAGTCATTTGACTAGTCAATACAAAGCTATAGAAGTTCAGCTACTCAAAAAGCTAGGCACAAAGGTTAAAATAAATGAAAAATCAGGAAAAGGTCGCTTGGAGATCAACTTTCAAAATTTAGCTCAGTTTAACGAAATCATTGAACATATACTAAATTAAAAATTAAGGGAGTAATAAGTGTCTAAAGAAGAACAAAATGAATCTATTGGACTAGCTGGTTTGTTAAGAGAAGGCACTCATTTTGAAGGCAAACTTTCATTTGAAGGAAGTTTGCGGCTAGGTGGGGTTTTTAAGGGAGAGATCTTTACAAGAGATATCCTCATTATAGACGAAACAGCTCAAGTTGAGGCCAATATCGAAGCTAAAGAGGTTATTTGCGCTGGTAAAGTTAAAGGCAATATTTATGCTGAAAAAAAAGTACGCATAAAAGCACCTGGTAAGTTTAAAGGAACAGTTACAACAGAAAATCTATCCATTGATGATGGGGTAATATTTGAGGGAGCCTCTTATATGCCTGAAAATGTTATTTGACCTAACACATAGAGGGTGATAACTGACACTTAAATTTAAAGGGTGTTTATTAAATGGATATAATTTTAGGCCTCATAGACTCTTTAGAGTTAAACGGTAGTCTATTTTTTCAGTTCGCAATATTTTTTTTAACGTTCTTAACGCTTTATTATGTATTGTTTAAGCCGTACAACAAATACGCTCAAGAGCGTTATGAATCAACTACAGGTAGCCTTGAATCAGCTACACAGTTTGATGAAGAGATCGAAATATTAAAACGTAAGTATGGACAAGCTGTTAAAGACACGAACAATGATATCAAGAAAGTTTACGATGAGCGTGATAGTGAAGCTAAAAAAGAGGTGCAAACTTTAATTGGTGATGCGCAAGCAAGCTATCAAAAAGAAAAGACAAGAAGGTCAAAAGAAATTGAAGCTTCTTATCAAGAGGAAGCCACAAAAATACCGCAACTTTCGCAAAGCTTAAAAGACTCTTTAAAAAAAGTACTTCTGGGAGCATAATTTGAAATAT
>JALZUR010000023.1 GCA_023301025.1 Bdellovibrionales bacterium | reverse complement strand
TGCTGGTTCTACTGAGGGCTCTAATAACCTTTCTCAAGGGACTTTATTCTATGGCTTAGAATATAAGAGAATAATAAAACAAACTTCACCAGATGCTGTCACAGACGTTTATAATGTATATTCTGATAGTGCTGCACTTAATTTAATATCAACTGCAACAATTGTTTATGAAACAAACAAAAAATGCATAGCAATAGATATTAGAAGGGACGATGTGTAATGGCTTTTAGCTTTAATCCTTTTTCAGGTAACTTCGATCTAGTTAAACCAGGTTTAATTAACGGTAGAACTGATACTTTTGCAGACCTACCTTTAGCCTCTTCTAATGCGGGCGAAATATATATTGTAGAGCAATCCACAGGTGTAGTTTTTGTGAATAGACAAAAAGCAGGCTTATATATCAGTAATGGTACAACATGGGAATATCTAACTAGCTTTACTGCTTCGCAAGTACCTTATGATAATGCTGCTTCTGGTTTAGCATCACTAGACGTAAAAGGAGCTATTGATGAAATAGCGCTTAGTACTTCAAATATAGGTTCAGCATACGAAAGTGCTTTATTAAATGGCACTGATTTAGAATTAACTGACATTGACGGTAATACTGAAACTGTTGATCTTTCATCCCTACTAGATAATACTAATCTAGCTAGAATAGTTAGTGCAAATATAAATGCTTCCAATATACTAGAGCTAGTTAGAGACGACGCTAGTACAATGACAGTCGACCTTTCACAATTAGATCAAACTACTGAAATAAACAGTTTACAGACTCAAATAAATTCTAATGATACTGAGATAGCTGACCTTATATCTGATTTATTAGACGAAGTTATAGATCGTACAAATGTGGATAACGCGTTACAAGTAGAGATTGACCAAAACGAAACTGATATAATAAACGAAACTACTGCTAGACAAAGCGCCGATACTTTACTACAGAGCCAAATAGATTCCAATGATAGCGAAATAGCTTTAAATACATCAAAAGTATCTTTTCCAGAAGCTCCTAACGACGGTACACAGTATGTTAGACAAAGCGAATCTTGGCAATCAGTTACTATACAAGCCCCCCCTGTAGATTCAGTTAATGGTCAAGTAGGTGTAGTATTTCTAGATAAAAATGATGTAGGCTTAGATCAAGTAGATAATACAAGTGATGTAAATAAGCCTGTATCTATAGCTACTCAAACTGCTTTAAACGGTAAGGTAGATAACTCACAAGTATTAACAAATGTGCCTGCGGGCGCTGTCTTTACTGACAATGACACAATATATGATGATACTGCAATACAGGCTGAAGTAGATTTAAATACTGCTAAAATAAGTGCTACTGGTAATGAACTAGAAGCAAGTGATCTTAATACATTAGCAGAATTAAACGCTATTGTAACAGATGCTACCCTAATAAATACTACAGACCCTAGATTATCAGACGATAGAACACCCCTAGCTCACACACATATAGAATCTGATATCACAGATCTAGATAAATATACACAACAAGAAGTAGATGAGTTATTAGAAGATGCAGTTAATGTTAACCTAACTACAGTGACTTTAATAGTGGCTCCGGATGCGGCTTCTTCTCAACCAGGGGACTTTATAGGAGGTATAGGTATATTAGATGCTATAAGAGAAGCAGGTAGGATTATAATTCAGAACCCTACTAGTTTTATAGATATAAGATTAAGGGACGGAGAATATACCCTAGTTGCACCTATAGAAATAGCCCACCCACAAGGTAAGAAAGTAATTAGAATAAGAGCATTGTCGCTAACTGGCGTTGCAGAGAATCAGACAATAACGTCTGGTTTAGTATTAAATGATAGAGATGCAGATGATGCCTTACTTGCTTCTCAATATAATGTGATAATAAATTGCCCTTCTTTCGGAATGTTCTTAGATAAAGGAACAGGTATAGAGACTGTAGACAGTATAATGTTTAGATACACTGGAACAGTAACTTCAAGAGCAGGTGTATTTTGTTCACAACAGGGTGGGGTAACTATAGCCAGATGTGCTTTCATAGGGTTCCCTTATGGTATTAGAGCTTTAGAGTTTTCAAGTGTAGGACTTACTGTAGGTAACATATTTGTATACTGTAACCTAAACAGTGCCAGAATAGAGGAAATGTCAGTACTAAGAGTTACAAATTCAACAAATTATAGATATGTATTCCATTCTATAACTCAATATACTATATTAGTTTTAACAAATTCATATGCAAGATTAATTGGAGCCACTACAGGCGGCATAGATCTTCATAATGACTCTACTAATAGAGCAAATGTATTCTTAACAGCAAGCTCAACAGTTACAGCTACAAGAGTACATACGCATGGGGGAGATGAAGGTATGGCTGCTACGCAATCGTCCTTTATAGCAGTTAATGCATGTACATTTACAGGAAACGCATCTTATGCATTACTTGCAAATATAACTTCAACACTGCAGGTATTAAACATAGTAGGTGATCCTGTAGGTGCTGGAAATACCAATGTAGTATTAGCCCAAAACAATTCCAATATACTAGAAACAGGAACCAATACAAATATAACATTTAGCCCGGCCGTAGGTTCTGTACCGGATAACTCAAGGATAACATAATATGATAGTACAATTACCTTTAACAGATAAAGAAAAGAATTTAATACTAGCTTTATTAAAATACACACCTCAAGTAGAAACAACAGTAGAAGATGAAGAGGGTACAATAACTACTGAGTTAGTACCTAATATAAGTCCTGAAGCATTTATAACTGAAGCGTTTAAAGCAAGGAAAGATGATTTCATTAGAGAAGCCGTTAAAGTAGCAATCGATGCAGCGGCCAAGACTACTATATATAATCTAAAAATGCAAGAAGCAGCTATTGTAGAAGACGTATTAGAGCAAGGTGTTCAAAACATGACTGCTATACTTAAGAGTAAAATATAATGAGGAAAGATTACTGTGGACCTTATTGGATGCCTGCTAAATTAAGAAAGCTAGTATCTAATAAATTTAATGCTAGCTGCAAAATACATGATCTAGATTATGAT
>JALZUR010000022.1 GCA_023301025.1 Bdellovibrionales bacterium | reverse complement strand
CTTAAGACCTTATTGCACGTTTCAGATGCTAAGCTTTTGTCTTGAATAGTATCAAAAACATCAGAACCAACCCAGTTTCCTCTAAAGTCTAAAACTATCTCATCAGAAAGTACTGTTGTGATGCTGAACTTCCAGAGCATTATGTCCACTTTACCTCGCGTTTCAATAGTTAAAAATTCACCATTGGCTAAAACAAGTCTAAAAGAATTGCTTTCTCGGTTAATGCCCCAGCTTGTAATCTTAATCTCTTCTTCATAGGCATTAACAGCGCTTTCACTTTTTCGAGAGCTATCAAAATTTGGTGCATGCTTAAGGTATGCTTCATCAAGAACAATCAATCCTGAGTCTTTGTTATAAAGAAGTTTGAAGTAGAAGATGTAGTTTGTGTATTTGGTTTTATCTGCCTCTGTGGGGATTCCAAATATAAAAGACCCCAAATCATCGTTTTGTGCATAAGAGTTTTTAACTGATAAAACGCAAAATATGTATAAAACTAATTTTAATACGAAAAAGGGAGTATTTGTTCTTTGTCTGAGTGCTGTGATTTTCATGTAGTCATCCTCTTACAATTTGATATACAGTTTTGGTCATTTTTTTGTAAGATGCTCATTAAAAATTTAGTTTTAAATGAAATATTTACCACCGGAAAGCTATTTGCCTTTAAGCTTTTAATATCAATTTTATTTTAGTTCCAAGAAGGATTAAATAAGAAAAAGTACTCTTTATGTATAAGTAGGTAGGTACTATTTACTAGGTCCTAAAAATTTCTTTTACAATGTTAAATTATAGCATTATTTGTAATGATTACTAATTTTTAGTGTATTGAGGATTTATTAATGAAAAAAATTATAACCATTTTTTTGCTTAGTTTCGGATTGATTTTAGGCTTTAGTAACCACGTCTATGCTGCCGGTAAAGCTTTTGAAACCAAATGTTCAAAATATATGGCAGTACCAGTAAAAGCTAATGTGTTTGATGTTTTTAATGAGGCCTGGATTATGAAGCTAATCAGTAACAGCAATCAAACACTGGCTCATCTAAAAAAAGTCGGAACTGATCATTTAAAAAGTGATGACAGAGTTAAAGCAGCTTCATTAGTTTTGGCATTTAGAACTTTAGAATATGCTCAAGCAACTAAAAGCACAGGTGCAATTCCATCTTATATTTATGTTTTTGAAAACATTGAAGTTTTATACAATGATTTAATTAGAACTACTAACAGACAAAGGCTTCAAATAGGAGATCTTGCCATATGGAAGTCTTTAACAATTGATTGGAAAGTGAAGAAAATCTCTGATGCACTACTAAATAGAACATCTTCTGGTTTGAGTCACAAAGTGAGTCTTATGTATGATCATGTACAAGATATCCGTGAATCAAGAGGATTTATGAGTGCTCAATCCATAGATGTTTTTACACAAGAACTTATTAAAAGAGTACTTATAGACTCTCAAAAAAATCAAACGTCTATTGGCTTTGAAACTTTAATTTCAGGTAGTTCAAATTTTATGACAAGAAGTTCTGTGGACTCAGCTTCAAAAGATATTTTAAGAGTCGCAAAGATTTTAGATATACCGCTAAGTTCATCAGTTTCTTTTAACTCAGACGCTGAGATAGATATCTTATATGCCCTAGATTTTTATAAAAAGTTTTATAAATTTACAGATTTAAACTCTGTAAAAAGATATATAGTTTCAATAGCAACTGAAGTCACCGAGATAGTGTCAGTTCACCGACTTTAGTGATTAAGTGATTGTTTGATTTTGCTAAACAGAATTAAGCCTTTTTAATTTATAAAAAGGCTTAATTTTTTTTATCTTCTTTTCCATGCTTTTACATAGTCTATTTCCATAATAGCTTCGCCAAAGTTATTTATGTCATTTTGAGTAGGGAACTGTTCATTAGGTCCATAACCCATACCGCCACCATAGGTAGGACCATTAGCCCAACTGCCACCGGTGGCTAAGTTGATCAATATGTAGAGATCTTCTCTGTCTGGGTTAAAATTATTTAGTGTTTTTCCATCACCTCTATTAAGACGACTTACCTCTTGGCCATCGATATACCATATGATTTTGCCAGGCTCCCACATAACAGAATACACATGCCACTCACCACCAAAGTTAACTCCAGGAATACTTATCTGACCATCAGGATTACCACTCGTTAAACGAATTGGTTTGTGGTGAACGGTTGATGGGTTTTGTGAAACACATGAGCCATTAGCAATGGCTCTTTGAGAGCATGCATAAAAAGGTGTATCTGATGCGTGAAAGGCATTGTAAGCTGCATCAGGTCCGTCATAGGGTCTAGTTTGTCTGTAGTTAGGATCAGACTTATGTCCAAGGTACTCCATAACATCAATTTCAGTTCGGTATGTTCCTGTCCAGTTGCCATTTTGATCTTGATCTGTACTTCTTGGCATATGATGCAGCCAAAACGCAGGAAAAGTACCTTTTTTTGCGGGTAGCTTGATTCTTGCTTCAAAGTAGCCAAAGCGCTGTGAAAAACCTTCTCTGTTAGACGCTCGCTCGCTTAATTCTTTTTCTTTTAAATTTGGTATATACGTAGAAAGAGCTCCTGAGATAAAAGGCTGTTGTTTACTCATTTGTTCAAAAGAACCGTGATCATTGTTAGCTGTTGAGTTTCTAAAAGGGTTAGCCTTTGCTTTTATTCTAAGGGTACTTCCTGTTAGTTCAAAAGGGTTGTGATGACTTACCAAATAAGAATTTGCATGTTCAGGGTCGTTTGTTAGAGGGTTAACGTAGAACTGACTTTCTCTATTTATAATACGGTACTCAAATTTCTCTCCGTTATGGTCACCATCCCAACGCAGCTGTGTGATCCAGTATTTAGGGTTAATAGTGCTTTCTTTAAAGTCTTCATCAAATGTCATATCAAACCCAGGGCAAGCGTTTGAGTTTAAACATGGTCCAAGAGGTTGAACATCAACAGTGTCATTACCGATGCTGCCAGTAGGAAAAGAAGGGTTAGAAATCGAGTTTGATGATGGAGCAGTGCTTGAAGTCCCATCTGCAGAAAGTATGTATCCAGCAGATGGGTAAGAGCTACTTCTTCCCAAGCTTTCATCTCTGCTAGCCTTCATAGTTACTTCATAACTTCCTGAAGGGTTGGGACTTGCGTTATTTAACGTATATTCAGTTTCAGATTTTGGTATCCAATCTTTTTTTGAGATTCCCCCAACATAAATTTCATAATAATCAGCATCAAACACAGGATTCCATCTAACCAAAAGTTTACCTGAGTCTGTGACCCCAACATAGGTTATTCTAGGTGGTTCAAGCTGTGCAGCTAATTTACGACTTGGCTGCTTTTTAGAGTTATAAGTTCCAAATATTGGGAGTTTCACGTGAGCACACGAGAGAAGAGCACCGCCCATAGAAAAAACCAATAAAATTTGAAAAGCATTTTTTAAAAGAAACTTTTTAATCACTTTAAGACCTCACAGTTATAGATTGTTATGAACTCTTATTATTCAATATTTTTTTTTATAGAGTTATTAAAAATAGTTAAAAAGCCTTTGTTTTTAACCCTTTGACTAGGTGGTCTAGGTAAAAAAACATTAAAAATGCAATATGTAAGTTTATTTAGTTCAGATAATATATTGAATAAGCACTGTAATTGAGTTCTAAACTGTTGTTTGTTACTCTTTTGATAGATTAATAAGGAGTCTAGAAAGGTGAAGCATTTAAAAATCATTTGTCTTTGCATTTTTTTATTTTCATGTGGCACCTCAAATAAAAACAAAACTGTTTTTATAAAGAGTAAACTGTCAAAATACAGTGATTATAAAGTAAAGTTACAAAAAGACTCATTAGAGCTCACACAAGGTGTAAATAAAGACAGTCAATCTGTAAGTTACTTTGAATTAAACGACACTCTTGAGTCTAGAAAAAAAGGGACCATACTTTTTATTCATGGTATTCCAACGTCTTCATGGATTTTTCATAAAACGGCTAAGAGTTTAGCTGAACAAGGTTATCATATTATAGCTCCTGACATGCCTGGTTTTGGACAAACAAAAGCTTCAAGAGATTTTGACTACTCTTTAAAAAGCTATGCTCAAGTGATCGTTAAATTGATTTTGAAAAAAGAACTAAAGAGCATAAGTTTAGTAGTTCATGACTTTGGGGGACCTTTTTCTTGGATGGCCATAGAAAATCCTAAGATTAAAGATCGAATTAAACAGATCTATCTTTTAAATACTATTGCTTCAAACAAAGGCTTTAAGCCTTTATTTGATAAAACACCAACATCTTTTTTTAAAAAGCGTATGACAAACACAATTGTCAAATCGACTGGAAAGAAGTTCTTTCAATCAAACACAAAAACAATCTTATTAGCTCAAGAACTTAAAGACTTAGTTGAACCACTTAAATATAAAAATGGATTAAAAGCCTATAAAAAGCTTTTAAACTTGGTAGCTTTCGGTGAATTAAGAAATAATATTAAGATTTTTAATCAGAATATGAGCTCTTTTAAAGGTGAGGTTTTTATTTTTTGGGGTATGAAAGATCATGTTCTAAATCTAAAAAAACAAGCACCTCGTATTAAAGAAGCGTTCTCAAATCTTATTTATGGAGTATGTTTAAGTGAAGTTTCACACTTTCCGTCTCTTGATCAAGCAGAGGAGCTCAGTCGATTTATAGATTTAGGAGTCAGTGGTAAAGTAAAGAACTTAAAGACTCAAAACTGCCTAAAAAAGCTATAAAACACTTTTAAAAGAGTATTAGTGGCACTTAGGCTGTAAAGTATCCAGCGGCTTTTATAAAAACTTTATAAAAAAGGCTAAGTCTTTAACTAAAAACTTGTTTTAAAGAGCACTTATTGTTTTTGTGAATTGTGTTTAAAATAAGTGCCATTTCTACTACAATGATTTGCATATTAATACTTACATCTAGCAGTCATGCTGGCTTGTGCACATTGATACTCACTTTTTCTGAAACTGCGAATAAAATAAAATCTCAAAGTGGTTGGCATATAAAATACAATCCATTAAAAATAAGAAAAGCCCAAAATATCTTAAACACTTGGCAAACAAAGTCTTTAAGTGACTCAGATGAAATATTAAATGAATGGTCAGACTCAAATGTCTTTATAAGTAGTCACACAAAGTACGGTTTGATTGGTTTTTACGGCTTCTTTTACTATTTTAAGATCAATGACTCTTATTCAGTTGCTTTTTTACTTGATGAGCGTGGTGTTCTCCATGCTCTAGATTCTACACAAGAGTCATTAAAAATCTATAAGCCTTCTGATTCAGAGACCATTGAGAATCTTGAATTTTTAAAAGGCTTTAATCAAAGATCACAGCTAAATATTGATTCAGACGTTTTTTATAAACATCTACCATATACAAAAATTGAAAACTTTAACTATTTTGAGCACATTATAAATCTAATCCAAAGAAATGTAAGACACAGAAAAAGACTTTTTAAATTTAGAAAAAAAATGGATGAAAGAGAATTTTTAATGGGGTACGGGTGGTTTAAACAAAGAGAGTTTTTTCATTTAAGTGAAAAAAGAAAAAGTTTGTAGGAGCTTCCAGAAAAAGCTGACTATCTTTTAGAGCTTAAGAGTAAAGATCCTTTTGGTGATTGGGAAAAGTTTGTACAGCCTGTAAACTAAAGTACGTTTTTTCCTAGAAACAGTTGTTAAATATTTTTAGTCACTAAAGCAATTACTTATACTTCAAATCAACTTCATTTAATAAATACAGAAAATGATCACTTTAAAAGCACAGCCGTAAACCGCATACTTTTATTTTTCTCAGTACAGTAGAGTACTTATGTAGTGGGGATCAATAAAATATCAGGGGGAATCAATTGCTTTTAAAATATATAAAGTCTGTTAAATCACATTTTTTACAGTTCATACTATTAACATATAGCCTGAGCAGTTTTGCAATCAATGGCGGGCTTCCAACAACCAGTGGGGTAAGCCCTTCTGTAGTGAACGTTATTTTTGCAAAGTCTCCTTGTGCAGGTGTGGTGATAGCTCCTAATGTTGTGGCCACAGCGGCTCATTGCATTGATCAGAATGGAGCACCATTAATGGTGGCTTATATTCAGCCAAATATCAGTACTGTCGAATGTAACATTCAAAATGTTTTAGAGTATAAGTTTGAACCAAGTGCTAAGCTCACTAAATTTGGCAGGCATACGCCAGACATTGCTTTGATTAAAATTGAAGCCCCACTTTGTGATGCAAAGCCAGCATTTTTATCACCTAAAAGTATTAAAGCTGGGGATAAGGTTTTTATGGCGGGGCACATTGGTAATGATTATCCCTATGGTGTGAGCTCTGCAATTTTAGTAGAGACTATTGATTTTTCAAATATTTATGATCATGTCTATGCTAAAAAAGAGTCTTACGTTGAAAAGCAAATTAAAAACTTTTTAGATGAAGGTCCAATGAACTATGTATTCGCAATACCAACTCAGTTAGGCGAAACCATCTGTGCAGGCGACAGTGGTGGTCCTGTTTACTCTGAAGGTGAAAATGGTGAAATGCTATTACATGGTTTAAATGGACTAACACTGGTAAATGAAAAGTTAGGTTCAATGCAAGAGTGTGGCAATGCCTACGTGCAGGCATTTACGCCCATTGCTCCGTATCTAGATTGGATAGAGTCTACAATTGAAGGTTGGGAAAACCGTCTGTAGATAAAATCTGTAGTGAGGAAAAAGACCCTACTGTATCATCAAATTGACTGGCTCAATGGTGATACAGAAAGATAAATAGCTGGGTAAACTTCACTGTTGAAAAAAAGAATAAGATAAAAATTTGTCGTAATACAAGCCCATACTCTGACTTAAGTAAGTCGGATTAGGTTTTAAAACTATATATTCGGTCTTACAGCAAAAAAAGCTTCTTCGAAAGTTAAGAAGCTTAAGGTCATGATACGATCAGAAAGACGTAAAACTAGTAATGACACTTACTAGTTTTAAAAAAGCTTTTATTTATATATCATAATATTATGAAGTCTATTTACTTTAAAGGTTTTATTTTAATCGTAATTTCAGTTTTTTGTGTAAAAGTATACAAAAAAAACTCATTTTCCTCATTAAAATTGAGTTCAAAAAGCTATTCTCCTATCTACAAATTTAGTCATAAGCCTTTTAATCCAAAAGAAGATGAGCTTACCTTTAAAAAACTTGAACAGATATTAATTGAAAATAATATCTCAAGTATTGATAGTCTTTTAAAGTATTTATCTGAAAATTTTAATGAACATTTAAGTGTTCATACCTTCTCTTATAATTCCAAAAGTCTTCAGACTTCAGATTTTCAAAACCCAAGAGCGATAGTTTTTGGCGTTAATGCAAATTTCATTTTCACCTTTAATCAAAAATCAGATTTAAAAAATCACACAGGTACAGATGCCATTGAAACTATGTCTTATAGTGAAGAGACTAGGTCGTTTAATTTTAGAGAAATTAGGTTTCTTGAAGACTCAACAGAAAACGTAGATATTTTTAAAGGGAAAGGACATTATATTACAGAACCTAATCCAATGAAGTGTTTAGCTTGTCATAGTGCAAGCTACTCAATGAAAAAACCATTTCACAATAAAGATGGTTCTGTAGCATATAACACTTTTGTTAGACCTGTATGGGACGCTTACTTTTTATGGCGTAATATTTATGGTGGTGTTGATGACAACCTTAATTATGATTTTGCTCTTAAAGAACATTTGAATGATTCGTACTCTACACCACTACCAAGAAAAATATTTGGGATTGGTGTCGAATTAAAAGAGCACTCTGAATATGCCAAATTTACAGGGAGTAAAGGCAATAGAAAAACTGGTAGGTACAAGTATCTGCCAAAGCTTAGCATTAAAGCTCCAAATCTCAGGCTTTCTTTACTCTTGAGTACTAAAAATAATAAACGAATTGCTAGAAGACTGAAAGTTATGGGAGGAGATCAACTTCTTTTGTATAAATACAATTTAATTTATCCATTTTTGTGCGACTTTCCCCTTTCTAGTAGTTCGTTTGATCAAAGACTGTTTAATTCTGAACTAGAAGAGTATAAAATATTTAAGAAAGCTTTTGATGAAAATATCTACGAGTCTAAAAGTAAAATTATTGAACACTTTGAAGCCTTCGAAAACAAAGTAGTAAAAAACTCACTTCAACCATCAAAAACATATTTTTCAACTCATTCTCTTGCACCAGTTTTTTACTTAGCGCAGAAGTTTGGTATACCAACAGCTGATTGGTCCATGGCTCCATTTAAAGACATGAACCTTTTCTCTGATGGAAGTAAAAGTTTTCGAACATTCATAGCTTTAGCTTTAATAGATGAATTATTTTTAGATCATGAAAAAGATGAGCTGATTAACAGTGTTAACGAGTTGAATTGTCCAGACAGTATTAAAGACAAAATCAAAGTGCTATAGTATTTTAATACGTAAGAGCCCCACATTTTTTATACCTTAAGGCTTTTGTGAATCTTTGGACTCCTTTAAAGAAAAGGGGCTTCGTTCCTCTTATTGACAATTAATTAAGTATAAATCAACCTTAGAAAATGAAGTTTTCATTTTTTGTATTAATATCTTTATATCTTTCAATTCAATCTCATGCTGCTTCATCAAAGCTAAATCAAGAAATTGTCCCAGATAAAAAAACTGCTCTTAAAATTGCTGAAGCTGTTTTGGTTCCTGTTTATGGTGAAAAAATTCTTAAGCAAAGGCCTTTCATAGTTAAACAAGAAGATAACCGGTGGATTGTTGATGGGACCCTACATTGCCCAGATAAAAAAACTTGCAAGGGCGGAGTCGCACATGTTGAGATTAATAAAAAAACAGGGGCAATAATTCAGATGATTCACGGCCGGTAGTATGGTGGATTATTTAATCAAGATGAGGCTATTTAAACTATATAGAAGAAATAATTAATTAAAGCTTTTCACTGTTTAAGGCATAAAAAAAGCGACAAGGAAATTGATTCTGTCGATAATTCTAATTTTTTAAAAAATAAGCATTCGAATAGTTTGACAAATGGTGCGCCAGAGAGGACTTGAACCTCCACGGGGTTGCCCCCACCAGGCCCTCAACCTGGCTCGTCTACCAATTCCGACACTGGCGCTAAAATTGTGAGATATAGCTACATCAGAATCCACCTCTCATCAATGTTTTATCCAAATGAACTAAGTTTTATTAAGGTTTAAGAGCTTTGGCTTGCAATGCTTAGCTATTGTGCTAACTGAATTAGGCCGTTTGCAGGAGCAGTTTGAAGTGTTTGATAAAAATCATTGGCCTTTAGAGTACAATTACCCTGAGCAATTAGTGGCTCTAAAGCCTGAAGAGCCTTGCAGAGTCTTGTTCAATGATCATTTAAAAGATGCACCTGAAGAGATTGATTTTAAAAGTATTGCATCTCTTTTTAATAAAGATGATGTGCTAGTAGTAAACACTTCAGGAGTTAAAGCGTGCCGTGTGTTTTCTAAAGATCAAAAACGTGAGGTTTTATTTTTAGAAAAAACTAACGATACAAAAACAGACTTAGATTTATGGAGTGTTTTATTTAATTCAAGAGATTTAAAAATTGGTGATACTTTTGAGCTTCCTGGTGGTTTAAACGCAGAACTTGTAAAAAAGGGCAGGCCTCAAGTTTTAAAGCTTAGTTTTAAGATCGATAATGATTACTTTAACAAACACGGTCAGATGGCTCTGCCGCCTTATATTCAAAAAGCAAGAGAGTCTAGATCCACTTTAGATGAAGACTTTTACTGGTATCAATTAGACTGGAAGAAAAACCAAAAAAGTTTAGCAGCTCCTACGGCAAGCCTTCACTTTAAGAAAAAAGATTTAGATAGATTTGTAAAAGACAGAGAAATAGAACTTGCTGAAGTTTCATTAGATGTGGGTCTTGGAACTTTTTTACCTTTAGAGGATAAAAACTTTAAAGAAAATAAGCTTCATACAGAAAGTTTTACTGTACCAATAGAAGCAAAAGAAAAGATTTTAAAAGCTAAAGAAAATAAAAACAGAATTTGGGCTTTAGGAACGACTGCTCTAAGGGCTGTTGAGTCTATGTCATCAGATTTAACTGAAGACAGTGCACAGACTGATTTATTTATTTACCCAGGCTATGAGTTTAAATATGTATCGGGACTATTAACAAACTTTCATCAGCCTAAGTCTTCACTTCTACTTTTAGTTATGGCTTTTTTTGGGGTAGAAAAAACACAAAAATCTTACAGTTTTGCAGTTGAAAATAAATTTAGACTTTTTAGTTATGGAGATCTTGGTGTATGGACCAAAAAAATTTAGATTTAAAATTTGGTGAGTATAAGCTAGAAAACACTCAAGGGCTTGCTCGTGCAGGTACACTTAAAACCCACCGCGGTGAAATAAAAACCCCTGTCTTTATGCCTGTTGGAACCAGAGCTACAGTTAAGTCTTTAACAAACGAAACGTTAGAGCGGGCAGGAGCTCAAGTGATTTTGGGCAACACATATCACTTAACCCTAAGACCTGGTGAAGAGCTTATTGAAGATGTCGGTGGACTTCATAGTTTTATGAATTGGAAAAAACCAATTCTTACAGACAGTGGAGGCTTTCAGGTTTTTTCTTTATCCTCACTTAGAAGAATCACTGAAGCAGGTGTTGAGTTTAAGAGTCACATTGATGGAGCCAAGTGTTTCATTGGCCCTAAAGAAAGCATGCAGATTCAGATGAAGCTTGGATCAGATATTATAATGGCATTTGATGAGTGCCCCCCGTATCCGTGTTCTAATGATGAGCTTCAATCGGCTATGGATCGCACGCACAGATGGTTAAAAATCTGTAAAGAAGAGATGACAAGAAAAGAGAGTCTACTTTTTGGGATTGTTCAGGGTGGCTTAAGTTTTGAGCATAGAAAAGCGTCCATTGAGCAAGTCACATCTATTGATCTTCCTGGATATGCTTTTGGAGGTTTTAGCGTTGGGGAGCCAATGAAGATGATGTATGAGCTTTTACCAAAAATTAGTCCTTTAATGCCAAAAAATAAGCCTCGCTACCTAATGGGTGTAGGGAAGCCTATTGATCTTCTTATGTCCGTGGATGCGGGTATTGATATGTTCGACTGTGTTATGCCTACAAGAGTAGGTCGAAACGGAAAGCTCTACACTCATAATGGTGAAATCAACATCAAAAGGGCTCAGTATAAAAAAGATCTCAGGCCTATTGATGAAAACTGCAGCTGCTACACCTGTAAAAATCATTCAAGAGCGTATTTAAGGCACCTTTTTCAAAGTGGTGAGATTCTTTCAGCGGTTCTTTTAAGCACTCACAACATTCACTTTTATTTAGATCTTTTAAATGAGTTTAGAGATGTGATTCTAAACAAAGAGTGGGACTCTTATAAAGCCTACAAGCTAACGCAACTTGTTAGCGTCGACGCCTAAGCCGTTGATTTTTACACGCTTCAGGCTCAGGTTAACCAATTAAAATTTAAAGTAAGGTATATAGTTATGATCCAATTTTTATTCTTAAGTTTATCCGCTTTAGCCCAAGAGACCTCCCAAAAATCAGGAGCTTCGGGCCCTAGTATTTGGGAGTCTACACTTATTCCCATGGGTGCTTTTTTCTTAATTTTCTTTTTCTTAGTGATAAGACCTCAAGCGCGAAAAGCGAAGCAAGCGCAAGAATTTATGGGTGCTCTAAAGAAAGGAGATCAGGTTTTGACCAGCGGAGGAATCTTAGGCACGATTGTTGGTGTGAGTGAAAACTTTGTGGACTTGAAAGCTTCTGATAGCACAAAAATTAAAGTGTTAAAAGGAAGTCTGTCTCCGTATTTAGAGGCAAAAGCCAAGTCTTAAGTTTAAGCCTGTTGTTGTAGAAAACATAGTAAAGTACATAGATAAAGAAAGTTTCATTATTATATAAATGTTAAACGGAGTTGAGTTAAAATGATTGAGAGTCTTAAGGCTAGAATTTGGATAGTTGCAGGAGTTTTGCTTTTTGGTGCTTATGTTTTTGCACCAAACTTTTTTTCAGATGAGAGCCGCCCTAGTTGGCTTCCTGGGCAATCTTTAGTTTATGGTTTAGATATACAAGGTGGTCTTCAACTTGTTTTAGGTGTCGATACGAAAGGTGTAATAGAAGAAAAGATCTTACGCCTTGGTGGATCTTTAAAAGAAGATATAAACAAAAAGACACCAAACGCTGTATCTAGTACTAAGACTAATGATGTTGAACCCTTTGGCTCTGTAACTCTTGTCGGTAATGTATCGCAGATTAAAAGTTTCACCTCAGCAAACTATTCAGGAGTGCTTCAGCTTTTAGACCAAAGTGAAACCTCTGTTACGTTTCAGTACTTTGAAGCGTATGTGAATCAAATCAAAAAACAGATAGTAACTCAAGCCATCGATGTCATAAGAAATAGAATTGACTCTTTTGGTGTGGCAGAGCCCTACATTGCGGCTCAGGGAAGTGATCGTATAATTGTTCAGCTACCTGGTATCAACGAAGCAGACTATGAGCAGGCAAAAGATCTCATAAATCGTGCTGCCCGTTTAGAATTTATGATTGTTTCAAATGAGATTTCTCCTGTGGAGCTTAACACTTTCATCACTGAAGCTGAAACTGCTGGAGGCTATACACTTGGCACTAAGAACGAAGGTGGATTAAAGTATTTAGATTATGTAAAAAGAATCAACAAGGACTTAAAAAACAAACTTCCTGAACAAACAGAAGTTGTTTTTCAAAAACTTGATCAAGTTGCAAGCATTGAAGATGGAAAGTCTGCAGTTTTAGTGAAAGACGATATTGTGTTTAGTGGTGATAAGATCAGTGATGCCTTTGTTGGTTTAGGTCAGTACGGACAACCTGTTGTTAACTTTTCTGTTGCAAGTGATGGTCGAAATGAATTTGCAAAAATGACGGGTGAAAATGTTGAACAGCCTATGGCCATTGTTTTAGATAAAGTTTTAAAGTCTGCACCAACCATTAACTCACGCTTGAGAGAGGGTGGGGTAATCACACTTGGAAATGACACTGAAGTTGAAAAAGAAGCAAACTTTTTAACAAACACTTTAAGAGCTGGGGCATTGCCTGCAGCTTTAGAGCAACTTGAAGAGCGCTCAGTTGGACCAACTTTAGGTGCTGATTCAGTTGAAGCCGGTAAAAAAGCGGGGCTGTTTGGTTTGGCTATTGTTTTACTCTTTATGCTTGTTTGGTATAGAACTGCTGGTTTTATTGCAAGCTTTGCACTTGTGACAAATGTCTTTTTGCTTTTAGCACTTTTAACTTCTTTAGGTGCCACACTCACTCTACCTGGTATTGCTGGTATTGTTTTAACAGTTGGTATGGCCGTTGATGCAAACGTTATTATCTTTGAACGTATACGAGAAGAGCTCTTAAAGGGTAGCGGGCTCAGGCCTGCTGTAAAAGATGGTTTTGGGCATGCACTATCTGCCATTATTGATGCCAACATCACAACAGCTGCTGTATGTTTGGTTTTAATGTTTTACGGATCAGGTCCAATTAAAGGTTTTGCTGTGACTCTAATTTGGGGTATTGCAACTTCAATGTTTACAGCGATTTTCTTAAGTAGAGTGTTTATAGATCTACTTGTAAGAATGGGTTTTCAAAAAATTATGCCAGTTAAAAAAAGAATGGCCTAGGGGTTATAGAATATGAGTCAATCAAGTTTAAAAGATAACAGTCGCGGAAGAATTGAGTTTGTAAAAAAAGCACCTATCTTTGGTGTAGTGTCTTTGGTTTTAGTATTAGCCTCACTCTTTTTAATAGCTTTTAAAGGTTTTAACTACGGCATCGATTTTGTAGGTGGAATTGAAGTGCAGGTTAGGTTTAATAAAGCCGTAACTGTTGATGAAATCAGAAGTTTTATGAAAACCACAGGTGTTAAAAAATCTTCTGTGCAAGCCTTTGGAGAAGATAATGAGTTTTTGATTAGAGTAGAGTCCATTGAAGGAAAAACTCAAGAAGAAACAAATGCATTAGTTAACTCTTCTGTTAAAAAGATCACTACAGGGCTTTCGCAAAACTTTGATGGTGCAGAACTTAGAAAAGTTGACACTGTCGGACCGCAGATCGGAGCAGAACTTAGAAGTAATGGGCTTTTAGCTATTTTTTACTCTTTGATAATGATTTTAGTATATGTGGGTTTTCGTTTTGATTTTCAATTTGCTCCAGGTGCAGTGATCTGTTTGTTTCATGATGCTATAATAACCTTAGGTATTTTTGCTCTCTTTCAAAGAGAAGTGAACATTCAAACGCTTGCGGCAATTCTAACTATCATTGGATACTCTTTAAATGACACTATCGTAAACTTTGACCGTGTTAGGGAAAATATTCCTTTGTACAAAAGAAAAGCTTTAGAGTTTGTTGTGAACAGATCTGTAAATGAAGTTTTATCGCGTACTATCTTAACGTCTGTAACCACATTATTAGCGGTTTTATGCCTTTATGTTTTAGGCAAAGGCGTTGTTAAGGATTTAGCTTTTACTTTAGCTATTGGCGTGGTTGTTGGAACTTACAGCTCTATTTATGTGGCTTCTCCTTTAACTATAGTTTTTGATCGTTTGATGGGGAACAGCCGCTCTACAAGCAAAGCTTAAAAGGGTTTTTTAATCTATTTTGGAAAAGATAAAAGAATGGGGCTTCAGTTTAAAAAAGAGTGTAGAAAAAAGTACGGATAAAACTCTAGATCGCGAACTTGATAAAAAGATCTACATTCCAGAACTTGTCTCTAGATTTTTAAAATCTAGAGGTTTTTTAAACATTGATGATCAGATAAAATTTTTAAATCCTTTTTTAAAAGATATAACAGATCCTTTTAAACTTAAAGATATGCATGAGGCTGTTGATCGTTTGAGTGTTGCGTTTTCAAACAACGAACGAATTGGCCTTTACTGTGATTATGACTTAGATGGCTCTTCATCTTTAGCCATTTTAAAAGAAGGTTTATCAGAGCTTGGTTTTAACATTGCTACTTTGTACCAACCAAGACGATTAAGCGAAGGCTATGGCTTTCACAAAGAGGCTTTAGATAAGTTTAAAAATCAGGGCTTAAAACTAATTGTTACGGCTGATGTTGGGATCACTGCTTGTGAAACTGTAGACTACGCTAATAAAATTGGAATAGATGTCATTATAACAGACCACCATCTTCCAAATGAAAGCCTTCCAAAAGCTAAAGCTGTTGTAAATCCTAACCGTAAAGATTGCACTGCAAATTTAGGACATCTTTGTGGTGCAGGTGTTGCGTTTTATCTTGTCTATGCCTTAGCTAAGACTTTTAAGAAAAAGAGTCCTTTGCCTAAAAATTTTAGCCTAGAAAAGCTTCTAGATTTTTTAGCTATTGGAACCATTACAGATATGGTGCCACTAGTAAAAGAAAACAGAGTGCTTGTTCGAAAAGGACTTTCACAGTTTACAAAAACTTTAAAGCCAGGCTTAAGAGCTTTAAAAAATAAAGAGGGTCTTATGGGTAAATCCATAACATCGACAGACATTGGTTTTAAAGTAGCTCCAAAACTTAACTCTTTATCGCGTTTAGATACAGATCTTAGACCTACAGATATTCTTATAGAAAAGTCTAAAGACAGAGCCACACAGCTTGTTGATGAAGCTTATGTTGTTAACACCAAAAGAAAAGAGGCCTTAGATGAGGCTATTGATTTAGCTTTAAACGCTGAGCAACCAGATTGTTTTTCTTTTTTTGTTTCAGAAGAGGTTCACCCTGGTGTTATGGGTTTAGTAGCGACTAGGCTTGTTGATAAGTATAAAACACCTTCGTTTGTAGGTTCTAGATTAGAGAATGGACAAATAGTTGGAAGTGCAAGACTTCCGAAACACTCTAATCTTTCTTTAAAAGACATTATGAAAGAGTGTCCAAGTCTTCTTCAGTACGGAGGGCACGCTCAAGCCGCTGGTTTTGAGCTTGATGAAGAGAAGATAGATTTATTTAGAGGAGAGCTGCAAAGCTATCTTATGGCCAAACATATCCTAAAAGAAGAGGACTCTTTTAGCTGCCAAGAGTTTGATTGTGAAGTTGTTATTTCGGAACTAAACAGATCTTTTATTCCTTGGCTTAACCAGCTAGAGCCTTTTGGTATGGGCTTTGAAGCTCCTAAGTTTAAAATTTCAAAGTTAAAGATCAAATCAGCAAAGCTTTTAAAAGATGTACACTATAAACTTACACTCTTTCATGACAGCGACAAAGATCTTACAGTTGAGGCCCTTTGGTTTTTCCCACCAGAAGAGCACCAGGTTTTAAAGCTTTTAGAGGGGGATGTGTATAAAGATAAGTTTTTGAATTTTTATGTAACTCCTCAGATAAACTTCTTTAGAAATAATGAATCTCTGCAGCTTTTGATCAACGAAATAGAGGTTTTTTAAGTAAAACTATAAACACTTTATAGAATCACTAAAACTATAAATATTTGTATTAAATTAAAACCTTATGGAGATTTTCTATGACGTCTAAAAAAGCCTTGGTCTCGTTAAGTGGCGGTTTAGACTCTACAGTTTCTTTGTACTGGGCGCTTAATAATAAAAAGAGCTACAAAGAAGTTTTTGCTGTTTTTTTTGATTACGGGCAAAAAGCTCTAGAGTCTGAAAGAAAAACAACTCGCAAGCTTTGTGATGCGTTGAATGTTCATTTATATGAAGTTCCTCTTTCATTTATAAATGAGTTTTCTAACTCGTCTTTAAATGCAAAAAAAACAGCTATTCCAGAAAATGTTGATTTGCATTCAGATATTGAAACTCAAAAATCTGCAAATTCAGTTTGGGTACCAAATCGAAATGGGCTTTTTATAAATGCCGCAGCTTCAATTTTAGAGTCTTTAGGTGGAGGGGATCTTATATTAGGTTTTAATAAAGAAGAGGCTAAGACTTTTCCTGACAATTCTGAAGATTTTCTAAAGGCTTCAAACAAAAGTTTAAGCTTTTCCACCCAAGGCAAAGTTATACTTATTTCACCAACACTAGATTTAAATAAAAAGCAGATATTCAATCTTGGTTTAGAGTTGGGGTTTGATTCAGAGTCAGTGTGGCCGTGTTATTACAGTGGGGATAAGCCTTGCGAGCGCTGTGAGTCTTGTTTAAGGTTTTTTAGAGCAAAAGAAGAAAGTAGTAGTTAGTAATAGCGACTGTAAAAGTAGTTAGTAGTGAGGTCATATGAAAAATTTGTTTTTAGATAAAAGTTTTAAATACACAGGGCCTGAGTTAAGGACTCATTTTTTGTATGAGCATGGTCTAAAGGGTGATGGCTTTTTAAGTTGGATGGGGCCCTGTGAGGTCAAAGTAGACTCTATGGTTGATATGGAAGATCGTGTAAATAAAGATCATATATTTTCTGAATCTATGCTTCACATTTTAGGGGAATTTTTTCATAAAGATATTTTCTACGGTATTTTCGTGCAACGTTTTATTGCTGAACAGGTAAGAGAACTACTTAGTTCTAAAACTCAAAAAAGCTTTGTTAGGCGTGGTGATGATGTATATTTAGAAGATAAAAAGCTAAATGTGTCTATTGCCACAGTTTCATCTTTATCTTCACTAGTGCATTTTGGTATTAATATATCTTCAAAAAATACCCCAGTGAAGACTGTCGGACTTGATGAATTCTCCATTGATGTAAAAGCTTTTTCTGAAGAGCTTTTGTCTAAAATAAAAAGTGAGCTTCAGTCTATTGATGAAGCCAGTAAAAAAGTAAAGCCAGTTTAATCTCTTATAAAATGGCAGGTGTAGCCACCTGGATTTTTTGTAAGATAGTCTTGGTGGTAGTCTTCAGCCGTATAGAACTCAGATTCTTTTTCGATAGTTGTAACAATTGGGTCTTTAAACCTCTTTAGAGCTTCAACTTTTTTTATAACTTCATTTGCTATTTTCTTTTGATCTTCATTTTTTGCAAAAATTGTGGATCTATACTGAGTACCAACATCATTGCCTTGTTGGTTTTTTGTTGTTGGATCATGAATTTTAAAAAAGAAGAGAAGAATTTTAGAAAGATCTGTTTTACTTGGATCGTAAGTGATTTTAACAGACTCGGCATGACCACTAGTTCCTGTCTTTACAACTTGATAGTTTGCGTTTGGAACGTTTCCGCCTGTGTAACCCACAATTGTATCTATAATACCAACTTCTTTTTTAATTAGATCTTCCATACCCCAAAAACAACCACCGGCCACAATGATGTACTCACTTTGTTTTTTAGTTTTTGTAAAAAGCTCTTCGTATTGTGCGTAACCCTCATCTTTTAGTTTGTCTTTTGAGATAAATCTTAAAGAGGCTGAATTCATGCAGTAACGTAAGCCGGAAGGTTTGGGTCCATCAGTAAAAACATGGCCCAAGTGAGAGTCTGCATTTTTTGATCTAATTTCAATGCGCTTACCTAAAAAGCCAAAATCTGTTTTTTCAACAATATTTTTTTCTTCTAGAGGTTTGGAAAAGCTAGGCCAACCTGTTCCTGATTTGTATTTTTCTTTTGAACTAAAAAGAGCTTCGCCTGAAACCACATCAACATAAATTCCTTCTTCCTTATTGTCCCAGTATTCGTTTTTAAACGGAGGCTCAGTGCCATCTTTTTGAGTGACCTTAAATTGTAAGGGGGAGAGTTCTTTTATTTTTGATTTAAATTTTTCTTTAGCATCCACGGTTGTTTTTAACTCTTTGTCTGATTTATTTACAAGACTTGTTGTGACTTCTTTTTTAGTTGTTTTATTTTTATTAAAAAACATGGAACATCCTCCAAGTGACGATAAAGCGGCTATCAGTATTATAATTTTAATTTTCATAGGCTTATTGTCTAGTTTTACTCTCTGTTTAGCAAACGTCTGGTGTTAGTGGTGCAAGAACGTTATCAGAGAGTTTTTGTTTCTAGACCTAAGGCTTTGATAAGAGTCTAGAAGCATGTAGAAAGTGCCGATACTTCTCTATGAGTAAGGATACCAAAAAAGATCAAATGTCTGTGTTTCAATCTGCTATTGCCGATAATCTTGGCCCCATAGCCTCACTGATTGATGATGATTCTGTATCTGAAATAATGATAAACGGGCCTGATGAAATCTTCGTTGAAAAATCTGGAAAAATTGTAAAAGCTGAGGGTGTTTTTTTTGAAGATGAAGATGCACTAAGAGCTGCCATAAATGCAGTTGCAGGAAGTGTCGGTAGACGTATTTCAGACGAAGAACCGAGGCTTGATGCAAGACTTCCTGATGGTTCAAGGATTCATGCTGTGCTTCCTCCTATGTCGAGAAAAGGCACAACTGTTGCTATACGAAAGTTTTTTAAATCTGAAATGACCTTTAAAAATTATGTGCAGCTTGGAGCCCTTCCTGTAAATGCAGCACAGTTTTTAGATGCCTCAATGAAACTTGGTAAAAATATACTTGTAAGCGGAGGAACAGGGTCTGGTAAAACAACACTTTTAGGTTTGCTCACGGGGCGTATTCCTCCAGGTCAAAGAATTATTGTTATAGAAGATTCTACAGAATTAAAAGTAGACTATGAACATGTTGTATTTTTTGAAACACGAATGGCCGATGATCAAGGAACTGGAGAAGTGAGTATTCAAGATTTAGTTGTTTCAAGTCTTAGGCTTAGACCAGATAGAATTATTGTGGGAGAGGTTAGAGGTTCTGAAGCTTTAGAGCTTATTCAAGCTATGAACACGGGGCACAAAGGATGTATGGGAACAGTTCATGCAAATGCAGCACCTGAAGCACTCACAAGACTTCAAGCTTTAGCACAAGGTGGAGATTCTAAAATTTCAGAAACTGCACTTATTATGCAAATAGCTTCAGCAATAGATTTAGTGGTTCAAGTTTCAAGATACTCTGATGGTTCAAGGCGTGTGCACTCTATAACTGAAGTTTTAGGACTTGATGAAAAAGAACGCTACATTGTTCAAGACATATTTAAAATGAGTCGTTTAATAAAGCAGCCTGATGGAAAACTTAAGGGTCAACTTGAGCCTTTTATGGAGCCTACCTTTATGGCAGAAATCGAAGACAATGGAATGCCTATTCCTAGATCTCAATTTAAGAGTAACAAGAAAAAAGCAGCTTAGAAAAACAATTAATAAAAATTAAGCAGCAAAAACAGATTAATAAAAATTCATAATATTGCTATTTTTACAGTTAACTGGCAATTTGTGCTCTATGGAATCCAAGTTAGAATTTAGCGCTAAAATCACGCACTCTGTATGCTTAAGCTTAGAGTCTATGGGCATTGTTCATGGTGATTTTTTAGAAGAGGTAGGGCTCACACCTGAAAAAGCCTTTGACCCAGAAGCTTGGATCGACGCTGAAACTTTAGAGAAATTTTTGTCTTACATCTCTTATAAAATTCCTACACTCAGTTTAAAATCCATTGCTCTTGAAGAGTTTAATCTAAACGGTTGGGGAGTTTTAAACCAGGTCTTAAAGATTTTAAAAACCTCTTTAGAAATTTACTCTTCTCCACAAAGTTATCTTTCTTATTTCGTAAGACCATTAAGTGCTTTTACTTGGATTGAAAAAACAAATGAAAACACAGTCTTTCAAACAGAGCTGTCTTCTGAAGAGTTCCCTTTGGTTACAGACTATTTGTCTGGAGCTTTAGAAGTAGTCTCAGCCTTTGTTGAATCAGAAGAAGACTCCAGTGTGTTTTGGACAGGCAACACCGTAACTATTGAGTGGGGCGAAAAAAATGAGATTCAAAATTCGTCTCAAATATCTTCTTCTCTTTCAAGTAGTGACTCGGCTCCAGATTTAAATTCTACTCAAGAGCAGTTGATACAATCTGTAAAACACTTAGAAGATTATTTTTTAAGATCTAGACAGCTGATATCACTTATAAAAGCAGAATCTGGAAAAAAGAGATGGTTCAATAAGGCTTTGCAGCGCTTAGATTGGGACAATTTAGAGAGTCACCATCAAAATACAGTCGAAGATCTTATCTCTATGATTAAGCAAGGTTCAGATAATTTTGAAGGTGATGAAAAAACAAGTTTAGATGATGAAGAGTTCCAGCTTAAAATGCAGTGACAAAAAAAAAGACAATTAAGACAGTGAAGCGAAAAAAGAGGGTGAGTTAAATGAGTATTAAACTAAAAAATGTTGTTTCAAGACAAATACTAGATTCTAGAGGAAACCCAACAGTTGAGGTGGATCTTTTTTCTGAAAAAGATGTATTCGCTAGAGCTGCAGTTCCTTCAGGTGCATCTACTGGTGCTTTTGAAGCTCATGAGTTAAGAGACAAAGACGCATCTTTTTTTCATGGAAAAGGTGTTACTCAGGCCTGTGACAATGTGATGGAGCTTTTTTCAATTGTTAAAGACAAAGAGTTTTCTAATTTTTTTGAGTTTGATAAAGCTTTAATTGAAGCAGATGGAACAGACAACAAAAGCACATTTGGTGCTAATGCAGTCTTAGCTTTATCATTAGCTTTTTCAAAGCTTGAAGCTCTTAAGAAAAAAGTACCTTATTATAAATTGTTTTTAAATGATTCAAGAGTTGTTATGCCTATGCCTTTAATGAATGTTTTAAACGGAGGAGCACACTCTAACAACGGCTTAGAAATTCAAGAGTTTATGATTGTGCCACGGGTGGGAAATACTTTTTTTGACGCTGTAAGAGCAGGCTCAGAAATTTTTCAATCTTTAAAAAATATTTTAGTTAAAAAATCACTTTCAGTTGCAGTGGGTGACGAAGGTGGGTTTGCACCTGAGCTAAATGGTAATTTAGAGGCTTTAGATTTACTTATGCAAGCTATTGAAAAAGCTGGTTATAAACCAGGTGAAGAGATATTCTTAGCTTTAGATGTAGCGGCTACTGAGTTTTATAATAAAGAAGACAGTACGTATTCTTTTGAAGGTGGTCAGCTTAGTTCAACTGAGCTTTTAGGCGTTTATCAGAACATGACAAAGTCTTATCCTATCACAAGCATCGAAGATGGCTTTGCAGAAGAAGATTGGTCGGCTTGGTCTGCGGCTACAAAATCCATGGGAGATAAAACTCAGCTTGTGGGTGATGATCTTTTTGTAACAAATGTAACTAGAATTGAAAGAGGTTTAAAAGAAAAATCAGCGAATGCTCTTTTAGTTAAACCAAATCAGATAGGTACAGTTTCTGAAACTGTGGATGCTGTTAAACTTATGCACAAAAACGATTGCAAAACAGTGATGTCCCACAGAAGTGGTGAGACAGAAGATGTTTCAATTTCACATCTTTGCGTTGGTCTGTCATGCAGTCAGATCAAAACGGGCAGCCTCTGCAGAGGTGAGAGAACAGCAAAGTATAACGAACTCATTCGAATTGAAGAGGCTAATTCAGATGCTTTATGGAGCGTTTAAAACTTTAAGCTGTGTTTTGATCAAGCTGCAATAATCATTTTTGCTGCTTGCTATTTTTTATAAAGCTATGAAACCATAGCTTTATGATTCAAAAGTATCTTTTAAACACCACAAATGTTATTTTATTGTGCTCGTTAGGTCTTTTTGTGTCCTTGGGCTTAAGAGGTGGATTTATTAGTTTTTTAGAATCCAGAAAAATTGAACAGTCTATGAATGAAGAGATTTTAGAAATTAGCTTAAAATCTGAGAGTATTAAGAAAAAACTTGAATACGTTAATGACCCAAAATACATCGAAAAAAAAATCAAAGATCAGTTCAACTTCGTAGCTGATGGGGATTTGGTCTTTATTTTTTCTGACAAATCAGAAGAGTAGCACCTTTAAAGACTAACCCTAAAAATCAATTTTAAAGACTATAAGTATTTGTTCTTCTCTGTAGAATTCATATTTTGCAGGCATATCTAGACCTAGGGCTTGCTAGATTTGATAAGATCTTTGGTCTAGTATCTCTGTACATAAGGCTATTTTTTGTGAAAAATAGAGAAAGGTAAAATATGAACGTAGACAGCAGATTGAAACAGATAAAACTTTTTTTAAGCGACGTAGATGGCGTTATGACGGATACCAGAATTTGGTTAAATTCTAAAGATGAATGGTGCCGTCACTATTCTATTTATGATGGAATGGGTTTAAAAAGACTGCAAAAGATAGGTGTTAAAACTGGTATTATAACTGCTGCCTGTGCACACGATGTAAGAACAAGATTTGAATTTTTAAAAGTTGATTACTTCAGAGAGGATGCAAAGAACAAACTTGATGATTTAAAGCTTATTTTAAAAGAATCAGGCTTAAAAGCAGAAGAGGTTTGCTACATAGGGGATGATCTTATGGACCTTTCAGTTATTGAACATGTTGGTTTTGGTGTGACTGTTCCTCATGCATTGGATCAGATAAAGAAAAAATCTGATTACGTGACTACTAAAGAAGGTGGCTTCGGAGCTGTAAGAGAAATCTGTGAGATGATTATTGAATCAAAGGGTGATGTGTAAATGAGATTTTATTTAGCTTTAGCATTTGTTTTTCACTTTTTACTGTTTTTAGCAACTGATGCTAATGCTGATGTTAAAATTAAGTTTCCAGAAGAAGAGCTGTCGACAGAGTCTACTCTTCCTGTATTTGAAGAAAAGGTTGCTATTTTAAATAGAAAAGTGAAACATGCTGGAAAATTTGAATTAAATCTAATGGGTGGATTTGTAGCGTCTGAGCCTCTGTACAATCCAGTTAATTTTGGTGGTTCATTAACATATCACTTTGACAACACTAACGCTGTACATCTTATGGGAACTCTTTTTATGGGTGGCCTTAACAGTAATGGTGTTGCGCTTCAAACTGGTCAGGTGATTTTAGCAGATGGAAGTGTTGGAGCTTTAGCTTTTGATGCTTCTTTAGCTCCTAATAAAGAAATGTTTATAGCGGCACATTATCAATACACTGCTTATTACGGTAAAATTTCATTAACTAATGACTTTGTCATGAATCTAACTCTTTCTGGTTTGTTTGGAGGAGGGGCTTACATAATGGGAGATCTCATTGCTCCTGCAGCAAATATTGGTTTAAGCCAAAGATTTTATTTTAACTCAAGTGTGGCAATTAGGTTTGATATTTTACTAACGGCATTTAATGGACCTGATATAACTAGTGTGGGGCAGTTGGTTCCAGGTACAACACCACCACCAAGTTCAGAATATGAAACATCACTTCAATTTGATTCAACACTCTTATTTGGTCTAAGTTTTTTACTTTAGGTAGTGTGTGATTTTGTTTGGTGATTTTGTTGGTGTGTCCGGGCGTTTTTTTGAAGAACGCCTGTAGAAAGTTTGGCTGTAGAAATAGGGGATTTGATTTGGGTCAGTGGGGAGATGATAAGTGAAAAAAATTATACTAAGTTTAAGCTTGCTTTTACTTTGTTCTTTATCTGAAGCGCAAAACGTCTTTGATGATTTTGAAGCAGAAGAAGAAACTTCGTCGTCTGTTTCCAGTCGTAGTTCTAATAAAGTTTCTAGAAAAAAAGAAAAGAAAGAAGATATAAAGTACTTAAGAGAACTTGAAAAATTTAAAGATATTGCTGTAATTCAAAAAAAATATTTAGATAAATCTAAACGTTTAGAATTATGGGGAGCTGGAAGTCTTGCTTTAAACTCGCAATTTTATGACTTTTTGGGTTTTAATGGGTCTTTAACATATCATTTCACTGAAGCTTTTGGACTTGAATTTGAGGGTTTAATTTTAACAGATTTAGAAAAGAATATTACTTCAAATTTAGAGAGTGAACAAAATATCATTACTAGAAGTATTGTTGTGCCTTCAGATTATTATGGGATTCATCTTCGTTGGTCTCCAATATATGGAAAAATCAGTTTGCAGGAAAAAACTATCAACCCTTTTGAAGTGTATTTTACTTTGGGTGGCGGCCTAACAGGGACAAATGATGGCCAAAGAGTGACAACACTTCATGTTGGCTCTGGGCAGGTTTACCCAATGACAAAAAACGTAACTTTTAAGTGGACTCTTAGTTACAACTTTTTTAGAGCTAATGCTCGAAATGACTTACAAGGCAGCGTGAGTGGTCAAGAAGTTCAGACAGGG
The DNA here is from genome assembly GCA_023301025.1 of Bdellovibrionales bacterium. Classification (GTDB taxonomy): domain Bacteria; phylum Bdellovibrionota; class Bdellovibrionia; order Bdellovibrionales; family UBA1609; genus JALZUR01. The sequence goes on along the minus strand of JALZUR010000022.1, from coordinate 80,526 downwards.
TTTTTATATCTGTCAGCAGGTTTTAGTATATTTTTACCATTTAGTAAGACTAGGTGAGGCGAAATTGAAAAAAATTATAATTGCGATCCTTTTAATATTTTTTGTAAACAACGCTTGGTCTTCTCAAGAGCTAGAAAGAGCAAGGTCTTTAATAAAATCTGGAAACCCACAAGAAGCTTCAAAAGTTTTATACAGTCTTGTTAATAATAGTAGATATAAAAAAGAAAGTGGAGAGGTGTATTACGAGTTAGGGCGAAGTTTTGCAAATATGCAACTTGTGCAACCTGCAATTTTTAGTGTTATTAAAGCTATTAAAGTAAGTCCAAGAAGTAGACATCTTTCTAAATACTTAGAAATACTCTCACGATTGTCTTTTGATGCAGGTGATGATGTTGGTTTGAATTATGCTCTTTCTAAAATTAGAATTAAGACTTTTCCAAAAGAGCAGAAGCCTATTTTATACTTTAGATTTGGACAGGCTTATATAAGAATAGGTAAGTTTAAAAAAGCTGCAAATTATTTTGGAAAAATACCTAAAAATCATGAACTGTATTCTAAAGCTAGGTATTTCATTGGGCTTGCGTTAGCAGAGACAAACAGTTTAAGAAAATCATTTTCTGCATTTACTCAATCTGCCAACGCAAGGTCTGAAAAAGGTATTGTAGACAATCAAAGAGTAGCTGCTGTAATGGGTAGAGCAAGAGTCTTATACCAAATGAAAAAATGGAATGGCTCTTTAAGTGAATACAGAAAGATTCCTAGAGATAGTAAGTACTTTCATGACATGCTTTTTGAGTCTTCTTGGGCCATGTTAAGAGCTGGTAAGTTTAGAAGTGCTCTAAGTAACTTTCAGTCTCTACATTCAGAGTACTACAACAACTACTATTATCCTGAAGCTACACTCTTGCGATCTATTATCTATTTGTACATTTGTAAAGTAGATGAAGTGAACAAGGTTTTAAAAGTTTATGATGAGACATACGGAAAAATAAACAAAGATTTAAAGAGATATTTAAAAAGAAATAAATCATATAAAAATGACTTAAAAAACTATTTAGCTTTAAAAAATGAGTTTAAGACCGGTAAAAAAGGCTACAGATACACAATTCCTTATGTACTGGTCAGGGACTTAAACAGATCAACTATGATTCAATCAAGATCTGATTACTACTACAATTTAGAAGATGATTTGCAAAAGATTAAAAAAAGTGGGCCATGGTCAAATACAACTGTTGCTTCTTTTGCTAAAAAAATTATTGAAAATAGAAAAAGAGGAAGCTTTAGAAGATTAGGTAAGGCTATTAGAAGTAGACTTTTACAATACAAAAAAGAACTTAATGAGTTTGATGATCAAAAAGAACTTGTAAAATTTGAGTTGGTTTCTTCTGAAAAAGAAGATGCAAGAAAGAAGCTTGAGGCAACCGATGACTTTGATACTAAGGTTGAAGCAAAGTCTAGTCGTTTTAGCTTTAGAAAAAATGGTTATGAGTATTGGCCGTTTAAAGGTGAGTACTGGTTAGATGAGATAGGAAACTATCATTACCTGGGGGTAAGTCGCTGTGAGTAGCATTTATAAATCATTTTCTGTTAGTCTCTTAGTTGTTTCATCTTTATCAGTTGTATCAATGAATGCCTTTTCAAAGACAGTTAGAGATGCAATTAAATCCATTGAAAAAGAAGAAAGAACCTTACCTAGTTACGGTAACTCTAAAGCTGCCAAACCAAGAGATAGAGTAAATATTAGAGTGGGTAAGCCTATCTCTAGCCTTAACGCAATTTTTCCCGATGGTACGGCTGAAGCAGAATATGAGAAAAAACTAAATCAAGAGATTAATCAGCTTCATAAGCTTTCAAATAAACTTAATGGTGGTGAGACGAAAAAAAGAATCCTTTTAAAGTTAGCTAAATCATACTCTGAAAAATCAGCTCTTGCCGATAGAAGAGCTCAAGATGAATTTGAAAAGAAGTTAAAACTTTATCTAGCAGGTTCTATTAAGCAAAAGCCAAGAGTTCAAAACTCTGAAACTAAAAAATTTAGTTTAAAATCTATAGATATATATAAGCAGTATCTTAAAAATTATAAAAATACTCGTGGTGCCGATGAAGTTTTGTTCTTTTTAGGATATAATTATATGTCTTTAGGGAACATTAATGAGGGAATTGGTTATTATAAGAAATTATCAGATTCTTATCCTAGAAGTGAGTATATAAATGAAGCCAACCTCTCTTTGGCTGATTATTATTTTGATGGAGATAAAAGAAATCTAGCAAAAACTTATTATGAAAAAGTTATTAGTAATGGGCGTAAGTCTTCATCTTATGTTCTAGCAACTTATAAGCTTGCTTGGCTAAACAGAAAGATGGGGGATCACTCATCTGCACTTAGGAACATACTTCAAGTTGTAAAGCTTGGGTCTGATGATGTTAGAAACAGAAAGAGTAAAATTTTAGCTGATGAGGCTAAAAAAGATCTTCCTTTGTTTTACTCTGAATCAGGAAAGCCAAAGGCAGCACTTACGTACTTTACAAACATAATGTCTACAGACGATGCCTATAAAAGCCTAGAAAAGTTGGCATTCATTTACGTTGATACAGGCCAAAAAAAACAAGCTAAGTATCTTTTTGATAGACTCACAGAGATGAAGCCCGACAATAGTAAGAGCTTTGATTATCAGTATGCAATGGTCAACATGCAAGCTTCTACTGGAAGGCAAGATCTATATGAAAAAGAGCTCTATAAGTGGGTAGAACAGTTTTCTCCTGATAAGAAGTGGGCGCAAAAGTCTAAGAATAATCCAAAGATGGCAGAGGCTATGGCGAAAGCTGAAACATCTTTAAGAAGTCATGTCTTAAAACTTCACCAAAATTTTCGAAAAGATAAGAGAAAAGCTCTAGGTTTCGGAGCAAAGAATGGTTATGACCTGTATCTAAAAACTTTTACAAAAAGTGAATTTTATTCAGAGCTTCAGTTTTATCAAGCGGAGCTTTTGTATGAAATGCAGGATTATCCTGGAGCTTATAAGGCTTATCGGAATGTTAAAGATCCTAAATATGAAAGTAAATCGAAGTTGAATGCAGTTTTATCCTTAGAAAAAATTATACCTTCAGATGAAGAGGTGAGACGTAAGGTTGGAAAATCAACTAAAGAGTATCCACTTTCTAAAGATGAAAAAGACTTTGTTGCATCTGCTAAAGCTTATGTAAGTAACCCAAAATTTACTGAAAAAAAATTAGATATTAAATACAAGCTTGCTAGTATTTACTACTCGCATAACTTTTTCTCTGAATCAGAGCCATTGTTTAAAGAAATTATTAAGGAGAGTCCAAACTCTGATTTTGCAAAGTTTTCTTCAAATTTAATTATAGACTCTTATAAATTAAAAAATGATTACGCTGGTTTAGAAAAAGCAGGTAACGAGCTTGTAGCTTTAGGTGCATCTACTGGTAATTCATCAATTGAAGTTTCTGAAGTTAAAAATATTGTAGAAAAATCAGCTTTTAAAAAAATCGAAGAGATTGATGCTGAAAAGAAACCAGAAGATGTAGCTCTTGCTTTTTTAAGTTTTGTTAAAAGCTACCCTAATTCAAAATTAAAGAACCAAGCCCATTATAATGCTGGTATTAACTTTGAAAAAGCTAAAGATCCTAATAAGGCTTTAAGTGCCTATTCTAAGATTGATCCCTCAGGTGGTGAGTTTTATGAAAATGGGCAAAAATTTTCTGCTATTATTCTAGAAAACACAGGTAGGTTAAAAGAAGCGGCAAGGTCTTTTGAAAAATTAGGCGTTAAAGCAAAAGATAGAGGGATTAAGGCAAAATACCTATCTAATGCAGCTGTGATTAACGAAGCTTTTAATGATATCTCAGGTATGAAAAGAGTTTTTAGACTTTTAAAGCCTGTGGACAGCCTTAAGTTTACCAGTTTGTACGATTACAGAATTGCCGAGGCTTACAAAAGGCGAGGTGACACAACTGAAGAGCTTAATACTCTATTAAAAGTTTTTAATGCCTCTAAGGTGCAGCCTTTTTTACTTGTTAAAATAGCTACGCGTATAGGTGATATTTATAAAGATAAAAGAGCTGTTGATAAAGCATCTTATTGGTATAGAGCCTCTACTCTTACTTATGATAAGTTTAAAAGAAAAGGCGCTGTAAAGGCATCAACATACGCTGCAAAAGCTAAATTTGAGCTATCAAACAAAGTTTTTTATCAATACATCTCAATTAAAATCCCAAAGAATCCAAAACAACAAGCCTCGGCTATCACAAAAAAGTTAGCTATGATTGAGCAGATCAACAAGAAAATGAAAGAGGTTATTAATTTTGATGATGGTTATACAATTGTATCGGCACTTAATAGACTTGGTCAGTCCTATCAGCATTTAAGTGTAGCAATTCTTAATGCCCCTCTTCCAGCAGGTTTGACTGTAGATGAAAAAAAGCAGTTTAAAGGTTTATTATTGAAGAAAGTAGAACCTTTTCAAAAAAATGCGATCACTTCATATAAAAAGGCATATGAAAAAGCTGAACAGCTTGGAGCGTTTAACGAAGACAGTGTAAAAGCTTTATCGGAACTAGCTAAGCTTGATTCAAGCTATGAAAGATATAAAATTTCCTACTCCGCTGGTTTTTACCCAATGCCTTATGACAAAAAGCTTTTAAAAAAGCTTTCAATATCAGAACAGATGCTTGATATGTCTGAATCTGATATCTTAAATAAAACCTCGAGTAGACTTTCTAAAAATAAAAGCGACATTAAGGCTTTAGTAACTCTTGCACTCTTTTACAGTCTTAAAAAGCTTTCAGGGGTTTCAAAAATATACTTAGATAAGGTAGATTCAAAGTTTAAATCAAGAGCTGATTATTTTAATTTACAAGCCTACAACAGCTATCTTGATCAAGATTATAGACTTTTTGTTGCTAATTTAAGATCAGCATTAAAAATCAGCTCATCTCATGTACCTTCAGCATTAAATTTAGGGTCATACTATATGAAGTATGGTGGTTATGATAAGGGTGGAAACTACGTTTCTAAAGTATACCCTAGTTCTGATTCAAACATTCCAAGTGCCTACATGCCTGATGCTATTAATAATTATGCTCTGTATTTAGTCTCAAAGGGTCAGTACAACCGAGCGATTTCATCTTTAAAAAGTATTAAACAGTTAGATTCAAGATATATATCCTCAGTAGCTAACCTTGCAGTTCTATTTAAATTCATAAAAAAAGCAAAAAATTCAGACAATCCATACTTTAGTCAATACAAAGCGCTTGCTAACAGTAGGGCAGATTTTGATAGAATAGAATTGATGGAGAAGTACAAATGAAGATTACAACTTGGACGCTTTTCTTTGTGATTTGTTTTAGCTCTTTTTCTTTGTTTGCGCAGGAAGATGAGACTAGAACCACTAAGCTTGATTTTGAAGATGAATTGATTAGTGGAGATGTAAGCTCTCCTGATTTACTTTTAATATTAAGAAACAAAAACCCTGATTATGGTAGACTATTAAAACTTAGAGATAACTTTTTGCCTGAGATGCGTGAAACTAGATACGAAGTTGTTAGGGGTGAAAATGACTGAGCCAGTTGTTCTTAAAGTCTATAGAAACGATAGACTAATATCTGTAAAGCAATTCTTAACTCCACAAATTGTAATTGGTAGGAAGCCTGAATCAAGTCTTGCACTTGATGATGAAACAGTAGCTCCAATACATGCAATGATTGAGCGAAGAGGTGTGGACTATTTTTTAACAGATCTAGGTTCTGAAACTGGTGTTCAAGTTGAGGGCGAGAATATCATTGAGACCATGTTAAACTCTGGTGAAGCATTAATAATTGGTCCATATTCAATTAGGTTTTATATTGGAGTGCCGACACCTAGTGTCGCTCAAAATTATAAAAAAACTCATGCTACTCCAAGTCCTAAAAGAACGAATACTTCTACTGCTGATGAGAGCGTTGTTGTGAAAAGCAGAGTTCAAACAACGCCTAAAAAAGAAGAGCAATCAACAAGGCAAATAAATCACACAGATGCTGATGATGAAGCTACAGATCCTGGCATTGATATAAGTGTTCCAGAAGCCAACATCTCTCAGCCAGCTACTTCTAAACCAGCTGCATCTTCTCCTAAAGCTTCTAAACCTGTTACTTCTAATACGCCTAACCGTGTCCCACCTCCTGTTCCTTTTGACTCTTTTTCAGGTGAAGATAAAGAGGTAACTCATACCGGTATGTCCGATGACGACAAGACTGATCCAGGTGTTACAGTAGATTCTGCGGTTAAAATTGATCGACTTAACGTTGACAATCAAATAAAGAATTTAAAAGATGAGCCTCAATCCAGCGGAAAGTTTTCATCGGCAAGTCTTCATCAAAGTGTTGAGGAGATTCTTGATCCTGCGTCTAGAGGATCAGTTGTACAGGTTTTAATTTGTTGGAAAGAAAGAATATTAAAAACCTATCACTACTCTAATTCTAATACCAAAAATAGAGTTATAAATATCTCAAATTCTGATGAATCAAGTATTTTTGTTCCTTTAATGGGACCAAAATTTAAACAAAGATTCTTATCATTAAACGACAGGTGCATGGTTCATCTGAGTTCAAGTATGACCGGCTCACTAATAAGAAAGGGTCAAGAGTCAAAAATTGCTCAGCTTAATGAAGACTCTCAAATTAGTGTTTCAAAAGTAGGGAAAGTTGTTGATCTTGATCAAGGTCAGATGCTTAGAGTGAATCTATTAAGCGATAGAGTTGTGGTTTATGTTTCACATGTTGCAGATGCACCAAAGGCTCAATCAGCTCCTGTTCTTGGTTTTTCAAGTTCAGAGATGGTTGGTATATTCATGTCTTTTGCTTCAATTCTTTTGGTGGCCTTGTACATGCTTTTTTATGCACCATCTGATCTAAACGATACAGACAAGCTTTTAGAAGACCGTTTGAAAAAAGCTGTGATTACATTTAATCCACCACCTGTTAAAAAAATACCGCCTAAGCCAAAACCTAAGCCAAAGCCTAAAGTTGTTAAAAAAACTAAAGTAGCAGAGAAAAAAGCAAAGCCTAAGAAAGTTAAGGTTGGTGAAAAAAAGCGTGGTGTTAAAAACCCGAGTATTAAAAAAACTAAAGTTGCTGATAAACCTAAAAAAGCTGCACCTTCAAGAAAAAAGACTAATAACAAAATAGGATCTTCACGTCCTGGTGGCTCTGTAAAAACGGGTAAGAAAGCAGCTAACATGAAGTCTCAAAAGAAAGACGTTACCAAAACTGGTCTTTTAAGTGTGTTAGCTGGTGGTGGGGTTAACACAGCTTTAGATAAAGCCTCATCAGGTGTTGGGCAAACACTTGGTACTGCAGATTCAAAGACAGGTTTTCAAGGACAGCTTTCAGATCAAGCTGGAGAAGGTTTAGGAACAAAACTTCAACAGGCTGGAAAAGGTGGACAAGGGTCTGCTCTTGCAGGCGCTGGTGACATACAAACCTCTGGTCGAGGTGGTGGTTCTGGAGAGTACGGTGTTGCTGGCCTTGGTGGAAAAGGTGATTCAACAATCGTAAATGTTGATGGGGATGCTGGTGAGTTTTCTAGCTCTATAGATAAAGAGGCTATTAGAAGACTTATTAGAAGAAACAGAAATGCAATTGCTGCCTGTTATGAAAAGGGTTTAGTTAGAAACAGCAGTCTTTCTGGGAAAGTTGTTTTGAGTTGGAATATCAGAAGCGGTGGGAAAATGACAGATGCAAAAGTTATTTCAAGTACGCTGACAGATAAGAGTGTTGAAAAGTGTTTAATAGTAAGGTTAAGAGGTTTAACTTTTCCGAGTCCAGGTGAGAATGAAATTGCCGAAGTCTCAAGTTATCCTTTTGTTTTTGAATCAGGTAGATAGTTTTAATTTTTTGGAGGAAAAATGTTTGAAAATTGTACGGAGAGTTATAATTCATGGGTAGCAGTTCACTTTTGCGAAGGTGGACCGGTAATGTTAATGATTGCCTTTATATTTTTATTGTCATTATTTTTGATTATAGAGCGTCTTTTAGCTTTATCAAAACTTGCGGTAGATAAAAAAAATGTATCGGCAAATATACGGGGTATGTTGTTAAGGGGAGATGTAAGACAAGCCATTACATACTGTGATAAAACACCAGCACCTTTAACTAATACTATTCAAGCAGGTTTGGTTCAGGTTTTGAATCGTAGACCTGATGAAGAGGTGCAAGTTGCAATGGATGCCTCAGTGTTAAGAGAAACACCAAAGCTTGAAGGTTGGGTGAGTTTTCTAGCTGTTTTTGGTAACGTTGTGGTTCTAGTGGGACTACTTGGAACCATTATTGGTATGATCACTGCCTTTAGTGGTGTGGCTTCGGCAGATGCAGCAGAAAAATCAATCATTCTTGCGCGTGGTATTTCAGAGGCATTAAACTGTACAGCATTTGGATTGTTTTCAGCTATTATTGCAATTGTTGCTTACGGGTTTTTTCAAATTAGAATTTCTCGTGCAACAAGCGACATGCTTGAATCAAGTATGGATGTAATGAACTTAGTTACTGCTAATAGAGATAAAATACAACGAACATAATGTGTTCGTTTGTTTTGTCTGTAATATTTTAAAGATAAGGATGGCTTAGAAGATGGCTCATATTGATGACGGAAAAAGTGGAAAATCAGCAAATGTGGAATTAAACGTTGTTCCCATTATCGATTTGATGAGTGTTCTTATAGTCTTCTTGTTGATTACAGCTGTTTGGAATCAAATTACTATGATTCAACTTGGAACTTCTGTTTATGGGAAAAAAACAGGTGACATAGAAGATATAGTAAAGCCTAAAGATCTTGAAGTTCCTTTAAGATTAGACATTCAAGAAGAAGGTTATGTTGTTATTATTGGGACAGCTCGTGTTCCAATTCCGAAAAAAGATGGTGAGTATGATCAAGTCTTTTTAGGTGAACAGCTGGCTAAGATCAAAAAACGTTATCCTAATAAAAAAGATATCTTTTTAACTGTTGAAGATAAGCTTGCCTATGAGTTTATGGTAAAAGGAATGGATGTAGCAATTGGTGAAGGTTTTCCAAACATTGCTGTTACCACCCAAGCCGCTCAAAAAGGGGGGATTTAATATGCCCATTCATGTTCCTGGAAAAAGAGATAGAAGAGGTAGAATTGGTGGTGGCGGCCGTTCGGCTGTAGCAAGTCTTTCACTTACAGCCATGGTTGATATGTTTACCGTTTTGGTGGTTTTTCTTTTAATGAACTATCAATCAACGGGTGAAGTTCTTCCAATGAAAGAGGGTGTTGTACTTCCAGAGGCCAGTTCAACTGAAGAGCTTGAGCCCAGTAACGTTGTTGTGCTTTCTGTTAATGGTGCTGAAATTAATGGAGTAGCTGTTGAGACTTTAAAAGAAATTGAAGCTTCTGAGGATTGGGTTTTATCTAAACTTAAAACTGAGCTTATAAAACAAATTGCTGAAGATAAAAAAGAGTCCTTAGCTGGAAAAATTCAAACAGCTGTAAAAGATGCAAAAGCACCAGATAGAGTAAAACTTCCAAGTGTTGTTAAAGTTACTATTCAAGCTGATAAAGGCACTAAAATTTTAAATTTGAAAAAAGTGATGTATACAATCACTGAGTCGGGCGGTGAGGCTATCAATTTTGCAGTCTTAAAAAAACCTGGAAAAAATGATGGAGAAGCTGAAGCAGAGGGCTCTTAGTCCAAAAGCTCTAAATTACACAAGCCTTAAGGCTTGCGGTTTATAGAAATAAAAGTCGTTGTTTGATACATTAAATATGTGAAAACATTTTCTTATTATAAATCTTTTGTAGTTGTGGTTGGCCTTGCTGTGGTGTCTGGTTTAGGCGCTTACATTAGCAATCAAAAACAAGCAGATTCTAATGGTCGTTCTTTAGCTTCAAAAGAGTTTTCTTTTGATAAAAAGTTATCAGAACTTGCAGCTAAAAAAGTTGTAGAACAGGTGAAAACTGGTAGAAATATAGATTTAGGTTTTAAACCATCACCTCTAGAAAAGTTTTTATTCGAAGATCTTAAGGGTGAGTTTAGTTTAGAGATTGAACCTAAAAAAGCCTTAAAACTAAAACTTGCAAATAATAGTATTGCCTCAGTTAAAATTTTAGATTCAGAGCTTTTTATCAGACGTGCCTTAGATATTTTGTTTGAAAGCCCTAAAAATTTTAAACTTGTTGAAAATAGTAGAAATCTTGCTTCAGAACTTTTAAAGACATACACCTTAATTGATGAAGCCGGTAAAGAGCAGTTTCAAATATATTTAGAAATATCAGATCTTGGTGTTTTAAGAGGATTGACTGCAAAGTCTTTATAGGGTTTTTTCTTAACTTAAGTAGCCTTATGCAAATTGGTTACTAAAAAAGTATAAGTTTTAAGACCATGAATCAAAAAAATAGAAAAAGAAAACCAAGCAAACCTTGCACTGTATGCGGGATTCAAACCAAATTTTGTATATGCGAAAACTTTGAAAAGCTAGATACACGAACTAGAGTTGATTTAGTTGTTCATTACAAAGAGCTTAAACGAACTTCTAATACAGGTAGACTTATTCAAGCACTTTTAAATAATCAACATATTTGGATAAGAGGGCAAAAAGATCAAGAGCTTGAGCACAGTCTTATTCCGCAAACAAATTTTAAAACAATACTTCTCTACCCAAGTGATGAAGCAAGAATACTTGATGAGACAGCTGTTAAAAACCTTTTAAAGAACAACAAGCCTCTTCAAATTATTGTACCTGATGGCAATTGGAGACAGGCAAGTAAAGTTCATTATAGGGTAAAAGAATTTAAGCATTTAGAAAGGTACAAACTGTGTCTAAATGAAATTCAAAGTTCGAGCAAACTCTTAAGAACAGAATCAAAACCAAGTGGACTATCAACACTTGAAGCTATCGCTCATGCACTTGGTGTTTCAGAAAGTGTTACTTTAAATAAAGTCTCAGGACAAGTTGTAAAAGATCACATATTAAAAGCTTTTGAGTTAAAAAGGGCCACACAACTTAAAAGAAGAGGTGTGGCTAAAGAATTTTAATTAAAGAATATCTGGAGAAAATCCCTGTCTGACAAGGTTTTCAGTGATTACTCTAGGCTCCATAAAAGCTTTTAGGTAATCAGGTCCGCCAGTTTTGCTACCAAGGCCAGAAAGTTTGTAACCTCCAAATGGGTGTCTATCTACCATGGCTCCAGTAATGCTTCTATTAATATATAGATTACCACACTCTAGCTCTTCACGAATTCTTTGTATGTGTGATGGAAGTCTTGAGTATATTCCTGCAGTAAGTGCATACTGTGAATCATTGGCAATTTTTATAGCTTGATCAAGATTTTGAATTTTAATCACACTAAGAACTGGTCCAAAAATTTCTTGTGTAGCAAGAGGTGAGTAAGGATCAACATCAAAAAACACATGTGGTGCTACAAAATAGCCCTTATCTTTTTCAAGGCCTGTAACATTTGGTTGAACACATTCATACAGTTCTTTATTAGTTTTAATAATTTTGTTGATTCGCTCAAAAGAGTCTTTGTCTACAACAGGGCCAAGATCAACTTTAGGGGATGTAGCCTCTCCGACATGTAAGCCTTTAACAGCTTCTTTTAATCGATCACAGAAACGGTCATAAATATTTTCTAAAACTAAAACCCTTGATAGTGCAGAGCATTTTTGGCCAGAGAAGGCAAAAGCTGAGTAAAGTACACCAGAGACGGCTTGGTCTAAATCTGCATCTGAATCAATGATTAAAGGGTTTTTTCCACCCATTTCAACAATGGCTTTTTTAACATGACTCTGCCCTTCTTCAACAACAGCCGCTGATTTTATAATTTCTAAGCCTACATCTTTTGATCCAGTAAAACTTATGATAGATGTTTTTTTAGATTTAGTTAACTGACGTCCAACAGTCTCTCCAATTCCAGGGATAAACTGACAGCTTTGGTTTGGAACCCCTGCTTCTAAAAGAATTTTAAAAAGCTCCAAAGCTGTAAAACTACTCTGTTCTGCCGGTTTCATAATTACAGTGTTTCCTGTAACAAGTGCAGAAACTGTCATTCCGCAAAGAATGGCAAGTGGAAAATTCCAAGGTGCAATGACTGTCACTACGCCTTTTGATCTGTAGTGATAAAAGCTTTCTTCACCTGGAGCATTACCAATTTTTTTAGGCTTTTTTAAAGACCTCATTTCTTTTGCATAAAACCTGCAAAAATCTATGGCCTCTGTAATATCACCATCTGCCTCAGCCCATGGTTTTCCAACTTCAATGCTTTGCAAGGCTGATAGTTTAAACCTGTCACCTTCTATTAGCTCGGCTGCTTTTTCAATAATTGATGCTCTGTCTTCAATAGATTTTTTTGACCAAGCGCTATGTGCATCACTTGCCGAAGTAAGGGCTCGTTCTACATCATCACTACTAGAGGAGCTTATTTCGTATAAAACTTGATCTGAATTGTTTGGATTAAAGCGTTTTATCTTTTCTGAGCTTGTAACCTCGTGACCATCAATAATAGGTAAAACTTTTTGCGGTGTTTTAAAAAACTCTTTCCATTCATTTAATGCACTTTCAAATTGTATTCTATTGTTTTTTAGAGTGAAGTCTAACATCGAAGAGTTTACAAAAGTCGAGTTTTGTTTTTTCGAGTTGGATTCAGTATTAAACTTTGGGGCTGCTAAAATATTTTTAATATTGTCTTTTAACTTGTTTTGTAAAAACGACTGGTTGGAGCTGTTTTCTAAAAGGCGTCTAACAAGGTAGGCCATACCAGGAACAAGGTCACCAATAGTTGCATACTCACGAACTCTGTAGCCTAAATCTGTAAAGCTTTTTTTAAAGTTATCAGCCATCCCATAAAGCATTTGAATTTCAAAAGACTCTTTTGGAATATTATTATTTTTTGCGTATACGATAGATTCACATAATGAGCGTAAGTTGTGCGAGCCTAAAGCTACTGACAAATCCTTATAGTGAGTAAGCAGTAGTTTTGCACACTTTTCAAAATTGTAGTCCGAATTTTCTTTTGTAGTGTAAACCGGAATAGGCCAATTTTTTTGACCAGCTTCAATAACTTCAAAGTCCCAGTAAGCGCCTTTAACAAGTCTCACGGTAAAAGGTGTAGCTCGTTTTTGTGCTAAGTGAATAAGTTTTTCGCAGTCTTTATAAGAGTCTTTTAAGTAGGCTTGAATGACTAACCCCCAGTGCGGGTAGTCTTTAAACTCTTCTTTTAAAATGAGTTCTTCAAAGACTTCTAATGTTAGGTCTTTGTAGTGGTAATGCTCCATATCAATATTTATAAAAGCATTAAGTTCCATGCCTCTTTTAAAAATAGGAGTGAGTCTTTCTACTAAAGTTTTCTTTGTTTCTTCCCAAGCTTCAATTTTAATCTTTGAGTACAGAGAGGACATTTTTACAGATAGATTTACTTTAGGAATTTCGCCTAAATGATTTGTATCGATGAGTGGTTTTTTATCCCACTTTTTAGACTCTGAGCTTAAGCGTTCTAATAGTTCTATGTATCTTTTTTTGTAGTCCTCAGCCTCTTTTTCAGAAAGAGTAAGCTCCCCTAATAGATCTACTGTGAAGCCCACATCTTTTTTTCTAGACTCTTCAAGCTTTTTTAAAGCATCCTCAGGACTATCTCCAGTAATAAAAAGCCTAGCCATATCTTTAATATTTTTTTCAACAGACTTAGAAACAAAGTTTGGTGCAAGTTGACCTACAGTTGAACCAAAGTGAAAGAGTGATGGAAGCTCTCCTTTGTCATTTTGAAAGTACTCATCAACGTGGTTTAATAAATCCTCGCCAGAATTAAGATAAGGAAAAACATCAACAAACCTAAACATCTTTGTCTTAAATTCTGTGCTTTTCATGGACCAGTCCATAACTTTTGAGTACCACCAGTCTTTATTTAAGATGCTCTTACCACTACCACCAGAGTTAAGCTCTAAGACCTTTTCACCTAATTCAAACGTGTTTAGATTTTTGGATGTATCAATTTCTACTTTTTTTCTGAACCACATAATTACAACTCCCCCATGATATAATAAACTAACTGAATATTGCCTCTAAGATTACTCACAGTGTGGTAAAATCTGACTCTTGTTTAATCTCTTTACGCACCAGCTTGGGACTTTAATATTCTGGTAGCTTATATCGATTTTAAGAGGTTTTAAGGCAGGCTTTTGAGGCTAAATATTGGCACTTTTTTTGCTTATATAGTTGTATGAATGTGTTTAAAAAGTCTTTATTTTTATTAGCTATTAGTTTTGTGGCCGTAAATTGTAGTCTGGTTAAACCAGTACCCCAAGAGAGCTGTAATTTTGTGCAAAACAGCAACAAACAGCGTGTTTCTTGGCAGTCTTCTCTTCCACTTAAGTTTAATGTGCATAAAGATGTTCCTAGAGAAGCACTTGATTCTATTAAAAAAGCTGCTGAGCAGTGGAATACAATTGCTAGTAAAAACATTATTGAATTTGAAAGTTTTAACGCTGAAGGAACTCCTTCATCTGGTTATGCGGATGGAAAGGCTACAATCTACTGGAGAAAAACTTGGGAAGAGCACAAAACCTCTGAGCAAGGTAGAACTGTAGTGGTTTGGAAAGGTGAAAAACTAAAAGATGCAGATATTTGGATAAACGCTAAAAACTTTAACTTTAGCTATTTAAATGAAGACACAGACTCTTTTAAAGTAGATTTGGTCTCTTTAATGGTTCATGAGATGGGTCATGCTATTGGTTTAGAGCATAATCCTGAAAGAGACAGTGTTATGTTTGCTTCTCTTAGTAAGGGCAATGAAAGGCGTCATGTTGATCACCTTGCAGATTTAGAGTCTATAGGTTGTGAGTATGGTGAGTCTGTATTAGATCAAAATAACTTTTTAGCTCTTTTAGAAAAACGTCAGGCTGATACTCATAGAGAGTACAAGCAAAATACTGAAATTTTGAGACAATTAAGAGTTGAGCAAGAAGAGGCTACTTTAAACACAGAAGACCTTGTTTCTTCTGCCGCTGAAGTTTCAAAAGCGAAAAAATTATAACTTTGGGCTTTTAAGAAGATTTCATTTCAAAAAAAAATAAATCCAGTGTTAGCATATCGACATAAATTCAAGAGGTTAAGTATGGATTACAAAAACAAAAATATTGAAGTTTTAAAGCTTAAAAGAGCTTCAGTCTATGATTTGGATATAAACCCTAAAAATAGCCAAAACTCACCACTTGAAACTGATGACTACTCAAAAAAAACTGATTTAATCGATCCTTCAATAAATCATGAGCAGCTTAGGTTGTCTGAGTCTTTAAGAAAGGCTCAAGATCAATTGGGCCTTTGTTTACAAAAGCAGCGCCAGATAGGCTTTATCTTAAAAGAAGTAAAAGGCATTTTAAAAAATTAGGCTAAATTTAAGCTTAATACACTCGTAAGCTTCTAGCTTAATGTATCGATTTTCCACATTTTTTAACTGTGTTCTCTAAGATGTTAAAATAGGTTTTTATAACAAGCTCTCTGTCTATAACAGGCAAGACATTTAAAAAGTCTTTTTTAGCTTGAATGCCTTTTCTTTTAACAAATTCAAAAAAGATCTGTTGAACCTTTGCATTGTCTTCTTTTGAAAAGTCTAGAACTCCATTTAGGGGAGAACCCATCGCAAGTTTAATATCTGCTCTATCAAAAGCAAAGTGAAAGCCTTTTAGAGATTGAGATAGAAGATCCTCAACAGCCACTAGATCATCATTTCGAACGTTTTCTTCTTTCAAAACCTTAACATCCTTGTCAAAGTGAACACATAATGGCAGAAATATTGCCCTTAGACTTATTTCATTTGATATTCTTGAAACAATCAAGAAAAATATAGATTAAAGGTCTAGGTGGTAAGTTTGAGTGATGTAGAAGTAGAAGACAGATTGAGTATTGATCCTGATAGGGGCTGGTTTTTTGATAATGAGGACGAGCTTTTTGATTTCTTTCAAAGCGACATTACTAAAGTTGAATCTTCATTTAAAGAGGTTCAAAAAAACGCTTTAAGTGAAGAGGCTTCAAGCACCCTGGAGTTTACATTAGAGCGCCCAGATCAGATATGGGTGGACAATGCTTTTTTTAAAGATGATAGGTCTTTATGGCTTTTTATTAAAGATCATGGAGATAAAAAAGAACTTGTCTTTTGCCATTGCTACAAAAAAGAACCTACATTTATTTACTATTATGCTTCTGTTAAAAATAATTTTAATTTTAGCGAAAATGAAGATGAACTAGAGCCTGCTTCTAAAAAAACATCTACAGAAGAGCCACCAACCAAGGCTAAAAAGAAAAGCCAAGATAAGGCTCCCTCGGAATCTACAATTAAGCCCTCTAACGACGAGTTCAAAAATTTTTCACTCTTTAAAGAGTTTAGTCGTGGCGCATCAGGCTCAGCTTCTGTGCCTTATGGAGCTTTAGACGGTGATTCTTTAGTTGAAGGTGATGAGTTAGCAGTTGGTCTTTACAAGGCTATGATGACACTAAGAAACGGTGATGATCTTTTAGAAACAGACTTTCAAGATTTTTCTGATATGAGAGAGCCTGCAATTGAAGAGGCCGATGAGATTTGGCGAACAATGGACTCTTATGGCAATCACTTAGTTCATTTTGTTAAAGAGTTTGAATACACAAATGATATTGAAACTGAGATTTTATACTATGTGGTGGTCACAGTAGAAGATACTGTGTCTGAGAGTAATGTTTTACTTTTTTCTTTTCCGACATTTGATGAATCTTTAGTAGACAGATATCGTGTAGGAGAGAATTTACAAAGTGAAGAGGTTATTCAAGAAGGGAGTCATTGATGCATTTTTATAGATTAATAAATTTTAGTTTTTTAGTTTTACTTTTTGCAGGTTGCGCTTCAAGTCTTCCTTTGAAAAAAGTATCAAACAAAGAAGCTACAAAAATTGAAGTTACAGGCCTTCAAGGCAATTATAATAAAGAGCTTTTTTACACAAAATCTCGAGTGAACATTTTTGAACGTCAAGCTAATGATAAAAAGGCTATTGAAGAAAAGCTTATTGAAGACAAACTAGAAGAGGCCACATTTAGTTTAAATCGTACGACTTTAGATGTAGATACGGATCAAAGACTTCAGTACAAAACTTGGGTGACAGATTTAAAAGGCAAAGTGGATCTTACAGCCATGGGTTTTCCTCCTAAAGACGGAATGCTGTTATCTGTTGTTAATAAAAATGGTGAAGTAGTTGCTGTAAAAAATATGCCCACTGAAACTGTCTTTTATTTGCCAAGAATACCCCTTCCAAAAACTCCTATAAAAGCCGGAGACACTTGGACGTATTCAAAGCAGTGGAGAAGTCTTAAGACCGGTTGGCCTTTTATGTTAGACTTAGATGTAGAGTTTAAAGATTGGTACAACTGTGGTGGATCAAGTTGTCTGCATGTTACATACAAAGGAAAAGTTTCTATACCAGAAAACAACCCAGTAAAAGACAGCAAGCTTGAGAGTGAATTAGAAGGTGAGTTTATTTACGCTCCGACTGGAGATCAGTTTTTGTGGACAGGCTCTAAAAATGCAGAGGTTTTTAACAACCAAAACAAAAGAATTAAAATTGAGTCTTGTGTCACCTCTTATCAAGTGCAACCAAATAAGATCACTAATGCTTTAGAAAAAAAGTTTAAAGACTTTTGCAGCTGATTAAGATTTTTATAGACTGTTGCAAAAGTGTTGTCTAAAACTAGACTTTTGCTCTTTTTGAGAAAAAACTTAAGCTAGGCTCTACACCCACCTAAGGCTAGAGAGCTTAAAAACCGATAAAAAACTATGAAGTTTATATCGAGTTATATGTCATTTTTCTTATCGGTCACCTTACTGTTGTTTGTTTCAAATCCAAAAAGTTTTGCACAAGCTGATGGTGAGACTACAGGTGGTGGTGGCACTGTTACTGTTCCTGATGCACAGCCATCTAATGTGGGTAGTCTTGAAAATGCACACAGAAATACGCCTGCTAATATTAGTGGTGCTGTTGAAGATGGAAAAAGTGAAGCTGTTCAATCTGCAAGTGTAATTGCTAAAAAGATTTTTGAATCACGTACAGACAAGTTAGAAATAACATCGCAAACAGAAAGTAATATTAATAAATTTAAAACTGAGATTGGAAGTATTCAAACTCTAGAGGAAGCTTCTGATAGAACTTACAGAGAGTTGATAGGTTATATAAACCTTTGTGAAGAGTATGGACGTGAGGCTTCTACATGCTGTTCTGGTCCAGAGCAGTGTGCTGAAAAAACTGGTGATCCATCAATAATGGATAAGTTTGGTACGCCAATTACTATTTTTGGAGGACTTGCAGTAGGAGCATTTGGTGGTGGTGATCTTTTAAGTGGAATTGCATCTTGTACAGCTGCTGCCTCTTCAGCTTTTGGAGCTTATAAGTCTGTAACTTCCAAAAATCTTATTTGTGGTTTTTTAAGAGCAGGCTCTGCACCTAAGATGGGATGCAAAAGAACTTGTGAGTTAGTTGGCGAGTTGGTGAAAAGTATGAGTGACAGAGTTCAAACTCTAAGTAATGTAGAGGATGAACTACAACGAGCTAATCTTTCAAATTTACTGTTATCTAAGAGAGGTAATGTTCAGTTAGGCTTGCAAACATGTGTTAAAGACACAAGTAAAGGTCAGGCTCAGGCAGCAGGCTCATTGAATGAAATTACACAGTCTATAAGTTCCATGCAAAGCTGTATGGAGGCTTTTGCAAGTGATGAAAAAATCAATCCAACGTCTATAAGCTCAAACAGTGATATTGCTAATGCCGATTTAAGTGGTGGTGGCGGTATACAAAAGGTTAGTGATTCTCAGATCAATGCAATTGGTTCGATTTCAGATGATGTTGACGAACCTCCACTCCCAGAAAATCTCAACGATCAAAATACCGCTGATGCTCAACAAGAGAATCAAGGTCAAGGTGGTGGCTTTGGTGGTGGGGGAGCCGCTTCTGCGGGTGCTGGTGGTGGTTCAAATGGTAATCAACAAAAAGCTGCTAGAAGAAGAGGGGTTGCAAAAGCTGATGGTGGCTTAATAAGTGGTTACGGGAAATCAAGCGCAACTTCGGGTTCTAGAGCAAAAGGTAGCAAATACAAACCTAGAAAATTTAACTTTGGTAGCTCTTCAAAAGCTAAGGCTAACGCAAGTGAACGGGCAAGAAATTTTAAACTTTTAGCAAAACGTTTAGCAGCGGCTGGCATTTCGCCAAACTCTCAAGACAATATTTTTGCAAGAACCTCGTATAGGTTTCAAGCCTCATCCGTTAAAGAAAAGCTCTTTGATGCTAAGCAAAATAAAAAATCATGGATGAAAAAATAATATGAAAAAGATAATAGCTTTAATCAGTGTAATAGTGTTTTCAATAAATACGTATGCAAGTAGTTCTTCTGATGCTATAGCGGTTAACATAGGCAAAAATGTAGCTACAACTGCTGCTGCAGCAGCATTTACAGCAACTATGACTGGCACTTGTAATTTTTTTAATCCTTACTCCTGCGCAATGATAGGTGTCGGACTTTCATTACTCAGTAGTTTAGCGGATCAGTATTCAGACAGCAGAAACAAATACAGACAGCTTTCGGGTAGTGAGTATCAAGATGGTCCTGTAAATCAAGGCTTTTGCCTTACCCCATCAGCATCGGGTTGTTCAGCAGACGCTATTGACCAAAGTTTAATTGGAACATCTCTTGGAAATGCAATTGCAGATGGAGATAGTGATCAAGTGAATAAGCTAATAAATGGACCAGGCGGAATTTTAGACAATGCAAGAAAAGCCTTAGCTGAAAATGGTTATAAGCTAGATGAAAAAGCTGGAACTCTTACTGGACCAAATGGCAAAACTCAAAATTTATCAGCACTTGCAAATGATCCTAAAAAAGGTCCTTTTGCAAATGGTAAAAAAATAGCTCTAGAAAAAAAGCTTAAGTCTATAGACAAAGGTAGTGCTAATAAAGTTAAGAGTAAACGCCTTAAAATTGTAGACTCTTATATTCAAACAGCAGACGGGAGTAGACAGCCTGCTTCAGCAAAATCAAACAACGATGATCTTTTAGCTGCTATGGGTGATACAGCTAGAAAAGGTGCTGTGGGTGTTGCAGGTGATGATATCTTTAAAATGATTCACAGAAGATATCAGAAAAAAATGAAGTCAAAAGAGTTTATTTTAAAATAAATTTAGAGCACAATAGATGTGTGTATTATAAAAAACCAAAGAGCCTTACTAAAAAAAAAGATAACAACTGCGTTAAAAAACTAAAGGGTCAGATCACCATTTTTATGGCACTGTCTTTTTTTGTGGTCTTTACGCTTTTTTCAATGACTGTAAGTCTTTCGATGTTCATTCACGATAAAATAAATATTCAAAATGCAACAGATCTTGCCTCTTACTATGTTGCTTCAAAACAAGCCGAACTTTTAGGAGCCATTGCTCACAACAACTATGCCATCAGACAAAGTTTTAAGCTTCTAAGCTATCGGTATAGGGTTTATGGGAATGCCTCGCGTACAGCAAACGGCATAAGAAACCCTGGAATAGAGTTTGGTTGGCAAGGTTTAAGAGGAAATAGAGATCCTTACACACCTGCTACTATTGGTAATGGCCCACAGGGGCCTATTCCTCCAAGAGTATGTATTGGTGCAGGTCATTTAATAAGTGATATTGGTGGTGATAACTACTGTTCAACTTTAAGTTTTAATGTGGGGTATTTAGAGGGTGTAAGTTCTATACTTGGTGGACTTATTGGGGGGCTTTTAGGAGATGTTGATTCAGCTAACTTAAATATTGCGACAAATTGTGAAAATGTTGCTTACCTTAATTGGTACTATGCAAACTCTATTGTTGGGGCTCATAAATACGAACAGCAAAGTAGAAGACATGTGATAAATGAAATTGCACAAAACCTCGCCAGACCTATTGTTGCAGGTGCTGATGGTATGCGTGATATTGAAGGTGGAAATATTTTTGATGGAGCATATAAAACATTTACCCACAATCTGACTGAATCTAACAGAGAGTATTTGCAAGGTAATAGAAATGTTTTAACAGTTGCAAACTCTATGGCTGGGATTTCACCAAGTGATTGGCTAAATCCAGTTTATATAAATGTCTTAATCCCTTACTCAGCTTTTTCCACTGCTGGAGGCGGGTGCAGTGAGGTAGTTAGAAATCATACAATTCAAGCTGTGCCTAGAACTCAAAACCTTATAACTCGTTTAGATCCCAACACACAAATTGCAGTTTTTGGAGGTTACCCACCAAATGCTTCAGATGATCAATTTGAAGTTTTAAGTTTAGGGGTAGAAAAAAACCCTTGGTATATGGTTTACAATAAAGTGGATGCCTTTTCTTTTTCTAAGCCACTTTTTTTAGGAAGCTTTATTTCAAATGATGGAATACGAGTGGCAGGACGGTCTTATGCTAAACCTTTTGGTGGACGCATTGGACCATGGTATGAAAGCCTTTGGCCACAAGGCTCTGTTCAGTCAAATGGTGGAGAGCGTACTGATGCTAAAACACCTAACAGAGTTACCATTGGTGAGTACGGAACAAATAGAACGTCAACCGATCCAACGGTTTATCCAAACTATTCAAGGTTCCCCACAGATCAAAATGGTTTAACAACAAATGAAGCAATGGTTCATGCGGGCCCTTTAGTGGCGTGGAATTATATATCAGGTGTGGGTGGGCAAATTCCACCCACGTCCATTCAAGACTATCACTTTGTAACACACTCTTATCAAAGTACAGAGTCTTACAGTGATCCACTTATACAAGATGTTTCAAGAGATGAAGGAGTTGATCGAACAGATTCTTTTAACAGAAGAATGGAAATTGCAGCTATTGTGCCTGATGCATTTGATATTACGTACTATTCGATTTCGCCAAATTACTATGACTATTTTATTGAAGAAAATGGGGTTCAAAAATTATCAAGCTGGATCACTGAACCTAATAATAAACCTTTAAGAGGAGACATTGGAGCTTTTGAAGAGAATAAGCGCTTTAGTATTCTAAACCAGCTTTCTAACTATAGCATTGAAGGTGGCAAAGATATTCCAGTCACCATTGCACCTTTTAATATAAATCGCAGTGCAGATCAGGTGCCTTATTTTTTAAATTCATCTACAAATTTTGCAATGCTAACATCATGGAATAAAGGGCGTGAACCAATGAGTTATCTTTCTCCAACAGATGGTGTGATGGATGCATTTTTTGCTCGTTGTGTAACACCTACAGATGCAACAGCTGGAACCAACAAGCCAAGACAACCTTCAGGATGTTTGCAAGGTGGAAGGTTTGGTTATTCAGTAAAACTTATTTCTAGTGACTATCTTCAAGGGGAGCACCCCATAGGTGGAAATGGAACTACTGGCAGCTTAGAAAACGGTGATCTTTAAAGTAGAAAGATACTTTGTGTTCTATCAAAATATTTATAAAATTTAATTTTGTTCTTTAAAAGACAAGTAAAGTAAAAGTGCTCCTAAAAATAAAAATGGAAAGAGTGAAAGAACCGAGTAGGTTGGACTTTTAAAAAAATAGGTGCAAAGTCCCATAACAAGTGGACCTAAAACTGCTGATAGTTTTCCAAAAACATTTAAAAATCCAAAGCCCATACCTTGCTTGTTTTGTGGAAGTAAACTTGAAAAGTAAGACCTACTTAAAGATTGGATCCCTCCTTGTGCTAGACCAATAAAAGTAGCCAACGTAAAAAACATTAAAGGCCCTTTTGTAAAGGGAGATAGAAGTAAAACCACAGCGTAGCACAAAAGCCCAAAGTACAATGACGTAGAAGTCTTAAATTTTCTAGCAATCATAAGCATAAGATAAGCTCCGGGTGCTCCAACAACTTGGACATACAAAAGAGCTGCGATCATTTGGTTTTGTGAAAGTCCTAAGCTTAAGCCAAAGTCAGCAGCCATTTTATAAGCGGTGTATACTACATCAATGTACAAGAAAAAAGCCGCTAAAAACAAAAGGGTTTTTTTAGGAAGAGTTCTTAAAAATAAATATGACTCTTTAAAAAAATTTTGAGTTTTTTGCGTTAGATCATTGGTTGGGGTGTTGTTTACTAGAGGTCTTAAATTTATTTTTAAAAGTGGAGTAGAAAAGAAAATCCACCAAATCCCCGTGGTGATAAATGCAAGTTTTACAGGTTCTAAAGGTGAAGAGAAACCAAGATCTTTATGAAAAATAATGACTAAGCTTTGAAGTAAAAGCCCAACACCACCACCTATGTAGCCAAACATGTAACCAAGGCTTGAAAGCCTATCAAGATCAAAGGTTTTAACATGATTTTTTTTTACGATCTTTAAAAGAAGACTGTCATACTGAGTGTTGCCTAGGGCAAAAAATATAAATGCAATACCGTAGTATATAAGTGCTTTTTTAAATTCACCAAATTCAGCGAAATAAAGAAGAGATGTGAAAACGCTCCCCAGAAGGGCTGTAAAAAATAAAAGTCTTTGAGGGTTTTTTGACTTAAAGTCTAAAAAATAACCCATGACAGGGAGTAGAAAAAAAAGCAGAAGTGACAAACTTGAGTTTGTAATGCCTAAGTAAAGAGTCACATGTTCTGAAGCCAAGTCTTTGGCCCAGTACTTTCTAAAAAGTATGGGGAAAAAACCTGACATAACAGACACTGCGAAAACAGAATTTGCCCAATCATACAGGATCCAACGAGATTCATCAGTTAGTGAATTTAGTTTTAATTTGATCTTTGGTGCCGAGTCTCTAGAGGATTTCATCTAAGTGTATTCAAACACATCCAGAGCAAAACAAAAACAGTCAAGAATGTAAAAAGTTTTGTTAAAAGCTTTATAAAATATTTTTTAGAATATTTAGACGAATATTTTGTAAAGTATTTAAAAAAAAACCAGAGTGTGAATACTCTGGTTTTTTGTAGTTTCTAAATATAAAAACTAATTTTATCAAAGTCAGTAAAGGTCTAAAACCTTTGTACATCTGACTTACATAAATTAAATAGAGAAATCGTGCGCACGTACAGTTTTTCTGCCGTTTAACTGAGCTCTTTTAGCAGCTTGTTCAACGTGTGCATAAATAACACTGTTAAGACCATCTAGAGCATCTCCAGCCATGTTCATTTTGTAACCTTTAATAGCCATTTTTACTTTACTTGCAACGTAAAGAGGTTCACTTGATTTTCTTCTAGTTGTTTTCTTTGCTGCTTTCTTAGTTGATTTTTTTGCTTTTTTCTTAGCCATGGAGAACTCCTTTAAAGTTTCTTTTTGGTTCATTGTCCGAATAACAATAAATTAAACATATCTGGGCTTTCGTTTATGTTCAAGAAGGGACTAAACTTTTTTAGTACGATTCTTGTAAAAATATTGAATTATGTGCAAAGCAATTGGTATAGTTATTTAAAATAAATAGGAGAACACTTTGGATTTACAACAAATCGCAGAAAGCTTACATGCTTTTGATTGCTATATTTTATGGGGCTCAGTTTTTTTAATGGTGCTTTTTGGTTATCTTGGTGCGCCTTTTATTTTTTGGTCCGCTATAATTTTAGCATTTTCTTTTTCTCTAGGCTTAAGTCCAATAGGCTTGGGTGTAATTCTTGCTGTACTTTTAATCTTTGTAATTAAACCTATAAGACGTCTGCTTATTTCAAATGTTGTGATGAAAGTTATGAAAGGGGTTTTGCCTAATATTTCTGAAACTGAGAGAACCGCTTTAGAAGCTGGTGTTGTTTGGGTTGAAAAAGATTTATTTTCGGGAAAGCTAGATTTTAACAAGTTAAAAAAAGAACCTTACCCAAGTTTAACTTCTGAAGAGCAGGCTTTTATTGATGGGCCTACTGAAGAGCTTTGTAAAATGATCAATGATTGGGAGATTTGGCAAAACCGTCAAATGCCTGACAATGTTTGGAGCTTCATAAAGGAAAAAAAGTTTTTAGGTATGATTATACCTAAACAGTATGGTGGGCTTGGATTTTCAGCATTAGCTCATGGCGCTGTTGTTGAAAAGATCTCATCAAGATCAATCCCTGTTGGTGTAACTGTAATGGTTCCAAACTCTTTAGGACCTGCAGAACTTTTAGGTCATTACGGTACACAAGAGCAAAAAGATAGACTTCTACCTAAGCTTGCAGTGGGAGAAGAGATCCCGTGTTTTGGTTTGACTGAGCCAAATGCAGGAAGTGATGCTGGTTCAATAACTTCATACGCTGTTGTTGTTAAAGGTGATGACGGGAAATTAAAACTAAGAATTGATTGGAACAAAAGATGGATAACATTAGCTGCTGTTTCGACAACTATTGGATTAGCTGTTCAAGTAAGAGACCCTGACGGTCTCATAGGAGATCAAAAAGACTTAGGGATTACGTGTGTGCTAGTTCCTAGTAAAACACCCGGTGTTGTTATTGGACATAGACATGATCCTTTAGGAGTCCCTTTTTACAACTGTCCAACTCAAGGCAGTAATGTTTTAGTTGATATCGAAGAAGCTGTTGTTGGCGGACAAGGCGGTATTGGTAGAGGTTGGGGAATGCTAATGGACTGTCTTGGCGCAGGGCGAGGTATTTCACTTCCTTCACAAAGTGTTGGTGGAACTAAAGTTGCGTTTTTAGCTGCTTCTGGTCACTCGGTTGTTAGAAAACAATTTGGTTTATCGATTGGTAAGTTTGAAGGAGTTGAGGAACCACTAGCTATGATTGGTGGACTTGCTTATATGGTTGAGTCGTGCAGAACTTTTATTGCAGGAGCTTTAGACAGAGGTATAGCACCTCCAGTGGTTACAGCCATTGCAAAGTATCAAGCTACTGAAGCTTACAGAAAAGTTATCAATGGAGCGATGGACATTGTTGGTGGAGCTGCAATTTCAAAAGGTCCTAGAAATATTTTAGCACATGGCTACATAGGTGCCCCGATCAGTATCACTGTAGAAGGAGCAAATATTTTAACTCGTACTCTTATGATTTTTGGACAAGGGGCATTAAGAGCCCATCCTTATGCTTATGCAGAAGTAAAGGCAGCTGAAGCTTCAGATGTTCAAGCTTTTGATAAGGCTTTTTGGTCACACATTGGTCATATAGTTAGAAACGTTTTTAGATCTGTACTTTTAAGTTTTACTAGAGGCTATTTGTCTGTAGGTTTTTCTGGTGGAGCTATGAACTCATATTACAGAAAACTTTCTTGGGCATCTGCAAGTTTTGCGATTATGGCAGATATTGCCATGGGTTCATTGGGCGGAAGTTTAAAAGTAAAAGAAAAAATCACAGGACGTTATGCCGACATTCTTTCTTGGATGTTTTTAAGTCTTTCAATAATTAGAAGGTATGAAGAGACTGGAAAAAAAGAAGACTTAGTCTTTGCACAGTACGCTCTTGATTACGGCATGCATGAGATGCAACACGCCTTTGTTGGTATTTTTGAGAACTTAAAAGTTCCAGGGCTTACATGGTTTTTTAAAGGTATTGTTGGTAGATGGGCAAGGTTTAACTCTTTTGGTAGTGGTCCTTCAGACGAACTTGGACATAAGGTTTGTAAAGCAATGATGACTGTAGGGGAGCAAAGACAACGACTTACCGATGGTGTTTACAAGCCTGCAGAAGATGAGCCTGGTTTAGGACAAGTGCAAAAGGCTTTTGAGCTTAGTAAAAAAGCAGAAGCTTTTGAGGCTAAAATTAAAAAAGCTATGCGTAAAAAAGTGATCTCTAAAAAACCAATTTTAGATGCTTTAGACGAGGCAGTGGAAAAATCAATTATTACAGTTGATGAGAAGAAGATTATTTCTGATGCAGGTGCGGCAAGATGGGCCACAATTCAAGTAGATGATTTTGATCAAGAAGGGTACGTTAACTACTCTTCTAAAGCCTTTACAACAGGCATGTAGCAGTCTCTTACCAGACTGCAAACTTAACGAAATATCTTAAGAGTGTTGTATTTGAAATACAGCACTCTTTTTATTTTAAGGACTTAAATATTTGCTAAGTTTCTTTTAAAAAGATCAATCTCGTGCTATTTATATATCCTATGAATATATTTGTAAGACGAAATGGTGTGATTGGTGGCGTTTGTGGGGGTTTATCAAAGTCTTTAAATGTTCACGTAGCTATTATTCGTTTGATTTTTATTGTTCTGTGTTTTGCCACTTTCGGTACATGTCTTCTCGTTTATTTTTTTGCAATGCTTAGCTTTCCAGATGCGATCAATACTCCATACAAAGAGCATCCTATATTTTTAGGAAGTTGTCATAAGTGTGCAAAGTCCATTGGTCTTCATGAAACATGGCTCAGGTTTTTTGTACTTCTTGCAAGCGCTTTAACCGCTTTTTTACCAGTCTTTGTTATTTATGTGATTACAAGCTTAATTCTTGGGGGGAACGATGAGGGGGCTAAAGGTTTTAGTTCATCGGATTCAGATGTGCGAGATGTTAACTAGGCTTAGTTTCCGTCGTTCATTAATCTGCTTACTCTTATTATTAGTACAACATAGTTTTATTCACCAAGCGCAAGCTTTGGTTTGTGCAGAACTGCTATCAAATCAAAACTCTAATTACAAATTTAGTGCTAAAATTGTTTCACCTCAAAACTTAATTCGCCCTGAGCAGATTCGAGTTATGTCCTACAATGTTCAAAATCTGTATGTCGGAAAAGACGAACAGCTGATGAGTCCGGAAGACTACAACAGAGTTAAAGATGAGACTCACACCCAAGAGATCGCAGATATAATTAAAGATGCAGAGCCTGATTTTTTAATTCTACAAGAAGTGCAAACTCCAAGAACTCTCGATCGTTTTGTAGAGCAGTATTTAAATAATAGCTATGTGCCCTACCTCACAGGTGGTGGGGGCAATAGACTGATGAATACAGTGCTTTTAGTTAAAGATAATTTAAACTTTACAGTGCAAGCTAGAGCTACCGATCAACATCAGTGGTACGCGCCATCAGGTGAATTAGAACCTGTATTTTCAAGAGAACTTGGGTATTTTATAATAAAAGATGGTGAAACTGGGGATCCAGTTTTTGCATTGTTTGGCGTACATCTTAAATCTGCACATGATAGAAAAAATGATCCTGACTCTACTCAAAAACGTTTTCACGAAGCTAAAATGATGTCCACAGTTGTAAAAAGATTTACCAAACGTAATCCTGAAATTCCTTTTTTAATACTAGGGGATTTTAATGCTGAGCTTGAAGCAGAAGAGCTTAGCCCAATTAAAGACTTAGAGCTACTTACTCCTTTAAGAGATGAAAAGACTTTTAAAGATGAAGCTGGTTTTGGACGTTTTACTCACTCGTTTCATCCTGACGGCAATGGAGTAAGGTATTTAGAACTAGATTACATTTTGTCCTCACTTCATTTTGAAAATCAAATCTTGTCTGCTGACGTTTATCGCTATAAAGATTTTAAAACAGGATTAATAAGACCTATTCCTGAAACCTATGAACAAAGATCTAAAAACCCAAGTGATCATTTTCCTATTTTCATAGACCTACTTCTTGATCCTGAATCTAAACCCTGATGATTAACATTAAGGAGATTACGTCCTCCTCTTGGATTGGTCCATTATTTAGCTTTTTAGCAGTCCTCACGTTTTTAGTGAGTCACTCGCAAGTTAAGATTTTAGGGCACTACCCCGTTCATCAAGTTGTATTTTTTAGAGCCCTTGGGGTTTTGATGTTTAGTTTACCTTATTTGTTGTTTATGAGGATTTCAATTTTAGGGGTGAATAAAAAAGATCTTTTGCTTAGAGGTTTTTTTGGAAGTGCAGCTCTTTTTTTGTATTTTTCAAGTCTTCAGAATATTGCTTTGACTCAAGCTGTGACTTTACAACAGCTAGCCCCTATATTTGCTTTAGTGGTCTCTCATTTCTTACTAAAAGAAAAGTCAGCATTAAGGGTATATCTACTTTTCATTGCATCTTTTATTGGTGTTTATTTTATTAAAGGTAGTGTTCAAACAAAAATTTTAAGCCCTGGGGTAGATGCAAACACATCTTTATATTTTGCTTTTGGCATTTTAGCTGCTGTATTTTCGGCTCTTGCCTATAACTTTATAAGGCGCTTAAGAAAAACAGATCATCCTATTTTAGTTTTGTCGTACTTTCAGTACTGTTTGATTCCGCCTGCTCTTATTGGCTTTATACTTCGTGGCTATGTGATGCCAAGTGCAATGGATGCATTGCCTATTTTAGTTCTAGCTGTTTTTTCATTTTTAGCGCAGCTCTTCTTAACTCTAGCCTATCAGCTTAGTGTGGTCTCTAAAGCCTCAAGTCTTAACTTTTTAGCAATCCCTTTATCTGTTTTTGTGGGCTATTACTTTTTTGAAGAGGCTTTAACTTCAAAGCAAATGCTTGGAGCTTTGGTAGTGCTGATATGTATTGTAGCTAATCTTTTTTTTAAAGAAAAACCCACAAGACGAACATGAGCGTTTTGTTATTCTTTTTCAAAGGCGTAGTATAAAAAAGTGACCCAGAAGATCAAGGCTGTGAGTAGATGAAGAATTTGCATCCATATAGGAGCTAGAAGTACTAAGTTTATAACTCCTAGTGCTAGAGCGAAAATTGCTATACCTAAAAGCCAAATTCCAGCTTTTTTTTCAAGTGAAACCTTTAAGATAACCATCATCGAAAGTATAAAAGCAAAAAATGGATGAAAGGCTCTTATTTTAATTAAAAAAGGACTAGTAGGATCAAAGTCCATGGCAAAGCCTTCAAGTAAACTTTCGCTAGGGTAGAGACTATCGCCAAGGGCTGCAAGCGCACCAGAAGCACCAGTTAAAAAGAATAAGATTAAAAAAGGGCTGTATCTTTTTAAAAGGTTGAGTGTTGTTACAGCAGGGCTGCCTTTTTTTGCGTTGATACTAACTAAAACTCCTACGGTGCAAGCAACTAAAATCAGGGTGTTGCTTAAGTGGATCATCATCACTACAGCTCTAGCAAAAGAGGTGTTTTGTCCAACGAGTTCAGAGAGTACAAGTTTTGCGCCAATTAAAGATTCCAAAACAGTAAAAAATAAAACTCCAAAGGCGTAGAGCTTTGTTTCTTTAGTAAATTTAGAGCCAAAAATAGTAAGGCAGCTTAAGACTAAAACAAAAATGCCATATAGGCCTGAACTTCCTCTGTGAAAGTACTCAATAAAGGTTTTTATTCCGTAAGAAGAGTCTATTAAAACATCTCCATGGCAGGTGGGCCAGTGCGCACCACATCCATCGCCAGAACCTGAGGCTCTAACAAAAGCACCCCACAGAATAACAAAAAAAGTATAAATTAAGAGCAATTTCCAACTGGTTTTCATAACAATTCATAATATGTTAGAGATTGCAAGTTGCAAGTTTTTAATCTCTAGGTACACTATTAGGGATCAAAAATAACAACAAAGGATTACTTTATGAAGACAAGTCTACTCTCAATGCTTTTGATCTCACTTTTAGCAGTGGGATGTTTAAAAGATGGTAAAGGTTCAGCAGAGGTTAAAGCCGGTACTGACGAAGAAAAAACATTTTACACGCTAGGACAACTAGAATCGCGTCGTTTATCAAATTTTAATCTCACAGATGCTGAACTTAAGATTTGGTTTCAGGGTGTTAAAGATGGACTTGCCGGAAAAGCTGGTGAAGTTGACATGCAAGAGTTTTCTAAAGAAATCAGCAAAATAAGTGATTCACGTTCTAAAGAGATCGCTAAAACTGAAAAAGAGGCTGCAAAAGCTTACATCGAAAAAATGAAAAAAGAAGAGGGTGCTGAAACTTTAGAGACAGGTGTTGTCTATAAAGTTGTAAACGCTGGTGAAGGTGAGAGTCCTAAAGCTGAAGACACTGTAAAAGTTCATTACCATGGAACTTTAAGAGACGGTGTTGTTTTTGACAGCTCTGTTGATCGTGGAAACCCAGCAACTTTTCCTCTTAATCGTGTGATCCCATGTTGGACAGCAGCTGTTCAAAAGATGAAGCTTGGTGGAAAAGCTAAAGTAACATGCCCTTCTGATCAGGCTTATGGTGATCGTGGTGCCCCTCCAAAAATTAAACCCGGAGCTACTTTAACATTTGATATTGAGCTTCTTGAAATTTTAGATACGCCAAAAAAAGATTCTTAAAAAAACTTTTAAGTTTTAAAAATTTAAATTTTAGGCTTTAAATTCTAAATTTTAAGTTTTACGATAGGTCTCCAAACTGGAGGCCTTTTTTTGTCTAAAGATAAGCTATACATCTGTTTTAATTTTATTCTCTTCTTAAATTTCTTTTTAGTTTCATCAGAAAGCCTTGCTTTTATGAATATTGAAAGTTTAAGACGAACCAAAAAAACTGGCTATCATGGATCAGGTTCTTTTAGGGTTAGTGGGGCTTTAGGAAATGTTGATAAGCTTATTTCTGATAACTCTGTCTCAAATTTTTATAAAACTACGGATACGGAATGGCTCTTGTTCTTAAACAATCGCTATGGTGAAGCTTTGTCTAAAAAAAACACTAATAAAGGTAAAGCTCACCTTAGATACACTGTAAAACTTAAACAACAATGGGGTTTAGAGCTTTTTTCACAAGGGGAGTATGATGAGTTTCAAAGGCTAAGTAGCCGATATATTCTAGGACAGGCTCTAAGGTACTCTGCTCTTGATACAACGAAAGAGTCTTTGTTTTTAGGATTTGGTGTGTTTTATGAATGGGAAAAACTAAGTGAAGAGCTATTTGAAAATACGCCATTAAGGCAAGACAATTACAGATTTAACTTTTATCTGTCTTATCACTATGAATTAGAGAGTAAACAGACCTACTTTTTAACCTTATATGTTCAGCCTTATAAGTTTGAAGACTTTAGAGTTCTTTCAAGTATGGGCTACAGTATACCTATAAATAGTTACTTTTCAGTAAGTGTAGAGGCCAACTACTTTTATGACTCTAAGCCTACTTTTGGAGTTGAAAAAACTGACTTAAATTACTTAACAAGTTTAAATTACAGTTTTTAAGGTGTATAATTAGATTATGAATTACATACAAAAATTAGGTTTAGATCTTACAGAACAAGAGTTTATTGTGACACTTTTGTTTTTTATACTCTTATTTTTTATCAGATGGCTTATGATAAGAACCCTGCAACAGATCAACTTTAAGGCCCAAGAAAGAAAACAAAAGTGGTTATCAGTCGTTAGAAAAACTACGTTGCTACTGATAATTGTCATGTTTTTTATGATGTGGGGAGATGAGTTAAGAACAATAGCTTTCTCACTTGCAGCAGTTGCTGTGGCTTTTGTGGTGGCTTTTAAAGAAATTATCATGTGTTTGATTGGTGGCATCTTAAAAGCCACAACAGGTATGTTTGAACTAGGCGATAGAATTACAATAAGTGGCAAGCGAGGAGAAGTCTTAGAGCATAACTTTTTAAATACAACTCTTTTAGAAATTGGACCTGGGGATCAGTCTAACCAATTTACAGGAAAACAAATAAAAGTTCCAAACACACATTTAGTTACAGAAAGTATTTTTGTTCTTCCAAAAGGAGACAATTATAATTTGAACATTTTTGTTATTCCCTCTGCACTTGATGAAAACATTTTTAAAAAGCAAAAAATTCTTTTGGAGTCTGCAAACATGGTCTGTAATCCATATTTTAAAACTGCAGAAGAGAATATCACTTACAGAAGCCAAAAACAGGGTGTTAAAACTCCTGACCTTAAACCAAGAGTTTTATATGAAATTCCAGATCCAAAAACAGTGCACTATCATATACGAATGCCAATGCCATTTGATCAACTCACACGTACTGAAAATAAAATAAAAGATATTTATTTATCTGAGTGTTTTAAGCAAAATTTAATTAAAAATTAAGGATAGAGCTGGTTTTTAAGCCAATTTTCTTTATTGTTAGTATCGAGTTCAAAGCTTACTCTTTTGTGCCATCTAAAGTCTCCCTCCTCCCAAAATTCAAAATAATTTGGGATAAAGTCATAACCACCCCAGTTTTTTTGTCTTGGGATGTCAATGGGGTATTCAGTTCTTGTGTCTTTAAACTTTTTATTTACTTCAGATTTAGAGAGTTCTATTTTTTTACTTTGCTCTGAAACATATGCATGAAGTCTACTTTCATAGGGGCGATTTTTCCAATACTCATCAGACACTTCATTTGATGAGGGCTTGCATGTTCCTTCAATGCGTACTTGTTTCTTTATAGACTTCCAATAAAAAAGCATAGAGGCTTTCGGATTAAAAAGTATCTCTAGTCCTTTTTTAGAATTGTAGTTTGTAAAAAAAGTGTAGTGAGTATCTGATAGCCCTCTTAGAAGCAGAGTTCTTGATGAAGGCTGACCCTTTTGTGATATAGTTGAAAGAGTAAAAGACTCAGGGTAGCTAGGTTCCAATTCTTTAGCAGCTTCTAGCCAAGTTTTAAAAATATCAAAAGGTTCAGACATTAAAACTCCTTAGTTAAAGTCTTTATTTTATAAAGGGGTTAAGCCCTTCATTGTGATCAGTGGTGTCTTGTATAGATTTTATAAACGAAAAATTTTCTTTTAGTGATTTTTCAACACCATCTCTTAAGGTGACTTGGGCCATACCGCAGCCCTGACAGCCTCCCTCCATTTTTAGTTTAACAAGACCATCATTGTAATTCACCAATGTGATCTTACCACCATGTGAGGCTACCATTGGGTTGACCTCTTGATCTAAAAAGTTAGCTATTTGATCAAATTCACTTGATGGATCTGAAGTGCTATCACTGTTTTTGTGCACTTCTGTATTCTGATTTTTTAGCTCAGGGTTCTCTTCAATTGAGTCATTAGTGGAAATGCTCTTGAAATGTTCCTCCATAAGCTCTTTTAGTGGTTCTGCAATAATATCAAAATCCACCCAATCTTGTCGTTTGATCGTAATGCTTTTAGGTGCAACTGTAACTTCCTCAACCCAGGGAAAACCAAAGATTTTACCAGCAATTGGGGATAAAAAGGCATCTGTTGCATTAGAGTAGGTTTTTACGATTTTACTAATTTGAAATTCAAGATCATAAGTTATTACAAGATCTTTAAAACTGTATTTTATCTTCATAAAGAATTTATATAGCTCAGTACTTAAAAGAGTCAATTTAGAAGCAGATTAAGTTGTAATTAAACTAAGGCACCCACTACTAAGTGACATCTTAGCTTAATTGAGATTGAATACCTAAAAGAGGGGTTGTTTATGGGTTTAAAATCTATATTTTTATTGATGTTTTCAATGGTTTTCGTATTTTCAGGAGCTGAGCAGGCTTGGGCAAAAGTTAAAAAATCGAGCACTGAAATATCTTACGATGAGTTTAGTAAAATTGTTTCACCTAGAGGCCTTGTACCTTTAAAAGGCTTAAAAAAATCATTAGTGCTTTTAAGGCAAAAAGATGATGAGTACTCTAAACTCTATATTCTAAACCACAGGTCTAAAAAATATAAACTTCAAAAAGACTTTGGACGAAATATTTCGGCTCTAACAACAGATCCTTGGTACGGTTCAGTTTACCTTTACATTGATAATGATGGGGACGAAAACTACGGTATTTACACTTACGATATTAAGAAAAAAACAACTCAGCCTCTTTTCGTAAACAAGGGTTTTAAAGCTAGTATCCAAACTTACTCTGATAATCCAGATCATTTATTTATTAGATCAAACCATGAAAATAAAAAAATATACTCTATTTATAAATTTAATAAAAAAGACAAAAGTATTAAGCGTCTTACAAAAGGTAAGACCAGTTGGGGCGCAGCGGTAGTAAATTCAAAAGAGACACATATGGCTCTTGCTATCTCTAAAGGAAACAATGAGTCTTCATTGTCTTTGCTAGATTTGAAATCGGGTGAAATTAGATTAAAAAAGAAGAGAAATAAGACAGTTTTTTATCCAAGTTTTTTTCATCCAGAAAAGCCAATTCTTTATATCCAAACAGATGAAAAAAGTGATCGAAAGTTTTGTGCTTCACTAAATTACCTTGAATCAAGCAGGACATTAACAGAGATAAAAAAATCAAAAGACAAAGACTTTTCTTGCTACTATTCTAAATCATCAAAAATCACTCAAGTTATCGAATCTTACAGTGGCAAGGTTGAAATAAAGCTTTTTGATGGTGTTTTTGGAGAAGGGCTTGTTACACCACTTCCTAAAAATGCTATAGCATCTGGTTTTAGAGTTTATCCGGGCACCACTCAGGCTTTTGTTATGCTTGTAAGTTCTGATAAACCTGGAGACTACTATACTTTTGATCTATCAAAAAAAGCTAAAGCAAAACTTAAAGCTATAACTAAAGTAAATAGATCTAAAATCAAAAACAATGACTTTGCAAAGTCTTATGACTTTGAATTTAAGGGCTTTGATGGAAAAAATATTCACAGTATTATCTACGCAAAAGACGAGTGGTTAAAGAGTAATGAAAAGCGACCTGTTATATTGTGGCCTCACGGAGGGCCAGACAGTCACAGCTCACATAGGTATAGAGGGCTTTTTCAATACTGGGTCTTGAATGGATACGTTGTATTTGCACCAAACTTTAGGGGTTCCACTGGTTTTGGTAAAAAGTTTGAAACTTTAAATGATAAAGACTGGGGTGGTGGTCACATCAAGGACTTGATTTGGGGTAAGCGTGCTCTAATTCAAGAAAAATATATTGATGCTGACAATTTTTTTATTGTGGGCGCAAGTTTTGGTGGCTATTCAACTTTATCTGCAATCACTCAGTTTCCTAAAGAGTTTAAGGGGGCTGTTGCAATGCTTGCCATCTCTAATTTGTTTACATTTTATAAATCAATTCCTCCAGATCCAGCGTGGCAAAATGAGTTTTTAACTGAAATGGGTCATCCTAAAAAAGATAAGCTTCTCTACAGAGAGCGCTCCCCTTACTTTCATGCACAAAAGATAAAAACCCCTCTAAAGATTTATCAAGCAGAAAATGACACACGAACTGTAAAAGCTGAGATGGATCAGTATGTTGATAGGCTCAATAAATTAAAGATCCCAGTGGAGTACGTTGTTTTAGAAAAAGAAGGACATGGATTTTCTAGAAAAGAATCTGCCAAAAAAGCCTTTGAAGGCACTATAGATTTTTTAAACTCTATAGAAGATGAGAAAAAAGCTTCAAAGTAATTTTGCTGTAATAGATTTTAAAAGCATTTCACATAAAAAAAGACAGTTCTCTAGACTGTCTTTTTTTATTTCTAAGTTATTCATAAAATCTTTAAGATAAAATACTTTACTCTACATCAATGTGTAGCTTGGACCTGCACCACCTTCTCTTGGCTGCCACCTTGGACCTAAAACATCAGTTGCTTTACAGTCTATGCAGTTTGGAGCGTTGATCTTAAGTTTCCCATCAACTACTTCATAGACCCCAGCAGGGCAGAGGTGTTCATAAAACTTTGCAAGCTCTTCAGAAATCTCATCTTCTGCATTTAGGTGAGGAGGAATGTCGTCTCTGGTCTTGTTCGCTGATTGAAAAACAGCATCTACTTTTTTAAGGCCAATATTTTTTTGAGCATTAAACTCAAAAGTCTTTGGTTCTTCTGAATCTTCTTTTGTGTGAGGTTTAACGCGTGGAAAAGCACCACCAGTTATTGTTAAAAGAGCAGCTTTAATTGTACCTAACCAAAAACCACCTTTAAAGGCTTGTCTAAAGCTTCTAACTTTTTTTAAATCTTTGTAAATAAAAGACTCCTGAACGCTTTTATCATATAAACCTAAAGAGGCTTCTTCTTTTAAATTATTATAGATAGCTTCAGCAGCTTTTATCCCACCAGTCATTGCATAGTGAATACCCTTTAAAGCAGGTACATTAACAAATCCGGCACAGTCTCCACTTAGTAGAATACCGTCACCTGAAAGTTTTTTAGGAAGTGAATGGTAGCCTCCTTCAGGAATTGTTTTAGCCCCCCATTCTAAAAGTTCTCCACCTTCTAGAAGTTCTTTAAATAAAGGGTGTTCTTTTAACTTTTGGAGTTCGTAGTGAACATCTAAGTCGGCTTTTTTATAATCAAGGCCAGCAACTAAACCTAAAGAGATCTTATTGTCCCCCATAGGATAAATCCATGAGCCTCCAAAAGTATCTCCTAAGGGCCAGCCCAATGTGTGGATCACCTTATCTAAAGGCTTTTTAATTTTCCATACCTCTTTAACACCTAAGGCGTATATCTGAGGAGAGCTAGATTCAAGCTTGGCCCATTTTAAATAAGATTGGGCTAAAGGGCCTCTCGTTCCTTCAGTAAGTACTGTGACTTTTGCTGTGACATCTGTGCCTTCAACGTGCTGTGACCCAGGGCTTCCGTCTTTATTCAGACCTGTCGGAGTTGTACGTGTGCCAATTACAGCCCCGTCTTTAATTAAAAGTGAGTCTGCTGGGAAACTAGTAAAAACATTAACCCCTAAGTCTTCTGCTTTTTCACCCATCCATCTAACGACTTCACAAAGACTTGAAGCATAGTTTCCGTGGTTTTTCATGGTTGGGGGTGTAGGGAGTCTAAGTTTTCCTTTTGGTGTCAGCATATAAACCGCCTCACCTTTAACCTTTTCTTTAAAAGGAAAATCTGATTCTTTTAAATCTGGAAAAAGCTCTTTAAAAGCAACGGGGTTTATAACAGCTCCAGAAAGAGTATGTCCTCCTAAAGATTCTGCCTTTTCTAATACGCCAATTTCAATGTCTTTTAATTTTTCATCATCTTTTACGAGTTGTGCAAGTTTAATAGCTCCAGCCAAACCTGCAGGACCTGCACCAACAAACAAAACATCCATGGGTACAGTCTCTTCAGACAGTGTTGGATTTTCTAAAATAAAAGAATGTTTTTTGTTGAGATCTGGCTGTTTATCCATTGGTATAAATTGTTTAGACATATAAAACCCCTTTATGATTTAAAATAGAGACGTCGCTAACATACAAATTTTGCCTTGTTACGATACTTACAGTTCAACTTATAAACTCAATTTATATTTGTCTATACTTTGCTTAAGGTGTTCAGGCAGTGGAGCTACTAAATTAAGCGGCTCTTGGTTTATGGGGTGTTTAAAGCTCAACTTCCAAGCGTGTAAATGCAATTGACTTGCCTTTTCACCGTCATAAAAAGAGTCTCCATCAATAGCTAGACCCTGATCTTTGAGGTGAACTCGTATTTGGTGGCTTCGCCCAGTTTTTGGCTCCACAGAAAAAAGATGCTTTAGATCATTATTAGAAGTGCTAAGTAGTGTTACTAAAGTTTCTGATCGTCTTGCTCCTGGTGTGTCTTTAGGAACTGATGCAAACTTAAAAGCGTGCTTATTGTCCCCTTTTTTTGCAATATATGAAGTAATAACTTTTTGTTTAAAAACTGTCGATTCGGATGAAGATGTAGACAAAGCCAAGTAGGTCTTTTTTATACACCT
Source organism: Bdellovibrionales bacterium (assembly GCA_023301025.1). Lineage (GTDB taxonomy): Bacteria > Bdellovibrionota > Bdellovibrionia > Bdellovibrionales > UBA1609 > JALZUR01. Next base: position 42,190 of record JALZUR010000022.1, on the reverse strand, counting down.
TGTTTCAAATTGCTGTTGTATAGATTTATTGGCTGAAGCTTTTTTTGAGAAAAGTAAAAGGCCTGAGGTGTCTGTGTCTAAGCGGTGCATGAGAAAAAGCACAGGAGATGTTTGAAATTTTTTTTCTCTTAAGTAGCACTGAACCATAGAATGTGCATGATCTTGTAAGAATTTAAGACTTGATTGACTTGGAAGACCTGAAGGTTTGTTGATAACAAGGACCCATTTGTCTTCATAAATTATCTGATTTTTTTTTAGCATTGGGCCTGTTTGTTTTAAGTAAAGCTGAGCCTTACCTTTTTTAAAAATCTTAAAAGGTAAAAAAGGTACAGGTTTATTTTGAAAGTATACAAGATGCTCTCTTACATGTGCATTTAGATCGTCTTTTGATAATGAAGAGTTTTTTGATTTAAAATATTTTAGAATAAAATCACCAAGCTCAACTTTTTCAGGAATGGGCAGCTCTAAAAATTTCATTCTTGGTGGGCCTTGTTAGAGTTTGTCTTATTGCTTAAAAAGTACAATTTGCTATGTTTTTAATTAATATTTATGACCTAGAATAGAAACTTAAATAAGGTAAGTAAAAATATGAAATCTCTAATTTTTTCAAAAAAAATCGGACTAAAGCTTCTGGATACTCAGAACCCAGCTTCAGGTTTACAAAAATATGCTGATGAAGAGCAAAACTCTAATCTGAAGAAAGATTTAATGAGCACCACCACAAAAATCGAAGTCCACTATTCTGGTATTAACTATAAAGATGCTTTGGGGGTTTGTGGTAAAGCACCTATTTTTAAATCTGATCCCATAGTACCCGGGATTGATTTGGCAGGTGTTGTGCTCGAGGGTCCTTTAAAAGGTAAGAAGGTCATTGTTCAAGCTTGTAATATTGGTGAGGTTTCTGATGGGGGCTATACTCAAATAGCCTATGTAGACTCATCTCTTCTGATTCCTTTACCTGAAGGGCTTAGTTTAAAAGAATCCATGATCTTAGGTACTGCTGGTTTTACAGCAGCTTTAGCTATTTATCTTATGGAGCTAAATGGTCAGAATCCCGAAAAGGGGCCAATACTCGTTTCTGGAGCAACGGGTGGGGTAGGTGGTTTTGCAACTCAAATTTTAAAACAAAAAAAATATAAGATTGTTACTGTGACTCATAGGCTTGAGTTTAAAGATAACTTGAAAAAACTTGGTGCAAGTGAGGTGCTTCACTATAATGAAGTGGTTCTAAAAAAAGAGCAAAAAGAAAGAACAGCCCCTTTAAAAACAGTTAAGTGGGCAGGTGTCATTGATAACCTTGGTGGAGAATTTTTAGAATCAGTTTTACCTGAAGTTTCACTTTGGGGGAATGTTTGTTCTATTGGACTTGCAAAAGGTTCGAGTTTTTCTAGTTCAGTAATGCCTTTTATTTTAAGGGGAGTACACCTTTTAGGAGTAAGTTCTAACAACTGCACTATGGATTTACGAAAAGATTTATGGAAAAAATTAGGTAAAGAATATAAAATCGATAACCTCATAGATCGTGTCTATAAGGTGGTTAAGTTAAATGAAGTAAAACAAACCTCAGAAGATATACTTATGCATAAAAGCCAAGGCCGTGTACTTGTAGACGTTAAAAACTCTTAAAGTTAAGCGTCTTGTTTTACAAGATGAACATCTCTTTGTGGAAACGGTATGCTGATCCCTGCTTTATCTAGTGTAGGTTTGATAGCTTCGTTAAGTTCAAAAAATACATCCCAGTAATCAGCATTTACGCACCAGGCTCTAATTGTTAAATTTATAGAACTATCTCCAAATTCAGTAATTCCAACAAAAGACTCAGGAGTTTTAAGCACTTTAGAGTTTGCATTACACATTTGAACAAGTGAATCGAGTGCTGTTTTTATATTATCAGAATAGCTAATGCCAACTGAAAGATCTACTCTTCTGTTCTCTTCTGCACTTAGATTTACAATTGTACCAGCTGAAAGAGGCCCGTTTGGAAAAATGACTTTAATATTGTCTAATTTTACTAATTTTGTAGCAAATATAGAAATGCTCTCAACAACACCTTCTTCACCTTGAGCAATGATATAATCACCTGCTTTAAACGGTTTGAATAGCATAAGCATTACGCCACCTGCAAAGTTTGAAAGTGTTCCTTGTAGTGCAACACCAATGGCTAAACCTGCGGCACCAATAAGGGCTACAAAAGATGTTGTTGCAACTCCCACCATCGAAATGACAGTAATAAATAAGAGTGCTTTTAAAGCCCAAGCTATAAGGCTTTGTAAAAAGTCTGTTAAAGTTCTATCGACATTTCTAGCCTGTAAAAGTTTAGAGAATAGTTTGGTGATTTTACCAATAATGAAGAGTCCGATAAGTAAGACTAAAATTGCAGAAACTAATTTTGGTAAAAAATCCATACCAAAGTTTTTTATTTTAAATAGTAGCAGTTCAGCTGATTCTATAGATAAGTCTTTTTCTATGTCCATTTTATGCTCCGTTTTTTAGTTTAATTTAATAACTATAATAATTAGATAATCAAAACTGGTTTTATTTATATTAGAAAATTAATATAGTAATTTAAAAGTTTTTTTAGTCTACTGTTTTTTGTTCGCTCTGTTCATCAGATCTTAAAACAAAGCTTTTATAGATAAAAGGCACCAGTATAGTAGAAATCACACCTAATATTACTAAAGACGAAAAGGTTTGTTGTGAAATATAATTTTTTCCTAAGGCTAGATCTGCAATAACTAAATCGAGTACTCCTCGTGAATTTAAAAATACTCCCATAGCAACACTTTCTCTAGCACCTATGCCCGCAATTCTTGCACCAATCCAACTTCCAAAAAATTTAAAGAAAAGGCCTGCAGCAATAATTGTAAGAAGTAGGTCAATTCTTTGAAAGGCAGAGATACTAAGCTGCATACCAATAAAGGCAAAAAATATAGGTGTTAAAAACCCATTAGAAACAGAGCCCAAAGTGTTATCGAGTTTTTTAAAAAAAACAGGTCCCATGATGTCTCTGTTTAACAAAAGCCCTCCAAAAAAAGCGCCAATTACAAAGTGAAGTCCTAGCCACTCACTGATGGTGCTAAAGCCTAAAACAAATAATAAAGATATTCCAAAAACACCCTCATCTCCAAAGGTACTAACAACTGTTTGATATAGTTTTTGTGTACGAGTGATCTTAAGAAAACTGCTTCTTAGAAGGTAATTTACAAGTAAGATCATTAGAAAAAAGAAAATTAGTTTTAAAGACGTGCTCCCGACACTTTGAATCATAGTCATAGCCGTTGCTTCTTTAGGAGTGTCCATGACCACTCCTAAAAGTAAAAGTGCTATAATATCAATAATGATAGCAGCCCCAATAATTGTGTGACCTAAGCTTGAGTCTTGCATTTTAAATTCAGAAAGCATTTTTAAAACTATAGGTAAAGCTGTGATTGCCAAACAAAGTCCAACACATAAAGACTCTACAAGCTCAAAATCAAAAAGCTTTCCCATTAAAACTCCTGCTCCCAAAGGAAGAAAAAACCCAAAGGCTGCAGATAAAAAAGCTTTTTTCTTTAAGGCATCAAGAATTTCGTGAAGATCCATTTCAAGACCAGCTCCAAAGATAAGTAGAAAAACAGAAAGCTGAACAATACCATTAAGTTCAGGTGTTATATGAACTAAGTTTAAAACAACAGGACCTAATAAAAGTCCTGCAACAATTTCACCAACAATCTCTGGATGACCAAGAGTTTTAAAGGCTTTCCCTAAAAGACGGGCGAACACAAGAAGAAGGAGTAGACTCGGTAAAAGATGCATAGTCTCAAAACTTTACCTTTAAATGACAGGCACTACTATTTAAGAAAGGCTAGAAATGCTGAGTCATTAGGCTAATATTTTTTTTTAGCTTAAATTTGAAACTTTTAGCCTTACTGTAGTGTTATTGTATTAAAGGAGAACTAAATCATGAAGTACTTTTTATCTCTAATCTTAAGTCTTTACTCATTAGATGTTTGGGCTAACTCTTATGAGGACGTTTACAGTCAAACGCCAGAAAATACGTCTCAGAGTGCGAGTTTAAATCAAACACAATCAAGTTCAAAAACTGCTAAGGGTGATTCCAAGAATGTTACAAGTGGCGAAGATCAAAGACTTTCGTCACAAGAAGCCTATCAGGACCACCAACAGAAAAACTATCAACAGCAACAGCGGCCTACATACAATCCAAATTACGTGACAAATTATCGTAGAGCCTATTTCAAAGGTGCTCTGGGTCTTTCTAAAATAAAATCTGATTTCAGTGACTCAAGTGGAGATTTTAGTTTTGATAGTACTCTTTTAACACCTCTAACACTTGCCTATGGTGTGGATCGCGAGGGTTTTTCTTTAGAAGGGGAGTTTTCTTTTAACTTTATAGACTTTGACTATAATGCAGTCGATACAGCTAATAGTTTTAAAGGTGACATGGTCACAAACTCTTTAATGTTTAATGGTTCTTATAAACTAAACTATGAGGGCTTAGGTCCTTATTTTGGTGGTGGACTTGGGATAACCTCAGTGTCTGTTGATGGTGTGGAAGATGAAGTTACGGGTTCGTCATTAGCTGTTCAAGCCTTTGCTGGTTTAGATATGCGATTAAATAATGCTAGTGTTTTTATTGAAGGACGCGTTTTAAGAACTCTTGGTTTAGATATAGAAAATGACTTTGTCTACATACCTGATTTTGATTTTCAACTTGTTGTGGCAAACATAGGCTTTAGGTACTATTTTTAAGGTCATTACACTATTTGGTTAAAGATACAGCCGCCTTTTGTTATTATAGAAAGGTGGTGTATCAAGTTTTAAATCCCTACAAGCCTTACCTGTCGCTTCATAGCACTGAAGATTCTCTCACAACACTTTGTGAAGTTTCTGATAATGAACCTTTATCTCCTGGTTTTGTAAGAATACCTTTATCAGCTCAAAGAGTTTCGTGCGGTCTTTTTGGTATTGTTAACGATCATATAGAAAGTTATCAGTCTTTAGATGAGCGGTTTATTAAAAATAAAGCATCCACATATTTTTTTGAAGCTGAGTCAGACTCAATGTCTCCCTTAATTAAAGAAAAAGATATTTTAATTGTAGACCGTTCTTTAGAATCTTACCCTGGTTGTATAGTAGTTTGTTCTTTAAATGGAGAGATGCTGTGTAAAAGATTAATTCAAAAAAAGGGTTGTCTTTATCTGTGCTCTGAAAATAAGAGTTATAAATCCATAGAGCTTAATAATGATTCTGACTTTAGTGTCTTTGGTGTGGTTAGGGGACTTGCTAGAGAATTTAAAGGGGCATAAAAAACAAAGATGTATGCACTTGTTGATTGCAATTCTTTTTTTTGTTCTTGTGAGCGTCTTTTTAGGCCAGATTTAAAAAAGAGCCCTATTGGTGTTTTATCAAACAATGATGGCTGTTTTATCTCAAGAACCCCCGAATTAAAAAAATTAGGCGTCCCCATGGGTGCCCCATACTTCAAGTTTAAAAAACTTTGTGATGATAAAAACGTTCATGTGTTTTCTTCAAATTTTTCTTTGTACACAAACATTTCAGATCGCGTGATGATCTGTCTTAGTCAATTTACCCCCAATTTAGAAGTCTACTCTGTGGATGAGGCCTTTTTAGATCTTTCAGGTTTTCAAAACTTAGAGTCTTACGGGCACTTGATAAAAGACACTCTTTTAAAAGAGGTGGGCATTCCTGTATCTGTTGGGATTGCTTCAACAAAAACTTTAGCAAAAGTTGCAAATAATCTTGCAAAGAAAAACAAGGTTGGTGTTGTAGCTCTCTTGGATAAAGACTCAGAAACACAAGCCTTAGAAAAAACCCAAATAGCCGATGTATGGGGAGTGGGTAGGTCTTCAGCAAGTAAGTTTGAGTCGTTAAGAGTAAAAACTGCTAAAGACTATAGAGATTTTAAAAATCACATGCTTATTAAAAAAATTTTTACTAAGGTGGGTTTACAAAGACTTGAAGAGCTTAAAGGTCATCCGCGCTTTTTACTTAATCAAGAAGTAGAAAAAAAACAGGGAATCATGGCTTCAAGATCTTTTGGTCAGGCGGTAACAAATATGTCAGACCTAAGAGCTGCGGTGGCTACACATGCCTCTAAAGCCTGTGAGAGGTTACGAAAACAAGAATCGTACTGCTCTTTTGTAGGAATCAGCATACGAACCTCACCTTTTACCCATGATTTTTACTATAAGGGGCAAGAAGGTCAAAAATTTGAAGTTCCCACGCAAGATACAAAAAAAATAGTGCGTTACGCTCTAAATGCGTTAGATAAAATATTTAAAGCTGGATTTGATTACAAAAAAGCTGGAGTACATTTAGCTGGGATTAGAAATAAAGATGAAGTGCAGCTAAGCCTTTTTGAAGCAACTGATAGTTTAAAGTCAAAAAATCTTATGAAGGCCGTAGATAAGATAAATAGAGCTTATGGTCCTCAAACACTAAAATTAGGGGTTTGTGGCTTAGAAGAAAAATCAGTGTGGTCCATGAAAATGAAGCACTTATCACCCAGTTATGTTACAGGTTGGAGAGGGCTTCCTAAGGTTAAGTGATATTAAAAGTTGCATCATTTTTGAAGCTAATTTTTAAGAAACTAACGAGACTTAAAAAAATAAGTTAGCATTCTATTATGTCAGTTTTAAATACATCTATTTTAGTTATAAGTTTTGTAATATCAGGTTCTTTTTTAAGTGGTTCAGTAAAAGCTTTTGCAGGTGTTCCAAAGGAAAATAGCTTTAGTAAAAGAGCAACAATTTCAGATTTTATAAAAGTGGTTCAAGAAAAAAATTCTTCATACACAGCATCGATTAAAAAAATTAAAGCCCTAAATAACAAATCATATGATTCAAGTCTCTTATTTATTCCAGAGCTCTATTCAAGTATTGAGTGGAGGCAAGATAGGGGGCCAAGATTAAACATCGCCTTTCAAGGTGATCAGTCTGAGACTACGGAATTTAATTTAGGTGTAAGGCAAAAAACACGTTTTGGTTTAGATGCAAGCTTATCATTTAGAAGTTTTCGTGAACGCTTTCAGGGGCGACCAACAAACTTTTTTCCTTTAAACGACTACTACACAAACAACTTTGTTTTAAATCTAGAGCAATCACTTTTAAGAAACTCTTTTGGTAAACAAAATAGACTCATTGAAGAGCAAAATCTTGCTACAAACTACTATGAAGCACTAATAGAAGAAAAAAACGCTATTGATGTATTAGTTAAGGCTCAAAAAGCCTACTGGAACTTCGCGGTCAATAAAAAGATTCTTTCAATTTTAAAACAAAGTGCCGAGAGGGCTAAAGCCATACTCGACTACAATAAAAAAAGATCAGGCCGTGGAGTTGTAGATGTTGGTGAAGTTTTACAGGCGAAAGCCGGCTACTTACAAAGAAAGCTTGAAGTTGAAGAGTCAAAAGACAGTCTTACACTATTTGAAAAAGATTATAGGTCTTTTATTGAAGATCAGGATGTATCTTTATCTATAGAAGCTCCAAGCACTGAGTTTGTACTAAATTTAAAAATCCCAGATCTTTCAAAAAAATCACTATCTGTTGTCACTCAAGAGCAAAGTATTAAAGCCTTAAAATATAAAAACGAAGCTTTTATTGATGGTGCAAAACCTGAGTTAAAGATTTTTGGTAATTTAACAACAGGAGCGATACAAGAAGGCTTTAGCGATGCAACAGGCGATGCTTTTAGTACAGATTTACCAGTGACAACTTTAGGTTTAAATCTTTCAATCCCTTTGGCTTTTGGAAAAGTTAATAAAATACTTAAGGGTTATAGAGAAGAGGTTGTGTCATCAGAGATAAGTCTTAAGCGCCTACTCATTGACGATAAGCTTTTAAAAGACAAGCAACTCACGTCTTTTAAAGACTTAAAATCAAGACTCAGTTTTGTAACAGAGCTAGAAATTGCTCAAAAGAAAAAACTAGAGCATGAAAAAAGATTGCAGAAAAATGGAAGATCTACGACGTATCAGGTTCTACTTTTTGAACAAGACTACTTAGCTGCTCAAGTTGCAAACTTAAGATTGAGGTCTGAAATCATGAATCTGTATGTAGACTTTTACAATTTTTCTAGATTGAAAGATTTTTTATAAGCAGCTTTACTACTATGGAAGCCTTAATAAATCCGTTTGTAGGTTATTTTCTTCGGTTTTTACTTTTTTTAGGTCCAATATTTATTTTACTGTTGTTCTGTAGAAAAATAAATTTACCTATGAAATTTCTAGTATTGTGGTCGAGTTTTTATGTTATTGGCTTATTTTATGGAGAAGTTTACCAAATTTTCCTAAAGAAAGAGCTATCCATTTGTAATGAAAAGTACGGTATTGTGTCACCAGACCAAACTGCTGAGTCTTGTGTTGGGGTTTTATATAAAATCTCTTCTGATACTGGAAGAGCTTTGTTTCCCGTACTAGGTATATTCACGGGGCTCTTGTATGCTCTTTTTACAATTTGCCTTGTGTATTTATTTTCAAAACTTAAATTTAAAAAACATTGATTAGAAATTAAATCACACCAATCGATCTATTCTTAAACTAAAATCTAGAATTCAATTTAAGCATTTATTTACTAAGTGTTGCACATAAAAATGTTTTTTAAATCTGTTTCAAAATTTTTTTGAAAATTCAATTTTTTCTCGAAGACTAAGTTCTGCATTTGGTGTCTTATTTTTTGTCCCCAAACGTTCTTCAATTTTTTTTAGTCTTGGATGAAGCCCTTGTTTATTTGCAAGTTGTATAGATAAGCCAGGTCTTGCGTTTAACTCAAGAACCATAGGTCCTTTTACAGGATCTAGTACAATATCCACACCCATGTAATTGATGTTAGAAACCTCAGCACAGGCTACTGAAAGCGAAAGTATATCATCCCAGAGGGGAAGTGTAAGACCTTTTATCTTTTGATTGGTGTCAGGATGAGCACTTATAGCTTTGTTATTTTGAATAGAGTACGTGAGCCGTCCAGTTTTTAAATCTATACCGCAGCCAACAGCCCCTTGGTGCAAATTTCCACGCCCACCAGACATGCTTGTAGGAAGTCGAAGCATAGACATAACAGGAACACCATAAAAAAGAATAACTCTTATATCGGGTACACCTTGATAAGTGATTTTATCAAAGAAAGGATCTAGGGTTAAAAGCTCTTGAATCATCACTTCATCTTGCTGTCCATTTAACGAGTACAAACCACTTAAAACAGACGAGATGTGATACATCAAAGCTTCATAAGACATGGTCTCTCTTCTTGTGGTTACAAAGCTTGTGTCTTCTTTAAGGCTATCCCAATGAACCTCTTTTGCTATGGCAATGCCATTACCCATAGCTCCTTTTGCTGGTTTGATAACAAAGCTTGAAAGTTCTTTGATTTTCTCATGAAAGTATTTGATCTCACCATGACTTGATAAAGAAAAGTAAAGCTTAGGGCTTTGGATAGAAGCTTTATGTAAAATCTTTGAAGTCTTTATCTTGTTATCGATAAAGGGATAGTGTCGTCTTTCATTGTGAGGAAGTATGTAATTTCTAATTCTAGAATTGTTTCCAAGAATTCCTAAAGATTTAAGCTTCATGTTCTACACACCAGGTGCTTCCTCATCAGATTCAATGTCAGAAAAACGTAAGAACTCTAAAAGGCGGTAGCCTTTATAACTCCCTAAAGCTAAATTTAAACCTATAGCTAAAAGTAAAAGCTCTGGGTTGTTAAAAAGAAGAGACTTTAATGATGTGACTGACAAAAGAAGGTAGCACATAATAGACACTGCAAATGTGCCTAAAGATCGTTTTAAGGTGTTTAACCCGCCTTCTTCAATAAAGTAAATGCTAAAGCGCTCGATAAATACTGTAATGATCACAATAGGAAAGTAGCTTAAGCTGTCTTGTGCAGAATTTGCTAGAAGACCAAAGTTATTCATAAGAATGGCATATCCTGTATACATAAGAATAACTAAGGCTAAAAGAACGGAAAGTCTTGGAACTGCTAAGAGATAAAACTTATCCAAAAGAGCCCGCTGTGAAAGACCTAAGAGCACGACTAAAATGAAAAATGATAGACCATAGGCTAAAGAGGTCTCTAAAAAAAAGAGTGTTAAAAGTATTGGCGTAAATATTCCAAAGGTTTCAACCCCCACAACAACCCTCATAAAAGACAGTATAACTGTACCAAAGGGAATCAACAGTAGACCAAAAAAGATCGATTGAATAGAAATTGGAAACCTATGAAGCGAGATGTAAGACCAAAAAACAGGCTTTTCTTTCATCTTTTTTAAAAAACTTTTCGAGTTAAAGGCTCTAAAAGATAAAGGCTTTATGTAAATAGAAAATAAATTTCTATCATTGTAGACTTGTGCATGTTCACCTGCATCTTTATCAAGTACAATAAAATCATCTTTTAAAACACCAAAGTCTTTTTGATGTGGGTTTATGGGAACCCATCTGCCTTCAATAAATGCCTCAGAGTATAAAACCCTAATGTAACGGTTTGTATCTTTTGGAGTAGGTTCTAGTATCTGTATACCAAAGGCAATTCGTGCAGGTATTTTGTTAATCTTTGCAAGGGCTGTTAACAACCTCGCTTGGCCAAGGTAGCTGCCACTTTTTAGAGTTAACACATCGTCAAGTTCGTCGTTGTTAGGCTGTAGTATTAGTTCATCTGAAATATAGAAAAAAATCTTTTTAAGTTTCTCAATATCTGTATCCGTTTCAAAAACGATAGATGTAGATATGGTATTTAGTTGAGATAAGGTTTCTTCATTTAGTTCTGGAAGGCTAAGGAATTTGCGCAATTCAAGCTTATTTAGTTTTTTGTCAGTCGGGGGTTGGATTTGCTTTTGTCCAAAGGTTTTAACATGAGCGGTTAGCACTTTATCTTTAGATTCAGCATTACTGCTGTTTTCACTTCCAAGATTATTTTCTTTACTTTCTGGGCTTATCTTTAAGTAAGTGACTTTTTGGGAGTGACTTGTTTTTGGAACGGGTAGTTTAAAATTTTTATCTAGTTTTAAAGGGTCGTTAGGAATGTCTTTAACTTCATCGTAAGAGAGTTCTAAAACCCAAGAGTCAGTATTGGCTTTAGGTACTAGGCTTATATTTAAAAACTGACTCTTAAAAACTAAAGTGCATATAGGCAAAAGTATTAAAAGTAAGATAAGGATGTTTTTAAATTTTTTCATATTTTTTTACTCATCATCTTCTTTGGGTGCACCGAGCAGTCTAGACTGTGAGACATCAATAATGTAATGGCCAAGTAACAGGTTTCGTCCAATTAGAAAGTTATGTCTAAGAGAAGCTCTGTTGTTGAGGTTTACATTTGATTTAATTGTTTTCCCTCCAAATGAAATTTCTAATTGAACTACATATCTAACTTCAGAGTCACCACTAGTACTTTTCACCTTACTCTTTTTAACAATCTCTTTTAAAAATCTGTGCTTAACGCCATCTTCACCATAAGTAGTAAATTCAACATAGTTTTTGCCATCTTTCAAAATCTCTTTGATGTCTTCTGCATGAACAGAATTTGTTTGAGCTCCAGTATCCACACGAGCTCTAAATTTAACAAGCGGGTCAACGGTGCTAATCCACTCTACACGGCCAATAAGAGTTTTTTCATAGACCTGCTCTTTAATCTTTTTTTGTCCTCTCATAAGGTTATAAGAGTGAGTTGTGACTTCTCTAAGTTCAGGAATGATCTCACTTCTAATTGTACGTTTAATGTCAGACTCTAAAGCACTCTTAAAGTTTTGATTTTCTTTTTTAAGTTCATCTTTTAGACCTTGAAGTACACTAATGTCTTTTTTAACATATCTTTTATCAAGAAAAGCACAGGAGCTTAAGAGCAGTAAAGAGAGTAAACACAGATTTTTCATCACAATTAACATAGCTAAAAAAAGTGAATTGTCCAAGACTAGGCTAAATTCATTGTAAATGTGTAATTTTACTGCATTATTTTTATTCAATTACAGCAACCCAAAATATATGCGACTATAGATCACTCATTTTACCCTTAAAATGAAAAAGAAAGGTGTTTTAGAGTGCAATAGAATTGTCAAAAACAGCCTTATATCTGTATAAAATAAAAATGAAAAAATTACTTTTAGTTGATGTATCAGCCCAGTTTTTTAGAGCATATTACGCTATTAGAGAGCTTAAAACCTCAAAAGGATTTCCTACAAATGCTTTGTACGGTTTCTTAGCTATGACTGTAAAGCTGTTAAAAATGTACGAGCCTAGACATATGGTTTTTTGCCTAGACACAAAAGAGGGAAGCTTTAGAAAAGATCTTGATCCAGAATACAAATCTAATCGCTCAGCTATGCCAGAAGATCTAGCTTTGCAACTTCCTTATATCTTTAAGATCACCGAGGCTCTGGGAATTCCACAGATGAAAAAAACCAACTATGAAGCTGATGACCTTATCGGCTCTTTGGCTGTTTGGGGAGAAAAACAAGGTGGATTTGATGAGATTAAAATCATCAGTGGTGATAAAGATTTTTCACAACTCATAAACGATAAGATTCAGATGCATGACACAATGAAAAACAAGATGTTCACACCTGAAGAGGTTGTTAAAAAGTGGGATGTAACCCCTGAGCAGTTTATTGATTATTTGGCTTTAGTTGGAGACTCTAGTGATAATATTTCGGGTGTCAGAGGTATTGGCGCAAAAGGAGCTGCTAAGCTTTTAAATGAATTTAAAACACTTGATGGGATTTATGAAAATGTTGATTCTATTAAAGGAGCCACTCAAAAAAAACTTATAGAAGGCAAAGAGATGGCCTATAAGTCAAAAGAGCTTGTAACAATTGTTACAGATTTAGATCTTGTTCAAGATGAATCAGATATCAATTTAAAAGATGTAGATTTAAAAACACTAGAGCCTTTGCTTGAAGAGTTAGAATTTGAATCTTTTTTAAAGAACTTTAAAAACACACAAGACTCTAGTGATACCCAAGGTGCTTCTTCTTCGGAAGTCGCAAAAGAGATAAAATCTGTAAAAGAGTTTAAAGAGGCGTTTAAAGATGTAGATAAGCCTCTTAATATTTTAAGCACCGAGCGTGGTGATTTTGTATTTGATAAAGAATCAATATTTAGTTTAACGCATGATCAAGAGGTTTTAGGAAAAATTGGCAAACACATTAAAAAAGAAAAATTCACATTTACAGGTTTTGATTTAAAAGCTGTCTTAAAAAAATTTCAATTAGAAGATGTAGACATAAAAGATGAAATACAACTCATGGCTTATTCACTATCATCTGAGCCTTGGACATTTAAATCTGCTTGTAAAGAATTTTGTGATCTAGAGGTTACAGAGTTTTTTGGAAGTACCGATTACAAAGAAGCCTACTTTTCGCTTTATGAAAGTTTAAAAACAAAATTAACGGATGAGTCTTTAAAGCTTTATGAAGATATTGAAAAGCCTTTGTTTAACATACTCTTTAAGATGGAAGCTTCAGGAGTATTGATTGATAAAGACAATCTATCAGAATTCAGTGAGCTTTTAGATAAGAAGATCACCACTTTAGTAGATGAGGCTCATGCTTTAGTTGATAAAAAATTTAACTTAGCCAGCCCTAAGCAGCTTGCAAAAGTACTTTTTGAAGATTTAGGTTTAGAGCCCATTAAAAAAACAAAAACTGGATTTTCTACTAATACAGATGTTTTAGAGAAACTTAAAAAAGATCACAAGCTTCCAGAAATTGTTATCGAATTTAGAGAGCTTAGTAAACTCAAATCAACTTACGTTGACGCTCTTCCAAAACTTATAAAACCAAAATCTGGTAGAGTTCACACAACTTACAACCAGGCCCTGACAACCACGGGACGGCTTTCAAGTACAAGTCCAAACTTACAAAACATCCCCATAAAAACTGAACTTGGAAGGCGTGTGAGACAAGCCTTCATTGCTAAAGAAAATCATGTGCTTGTTTCGGCTGACTATTCACAGGTGGAGCTTAGAATTCTGGCTCATATTTCAAAAGATAAGGGGCTTAATCAAGCTTTCACAAAGGGCCAAGATGTTCACACTAGAACAGCATCTGAAATCTTTGAAGTGCCTCTTGATAAGGTAGACTCCGCCCAAAGACGAGCAGCAAAAGCTGTTAATTTTGGAATTGCTTATGGACAGGGTGCTTACGGACTTTCTGAAACATTAAATATTGGTAGAAAAGAAGCAAAAGGTATAATTGATAGGTATTTTATCAGATTTTCTGGTGTTAAAGACTACATCGAAGCTACAAAAGTTCAAGCTCACAAGGATGGATATGTCTTAAGTTTACTTGGAAGGAAAAGAGTTTTAAAAGAACTCAGTTCAACTAATAAAATGATGATAAACTTTGGAGAACGAGCAGCAATTAATGCACCTATTCAAGGAACAGCTTCTGATTTAATCAAGCTAGCAATGGTTGAAGCTGATAAAAAAATTGAGTCAACGCTACTTCTGCAGGTGCATGATGAACTTATTTTTTCTGTTGAAGAATCCAAAGCTAAAGAAGAATCTTTGAAAATAAAAGAACTTATGGAGAGTGTATACAAGTTAAGTGTTCCTCTTGTTGTAAATGTGTCTTCAGGTTTTAATTGGGATGAAGCTCATTAAAATTAGAGTAAAGACGCATCTTTATTTTAAAAAAATTAAAGTTATATTTGTATAAATCATATTAAAGCCGCTCTAAAGTTTCAGAAGACTTTAGGTATTTTTTAATCTTGTCATGAAGAGTACTTTTGGCCATTCCAAGTTCTGTTGCTGTTTTTCGTTGATTGCCGTTGTTGCTTTTAAGACTTTTAAGGATTATTTGTTTTTCCATGTTTTTTATCATCGAACCTTGAGCAGAAAAAATTTTAAGCTCAGCACTCTTGTCTGTAGGTCTTTCAAACTGTCTTAAAAGATCTTGAGCCTCATTCTTGTCGACACCAATATGTTTGTAAACCACAGAAGCCCTCATCACTAAGTTTTTTAGCTCTCTAATATTTCCTGGCCATGAGTGTTCTTTTAAAATTCGAATTGCATAAGGTGAAAATCTAATCTTGTAGTGCTTGGAAAAGTAAAAGAGTAAAGTTTCAAAGTCTTCGATGCGGTTTTTAAGACTTGGTATTTGTATGGTTAAAGCGCTTAGTCTGTAGTACAGATCTTCTCTGAATTCCCCAGACTCTACTTTTTTTAAAAGATCTTTATGAGTAGAGGCAATAATTCGCACATCTGTTTTTACAGATTTATCTGAGCCAACGGGTCTGATCTCTTTATTTTCTAAAGCTCTTAAGAGTTTGGGCTGTAGATTTAAAGGGAGGTCTCCAATTTCATCTAAAACCAGAGTTCCTCCCTTTGCTTGCTGAAAAGCCCCTTTTCTATTTTTCGTCGCTCCTGAAAACGAACCTTCTAGATGACCAAAAAGTTCACTTTCTACGAGTTGTTCACTGAAAGCTGAGCAGTTAAGACTGATGAACTCAGAGTAGGCACGTGATGAATTAAAGTGTAAGGATCTACTCATGTACTCTTTACCTGCCCCTGATGGCCCCATGATCAGTACTGGCATGTCAGAGCTTCCAACTGCTGGAATCTTTTTAAGTTCACTGTTCCACGAGGTATTTTTTGATTTATAAAAAAGCTCAGGGATATCAGTTTTTAGTTTTAAATTTTCTCGGTAGATAAAAGTAGAGTTTCCAATTTGAATCTCATCATAGGCTTTAAGTGGGGCTTCTAAAACACGCTCGCCGTTTAAATAGGTGCCGTTTTTACTTTGTAGGTCTTTTAAAAAGTAACCTTTCGACCGTTTTTCAATTCGACAGTGTTTTTGAGATGCAAAAGGATCCTCAATAAAAACCAAATCATTTGAAGGGTGTCTGCCAGCACTAAAATATGAGCCTAAAGGAGTCACATCTCCCTCTGATTCTATATAGTAGGCTTCAACTTTTTTTGGTGAGATTTGAAAGGTTTTTGTGCTCATGAGCTTTAACTCCTTGTAATTGTGAAATAAATGATGCACATCTAATTGGCATGTGCATCTTACTTCTAGGATTAACACAAGTTATAAGCGTTCAAAAATCGGATCAGTTACTATGGAAAAATTGCCTCATTTTATTAAAAGTGCCTACTTCAAAAAAGATTATCCTCCTCACGAAGGACAAGAATTTGCCTTTCTTGGGGCATCAAATTCTGGAAAGTCTAGTTTGATTAATGGGATTCTAAAAAGGTCTTTATGTAAAACAAGTTCTAAACCAGGGCATACAGCTATAATAAATTTTTTTAAATGGGAGAAATCTACAATTTTAGTAGACCTTCCTGGTTACGGTTATGCGAAACGATCTGATAAAGAACAAAAAAAATGGAGAAGATCCATTGAAGAGTATTTAAAAACTAGAGATCAGCTAAAGCTCTGCTTTATTCTTTTTGATTTAAAGCGAGGGCTAATGCAAAACGATCTTGATCTTTTAGAATGGCTTGCAGATCTTGAACTGTCTATTATTTTAGTGGCAACAAAGGTGGACAAGCTCAATCAAAAAGAAAGAAGTCTGAAGCTAAAAAATGCAAAAGCCGTGGCCGATCCTTTGGATATTGTTTTAACTTCGAGCCTTAAAAAACAAGGTCTGGATAAGTTAGTTGAGATCATGCATTTTTAGATTAAAAAAAAGGTTTATTTACAAACAGGGACTTCAGTTTTAAACAATACTCTTAACATTTCAGGGGTTCCCACTGCGTGAAAAGTTAGAAGATAAGAGTTCTTATCTTTTAACTCATCAAGTAATGCAAATCCATGGGATTTTAATTTTTTTCTAGGCTCACGAAAATTTAAATTGTAATCCAACTCTGGATGGTAAACTGTTAACACTGTGTATCTTTGATAAATTCCATTTTTTTCAAAAACACCAATATCTGAATTTTTAATACAGTTTGGCACAAAGACATCTAGTTCATTGTATAAAGGGATGTTAGATACAGCAGTAAATAAAGTGCCGTCTTCTTCAATTAACTCTTCTTTTTCAATAAAATTGTATCTTTTTTCAGCTGTACACTCAGTATCCACTGTATAGAAATTATTTTTAAGGCAGCCAAGCCATGAGATGTAGGTATAGCTGGGCTTTAAAGAAGGTTGAATACTTTTTGTCATAAAATTATTTTTTAGAGCATAGTGATAAAAAAGTAGTAAGTCTTCAGGTTTTATATAACTGTTTATCACTGCTACGATATCTCCACTTTCATCAAATACAGGTGCACCAGAATTTCCATCACCGACGGAGCAGTTTCCTAAAGCGTGCATTGTAGGTCTAAAACTTTTAACAGCGAATAGGTTGTTTTCGTCGATACTGCAGTTTTCTTGTAAAGACCAATAGTTATTTTTGATACTAAAATCATAGTTTTGACCGATGAATGAGTATTTTTCCCCATAAACAAATTCTTTTTTTGAAATTGATCTTGGTTTGTGAAAGTAAGGTGATTCTTTTAAAGAAACTATTGCTATATCTAAACCACTATCTTTTTCATTAAAGCGGCGTTCAACTCTTAAAAGACTAATCTCTTCTGATCTGTATGTTTTATTATTCTTGATTACAGTTGGGAGAAGAAAAAAACCATCAATCTCATCTCCGACGTTTTCATTTTTTAGACAGTGTTCAGCTGTTAATATTGCAGGTTTTTTATTGTAAGTAATATAAGTCGCTACACATTTAAACTTTGTATACCCAAACACGCCCACTCCTTCAGACCAAGGGCACTTGTCACCTTGCATACATGGGATAGGGTTGGGGCGATTAGAAAGATTTTTTTCAGTTTCTATGGTATGAGAAAAAAGTTCCTCACTGGCATAAACTGAGTAAGTTTGAAATTTAAAACTTACAATCAACAATAAAAATAATCTAAACATGAAGCGCCTCATCTGCATAAAGGGATTTGAGCTTCAAAGAAAACCCTTTTAATACCTTTTAGATTAAAAGGAAGAAGGTAGGTGTGAGGGGTATCGGAACCAAGAAGGAGTACGTCCACATATGATTCTAATTTTTTTCCGGCTTTTAAATTTAAGTTTTTGTCAATTTTAGGATGATAGATCTTAAGACTTATAAAATTTTGACCGTCTTGTGATGTCTTTATGTTTTCAGCATCAATGCAATTAGGAACTAATACATCTAATCGATTGTATAACGGGGTGTAAATTTTTGGGGTGTATAGAGTATTCTTAGCCATTTTTACTACTCTGACTTGGTTTAGTCTTTGCCTTACTTTGCAATTTGGATCTACCAAGTCAAAGTTATCAACAAGGCAATTGAGTAAAGAAATGTAAGCGTAGGCGGGTGTTGATGAAACCTGTTCAGTCTCTTTTATAAAACGATTTTCTTCTGCAAAAAGATAAAAGTTTATTAAATCTTGAGGATCTACAAAGCCCCGAACTACACCGACTATATCACCATCTTCATCAAATATTGGAGCTCCTGAATTTCCTGGGCCAACATGACAGTTTGTTAAATACTGCATAGTTGGACGATAATCAGTACGCAATAATAAATTTTGGGTGTTATTAAAACAGTTTTCTTGTAAAGACCAAAAGTCGTTTTTAAATTTAGGATTAAAATTTTTTCCTATAAAAGAGTAATTTCTGTTAAAAGCAAAAGCTTTTTTAGAAATAGATCTTGGTCTATGAAAAAGTGGGGCATGTTTTAATGAGATAATCGTTATATCTATACCGTGTATATGAGATTCAAAAAGACGCTCGACACGATGAAGTTCAAGGTCTTCTGTATATAGACGTTCATTGTCTTTATCAACGGTAGGGAGATGAAAAAAACCATTTATTAAATCACCTTTTTTTTCACTTTCTAGACAATGCCCTGCAGTTAGTATTGCTGGTTTTCCATCAAAAGTTATGTAGGTGGCAACACACAGAAAATCTGTGTATCCAAAAACACCAATACCTTCTGACCAAGGGCACCCATCAGGCTGTCGACAAGGTATGGGACTGATGAGACTCTTTAAGTTTAAATGCTCCTGTTGAGTCATTGGTGTTTGTTCAAAAAAAGGCTCTTCTTGACCATTAACAGTGGAAGCCATCGTAAAAATAAATGCTGTGGCTAATACAAAAAAGAGTCTAAAAACTCCAGTCACTAAAAACCTCCTACTGTCTATGTGATACAATTTTAAGGGCTTTAACTCTATCTAAATGCTCTAATCTGTTGCTTTTACAAAAAACCGACAAAAGTGTTTAAAATTTGATATAACACAGCGCATTTTAGATGTGTTTAAACCCTTTGAAACTGTAAAACAGACACCCATGAAGCATATGGGCCTAATTCCAGCACGACTCTCGTCTGAACGATTAAAAAATAAACCTCTACAGCTAGTTTGTGGTAAACCCCTCTGTCTGCATGTTGCGGACAGTCTTATTACAACTGAAATTTTTGATGAGATTGTTGTAGCCACAGACTCTGAACAGGTTGTAGATCTTTTTAAAGGCCATCAAGCAAAAGTAGTAATGACTGATAAAAACCACCCTAGTGGTACTGATCGGATTTATGAAGTTGTTAAAAACCAAAATATGACCGAGCTTGATCTAAAGCAAACCGTTATTTTTAACATTCAAGGAGATGAACCGCTTTTATATAAAGATGACCTTCTAGCTCTTAAAAAAGTTATGAATAATGGGGCTCAAATGGCTTCTTTGTATGAATCACTCGACTTTGAGGATTTAGACAATATAAATAAAGTTAAAGTTTTAATAAATGACAGATCAGAAGCTATTTACTTTAGTAGAAAATCTATTCCTTTTAGTCGCGTAACTTTAGAAGATTCAAAACTTGGATTAGATACAAGATATATTGGTAAACACATAGGGCTTTATGCGTATACCGCGAGTGTACTAAAAGATCTTTGTGAACAACCGGAAGGTTATTTTGAAGCACATGAGAAGTTAGAACAGCTAAGAGCTTTAGAGATGAGTATTAAAATAAAAATGTGTGTGACTCAAAACTCCTATATGGGTGTAGATACACCTGAGGATCTAGAAAAGATCAATAAACTTTTAAGTTAAAAAATGCGTACGATAAAGAAGATAGATAATGAAAGATAAAAAAATAATTTTTGTAACAGGTGGGGTGGTCTCATCTATTGGTAAAGGCTTAACAGCTGCAAGTCTTGGGGCTTTATTAGAAGACAGAGGCTTAAAAGTGGCAATTATGAAATGTGATCCTTACATTAATATTGACCCTGGAACTATGTCACCTCTTCAACATGGTGAAGTTTATGTCACTAAAGATGGGGCTGAAACGGATCTAGACTTAGGACATTATGAGAGGTTTACTTCTTGTGTTTTAACTAAAGGTCACAGCATCACAACAGGGCAGGTTTATGACAGTGTCATCAAAAGAGAACGAAAAGGTGACTATCTTGGTGGGACCGTTCAGGTTATTCCACATATTACAGATGAGATAAAAAGAAGAATACTTTCTGTTGTTGAAGATGAGGATGTTTTAATTGTAGAGATTGGTGGAACAGTTGGTGACATAGAAGGTCTTCCTTTTATTGAAGCCATAAGACAGATGCGTGCAGACCTTGGCGCTGAGAACACTCTATTTATGCATGTTACCTATGTTCCGTATATTAAAGTTGCAGGAGAGCTTAAAAGTAAACCTACGCAGCATTCAGTAAAAGCTTTAAGAGAAGTAGGAATACAACCAGATTTGTTAATTTGTAGAAGTGAACAGCCTCTACCTCAAGAGCTTCGCTCTAAAATCGGACTTTTTTGCAGTGTTCATCCAAAATATGTTTTAGGAGCCGAAGACTCATCCAGTATTTATGAAGTTCCATTAAAATTAAGTAGAGAAAAATTAGATGAAAAGGTTTGTGAAAAATTAAATTTAAAACTTAAAAGTTCTGATCTAAGAAAATGGGAAATCTTTAACACCATTTTAAAAAATCCAAAGAAGAAAGTTAAAATTGCTTTAGTTGGCAAGTATGTAGATTTAAAAGAAAGTTATAAATCTCTTCATGAGGCTTTGATTCATGCGGGTGTTTCATTAGAGTCAAAAGTTGAAATCGTTTATATGGACTCTGAAAGCTTTGAAAAAGACGAATCTCTTGTGTCTAAAAGTCTTAAAGATGTTTCAGGTTTACTTGTCCCGGGTGGATTCGGTGATAGGGGCGTTGAGGGTAAAATCAAAGCTATAAACTACGCCAGGTTAAATAAGATTCCATTTTTTGGAATATGTCTAGGCATGCAACTTGCTACTATTGAATTTGCTAGACACGTTTGCAGTCTTAAAGATGCCACGAGCAGCGAGTTTGACTCTACATCTGATAAACCTAAAGTTATTGATCTTATGAAAGAACAAAAAGCTGTTACCAATAAAGGTGGCACAATGAGGCTTGGCTCTTATTTTTGTAGTGTTTTAAAAGGAAGTAAAGCCCATGAAGCGTATAAGTCTTTAGAAATTTTTGAAAGACACAGACATAGGTATGAGTTTAATAATAAGTATAAAGATCTTTTTGTTAAAAAAGGTGCGGAGTTTTCTGGAGTGAATACAAATTTAGATTTAGTTGAAATGTTTGAGGTTAAAGATCACCCTTGGTTTGTGGGGGTACAGTTTCATCCTGAGTTTAAGTCAAAGCCCTCTTCAGCTCATCCTTTGTTTGTTAAATTTGTAGATGCATCCTTAAAGCATAGGCTTGTAAATTAAGGTCAATTTTTTTTAAGTAGTGCCTGCATTTACAATTTGAAGTTTTATTTTATTGTTTAGTTTTATATGAGGAAAAAGTTTTATGAGTGATCCATCGCCTGAAAACCAAAAACGCTTAGAGCGAGCAAAAGAAGTCTTTCAGATTGAAGCTCAAGCTATTATGGGTCTTGAATCTAGCATTGATGAAGATTTTTTTAAAGCTGTCGACCAAGTTTTAGCTACAAAAGGAAAGGTAGTTGTCTCTGGTATGGGTAAGTCTGGTATCATTGGCAAAAAGATGTCAGCTACTTTAAGTTCAACTGGCACTCCATCTTTTTTCTTACATCCTGCAGAAGCCTCTCATGGTGATTTAGGTGTTATTAGTGAAGATGATCTAGTTATTGCTGTAAGCTATGGTGGCGGAAGTGATGAACTGAATCCTCTATTTAAGCATATAAAAAGACTTGGGGTAAAGCTTATTGGTATTACAGGAAATAGCTCATCGAGTTTGGCAAAGGCTTCTGATTTTATTTTAAAAGTCCCTATAAGCAAAGAGGCATGCCCATTAAACTTAGCACCCACTGCAAGCTCTACAGCAACTTTGGCAATGTGTGATGCTTTGTCTATGGTGCTTTTAGATGAACGAGGGTTTAAAGAAAATGACTTTGCAACCTTTCACCCTGGAGGTAGCTTAGGAAGAAAGCTTTTGACCCGAGTGAAAGATCTTGTGACAGATGAAAAAACTCTTCCACTTGTTAGTTTAAATGATTCTGCAAAAAAAGTTATTGAGATGATGACCACTAAAGAAGTACGTGGGGTTTGTGGTGTTATTGATCAAAATGAAGAGCTAAAAGGCGTTATTACTGATGGTGATGTGAGGCGTTGGCTTGGACGATTTTTTTCGGGACAAGAAAAAGTTGAAGGTGTTATAGCAAAAGATCTAATGTCTCTTAATCCAAAGTGCATCAATGAAAATGAACTTGCCGGCAAAGCTTTATACCTAATGGAGCAATTTTCTATTAGCTCCTTGTTTGTAATTGGGCGAGTAGACAGTTCAGATAAAATCAAAACTGTTGGTTTGATTCATATCCAAGATCTTCTAGAAGCTAAAATAAAATAAAGGCCTTACAAACATAAGGCCTTCTCTTTTTAGCTAATACTTTTATTTAAGCTTAATATTTTATCTAAGTAGCCCATTGCAGGTAAGACTGGAGCTCTGCTTCTGTAAAGTAAGTGTAGATCTTAAACCTTTTGGCTTATTTGTTTGGCCTTTAATTTTAAATTTTTTAAAATCAATAACACCTTCTTTGGCATCTAATACTCTTTGATTTTGAATCTCTTCAACATCAGCTACCTCATCAAGATTCCAAAAGGTGCTTGAAAGTTTAGGAAAAAGACTTGAAGGCTCAACCATTCCACTTATTAAAATTTCTGCCACACGTTTTTCATGATCAGTTAACTCAGTCCAAGCTTTAAAGTCTTTAGCTTCAGAATTTTTTTGTAGATCGGTATAGGCTTTTTCATAAAGGCTATGATCAGAAGATATGTCATAAATATAGTCAGTGTTACTCAAAAACTCAGTGTTAATTTCTGTCACTAGTTGCTTCTTCATTCTTAAATAGGTTTTCTTAGGGTTAAAACCATTTGATACTGGATGGTTAGAATCTAGAACCAACTCTGTATCATCATAAATTGCTTTAATCTCATCTTTTAAAAGCTCTCCACTTTTTGCAAGGTTGTTTGTAAGGTTTAAAAATGCTCCGTCAAGATTAGAAACTATTGCAATTTCAGCCATCTCTTCAGCCGTTGACAACCAATCTCTAGTGATCACCTCAAGTTTTATCTTCTCATCTTCTGATAGATACTTTTCAACATAGTCATCTAGGTCCATTTTACTAGGAAGTGCTTTTTTGCCCCACCGTTTTGAAAGGCCCCATTTTAAGACAGCTTCATGAATTATAGCACTAGCTCGTGTAATATCATTAGACTTCCCTGAACTTGAATGACTGCCTATAGTTACAAGTTCTTCAGCAACGTAGCCACCAACTAAAACAGCAAGTCGTCTTAAAACAAATTCTTTACTCGTAATTGCCTCAAAAGTTTGATCTCCAACTCGAACACCGCTGTATGCTATGATTTGTCCATCAATTGTTGTAACCCCAGGAATAATAGTGATTTTACTAGAATCTACTATTTCATTTAAGTAGTAATGGCTCACAAGTTCGTGTCCAACCTCATGATACGCTACAAGTACTTTTTTAATTTCTTTTTTTGGAGATTCCTCTATTGCTCTTAAAACTTGAGCATCAAAATCAATGTGCTCTCCTGTCTCAGCCTTAAGTGTAATTGTTCTGTATGGCGGATCGTTAGAGGCTTTGTTTTTATTTAACTCTCCAATTGAGTAGTAAACATCAGTATTATTTTTAACTCCTGCACTTAAAAGCTTTGCTTTTATAGAATCAATAAGCCCTTCTCTTACAAATTTATCAATTGAAGCTCCTTGATAGTCGTTGCTATATGCTTCTTCTTCAATCATGTAAAAGCTCTCTAAAAGATCTTTTTTTGATGAAAAGATTAAATTCCATCCTCTTTCACTGTCAGTTGGCTTTAAGTTTTCAATGCCTTGTAAAAGCTTAAGCTGTGCGATTCTTCTTTTATCAGCATGACCCAAAGGTCCAAAGTGGTAGATGTTTCGTCCAAGTCTTGCAATCAATGCCTCTGGAAAAGTGTTTTGTAAAATTTTATGTTGTAAAGCTTCATCTTTTGAAAAGATATTAAAGACTGCCGTCATGGCTTGTCCGTAGCTTGTAGTAGATAAGCCTTCTGGGATAGCTTGGTAGATCTCCTCACCTGCATTTCCAGTTAAGATAATTGTAACATTCTTCATCGGTCTTGCTTTGCCATCAGAAAATCCCGTAGCCACACTCTCTCTTAAAATTTCATAGAGTCCTTTAAGAATTTCTTTTGGTGCATTTGCAGCCTCATCAAAAATAAAAGTTATTTTTCCGTTGGCTCTGTCATAAGCTTTCATAAAAGTAGAAGCGATGGGGTTATTTCTAGAGTCTGTTGTACCTAATATCTTTGACTGCATGGCATAAAGATCTCTCACACCGTTAAAGTCAATAACTTCAGGCCTAGAGTCTTCACCATATCTTGCTTTTACATACTGCTTTGCAGTCTCTGTTTTACCTGTTGAGGTTTTTCCTAAAAATGCCATGACAGTTGCAGGCCTTTTTGAGTCTGTATTTCTTGATTCAGATTCAGAGCTTAAAAGGCTTTCAGTTAAGCGATCAATTATGTGCTCAACCCCAAAGACATTTGAAGTTATGGAGTTTTTTAAGGTTAATATCTCTTCAATAGTTTCATTTTCTAAAGGTGGTTTTGGGATATCTTTTTTAGTATCTTCTATAACCTTAAAAAATCTAATGTGTGCAGGGCGATCAAATTTCTTTTTACGTTTACCTTCATGGATTTCAAAACTTAAACTTTTACTTCCATTTTTGTTTTTCACTAAGCTAATATTAAGACTTAAAGTACCAGAATTTTCTGGAATTTGACCAGCAATTACGGCTTCTGTGAAAGGTTTTAAAATATAAGATTCCATTCGGTCTTTTAAAGTTCTTGCTCCCTCGGAGGCTATAATTTTATAAGTTGTGATAAACTCAATAAGACTGGGGTGAAGTTTTATATCAAATTTACCCATCTCTCCTTTTGTTTTTCTAAATCTATCCATTAAAGACTGCTCGATAAGTCTTGTTATGCGTATTAAATCATGTGGAGATAAAGGTTTCATAAGGTGAATTCGGTTAGACGGAACACGCGATAAAAACTCTTCAGATGTTCCTGGTGCTTCAGGTGTAGAGGGGTCATTTTTTTCACCATTGTAGTCTAAAATAGTTTGTTTTAAGAGCTGTTTGTCCTCTGAGACTCGGTTATAGTTTTCAATAATCTCATCATAAGATAAGGGCTCTCCTATGCGAGTTCCA
The DNA here is from genome assembly GCA_023301025.1 of Bdellovibrionales bacterium. Classification (GTDB taxonomy): domain Bacteria; phylum Bdellovibrionota; class Bdellovibrionia; order Bdellovibrionales; family UBA1609; genus JALZUR01. Next base: position 16,564 of record JALZUR010000022.1, on the reverse strand, counting down.
TTTTTTTCTCTTGGTTCTAAAAGTCCAATTCCTTCGTTTGAGGCAAATATAAAAGTTATAGGAATCTCAAGTTTATCAACAGCATCAGGATCATCCCCTGGGTTAGTGATAAAGAACAGTCCTTTTTCAATGGCCTGTTTTAAAACATTGTCTTTTATCTCTTTAGGAATGTTATGAGCTTCATTAATAAACACAACTGCTTTGTGAGGCATAGCTCCAGTCATAGATTGATTCCAGTTGTTGCCTTTAACTACTATCTGTTTTTTTGAACCAAAACGATCTTTGATTTCTTTTAACTGATATCTTCCACCAGAGTGCATCACTAAAAATTTTAAAAAAGCTGGAAGTTCCTCAGAGCCTATATATCCTTTACCTGATCCAAAGTAGCTCCAGACGTCATTTTTTGATCTGATGTTCATAGAAAACATGTGTTCTTTATGAGCTCCTTTTTCAGCCCATAGTGCATCTACATATGATTCAGTAATTGTGTCCTTACCGGTGCCTGGTAGACCCATTAAATAAAACACTTCAGGTTTGTCACGTTGACCATCAATAATACTGTCTATTAGAAATTGATTTTGCAAATCTTGTAAGATTCTATCTTGACCGATAACTTCTTTTTTCACTCGATCATAGAAATGTTCAACTCTTGAAATTTTAATCTCAAAGGATCTTCGCTGTTTAGCTGCCGGGTTTGTATCTGCATCATATACAATAAGCTGTCTTGATTCGTCTTGAAATCTTTCTGTTATGGTCGGAAGTGGGGTTTTACTTCTGTTTACTAAACCCATGTGCAGATAATAAGATTTGTCTTGAATTTTTTTAAGATCACTGTCCATAAAAACCTGTTCAGCCCAATTGTTAAGGCCGGCTAGATGTCTTGCATCATTGGGCTCTCCTATGTCTTTTTTTTCTAAGGTGTCTAGTATCAACAAAATTAAATTTAAAAAGTCTGAGGGGTGCTGTTTAATACTTTCTGGATCTTCTTCGGTGATAGTAGTTAAGTGATTTCTAAGTACGTTTCTAAGTTCAACAGTGGGTTTATCTATAATTTGATTTAAGTGTTTTTCGAAAGCCGAGTAGTCGGTTGTGTTAAGACCAAGTATGTGACTGTAATACTCGGTGACAGCCGGATCTACTTCAGACGAATGCGTAAAATTAAGGCAAAAAAAGAATATAGTAAAAATTAGTGCAGCAGTTCTTTTCAAAATCTCCCCCCCAGGAAACAGTATTATCAGTAAAAGTTATTTTATATTTTCTGTAAAAAAAAGAGTCAAAGTCGTACAAATAAGGTGTAAATCTTTCTTGTAAGTGGCTTTTTCCATTAGCTTTGCTTATGGCTTTAAAAGTTTTTTAATTATGAAAAATTAAAGTTTTAGTTTGGTGCATTTTTGATATACAAATTGTGCTAATTAGTTGAACAATTTTAATTAAACGAAAAAATTTAAACTCAGACAACTGAATAAGGTAAGGTTTTATGCCAGAGCTTCCAGAAGTAGAAACCGTTAGAAGAGAATTACATAGTTATATTAAAGATCTTAAAATTTTAGATGTAAGTTTTCCTTCTGGTAAGACTCTTAGAAAGCCTGTAAATTGGGCGAATACGCCTTTTAAAGTTATCAATGTTTCGCGCTGGGGGAAAAGACTTTTTATTGATTTAGAAAATGACAAGCATCTTGATGTGTCTCTTGGCATGACAGGATTTTTTAGATTTGAGGATTCTAAGGTTGAAGATTTTAAAACCCACGATCATTTATGTTTTGAGCTCTCTAATAAAAAAATGCTTATATACAACGACACCAGGCGTTTTGGGTGGGTTGAGTTTAAAAGTTCGTTACCAGTTACAAAAGGTTGGGATCCTGTACTTAGCTCTAAAGATGAAAAGAAGGAATTGGTTAAAGTGATAAAAAAATCACAAAAAGATCTTTTTTCTTTTCTAATGGATCAAAAATATATTGTGGGTCTTGGGAATATATATGTTCAAGAAGCTTTGTTTAGAGCAGGCCTTAATCCTTTTAAAAAATCTTATAAAACTTCAAAAGAGAAGCTTTATCTTTTATTAGATGAGATTGAGTCTGTTATTTTAGAAGCTCTAAAATATAGGGGAACTACCATTATAAATTACAGATCAGCATCTGGTTCAAAAGGTGGATTTCAAAACAGATTAAACGTCTACGGGAAATCCAAAAAAGATGAGTGTGTTGTTTGTGCAAATCAGCTTGTAAGAATTAAAAAGGCAAGATCTGTAACCTACTGCTCTAAATGTCAAAAGTAGTTTTAGAGATTTAAAGAGTAGCCAAAGGTTTAAAACTTAAATAGCTTAAGGTCATGCTGATTATGTTTTACTTCAAGCTCGATCTACTCTTATTAACAGACTTGAGAGTTTTTAAATGAAAAGTTCTCTAAAAATAAGTGCTTACACTTGGTTTCAAGTTTTTGTAGCGTCGGTTTCACTTTTTGCTCTAGGTTGGATGGACAATGCTAGAAGCCCCTTTTTTCCACTTCTTTTAGAAAACACCTTAACAAATGCTAGTCTTGGTTCACTTTTTTTTGCAATGGCTTCTTTTTCAGCCATTTTAAGTTCAGCTTTTGCTGGAAGAGTGATTTCTTTTTTTAGCTTGAAGTTTTTATTGATTTTAGGCGGACTTTTAATGAGTCTCAGCCCTCTTGGACTGGTTTTCTTACCTACTATTGAAGGCTCTTTTATCACGGCTGTTCTTTTTGGTTTAAGTCTAGGTTTTGTAGCTGTTGGTCAAAATGTTTTAGTGAGTAAAATTGAAAACGAAGAGTTTAAAAGACGTTTTTTTTCTCTTCTTCATTGCTTTTATGCTTTAGCTGCAATGACAGCTCCTATATCAGTTTTGTACTTAAAAGACGTGTTTGAATGGAATTTTATATTAGTTGGTGTTGTTTTTTTAAGTTTGCCATTTGTTGTTTTAAGTCTTTTTTTGAAAAGTGAGTTAAAAGCTAATAAGTCTTCCACTTTGTCAGATAATTTATCTTCTAAGTTTATGACGTCTTTCAAATCTAAAGAGCACAGACCTTTATGTTTGCCGCAGTTTAGTGATGTTAAAGCACTCTCATGGATTTTATTTATGTGCTTCTATATCTCTTCAGAACTCATTTTATCAACTAGAATGGTTGTCTTAGTAAAATCTTTTGGAAAAAGTTATACAGAGTCTTCACATGCACTATTTTACTTTTTTTTATGTATGTTTATCTCTAGATTTATTTTCTTTATTTTTAAATTTAAGACTAAAGCTATTAATATTTTATTTTTCTGTATAACAGGTGGTTTCTTAAGTTTCTTATTGGGTTATATATTTAACCCAATATATTTTGTTTTTGTAGGATTTTTTATGGGGCCAGTGTTCCCAACGGTTATGGATGAGGTTTCAAAGCTTTGGCCTAAAAATTTTGAGACATTGGTGTCTAGAATTATTTCGATGTCGTCTTTATTTGTTGTACTTGTACATATTTCAGTGGGGCAACTTACAGATATCTATGGAGTAAAAAACTCAATGGCTGTGGTTTTTTTACTGCTTGTTCTAGCTTTTCTAGTTTTATCTATTAAAAAAAAGAAAAACTTTTAGGTGTATCAGTTTAGCTTGTGTGTCTTATCACCGAGATCTTGAACACATGAGGGGCAGTGTGCGCGTTCCGTCACTTCAGATGAGTTTATTTTTTTTTGAGTTTTAATTATAAGCTCATGTCCACAAAAGGCACAGTGATTTTCTTTTTTGTAAAAATCTTTATGTTTTTCTTCTGCATCTTTTAAAACGAAGTTGTTTTGATCCATTTCTTCAAATACTTTCATAAGAGTCCTTTTGTTAATACAAACTAAGGCTTTTTAGTTGAGCTTCAGTCCAGTATTAACCTATCGGTATCTTTTAAGTGGGGTTTAAACAGGGGTCACAAAGGTCCATAATACTTGATAGCTAGACATGATCTTAAAACGATATAAAGTGGAGTAGAAAATTTAGGAGATCTATTGTGTTTAAAATTTACTTTTTATTTATCTTTTTGATAGGGTTCAAGACTTACGGCCAGATCAGTCCAGTTGAAAAGTTCACCTTAAAAAATGGGCTTAGAGTTGTTTTACATGAAGATAAAAAGCTTCCACTTTACTCTATAAATATATGGTACAAAGTGGGTTCATCAAATGAAGCTCCAAACAGAACGGGCTTGGCTCATTTTTTTGAGCATTTGATGTTTAAAGGAACTCAAAAAAATGCTGATGGTGTTTTTGATTCTTATATAGAAAACAACGGTGGTTCTAATAATGCATTTACCACAAGAGATGTTACTGCTTATTTCGAAGATATGCCCAAAAGTACTCTGAAGAAAATTTTAGAGCTTGAGGCTGATAGAATGAAAAATTTATTAATAAGCCCAAAAAATGTTAAACAAGAGCGAGAAGTTGTTAAAGAAGAACGAAGGCTTAGAGTTGACAACAGCCCTATTGGTTTGGCCTATGAAGCTTTATTTAAATCTTCTTTTTCTAAAGAGACCCCTTACAGCTGGCCTGTTATTGGTTCTATGAAGCACCTAGAAGATACGTCTATTCAAGACTTTAAAAACTTTTATGAAACTTATTACTCTCCTAGTAATGCAGTCCTTGTTATTGCAGGAGACTTTAAAACTAAAGAGGTTAAATCTTGGATTAAAAAATTCTTTGGCCCATTGAAATCAGCAGTTGTCCCTGAAAATGACTTTAAGCCGGTGTTTCAACAGGGCCAGTATGTGCAGATAAAAAAAGAAATGAACTCTAAAGTTTTTTTGTACGGCTTTGAAGGCACAAAAATTGGGGATCGAGATGATTTAGTTTTAGACTTAGTTTCAACGGTTTTATCTTCTGGGGAAAACTCTTATCTTTATCAGGAGATGATAGAAAAGAATAAATCTTTTTTGTCTGTTGGGGCGTCTAACTACGCCAATCTTAGAGGAGGAATAAACCTGGTAAGTGCAAGTCTTAAGCCTGGAGCTGATGCATCTAAAGCTCATAAAGCTTTAATGAAGGTCATAAAAGATAAAAGTAAAAAAGGTTTTACCATTCAGGAGCTTGAACGTGGGGTTAAGCTTATGAAGTTGGGGTTTTCAGGCCAATTTAAAAAGATAAGCTCCAAAGCTTCGCACTTGGCTCGCTCGGAGCTTTATTATGGTGACTATGCCTATCATTTTAATGATGTTGAAAAACTCTCAAAAATTTCACTAGAAGAGCTTAACCGAGTCTTTAAAAAGTACTATGATATTAAAAAGTTTAATTTTATTGAAGTGGGGAAATAATGAAAAAAACATCAATTTTAAAGGTATTACTTTTATCTGTTTTATTTTTTACGGGTTGTCAGACCACAGGAATTAAGAGTTCTTTAAATAAAAAGAAACTTTTAAATGGAGTAGAGCTTCTAAACTTTAAAGATGAGAAGTATCCGAATTTTCATTTAGTGATTTGGTCTGAGCAAGGTGCTGCTACGGAAAGTGCAGATGAAAGTGGTGTGACTTCAATACTTGGAAAATATTTAAAAGAGGGCACAGTTAATAAAGGTAAAAAAGAGGTGCTTGATAGCCTCTCTAATATTGGTGCAAATGTTATAACAGTTTCGAGTAAAGAGCAGTTCTCATTAAGCACAAAGTCTTTAGTAGAAGACTCTGAGAAGTTAATTAAGATTGTCTCTGAAATGGTATTAAAGCCTTCTTTTTACGAGCCTGCTTTTAAAAATTTAAAATCTAAACAGCTTGGTCATATTAAACAGATTAATGACGATCCAGCCTCTTTGCTTGATAAGTTATTTACAAAACAACTTTTTCAAGACCATCCCTATTCAAGATCATCTTCAGGGTCCATTAAAACTGTCAGTTCTTTAAAGCTTTCGCAGGTTAAAGATAGATATCAAAGTGTGTTTGATCCTAGTAAATTAAAAATTGCTCTAATTGGTAACTGGACTCCAGAAGCTGAAAGGCTCATTATCAGTGAGTTTTCAGAAATTGAGAAAAAGGTCTTAAGTAAGCCTTCAAAAATGGTATCCGTTCAGGAGAAAGCAAAAGAAAACCTCTTTTATACCAAAAGAGGTTTATCTCAAGCACAAGTGAAAATGGGGTTTACAACTGTTGAGAGTAAAAGTCCTGATGTTACACCATTAGGTCTTGGTTTAAAAGTTTTAGGTGGCTCGTTTAAAAGTCTTTTAAATGAAGAGCTTAGAGTTAAGAGGGGGCTTACCTACGGTATTGGTGCAGGTCTTAGAGTTCATGAAAAGGGCAGTTTGATTGTGGTGTCTAGCTCTGTGAGGCACGATAAGCTTGTAGAGCTTGTTGAAGTTACTAAAAAAGTTATTTCTGATTTTGTTAAAAGAGGGGTTACCAACGCTGAGTTAGAAAAAATGAAAGCTCTAGTTGCAGGTGAGTACCCAAGATCTGTTGAGACTTTAGAGCAAGAGGCTTCAGCCTATCTCGGTTATGAGTCTTTAGGTCTAGATGGAAAAGAAATTTACTCTTATTTAGACAAAGTAAATAAAATCACAAAAGATCAAGTTGATGGAGCGTTAAGGCGTAGATTGGATATCAATAAAATGAATTTAGTTATACTTGGTGATCATAGAAAAGTTAGAGATCTAAAAAAACTTGGTGTTACAGTTAAAAGACCTTAAAAATCCAAGGTCTTAAAAAAATATAAGCATTTAAAGTGCGTAGAGATTTATTTTTATAATAAGTTATACCTTAAAGTGTTTTTTAAAAAACTTAAGTTCTTCAATACTTTCTTTTATATCGTCAATTGCTCTGTGTGTGTTCTTTTTTTTAAACTCGATTCCAAGTGGCGAAAAAAGAAGTTTTAACGACGTCACATCAAGTTGTCTGTAATGTAAAAGCTTTGAAAACTCTATAAAGTACTTTCCTAAAAAGAGCCTATCTTGACCAATGGTGTTGCCCGCCAAAATAATTGGTTCATCAAAGTGCTCTTTAGTCCACTTGATTAGTTCGTGTTCGACGTCAGCTTCCTTACCTCCTGTTGATATCTTATCCAGTAGACCTGAAGCTTTGTGATGCGTTTGGTTCCACTCATCCATAGAGTCTAGAAGGCTTTGCGGCTGAAAAACCACTTTATGAAATTCTCCTAAAGGTTTTAAATCTAAATCTGTGGCTATAGCGCCCACCTCAATGATCCTTTCATGCTCAACATTTAAGCCTGTCATCTCTAAATCTAACCATAAGTATTTTGTGTGCTGTTTTTTTTTGTCTATCGTGCTCATGCTATTAAGAGTAAAAAAACCATGCGAGTACGTCAAAGATAAGGTAAATAAATATATTATGAATACTGAGCTCAGCACATACAGAAAAGAAAAAGTATTTTGGGTTTTAGGGGGCTTTTTTTTAGCATGTATGGCTCTTTTAAATATTGTGGGTCTTACAAAGTTTGTTTCTGTCTTTGGATTAAGCGTTGCTGTTGGTGTTCTACCTTATCCTCTTACCTTTTTATGTACGGATCTCATAAGTGAAATATATGGAAGACGGCGTGCAAACTTTTTAGTTTTTTTTGGACTTGTGATTAATATATTTATTCTATTCTTTCTTTGGTTAGGAAACACACTCGATGCCGTCGCACCGAGCATGAGGCCCCCGTGGCAAAACTTGGAGTTAGCCAAGGGTATTGTTTTACCAAACGGTACGGTGGCTTTAGGAGATATTGAGTTTTTTAGCCTTATTTTTGCTACAACTTCTGGAGCTATTTTTGCTTCAATGGTTGCTTATATGTTAGCGCAAGTGTGTGATGTTTATGTGTTTCACTACCTAAAACGTCTTACAAAAGACAAACACATGTGGTTAAGAAACAACGTGAGCACTTTGACAAGTCAGTTTATTGACACATTTTCCGTTGTTGGGATCACTTTTGGTGCGGTCTACCTTAACGGGCAAATGAGCTTTGATGTTTTATTAGGTATTTTTTGGAGCAATTATTTATTTAAATTTTTTGCTGCCATTTTTGATACGCCATTTTTTTATTTATTCACGCATCTTATAAAAAGATACATAGGGGACAGACATGAAGTTTGATATATTTTTTTCACTTTCTCAAACAGAAGTTGATGGTTATACGCCAGACTCAAAAACAATGTTTTCTAATTTTTTAGATCAAGTTACTTTAGCTGACAGCTTAGAGTACAAAACAGCATGGGTAGCAGAAACTCATCTGTCTTGCCAAACACAAAAAAAAACATCCTTAGCTGTAGTAAAAGACTTTAAAGGTGAGATCGGAGTAAACTCAGATATTTTACAGCTTGCAAGCCTAGTCTTTTCTAAAACTAAAAATATAAACATTGGTTCTGCTATTAGAAATATTCTTTGTAATGGAGGTCCTATAATGCATGCTGAATCGATCAAGCATTTTTTAGCTCTTCATGAACTTGGTCCTTATGCCGATCGACAGCTAGAAATTGGCTTTGCAGCTGGTAGGTTTAATTTTAGCAATGCGCCTTTTGGGATTCACCCTAGAGATGAGATTGAAATTACAGCTTGGCACCAAGTAAAATCTAGAGCTTTTGAAGAGGCAACGGAAATTTTTCTAAGACTCTTATTAGGGCAAGAGATAAGCTCAACTGCTGTTCCTCCTCAGTTTTTAGAAGCATCGGACTTTAGAAGTGAAAAGGAATGGCTAAATGTAAGACAAATTGCAAAGGAAAGTTCTAGGCTTTTGAGTGACGATAAGATTCAGTTAAAAAAATTCTTTAATTTTGAAATTATGTCTTTGATTCCATTAGATGTATCATTGGATAAACTTACTTTAACAGTTGGAAGTCATGATCCAAAAGTTCAAGCTTTGTGTAATGAATTTTTTCCAACACGTGTGTTTAATCTCTCGATTACCTCTGCGGATGTGATTGAAAAAACTCATGAACGCATGAGGTCTGTTTTTAATAAAGAGGGTGGGATTTGGAAAAGATGGTATATGCCTAGAACCTGTATGGTCTTTATTGATGATAGTCCTAATACCAATGAAATGACAAAAGAACTAAGGGCAAAAGAAAAAGCCACAAGAGCTTGGGAAAATTACTGGCGTGCTATGGAAGGAACTCTTGATCCTGATAAAATAAGTTCTGCGGTGGACAATGCTGTTTATGGTTCTCCTGAGTTGGTGGCAGAAAAGATTTCTCAAAAGTATCATCCACATGACAGGCTTATGCTGTGGTTTGATTTTAACAATCATGACAGTGATGATGTTAAAAATTCAATGATTGTGTTTAAGGAAAAGGTTGCACCTTTAATTGCAAGTTATGGAAGCTAAATGATTTATGAACCCTTATTAGAGTATCAAAGAGATAGATGTGTAGAGAACACCTTCTGTGGGGCTGTGAGTGTAATAAAAGATAAGAGTTTAATTTTTAGCTGTGGGAAAAATCCTATTGTTTATGCAAGAAGTTTATTTAAGCCTTTCTACACGAGAACCTACGCTAAAATTCTAAGTTCATTGTCAGATGTTCAAAAAGCCATATCCTTATCTTCTCACAATGGCTCTAAAAAACACGTAGATGCAGCAAAATCACTATTAAGTTATAAAGATCACAGATTGTTACAAACACCAGTTGCACCGCCATTGTTAGTTGAAACTGATGATATTCGAAGCCATCTAAAAGCCAGCAAGTGGATTCACAACTCTTCTGGACATCATGCAGGTTTAATCAGAGCACTTATTGATGGAGGTACTGATGAAGTCGATACCTATACGTTTAAAAACCATATAGTCTTTAATAATTTTATAAAAGAGCTTAAGAAAGTTTATGGTAATACTTATAAGTTTAAAAAATTTGCTGAAGATGGTGATGGTCTATTAACTCCAGCTCTTTCTTTAAATGAAATTGCGCAAGCATTTGAATATCTTAGACTTAGGCAATGTGATGATTGGATATGGGAGGCCTTTTCAAAAGAGCCTTATTATATTGGTGGGGAGTCTCGACTTGATTCTGAAATTAACAGTGTAGGAGAAGGCGAACTTATTGCTAAAGAAGGTGCTGATGGTCTTTTAGCAGTGTCTTCTGTAAAAGGCTTTTCTTTTGTGATTAAAATGGCTCATGGGTGGGATCCTAAACCTACACGCTATATTGCAAAGCAGATTTTAAGTGCCTTTGGCTATAATCTTGAGAATTTGAATGCTCCATCTAAGCAAAAAGTAAAAATAAACTATAAAATTAAGTCCTTTAAAGGATTTAATTAGATCTGAGCTGTAATAGCTATATATTTAAGCATACACACTTGCTTCAAAAAAAAGTCTCTTTTATGGTCTGTTTTCGATAACTACTAAAAAGGAATTTAAAGATGCCATTTATGTCAGATTTTTTTGAATCTATGAAGTTTTTCTCACAAGACTATCTAACAAGTTCAGTGATGGCTTTGGTTTTAATAATTGTTGGTTTTTTTGCCATACTGTTTGTTACCAAACTTGTCAGAAAAATATTGAAATCTGTGATTAAGCTTAATCATTACTTTGCAATGTTTACTGGAAGAGATAAGCCTTTTTTTGATTTAGAGTCCGTGATCTGTAAAGTTTTATTCTTTGGCCTCTTGTTCTCACTTTTGTATGTCTCTGCACAAGTGGCGGGTTTTGAGCCTTTGATTTACATGCTCGGTAAATTTTTAACAGGTTTGATTGCTGTTCTCACACTTGTACTTAATGCAGTTATTCCAATAGCTCTTGCACTAGTTTTCTCATTTGCTGCAATGCAAGGGGTAAGATGGATTGGTAAAAAAACTAAGCTTGATGAAAAGTTTGGCAATCAATTTGAAGACAAAAATTCTATTAAATTTAGTTTAACCAAGAGTCTGTCAGATGTTGCCTACGGTTTGGTGTTTCTTTATTTTGTTCCTGAAATACTAAACGGGATAGGTTTAGATGATAGGCTCTCAAACCCGATAACTAAAATGTTTGAAGAAGTAGTTGCTTTTGTACCAAGACTTTTTGTTGCAGCTGTAATTATCTTTCTGGGCTGGTTTGTTGCTAAGATTATTAGACAAACTGTTGAAACTCTTCTTGTTTCATTAGGTGTTGATAATATAATGAGTCGTGTTTTTGGAGATAATCTTTTTGGAAATTTAAAAGTTTCTAAATTGGCTTCAACAATTCTTTATGTAGTAATTTTAATGATGGCAAGTATTCAGGCTTTAAAAAAACTAAGTCTTAATGAGATTACAGCACCTCTTCAAGACCTCATTCAAACAGCTTTTGATTTGATCCCCGCCCTACTTTTTTCTGGAATCCTATTAGCTTTTGCGGCTTACGTAGGTGGCATAATTTCTAAGTTTGTGGCTAACGCATTAAAAGATATGGGTTTTGATAATGTATATTCTAAGATTGGCTTAGGCGATATCAACACAGGGGCTAAAAGTCCTTCAGACATTGTGGGGCATTTAACTTTTGCAATTATTTTTGTGATGGCTCTTCTTCAATCTCTTGAGACACTTAGTCTTAATGGTCTTTATGATATCCTTCAAAGTTTAATAAATCAGTTTGTTAACATACTTATTGGTGTAGTTATTTTTGGTATAGGTCTGTTTGTTGCAAAACTTGTAGCTGAGTGGATCAAAGGCACTGTTAAAACAGCATCATCAAACTTTCTAAGTTTAATGGCTAAAATTGTTATTATTGTTATTACAGGTACAATGGCTCTTCAACAGATTGGTATTGCTGATGAGATTGTAACAATTGCATTTTCTCTAGGATTGGGTTCAGTTGCATTAGGCTTTGCTATTGCAATTGGTTTAGGAGCAAAAGATACAGCTGGCGAAGTTGTAAAAGATTTTATGCGTAAATTTAAAGGTCAGTAAGCTTAAAATTTGATTAAAATATGCTTTCTTAAATTTTTTTAAGCTTAGCAAAAAAAAAGGTCTCTAAAATAGAGACCTTTTTTTGTTTCTTAATAGAAACCTTTTAACTTTAAAAACCTATTAAGATTTTTTGTTCATTAAACTTTTAATATGTTGTCTTTGCTCGATAAGGTGCGAAGGAATTTCATAACCTCTTCTTACAAGTGTAGACATAAATTTATTAGCTTCAGTGAGCTTATCTTGTTCAACATAAAGATTTACTAAAGCTTGAACAACAGTCACCTGATAAACGTCAGGATAAGCTCTTACAAGAGATAAGAAAACATCTTCAGCGTCAGTAAAATTTTCGTTATGAGTTAAAGCTTTACCGTAAGAGTAAAGAGTTTCTTTTGTCTCTCCACCTAATGATTTAAAAGTATTAAAATATGGAAGACTTTCTTTAAACTGTTCAGTTTGATAAAGTAAAAGTGCCATTTTTTCATTAACAGCTAAATCGTCTGGATTGTTTTTTAAAAACAGCTCAAACATTTGTATAGCCTGGTGAAAGTAACCTTTCTCTAAACTTATCTCAGCAAGATGAAGGGCTTGAGTTGAAGAAATTGTTCCAAGAACTCTAGACATTTCAAGTGGTGTTACTTTTACAGCATCTCCACCCCATTTTGCAGTGTGAATAAATGCTGTTACTAAAAACAAACCAGTGAAAATTATTGTATAACTTGTTTTTTTGTTTGTTTCTTTAACTGCATCAATTCTTGATTGACTGAATGTGTATCCACACTCACAGATGATCATTTCATCATCCATTCTTTGAGCGGTAATTGCCTTACCACAATCAGGGCATATTTCTCTGTATAACATTACTAAATTCTCCTTTAAAAACGTTCTTTATTATTTAACATTTAAATAAGAGCAATTAGGGTGCCATGCTTAAGGTGTACTTGAGTGACTCCTTATGATATTTTGCATATAGAAAATACATTGAAAGAGACAAAAATTGTCGTTTACAGGTGTGATATGAAAAGAATTCTAACGGGTATAAAACCTACAGGCGTGCATTTGGGAAATTGGATGGGAGCCATAAAGCCCTCATTTGAGCTCTTATCAAAGTACAAAGATGAACCTACAGAAGCCTTCTTTTTTCTTGCTGATTTTCATGCTCTAAACACTTGTTTTGATCCTATTGCACTTAAAAAAAGTATAAAAGAGGTGGCAGCCACTTGGATTGCCTTGGGTCTAGATACAAAAAAACATATTTTTTACAGACAGTCAGATATCCCTGAAATTTCTGAATTAACTGTAATTTTATCTCCATTTACCCCTAAAGGGCTTCTAAACAGAGCCCATGCTTATAAGGCTTTTGTAGATAAAAATCGTGAACTGTCTCAAAGTGATACAGTTCGTGATCTAGATGATGGAGTAAATATGGGGCTTTTTACATACCCCTTACTCATGAGTGCGGATATTTTATCTTTTCAAGCTGATTTAGTGCCTGTTGGTGAAGACAATAGCCAGCATCTTGAGATTGCAAGAGATATAGCAGGTAAGTTTAATCGAAACTATAAAACAGAGACTCTAAAACTGCCCGAACTTGTTGTACGCAAAGGTGCTCTTCTTCCGGGGCTTGATGGAAGAAAAATGAGCGCTTCATATAACAATCATATTCCTGTTTTTTTACCCGAAAAAAAGCTTAGAAAACTTATTATGAAAATGACTACTGACTCTACTCCTCCTGGTGAGACTAAAAAGAAAGATTCAAATGCTCTGTTTTCGTTTTATTCAAACTTTGCCTCTAATGAGCAAATTTTAGAGATGGAGCAAAAATACGCTAAAGGCATCTCATGGGGTGAGGTGAAACAAGAAATTTTTGAACTTGTAAATGAAGAGTTAAAAGAAAAAAGAGATGTTTACAATCACTATGTAAATTCAGAAAAAGAATTAGAAGACGTTTTTAAGGAAGGCGCTCTAAAAGCACGCCTTGTTTCTAAAAAAGTTTTAAAAGAAGTTAAAGACCTTATTTTTTAAATTTTGATAAATCTACATCTGACGTGCAGATTTATCGACATCTAAGGCAGCTTCTCTAACAGCTTCTGTAAGGGTTGGGTGTGCATGAAAGGCACGTGCAACATCTTCAGCACTACCACCAAACTCCATAGCCATTGTAACTTCAGAAAGTAGATCAGAAGCATTTGGTCCAATTATATGAGCTCCAATAAGCTCATCAGTTTCTGGGTGGGCAATCATTTTGACCATGCCTTCAGTAAAACCATTAGCTTTAGCTCTGCCATTTGCAGTAAACGGAAACTTACCAACTTTAACTTTTCCAAAGTCTCTCTTAGCTTCTTCTTCGGTAAGTCCCACCCAGGCGACTTCAGGCCAAGTGTAAATAACTGAAGGAAGAGTTTTGTAGTTCACTTTAGCCCTGTGACCAGAAAGAAGTTCTGCAATGCAAACACCTTCTTCTTCAGCCTTATGGGCAAGCATAGCCCCCGGGATAACGTCGCCAATAGCATAAATATTTTCATCATCAGTTTGAAAGGACTCATTTACAGCAATAAAGCCGCGCTCATCTTTTACAACTTTTGTATTTTCTAAACCAAGAGAGGCTGTAAAAGGTATACGTCCTGCAGCTACAAGTAGAACATCACAAACTTCAGTGGTCTTAGCGCCTGTCGTTACCTCTTCAATTTCAACTTCTAACTGGCCTTTTGTATTTTTATCAGCTTTGTTAACTTTATGACCTTTTAAAAACTCCATGCCTTGCGACTTTAAAGAGCGTTCAAAAGATTTAATAATAGCTCCATCACAGGTAGAGGCAATTTTATCTGAAAATTCAATTACCTTTACTTTTGATCCAAGTCTTGTCCAAACAGAACCAAGCTCTAGGCCAATAACACCAGCTCCAATAACAATCATTTTCTTAGGAACTTTTTTAAGCTCTAATGCACCTGTAGATGTGACAACAGTTTCTTCATCAATATCAAAATTTAAATGATTTGGGGCACTTCCTGTAGAAACAATAAATGATTTTGCTTTTAAGGTTGTTGCGCCACCAGCGTTAAGAGACACTTCAAGATCTGTTGAGTTTTTAAAAGAGCCTTCTCCAAAAAAAACAGTGACTTTGTTTTTATTCATTAAAAACTCAATGCCTTTGGTAAGCTCTGTAACAACCTTAGATTTTCTTTCCATCATTTTGTCTAAGTTAAGTTTTACAGAAGATAGATCGATTCCATGATTTTTAAAGTCATGTTTTGCTTCAGCAAATTTTTCAGAAGATTGAAGTAAAGCTTTTGAAGGGATACAGCCTATATTTAGACATGTCCCACCAAGAGATTTTCTTTTTTCAACAATAGCCGTTTTTAAACCTAACTGTGCAGCTTTGATTGCACCTGTATAACCACCAGGTCCTGCACCTATAAAAACAACATCAAACGACTCAGTACTGCTACTCATGGTTAAACTCCTAGGATTAAACGTCTTGGATCTTCTAAGCGCTCTTTTACTTTAACTAAAAAGCTAACAGAGCCTTTACCGTCAACAATTCTATGATCATATGAAAGAGCTAAATACATCATCGGTCTAATTTTGATTTCACCATCTACAACATGAGGGCGCTTTTGGATGCTATGCATTCCTAAAATTCCGCTCTGAGGTGGATTTAAAATTGGTGTAGACATGAGTGACCCGTAAACACCTCCATTAGAAATTGTAAATGTACCACCAGTTAGATCATCAATACTTATTTTATTAGATTGAGCTTTTTTGGCATAAGTTTTTATGTCAGCTTCTAAATGATGAATGGCTTTTAAGTCAGCGTCTTTAACAACTGGAACAACTAAGCCTTTTGAACCACCAACGGCAATTCCCATATTCACAAAGTCATTGTATACAACTTCTTCTCCATCAATAGAGGCGTTAAGTGCCGGAAACTCTTTTAGAGCTTCACAAACAGCTTTTACAAAAAATCCCATAAAGCCAAGTCTAACACCAAATTTTTCTTCAAAAGACTCTTTATAATCAGACCTTAAAGACATAAGTTCTGTCATATCCACTTCATTGAAAGTTGTTAAAATAGCTGCTGTTTGTTGTGCGCTTACCAATCGTTCAGCCACTCTTTTTCTAAGAGTAGACATCTTTTCTCTTCTACTTTCACGAGAGTCAAAATTGGGAGCTATAAATTTTGGTGAAGCAACAGGTGCTGCTACCGGCTTTGTCTGTTGTGTAGTTGTAGTTTGCGACTCAGCCTTTGCATTTAAGGCATCTTGTTTTGTGATATTGCCTTTAGGGCCAGTGCCTTTTACCTCTGATTCAGAGATACCTTTATCTGATAAAATTTGTCTGGCTGCGGGGCCTGCTTTTCCACTTGCACTTGAAGTGTGGCTTTGCGTGGTTGCAGCAGTCGGGTTTGAAGGTTGAGAGTTTTGCTCAGCAGCTGTGTTTGAACCACTACCTGCCGGTTTTTGTTTGCTGGTGTCGATTGTTCCAATGACACTTCCTATTTCAAGTGTGTCACCCTCTTCAGCTTTAGTTTCTAATACTCCAGAGTTTTCGGCTGTGATTTCAACTGAAGCTTTGTCTGTTTCTAAGGTGACAAGAATCTCTTCTTTTTCTACATAGTCACCAGAATTCTTTAGCCACTCTTCTACTACAGCTTCTGTTATGGATTCTCCAACTGCTGGGATTTTTATTTCAACTTGGCTCACGATAGGTTCTCCTTAAAAAGCTCTCGTTAGAAAATTTTTAAGCATCAATATTTAAA
>JALZUR010000021.1:0-87500 GCA_023301025.1 Bdellovibrionales bacterium | reverse complement strand
CGGCTCCACCTCTTGGCTTAACCTTGCCTACAAAAATAACTCGCTGACTCATTATGCAAAAGGTACGCGGTCACACAATTAAAATAGTGCTCCCACTGCTTGTAAGCTTGCGGTTTCAGATTCTATTTCACTCCCCTCCCGGGGTTCTTTTCACCTTTCCCTCACGGTACTAGTTCACTATCGGTCACTAGAGAATATTTAGCCTTGGAGGGTGGTCCCCCCAGATTCCCAACGGATTTCTCGTGTCCGATGGTACTCGGGATACTTCTAGAGCTCTCGTAGTTTTCGTTTACAGGCCTATCACCTTCTTTGGGTCTACTTTCCAGTAGATTCTACTAACCACTTAAGTCTCATATTGAAGTCCCACAACCCCTAAATTAAAAAATAACTTAGGTTTGGGCTCTTTCCGTTTCGCTCGCCGCTACTCAGGAAATCTCGTTTGATTTCTCTTCCTGAAGGTACTGAGATGTTTCACTTCCCTTCGTTCGCTTTCTAAAACTATGTATTCATTTTAGAATATCCAATGTCTGGATGGGTTTCCCCATTCGGAAATCCCCGGGTCATAGCTTATTCACAGCTATCCGAGGCTTATCGCAGTTGATCACGTCCTTCATCGCTTTCTAGTGCCAAGGCATCCACCACAAGCTCTTAGTAACTTTAAATTGGTAAAGTTAAAGCTTGTTAAGAATTATTTGAATTAAATCAAATATTCAGCAACTTGTTTTCTTACTTATTAATAAATCAATATAATTTATGTATCTATCTATTAGTACCCAGTTCAACTGATCCTATTTCTACCCAAATTTCTTGTAATGATATCGGTATGATAACTAAAATTCAATAAAATATAAAATCGTATTAAACTGATGTATTAAAATTATTTAGTTTTCAAAGAACAATTGCCCCTATAGGGCACTTGAGTTTAGCGACTCAGATGGTGGGCCTGGGAAGACTTGAACTTCCGACCCCACGCTTATCAAGCGTGTGCTCTAACCAACTGAGCTACAGGCCCAAGCTGTTATTCGCTCAAAGTTGAATAGTTTTTCAAGTTTTTTGATTGACCTAAGATGATAGAACAAAAAGTTCTATATTGTTCATCCTTAGAAAGGAGGTGATCCAGCCGCAGGTTCCCCTACGGCTACCTTGTTACGACTTCACCCCAATCATCGACCATACCTTGGACGCTTGCCTCCGAAGTTAGCTCAGCGGCTTCTGGTATAGCCAACTTTCATGGTGTGACGGGCGGTGTGTACAAGGCCCGGGAACGTATTCACCGCGGCATTCTGATCCGCGATTACTAGCGATTCCAACTTCATGGAGTCGAGTTGCAGACTCCAATCCGAACTTAGATAAGCTTTAAGAGATTAGCTCCGTCTTGCGACTTGGCTACCCTCTGTACCTACCATTGTAGCACGTGTGTAGCCCTGGATATAAAGGCCATGAGGACTTGACGTCATCCCCACCTTCCTCCGACTTAACGTCGGCAGTCCCTTTAGAGTGCCCAACTTAATGCTGGCAACTAAAGATAGGGGTTGCGCTCGTTGCGGGACTTAACCCAACATCTCACGACACGAGCTGACGACAGCCATGCAGCACCTGTGTACCGGCCCGAAGGCATATTCATCTCTGAATACTTCCAGTACATGTCAAACCCAGGTAAGGTTTTTCGCGTTGCATCGAATTAAACCACATGCTCCACCGCTTGTGCGGGCCCCCGTCAATTTCTTTGAGTTTTAATCTTGCGACCGTACTCCTCAGGCGGGATACTTAACGCGTTAGCTACGGCACTGAAGGGGTCAATACCTCCAACACCAAGTATCCATCGTTTACGGCGTGGACTACCAGGGTATCTAATCCTGTTTGCTACCCACGCTTTCGGGTCTGAGCGTCAGTGACAGACCAGAGAGCCGCCTTCGCCGCCGGTGTTCCTCCTAATATCTACGTATTTCACCACTACACTAGGAATTCCACTCTCCTCTTCTGCACTCAAGAGACCTGGTTTCAAAAGCACTTCCTGGGTTAAGCCCAGGGCTTTCACTTCTGACCTAAGTCTCCGCCTACACCCGCTTTACGCCCAATGATTCCGAACAACGCTAGGACCCCTCGTATTACCGCGGCTGCTGGCACGAAGTTAGCCGGTCCTTTCTTGTAAAGTACCTTCAAAATTATTCCTTTACGACAGTGCTTTACGACCCTAAAGCCTTCATCACACACGCGGCGTTGCTGCGTCAGGGTTTCCCCCATTGCGCAATATTCCCTACTGCTGCCTCCCGTAGGAGTCTGGACCGTGTCTCAGTTCCAGTGTGGCTGATCATCCTCTCAAACCAGCTAATGATCGTCGCTTTGGTGAGCCGTTACCTCACCAACAAGCTAATCATGCGCGGACCCATCCAATAGCGATAAATCTTTAACCCCTGTAGCCGCAGCTACTGTGGTCTTATGCGGTATTAGCCTACCTTTCGATAGGTTATTCCCCACTAAAGGGCAGGTTGTCCACGTGTTACTCACCCGTGCGCCACTCTTAATTGCTCCGAAGAGCTTTCTTCGTTCGACTTGCATGTATTAGGCACGCCGCCAGCGTTTGTTCTGAGCCAGAATCAAACTCTTCAGTTTAATATCTGTTCATTATATTATTTATAAAAAAATAAAATCATTTTTAATAAAACGTTTCAAAAAAATTTGGTTGAATCAATTAGCTTTAAGTCTCTCGAAAGAGGCCTGACTAATTGACTCTAAAGCCAAAAAACCATGAAAAACTATTCAATTTTCAAAGAACAAAGCCTGAAGCTGAAGTGAGGTTTTATGTTCAGCGCGGTTGAAAGTCAATAGGGTAGGATAATAAAAATGTAAGTTTTTTTAAATAATTCTTATGTAACAAATAACCGCCCGCTTTTTAAGTAACTTTTTGATTTCACTTGAGTAGTTGATTATATTATTGCAGTTTTTTTTAATGATCGAAAAAGCCTGTCACGCTCTGCATCCAAGATGGTCGAATCTGCTACATGCAGAACTGGAATCTCCCTATTTTAATGAACTTATGGAGTTTTTAAATAGTGAAACCACCTTACAAAAAGAGATCTACCCCCCTGCTGGTAAGATCTTTAGGGCTTTTGAAGACCTTGAACCCCAAAACGTTAAAGTTGTTATTGTCGGCCAAGACCCGTACTACAAAAAACATCAGGCACACGGCCTAAGCTTTTCGGTAGCAGAGGAAATAAAAACTCCACCATCTTTAGTAAATATATTTAAAGAACTTAAGTCTGATTTGGGAGTTGAGCGTAAGTCTTCAAACTTAGAGTCTTGGACGAAACAAGGTGTTTTACTTTTAAATAGCATTTTAACAGTTGAAAAAGATAAGCCCGGTTCGCATCAAAAAAAGGGATGGGAGCGCTTTACTGATATGGTTTTAAAAACTGTTAATGAGCAAAATAAACATTGTGTTTTTATTTTATGGGGAAGTTATGCACAGAAAAAAGGGCAACTTGTAGACACTGAAAAACACCTTAAAATTTTATCCCCTCACCCTTCTCCTTTATCTGTATACCGCGGGTTTTGGGGCTCTAAACCCTTTTCTAAAACTAATGCTTTTTTAAAAGAGAAAGGCTTTGAACCTATTGAGTGGTGATTTAAAATAAAGACATTCTGTTTTCGACAGAAAAGACTTTCACTATGAGTCTGCAAATTATTTACATGAATCTCTTAGTATTTTTTAAAAGTTTATCCACACGTTTGTTAGCACACGCTATGTATCGGTTAAAACTTTACAGCTTCTATCAGAGCCAAACATTTCATAATTAGAACCAGACCTGATAAGTAAAAACTGATTCATGCGGTAAGTAATTTCATCATCCACTTTGCTATCTGAAACAGTGGCCATACCACTCACTTGATTTACAGCTGTATCCACTGTCATAAATATTCCTAGGTTTGTCTTAGAAATTTCAAAAGACACAGTCTTACATGGGTCTTCACAGGTGCACTCTACTTCGAAAGCATTTGCATGTTGAAGACCAAAAAGTAAAATTATAGTAGAAAAATATTTCATCAAAAACCCCCTGTTTTCATACGTACAGCTTGTCAAAGTGCTTGCACAAGAGCAATGACACAGGGCCTTTATGGACTTAAATGTTTTTGTTTTTACCAAAAGCATATAACTTTTAATCTACCAGAGGAGTAGTGAAATGCTTGGATTTAATTTTCAAAAATTACCTAAGGGTATGGCTTATATTGTTGGAAATGAAGCTGCGGAGAGATTTAGTTACTACGGAATGAGAAGCATTTTAGTGGTTTTTATGACTAAGTATCTTGTAGACAGTGGCGGACAAAGTGAGTTCATGAGTCCAGAACAAGCAAAAGAGTGGTATCATAATTTTGCATCTGCAGTTTATTTTTTCCCTTTAATTGGAGCTCTTGTTTCAGATATCTTTTGGGGAAAGTACAAAACTATACTAACACTCTCTGCGGTTTATTGTTTAGGTCACCTTTCTTTAGCATTTATGGATTTTCACTTTACGGCATCCATACTTGAGCCAAAAACATGGCTAGCTCTAGGCTTAGGACTCATTGCCTTTGGCTCTGGTGGAATAAAACCATGTGTGTCAGCTCATTTGGGAGATCAAGTAAGTTCTGATGACAAAAGCCTTTTAGATAAACTATTTAGTTACTTTTATTTTGCTATTAATTTTGGATCATTTTTTTCAACTCTTGCTACTCCATGGCTACTTATGCATTACGGTCCCGCTCTAGCTTTTGGGATACCAGGTATCTTAATGTTTATAGCAACCTTAGTCTTTTATTTTGGACGTCATGAGTTTGTTGCCATGCCACCTGCAGGCTGGAGCCTTTATAAAGAAGAGCTTTTTAGTAAAAAAGGTTTAAAATCTTTAGTAGGCCTTGGTGTACTTTACGTATTCATAGCTGTCTTTTGGGCTCTATATGATCAAACAGGATCAGCTTGGGTTCTTCAAGCTGAAAATATGAATAGAACAATTGATTTGGGCTTTTTAAAATTTGAACTCTTATCTTCGCAAATTCAAGCAATAAACCCTGTTTTAGTCATGTTGTTTATCCCATTATTTACTTTTGTAGTTTACCCATTTTGTGCAAAATTTTTTAAAGTTACTGCCATGAAAAAAATTGGGGCTGGTTTCTTTTTTACAGCAGCGTCTTTTGCACTCATAGCCGTCGTTGAAGAGATGATTCAGGCAGGAGGACAACCTTCAATTTCATGGCACTTTTGGGCTTATGTTATCATTACGGCTGGAGAAGTCTTGATTTCAATAACAGCCTTAGAGTTTTCATACACGCAAGCACCAAACAGCATGAAGTCTTTTATTATGGCAATTTTTCTTTTATCTGTATCTTTAGGAAATGTCTTTACGGCAAAAGTGAACTCTTACATTCAAAATGCTGATGGAAGCTCTATGCTTGAAGGTGCTGCATACTACTGGTTTTTTGTTTATATAGTTTTAGGGGCAGGAGTGCTCTATATTATTGCTGCAAGCTTTTATAAAGAAGAGACCTATCTTCAAGATCATAAAAATGCAGAAGAGCATTAGGTTCTAAAATGAATTTAGATTTTTTAGGAAAATGGATAAGTTTTATTTTTTTTACAATTGCAGCTTCTACATTTTATTATGAATTTATTTGTTGTCACAAAAAAACAAAAGAGCACACTGATAAAGCCTTTACTGATGCTGCTCATTTAAAGCTTCTTTTAGCTCTGCAAATGACTCTAGGCCTTTACTATGTTCTACAAATCAATCCACCAATCGCTGCCGCCCACGTGGGTGCTTCTGGCTTAATGATGCTTGTAAACTCTTTTAAGCCTTTTAAAGAAGGTTTTAAATTAGAGAACAGTCATTTGGTGAGTAAAACAGCTTTTCTTTCACCATTATTTGGCTTTTTATTTTTAATTCTTCATATTATTTGGTGAAACTCACTTTTATAGTAAAAAAGAACTTCACGTGTATAGATAGAAAAAAAGCTGTCTAAAAAAGTCAGTTAGATCTTAGAGCATTGAACCTTTATAACTTCACTCCAATGGTCATACCCTGAAAAGTGGGAAGAGCCATACCTTTAAAAAGCCCTGTTTTTCCAGACAGTATTTCATTAAGCTCTCTCATGGAGCTCCAAGTGTTTTTTGAATAGCTGATAGGCCTTGAGTCTTGAAGTACATGACCAAATAAAAAAGAATTATCTGCCACAACTAGAGCTCCTTTTGAAAGAAAAGGCAGTGCAAGGTTTAAGTAGTTTAAATAATTTCCCTTATCCGCATCTAAGAACAAAAAATCAATGCGCTTATCTTTGGACCAATTCTCTAAAACTTTTAAGCCAGAAGAGTTTAAGGTCTCCACTTGCAAATTTTTATCATGCTCAGATAAATACTTTTTTGCTTTTAGATAGTTGTCTGTATCAAACTCAACTGTTGTGAGTTTAGCTTTACGATCAAGCGCATTTAGTATCCAGCAGGCAGAGTAGCCGTATAGCGTGCCTATTTCTAAAGAAACTTGAGGTTTTTTTAAAGTTACAAGTGTCGACAGGATTTGACCTTCATAGGGAGCCACTTGAATATTTTTTTTGCTCAATTCTAGGTCTTTTGAAATTTTTTTCATTAGACGACTTTCATGAACTAAATGCTTATGAAAATAGCTGACTCGTGAGCCGTATTCTTTTTTTTTCAACTACACTCTCCCAAGCAGACCTTTACTAAAGTTGAATTTCAAACAAAAAGCCTCTATAAATAAGTCAAAGAGGAATTTCATGGAAAAGATATTAGAAATCAAAGACTTAGTCATCAACTTTAAAACTGATGAAGGTTTAGTAAATGCTGTTAAAAAAATATCTTTCGATATTCCAAAAGGCAAAACAATGGGCCTTGTTGGTGAATCAGGCTCAGGAAAAAGTGTTACTTCGCTGGCGACAATGAGACTCATCCCAAACCCTCCTGGAAGTATCGATAATGGGGAAATTATCTTTCAGGGAAAAAACCTATTAGATCTTAAAGAAAAAGAGATGCAGAAAGTTCGCGGAAAAAAAATCTCAATGATCTTTCAAGAGCCTATGACAAGTCTAAACCCCGTTTTTACTGTAGGTGATCAAGTAGCCGAAACTTTAATGCTACATGAAAAAATAAACAAAGAAGAAGCTCTTAAACGAACAGCTGAGCTTTTCCATCAAGTGGGAATACCTGATCCCAAGAATAGAATAAAAAGCTATCCCCATGAAATGAGTGGTGGCCAAAGACAACGTGTAATGATTGCTATGGCTATAGCTTGCTCACCAGATCTTTTAATTGCTGATGAACCTACAACAGCGCTTGATGTGACTATTCAAAAGCAGATTCTAGAGTTGATTGCTGATTTACAGAAAAGATTTAAAATGAGTGTTCTTTTTATAACTCACGACTTGGGTGTAATTGCTGATATAGCAGACGAAGTGGTTGTTATGTACAGAGGAGATATTGTTGAAAAAGGTACGACTAAAGATATCTTTTTAAACCCAAAGCATCCTTACACAAAGGGTTTACTTGCCTGTAGACCCTCTTTAGACTCGAATCCCAGAAGACTTCCAATGGTCTCTGACTTTATGGACGAAAAGGGAAATCAAAAAGAGTCAGAAAAAATTAATAAAATTGATAAATTTATTCGTCCTATAGAAGAGGATAAAAATCCAGTTGTTCTTGAAATTAAAAATTTAACGACTGCTTTTCCAATTGAAAAAAATTTTTTTGGTAAAGTCACCAAACACTTAAAAGCTGTAAATAATGTTTCTTTAAAAGTTAGAAAGGGACGCACTTTAGGTTTAGTTGGAGAATCAGGTTGTGGAAAAACTACTTTAGGGCGTTCTGTCTTAAGACTTATTGAGCCAACTTCTGGAGAAGTTCTATACAAAGGACAAGATCTACCAAAATTAAGTAAAAAGGAGATGAGAGTTTTAAGGCGCGATGTGCAGATTATATTTCAAGACCCCTATGCCTCATTAAATCCGAGAATGACTGTTGGGTCTGCAATCATGGAGCCGATGATCATTCACAAGCTATTTAAAACAAAAGAGGAGCGAGTAGAACGTGCAAAAGAGCTTCTTGTGAAATCAGGTTTAGATGGAAGTGTCATGAATAGGTACCCCCATGAGTTTAGCGGTGGTCAAAGACAAAGAATCTGTATTGCCAGAGCCCTCGCAGTGGAGCCTGAATTTATCATTTGTGATGAATCTGTTTCGGCTCTTGATGTTTCTGTTCAAGCTCAAATATTAAATTTACTCTTGGACTTACAAGAAGATTTGGGACTTACATACATTTTTATTTCTCATGACTTAGCAGTTGTTAAGTTTATTTCCGATGAGGTAGCTGTAATGAACAAAGGTGAGATAGTAGAACTTTCGGATTGTATATCCATTTATCAAAATCCACAAAATGACTATACGAAAAAGCTTCTTACTGCCATACCAAAAGGACTTTAAAACTCTATTTGAAATATGTGGCTTTCGTTTAAATCTATATCCGATTCAAAGCTTTTTTAGTTCACCAATAAAATTGGAGACCTAGGGAGCTTTCAAAACTTTGATTATTTTTAAATTTTGCGCTTAGCTCAATGTTTCTGGATAAACGTGTTCTTGTCTCGACAGAAGTAAGCCACCTAGAAAGATCTTTATTTTGAGAGTAAAAGCGGTATCTAGTTTCAATATTTAATCGGAAAAGTAGATTTGGAAAATATATCAAACCTAACCTTAAATCTTGAGCCAAGTAGCCTGATGAGTGTGTATTGCTTTGAAACCTCAGTTGTAGATCTGAGTAAAGTTTAAATTTTTTAAATTCAAAAGCTTTACCAAGACCCGAAGAAAAGAAAAATTGAGAACAGTCTAGACACGAGAAACTGTACTGATCCAAGCCTAAACGATATGACCATGACCACTGAGGATCATATTTCAAATTAAACTTTTGTGCATTTAAATTGTCCATATAAACCAAATCAAAATCACTAACAAAAAATTTATTTTTATTTACTGGTGTATCTATAAAGTATTTAAAGTTTAAATCAAACATTGTAAGAGATGAGCCGCTCTTAAAAGCCAAAGGCTCACCTAAAAAATCATAATAAGCAAAGCGAAGCCTTAAAGAGCCAGCACTTTTAAACTTAGAATTGTGAAGATATGAAAAACTTAAAAGTGACGGTTTTTGTGAATCATGAATGTTTTTATTTATATTAAACTCAAGCTCATGAGGCTTTTCTGGGTACTGAAAACTTTCAATTAAAATTTCACGTCTTTTATTAAGTAAAAACTTATTTTTAGCTTTATACTTAGTAAAATCTAAAGCTGTTTTTATAACTGTAGCTTTATCTTTGTTATTAAGTTCTAGAAAAGATGTGTTGTTTTTGTCTCTATCAAAGAGTTTTTCCTGTAACGTACTTTTTTGTTTTAAACTTAAAGAACTGTATCTTTCATAAAATCTTGTCTGAAGAGATGGAATAAAGTTAATTTTGGAAAAGCTTTTTTGATCTTTTGAAATAGCATAAAAGGCCTCTATAGGAAGCATCCACGGCTTTAAGCGATTTAGTAAATTTGGGCTCAATAGATCTCTGTCAAAGGCAACTTCAATAAGTTCTATCATTCTATAAGCACAATTTTGCTTAAGAAAAAAATATTGAAAGTTAAAACCCAAGATCTCCCATAAATGTCTTATAAATATTTTTCTTTGATCCTCATTAAAATTGAGCTCGTAGCTAAACATATCTCTAAATTCTGTTTCGCCATAAATTGTATTGTGCCTATTTGACGTTGCATCTGAGAAATTAGCCTTATATCCACCGAAAAGCCCTTTAAACATGTATGTGATAGGCCCTACTTTTGAAGGCACTTGAGCTCCAAAATTAATGCTTTTTAATAGAAGACTATTGGAACCCTCAGAATTTAACCTAATGAGTGTATGACCATAATAAGAAGCGGGATTACTTAAATACCCTGAAGCAAACAGTAAGCTTACAGATGTGACACTCTGTTCATCAACCCACTTGTTGTAGCGTTCACATTTAAGTTTGTGTGTATTTTTAAATCTTAGTGGATAGTTTTTTTTTAAAAATGAAAATCTTGCAGGAAATAAGCATATGGGATGAGCATTTGGATTTTCAACATTTGAAGATGTAAAGACTGATAATGATTCTTCTAATTCTAAATCAGGATGAGATCTGCCTTTTTCATGAAAAAAAAATTTTTCAGAAAACACTAAGCTTTTATAGCCTTTTAAAGTTTTCTTATAGTGAAGTAGCCTGTACCAAGTTTTTTTATCTTTTGAACTAAGCGCATCTATTTGCTTGAGTTCAACCCTGGCAAAACACTGACAACAAGAAATTTTAAAAATAAACAAGAGTAGCAAAAAACGCATAGCCACTCACACCTATAATTGATTGTAAGATTTAGCAACTTTGAATGAGGCTTAATGTAATAAACTGTAGTAACAGTCTTGGCGTCAATTAAAGCTTTTATGTATAAAAGCTTTAATTGATAGGTTGTAAGAAGATTTGTTAATCTACTCTAGTATTTAGAGTCCTGTATTAAGCACCACAAGTTGATTTTGCTAAACCATCAAAGTTGTTGAGATAGGCTTTTACTTTATCAAACTTAGCTTTTTTAGCATAATCCTGTTGTGACAAATCATTTACGAATTTTGATTGGAGACCTGATTTAACCTGAATTTTAGCTTCAGCATCACAGTTGTATATTTCTAATAATGCAGCAACATGCTGACCTTCACCCTTAAGTGTTTCTTCTTCTAAATCTGCATAAGAATCATAGATAAAAATAGCAGCTTGGCTGGCAGGATTGCCTGCACAAGACTCTTCTGAAAGTAGTTTTGAAAGAACAGCAGTTGTTCCCAAATCAGAAGTTATATTTGAAATAGCCGCCCCTACCGGAGTTTCAGGAAAAATAATTGCTCCAAGACCACAATGCTGCCACGGGTTTAACTCTTTTGATAAACTAATTTGGCAAAGAACAGTTAAAGATAAAAACAATACGACTTTTTTCATAATTTCTCCCTTTTAAAGATTCGCCTAACGTATAGACTTAGAGAAATTGTTCAAGTTTTTTTCTAAGATCATTAAGTTCAAAAGGCTTTTTTAAAAAATCCACTGCACCTAATTTTTTACCACGCATAATGTCTAAATCATCAGCTTTACCTGAAATAAATATAACGGGAATGTCACACAAGTCTTTTGATTCATTTAAAATTTCTGCTAGTTCAAAACCATTTATCCAAGGCAGTCCTACATCAAGTAGTATAAGGTCTATGTGATCATCACCTAAGACTTCACTGAGTTGTGTTCCATCTAAAGATGAAGTAACTGCAAAACCTTCACTTTTAAGAAATCTAGTTAAAGCTTTTCTAAAAGAATCATCATCATCTATCAAAAGAATATGAGAGGGAGTTTTTAACTTTTGCTTAATCTTTTTATACTCAGATAAAGAAACCACTTGCCCATCAAGCATTCTTTTCTTTGTAATTTTTGTTATCTCTTCAACTAAATGACGTACGTTTATTTTCTTTTTATCGCTCAAAAAAAATCCTGTTTTTGTATTTAAATTAAGAATACAAAATTAGAATCTAAAGACCAAGACTCTAGCAATCAGACTTAGTCCTCTTCATGACTTTGGTCTATAGCATAATAAGCAAAATCTAAAATAGAGTGAGTCTTTGAAAACGCCTTAGCTTTACCTGCCAAATCCTCCATATTCAAAAAATCTAAATACTTCATTTTTTTGTCATAGTTAATATCAAAAACAGTAATACCTTTTCCTGGTGTATTTCCATCTTTAATGACTGGCTTTGAGTCATAGAACTTTATGTGAGGCTCAAGACCCACTCCATTTAGAGCTCTTCCACTCGTATCAAAAAACTCAGCAACTGTGACGTGAAGACCTAAAGTCTTACCTTTTGAACTGTTAAGTGGAAAAACTCTTTGTCCAACAAACTTACCGAAGGTTCTACCTCCAAGCGTTAAAGCTCTTCTGTGCCCTTTTAAACTTGAAACAACAATTTCAGAGGCACTCTTCGTATTGTCACTTTGAAGAACTATTAGTGGAAGCTCTTCACTAAGATGTATACTCTCAACAGAAGACATAGTTTCAAAGACTTCAGCAGAACCTCTGTCTCCTAATCTATAATAAAACAAATTGGGGCTATTAATGAATAGGCTTAAAAAGAGTTGAGCTTCAACAATATCACCACCATCATTATTTTGAAAATCAAGCACAAGACCTTTAATTCTGTTTTCTTTTATCAAAGGTTTTAAAAACTGAAAAATTCTATCAGACAAACCTTGAGAAAATTTCTTTACTCTTAATGTATAAATCTGATTGGATTTGTTTTCTGTAAAACTATACTCCATCTGAAGAAGATCAAGGGAGTCAGCCTTTAAAATAACTGTTCTTCTATTTTTTTTATATTCAACTTCAAGTTTTATAGGTTTATCAGTCGATAGCAGTATACGATCCATCTCTATTGAACTTAACGTGTCAGCTTCTAAATCATTTACAGTTAGAATTTTACTACCTTTCTTAAGTGAGTGAAGTTTTTCGATTAAAGGATGTATATCAGTTATATAGTGGCTAGTAAGTCCTTTTAAAACTCTTACACCAAAGTACTTTTTATCTGAAACGTTTACATTTGTATTTAAACTTAAATTTAAAAAGTCTTTTTCATGTATGAGGTGCGTGTATTGATCTTCTTTTAAAAATGCAGCTGTCATTAGAAGTTCTAAGTCATTCATATAATTTTGAACTCTTTGAGTGTACTGTTCAAGCTGACCTAAAAAAATATTAAAAGTAGCATTTTTAGAAATCTTATAAATATCATTTCCTGTGGATTTTCTTAAAACCCAACGCCATAACTTAATTTCAAACTCATCTTTTAATAAAAGCTGTGTTCCAAATTCTTTATGCTCTTTTAATCTTTCTAAGAAAGTTTTGGTTTTCAGTAAATTCTCTTCCAATTCAAAAAAAAGTTCATTAGCTAGATCTTTTAAGAAGTCGCACCTGTTGCCACCAGAGCTTATCTCAGCTGCTACATTTTCAACTTTATTTGATAATAAATAGGGATATTCGTTAATCTTACTAAAAAGCTCCTTTGTTCTGCTATTTAAAAAAAGATCTTCAGAATCTAGGACCTCAGGAAGTCTTGAAAGGGCTTTTCTAAATCCATCTGTTTCATAAATTTGAAAAATATTTCGAGTGAAGTGAAATTTTAGTATGGTCTGATAACTTTCCTTCAAATCACCACAAGCAAACACAGGATCCAAATCTGGTTTTTGTAAAGTTTCAAGATCAATATAATCTTTTACATCTTCACTCTCTTTAACACCACTCTTACTAACAGTGTAAGGTAGAGGTGCATATTGAGTAGGGTAAAAAACGTCTTCACACACGTATTTTTCAACTCTATCAAAGTACTCACAGACCTCACCCTCAACAGAACCTAATGTTATTTTATCAGTGTCATAAAAATATATGAATGTTTGAGAAAATTTAATTTTTTTATTTACTTGACCAAAAACTTCAATTTTTATAGCGGGACTTGGTGCTTTATCTTCTGTAAATCCTGTCCAAGACGAATCACTTTGGATCCACTCAAATCCGTTTTTTAAAATTTCATTTTTAAAGTCAGTCAACCTTGGTAAATTATCTTCTGTCTTTTTAAGGTCCTCAAACACACTAACTTCACGACCAATAGCTTGTGATAAAACCTCTAAATCAAGATCAGTTCTATCTACTAAATAAATATCTCCAAAAACTCCATTTATAGGATGCCAAATCTCTTCACAAAACCATTTTTCATTTTCAAAGTTATCTTTAGACCAAGAGCAAGTCTCAGCCTCAAGAGACAAGAGCTTCCATAAGTTTGGAGAGATTTCTCCATAAAACAAATGCTGTTTGTATTTAATGTTTTTAGAAACACCAAAGCTTTTAAAAACTACCAAATTAATTTTTTTATCTTTGTATGAAGTCTCACCACTTACTTCATACTTATGTTCAAGATCTGGATACGCTTTAGCTGTGCGTGCTTTATATTGATCAAGAGTGAAAATTGGTCCAAGAGATGTTTGGTAGACTGCTTGTTGTTCCAGGGACCAAAGAGACAAAGGTACAAAAAAAACAACACAAAAATACAAGGCACTTCTAAGCATAATGATCCCCCCGGAAAACAATACTTAGGATTAGCCTCTATAATCAAATTCAGGTCAAAAAAAAGCTTTTGATCTGAACTATAACTAAAAGTTATCTGCTTAAACTATAACTAAATTGAAAACTACGAGAGCTCTTGATCTTCAAGCCAGCGCTCAACTTCGATAGCAGCCATACAACCTGTACCAGCGGCTGTTATAGCTTGTCTGTAATAATGATCTTGCACATCTCCACAAGCATACACACCATCTATTTTAGTAGCTGTTTTGCCAGGTACAGTTGTTAAATAACCAAGGCTATCTGTTTCTAGTTGCCCCTCTAAAAAGTCAGTATTTGGTTTATGACCTATAGCAATAAAAACACCCTCAACAGCAATGTCTTCAGTTGAGTTAGTCTTGTTATTTAGTAAGCGTGCATGAGTGACACCTTTATCATTACCTAAAACTTCCTGAAGCTCAGAATTCCAATGAATTTGAATCTTTTCATGGGCCTTAACTCTATCAGACATGATTATTGAAGCACGAAACTCATCTCTTCTATGAACCACATGAACCTTTGAAGCAAACCTTGTTAAAAACAAAGCCTCTTCCATGGCTGTGTCTCCACCACCAACAACTGCAACTTCTACGTCTTTAAAAAAAGCACCATCACAAGTTGCACAAGCAGAAACACCACGATTTGCATATTTTTTTTCAGAATCTAAGCCTAAATACTTTGCACTAGCACCTGTAGAAACAATTACCGAATGAGACAAATGAAGATCATCTCCAATCCAAACTTTAAAAGGCTTTTTGCTTAAATCTATTTTTGTTACATTTTTTGAAATAAACTTTGTTCCAAATCTTTTTGACTGACCTTTTAAAATCTCCATCAATGCAGGACCTGTAATGCCATCGACAAAACCAGGATAATTTTCAACTTCAGTAGTTGTCATAAGTTGCCCACCGACCTCTTCTCCTTCAATCATCAAAGGCTCAAGCCTTGCTCTTGAGGTATAGAGAGCAGCAGTATAGCCTGCAGGTCCTGACCCAACTATAATTACATTTTCAATATTTTGATCTTTCTTTTCATTTGATGACATTAATAATCCTTTCTATTTGGTAAATTATACGTAAAGCTTTGCAACCAATCAAAATGCCTTGGGTCGAAGGTCTTAGTTGGGTCTAGACTCTCATTTAATGAATCAAGTATCCACTCAATAAGAACTTTAGCCACCATATTAGGCTCAATTATAAGCTCTGGATTTTCAAGCCTTGGCCAAGCTTTTGGCGGAAGAAGTGATGTGTTCATATAAGGAGGACTAAAGACTCTGACTTTTAAATCTCTTTCCGATAGACTCAAAAGAGTCTTAACGGCAGACTTTTTAGACAACGAGTAGCTAGAGCTTTGAGATGATGAGTAGGTTTCAGCTATAGCTGAGCCAATATAGACAAAAACCCCTTTAAACAAAATAGACTTAAGATAATATGCAATCTCTACAGGCTTAAAGTAATTAAGCTCAAAGGCCCATTTGTGCGAGTGAAGAGGCTTATCAAAGAAAGCTCCATGAGGGCCACCCCCTGCCACATAAAATATATGTGAAAAGCTATTTTCTTGAACTGCGTTTTTAAAAATTTGCATTGAGTCTGATTGAGTTAAATCAAGCTTTGGATCTGTAGACCTTGATAGCGCCACACATTTATGCTGTTGAGACAGCTTTTGAAAAAGTGACTGGCCAAGGCCTCTAGATCCCCCTAAAACTAAAGATTCATGAAAACTCTTTTTCATTTGCCTATACCTTAAAAGCTTTAAGATAAAATATAGGTTGTCCTTTTTTTAAAAATATATTTTCAAAGTGAGTGATAAAGTTGGTTTTTGCTTTTTCTGAAGCATGAAGATCTCTTGTATGAAATTGTATTTCAAAATCAGACTCTTTAAACACTTCAAGTGCCCAATCGTAGTAAGACTCATCATCTGTTTTAAACTCAACAAAAGACTCTTTTTTCATTGTCTTGTGCAAATCTTTTAAAAAGCCCTCTTGAATCAAGCGATGTTTCCACTGTTTTTCTTTGGGCCAAGGATCTGGGTGATGGATGTAAACATTATCAAGCTCTTCGATATCAAAAATTTCAGATACAAGGGAGGCATCATATCTAATCATAAAAGCATTACTTTTAGCTCCAAATTTTAAAGCTCTTCTGATGGCTTGAATCAAAGGTTTATATTTTACCTCTATACCTATAACTCCTCGATCTAATTGAGTCGAAGCAAGGTGTGCAAAATGATAACCATTACCTGTCCCAATTTCTAAATCTATGGGGTAGAGTGCTATAGCTTCTTCGTCATTTTTATTATCGCCTTTTCGTATCTTTTGGTTTTTTTTAAAAACCTCTTCTCGCCACCTGCCTTTTAAATGAGAAACTCTATCTTCATCAAAGGCTCTGTGGCTGAAGGTGGTCAAAAGCATCTGAGCGTAAGGATTGGGCTTGGGCAAGTCCTTTGTTTTACCTAAAGCTTTTGCTTTTGGTCTTTTTAAATTGTCTGTCGTTTCTAACATATCCACCAGCTCGTTTAAGCTTATACCCCTAGAATTCCTTCTCGCCAAAATCAAGAAAATAAGTTAATGATGTAGTCTTTCAAAGGAGTCAGACACATGAAATGTCTAGTTTTAAGTTTTGTCCTTTATTTTTACGGCCTAGTGGCTTGGTCTATACCGACACTCTCGCAAAATGTTATGATCTCTGGCCCCTCAAAGCTTGCTCTTGAGTCAGCCCTTCGCGTTGGAAAAAAAGGGGGAAATCCCATTGATATGGCAGTGGCTTACGGACTCACTTTATCTGTCACACACCCCTATTTTG
This sequence comes from Bdellovibrionales bacterium, assembly GCA_023301025.1. Lineage (GTDB taxonomy): Bacteria > Bdellovibrionota > Bdellovibrionia > Bdellovibrionales > UBA1609 > JALZUR01. The sequence goes on along the minus strand of JALZUR010000021.1, from coordinate 70,488 downwards.
GATCCCTTGGCGGAGGAGGTTTTGCACTTATAAGCACAAAAGGAATAAAAACTCCTGTAGTTCTAGATTTTAGAGAAAGAGCTCCCTTAAAGGCAGGATCAGACTATTATGTAAAATCAAATAAAAACTCTCGTCTTGGAGGAGCTGCAGTAGGAGTTCCTGGTTTCCCCATGGGGCTTTGGGACATGCACCAAAAGTATGGAAAGCTTTCATGGGCGTCATTGTTTTCAGAAGCTTTAAAGTACTCTAAAGACGGATTCTCAGTGTCCTCTGAGTGGTATAAAGTGACTAAAAGAAAAAAAGAAAAATTTTGGCCAGGCGGTGTACACCACCTGATTGGAAAAGATTTAAAAGTTCCCTACCCGGGCGATGTTCTAAAGCAAAAAGGACTACACCAAGCACTTAAACTCTTTAAAAACAAAGGGCCTAAAGGCTTTTACCAAGGGATTGTGGCAAAAGATCTTGTTGATAGCATTCGAGAGTCTGGTGGAGACATGAGTCTTAAAGACTTAAGCACGTACAAAACTGTTTGGCGAAGCCCATTAGAGACCACTTACAATGATCATAAACTTTATCTGATGCCTCCTCCATCATCTGGAGGAGTGGTTTTGAGCACAGCTTTTAAACTTAGTGAAGTTTTAAACTTAAAATCAAAAAAACTTTTAAGTGTTGATGAGCTTCATACTTTATCTGAAATAATGGCTATGTCTTTTAGAGGAAGAGCCTTGTTGGGTGATCCTGACTTTGTTAAAAACCCACTTAATCATTTAAGCAGTAAAGGATATTTGGCTTCTTTAAAAAAATCTTTTAAAAAAAACAAAGCCTCTAAGCTTAAACCTCTTAATGAAGAACAGTACTTTGAAAGTCAAGAGACCACACATTTCATTGTGATGAATTCAGATGGAGAAGCTGTTTCTTTAACAGTGACTCTTAATGGAAACTACGGTTCAGGTGTGGTGACTAAAAAGTTTGGGATAGCTTTAAATAATGAAATGGATGACTTTGCCACTCAACCTGGAAAACCAAATATGTTTGGCCTTATCCAGGGAAAAGCAAACCAAGTTAAACCAATGAAAAGACCTTTAAGTTCAATGAGTCCTACTTTAGTAGTAAAAGACGGAAAAACGATTTTAGCCATTGGTGCCCCAGGTGGACCAAGAATTATCAATGGTGTCTTTCAAGGGCTTTATAGAAGTTTAGAAAGTGATCTTAACATGGAGCAGGCCATATACGCTCCAAGACTTCATCACCAATTTTTACCACGTGTGACTTTTTATGAAAAGAACAAGTTCAGCCCAGAGGTTATTAAAGGTTTAGAAAAAAAAGGACATACACTTAAGCCCATTAGAAATGTAGCTGTAGTTTACGGAGTAAAAATGAACAAAGAAGGTTTACTTGAGGGTTCTGCAGACTTTAGAGGTGAAGGTTTTGTCGGTGGTTTTTAAATATGACTATAAGGGACTTAAAAGACCAACACAGCTATTTTGATGATCAGCAGCGGTGCTGACTGTTTGGTAAACCTCGTATGGCTCTGATAGTAAGCTATCTAGATACTTTTTTTTGTACTTACTGCTAAACTGAAGAACGTGTTTCATATGAAAGACCCAACTTGCGATTGCAGGGGCAAAGTCTTTTACGTGTGATATTTCAAAACCAAAAATACTTTGAGGATCCACACCATCTGCAATAAAAGTTAATGCCACAAATAAAACAGCACTAAAATGCATAACTCTAAAATTAGTAATATGTGCGTTGCTACTATATAAGTTTTTAGCAACTTCAGTAAAAACCGCTCTAGTTTTACTCTTATCAAAAGCTTTGTTTTGTCCAACCTGCTCAGCGAGTATAGAAAGCTTTATAGAAACATGATCATCACTTTCACTTTCAAATATATACTTTGCAAGCTCTTTAGACACCTCTTTAAGGCGCTTTTCATCTTCAACTAAGGCAAGTCTAGATACAAAATCTGAGATACCATACTCAAAAGCAGGGGACCAATTTGAACCAAAAGCGTGTAGCGAAAAAAAGAATACTATTAATGAGATTGCGATATTTTTCATAGTGCTTTGGTTAGGCTATAGTAGCTGTGAGTGCAATTAAAATTTACCTATATTTTAGATTTTGAAATTAAGATACATAGCTATAATATGTTTATAGTTTGATTTGATAAGTCATCTCTTTATGTGGTGATAGCGCACCAACACAAGAGTTTAAAGATTTTTTCATATTTTCATCTCTAGCACCAGAGACATACTTTCCTTCATGAAGCCTAATGATATTGTGCACTTGATCTTGGAATTTAACTTTTTTAACAGATATCTTTTTAACAGCAGCCGCAATTGTAGTGATCCAAACAGGTGCAGCAATCAACATTACCGCTAAATCTTGGGTACTCGCTCCAAAAAAATTTTCAGATAGATACTGTGCTAACCCAAAACCTGCTAAACCAGCTATTGCGACTGGTGCTATAAGTTTATTAGAAAATTTTGTAGTGTTTCTTTGGTCAAAGTTTATTTGTAAAGAATTTGTGTATTCGCTCCTGGACTCTTCATCCCATTCAGCCGCGATGTCTAAGAAGGCTGTAAGTTTTTCTTCAAATATATCTTGGGTTTTGCTCTCATGAATGTAGTCTGCAACATCTTCAACAGGGGTACTAGATTCTAACATTTTAACTAACTCTTTTTTATGGTCTGTATTTTCTTTAGCAAAAACTACAGAAGTGAAAAGAAACAAAAGAGTAAATAAAATTTTCAAAAGAGATCTCCTTAACATTAGTACAATTTATATTATCAAAAAGTTGCGGCTTTATACAGATGAGGATCTTTATTTCAATAAGGAGTGTAAAAAAAACAGATGAGTGACCAAAAATTTTACACTGTTATAGCATTTAAAGCTGTTTAAATTAAAGTTAGGACTTTTTTTCTTTGTTTACCAAGATCAAAGTGATTGCCTTCAAACTCTTCAAATACATGATTTACACCAAAGGATTTAAACATAGAGTGAAGTTTTCTTGCCCCATATTGAAGTAAAAATTGATCTGATGAACCTACGGTTAAATGAAGAGTGTCTAGCTTTTTTAGAGATTCTGATCTTTCTCTTAAAAAAAACAATGGATCTTTTTCTAACCATAAAGACCAAAGATTTTCATCCCAAGCGCCATCTTTATTCAAAGGTATGTCAGGAACACCTTCAGCATCTACAGTTGAGTAGCACGCGGCCATTGCCATAGCATTTATCATTTGGTGGAAAGACCTTTTTTTAGTATTTACAAGGCCTGATTTAACAGCCTTAAAGGTCTCTTTAAAACCACCGTAAGGCTCAACTAAATAAAGTAAATGATAAAGTTCTTGCTTCAAACTAACTTCAAAATCAACATCAGGAGCAATTGCAAAGCATTTAGAAAATACATCAGGATACTTAGACGATAGATGTAACGCCCCGTAGCCCCCACTAGAACCACCAAGAACAACAGAGTCTTTTATCTTATAGCCCTTTGGAAGACTGTCTTTAAGAGCTGGGACAAGCTCTGTAACAATATAGTCTTCATAGCGCCCACACCCTGCACTGTTTATAAACTGACTCCCACCCATAAGTGTCCAAGCTTCAACAAATATATAAATGTAAGGGTCTAGAGTTTTATCTAAAGCCCAAGCATCTAAGTCTTCTGCAAAGCTATTTTCAAAACTCCTGAAGTTAAAGTTTTTTGAGCCTTCAGAGCTAAAACCAGAAAGAACAAATACAGCTGTAAAGGAACCTTCTTCTCTTGGTAAAAGCCCTTGATTGTAGCGAACTGAGACATCTTTTAAAGGATTTTTTAGTAAACACTGGCTGTCTACTTTTAAACTAAAATGCGTAAAGCATTTTAGGTTTTTAAGATTTGGAAGTACTTCAAGACGAGAAGACATTAAAACTCTTAAGCAGCAATCTTATTGCCTCTAGATAACTCTTCATTGATGTTTATCCCTTCAACCATGTTGCGGCCTCTTTCTTTGCATTCATACAAAGCTTTATCTGCCCACTTTAAAACTTCTTGTGAGGTTAGCTCTTCAACTCCGTTTTGACCAGGGAAATACACAGCAAAACCAATGCTTGTGGTAAGCGCCATTTGATGATCACCATTGTCAAATTTATAAGCTTCAATAGCTGCTCTTACACGCTCACAAAAGATATTGGCGCCTTCATAGTTAATAGATGATAAGACAGTCATAAACTCATCCCCACCGTATCTTGCACCATAGTCCACTTCTCTTATGTTTTCGTGAATGATTTTACCTACATGCTTTAAAACGAAACTTCCAAAAAGGTGATCGTGATCATCATTAACTCTTTTAAAGTGATCCATATCCATCATAACAACAGAGATACCAGTCTTTTGACGGCGACTTCTGCTGATCTCTTTATCTATTCTTTTATACATACTTCTCATGTTATAGAGACCTGTAAGATCATCAATTTCTATAAGTCTTTGAAGTTTTGCATTTACCAAAGACAGATCATCTGTAAGACTTTTTACACGAATCTGAGTTCTAACTCTGGCCAAAAGCTCGTAAGGGTTAAAGGGTTTACAAATATAATCATCTGCCCCAGAATCTAGGCCTTTTATAACATCTTCGATATTTGAGTTTCCTGAAACAAGTATAACACCAACATGCTTACTCATGCGCCTAACTAAAGACAGAGTTTCTAAACCGCTGATACCTGGCATATTCACATCTAAAAGAATTAAATCTGGACGCCAAACTTTAATTGAACCTAAAGCTTTTTCCCCCGAATCTGCCACCTTGATTTCATAGGTGCCCTCAGTTTCTAGTACAGCTGTCATCAGCTGAGAAATTTGAGAGTCATCATCAACAATTAAAATTCTTCGTTTGCTCATTGCACCTATCCTTATTCTATTTGATCGGTTGTTTTTAAGCAAAAATTTATAGTCTTTTTATGAGACTTAAGAAGCCTTAATATAGATTCTTAAGTGACAGAACTTCTGGTCTTATGTATGGATGAAGTTAAGAATTTGTCCTAAAGACTACGTCTAGAGTTGATCTAGAGTCAAAAGAGAAGAGAAAAACACCATGAGCTATGAACACAAGACTATTGAACCTAAGTGGCAAAAGGTTTGGGATAAAGAAGAGCTTTTTAAAGCAGAATTTCCCTCTGACAAACCAAAATACTACGCCCTTGATATGTTTCCCTACCCTTCAGGGTCTGGTCTTCATGTAGGTCATTTGGCCTCATACCTACCCGCAGACATTATCTCTAGATACAAAAAAGCTAAAGGCTTTAATGTACTACACCCTATGGGTTATGATGCCTTTGGTTTACCAGCAGAACAGTACGCCATTCAAACTGGCGTACATCCACAGATCACAACAGAAAAAGCTATTGAGAACTTTAAAAGACAGCTAAAGTCTTTTGGCTTTAGTTTTGACTGGTCAAAAGAGCTTGCTACTACTGATCCTAGTTTTTTAAAATGGACTCAATTTATTTTTAAAAAACTATTTGAAGCAGGTCTTGCTTATCAAAAAGAAGTTCCTGTTAATTGGTGCCCTGAACTTAAAACTGTTTTAGCAAATGAAGAAATTGTTGATGGAAAAAGTGAACGTGGAGGGCATCCTGTAAAACGTGTTCCAATGAAGCAATGGATGCTAAAAATCACAGACTATGCTGAAGATCTTTTAAAAGGCTTAGATACTATAGAGTGGCCTAATAGAACTAAACAGGGCCAAACAAACTGGATTGGAAAAAGCAGTGGTGCTTTAGTTGATTTTAAAGTGGATGGCTTTTCTAAAGACATTAAAATATACACTACCCGACCTGATACAATCTTTGGTGTTACATTTATGGTTTTAGCCCCTGAGCACCCTTTAGTAAAAAAGATATGCACTAAAGAGCAAATTACTCCTATTGATGAGTATATTAAAAATACACTTAAAAAAAGTGAAGTCCAAAGACAAAGTGAGTCTGAAAAAACTGGAGTTTTTACAGGAGCATTTGCCATAAACCCTGTTAATAACACTAAAATTCCAATCTGGATTTCTGATTATGTTCTAATGGATTACGGAACAGGGGCTGTAATGTCAGTGCCTGCCCATGATGAAAGAGACTTTGATTTTGCTAATAAATTTGATCTTAAAATTTTACAAGTTGTTGAAGGGAATGATCTTCCTGTCACCTCAAACGGAAAACTTATAAATTCTGATTTTTTAAACGGTCTTTTAAAAGAAGAAGCCATAGAAAAAATGATCTCGCATCTAGAAGACACAAAAATAGGTGTGCGCGACACTCGCTATAAACTTAGAGACTGGCTTTTCAGTCGTCAGAGGTATTGGGGAGAGCCTATTCCAATAATACACACAAATGATGGTGCATCCAGAGCCTTAGATTTAAAAGAACTACCTCTTCTTTTACCTGAAGTTGCAGATTACGAGCCTAGTGATTCAGGTGAGGCTCCTTTAAAAAACAACAGTGATTGGATTAATACTAAAGAAGGAGAGCGAGAGTCACACACCATGCCTGGGTCTGCTGGATCTTCGTGGTACTTTTTAAGATATCCCGACACACAAAATGAAAGTGCGATTTGCAGTGAAGACAAGCTCAAATACTGGTTACCAGTTGACCTCTACGTTGGAGGCCCTGAGCACACAGTAGGACATCTTTTATATTCAAGGTTCTGGACAAAATTCTTAAATAAAGAAGGCTTAATAAACTTTGATGAACCCTTTAAAAAATTAGCTCACCAAGGAATGATTTTAGGGGATGATGGTGAAAAAATGTCTAAGTCTCGAGGCAACGTTGTAAATCCTGATGAAGTAAAAATTGAATTTGGGGTAGACGCGGTAAGAGTATACATCGCTTTTATGGGGCCTTTTGAAAAAGAAAAACCTTGGAGCACAAAAAACATAGAAGGCTCAAAAAGATTTTTAGACCGCATCTACCGACTTTGTATTCATGAGTCTAAATCAATTGTTACTGAAGTGCCATTAGACAGTGAGCTTAAATCATCACTTCACAAGTGCATTAAAAAAGTCACTGAAGATATCGAGAATATGAGTTTTAACACAGCCGTTAGTGCCATGATGATTTTAGTTAATGATCTTTACAAAAAAAAGTCTAATAGCCGTGAAGCTTTAGAGCCTTTAATAAAGCTCTTAAATCCTTTCGCCCCTCATCTTACCCAAGAGATTTGGTCAATCATTGTTGCAAATGACACACAACAAGCTTTAGTCGCTAAAACCACTTGGCCTAATTTTGATGAAGCACTTTGTACAGAGTCTTTAGTTAAAATGGGTGTTCAAGTGAATGGGAAAATGAGAGGAACTATAAAAGTTCAAGAAACAACATCTGAAGATGAGGCTTTAAAACTTGCTGAAGCACAAGACGGCATTAGCTCTTATCTTGAAAATAAAGAAAGAGTGAAAGTCATCTATAAAGCCACTCGCATACTCAACATTATTGTTAAAGGATAAGATTAGAAGTGAATTGGGATGTAGAGCAAAGTAAAAAACTATATGGAATTGAAAAATGGGGCACTCCTTTTTTTAATTTTAATAATAAAGGGCATGTCACTGTTAGTGAAAATTATGAAAAAAAATCTAAAGATAATATTGATCTTTTAGAGCTAGTTGAAGACTTAGAAAAACGAGGACTAAATCTTCCTATTCTTGTTCGCTTTCCCGACATATTAAAAGAACGCGTAAAACACCTTTTTGACTGCTTTGAGAATGCTATTACAGAAAGCTCTTATGAAGGAGCTTTCATGGGTGTTTACCCTGTTAAAGTAAATCAAGAGCGTCATCTTGTAGAGGATCTTGTAAAACTTGGGAAGAGTTACGGACTTGGCTTAGAGTGTGGAAGTAAGCCTGAGCTCTTGATTGCACTTTCAAAAATAAAAGACAGCAAAGGCCTTATCGTTTGCAATGGTTTTAAAGACTATGACTATATTGAAACAGCACTGCTTTCATTAAAGATGGGCCGACAAACGCTAACAGTTATTGATCGCTTTTCTGAACTATCTTTAGTTATTAAAGCTTATAAAAAACATAAAATTAAACCAAGAATTGGGTTTAGAGCAAAGCTTTACTCTAGAGGCTCTGGCAAATGGTCAGAAAGTAGCGGACAAAAATCAAAATTTGGTTTAAGTCCTAGTGAAATTGTTGAAGGGTGCAAGATACTAAAAGAAGAAGGACTTATAGATTCACTTGAGCTCTTACACTACCACATAGGCTCACAAGTTCCCTCTATTCAAGATATTAAAACCTCTTTAAAAGAAGGAGCTCGTTTTTTTGCAGAGATTTACAATCTTGGTGCTAAACTTAAATATCTTGATGTGGGTGGCGGCTTAGGGGTCAATTACGACGGATCAGGCAACTCTCAAAGCTCTGTAAATTACACAGATCAAGAGTATGCAAATGATGTGGTCTACACCATAAAAGCCATATGCAATGAGTGCTCAATACCTCATCCTCACCTTATTACTGAATCAGGCAGATCTTTAGTTGCGCACTCATCTGTTTTAATTTTTAACGTTTTAGGTTCTAATAAAACTAATACTGTAAGAAAAACAGAGAGCATTAGTGAAAAAGATCATCAGGTTTTAAGAGACCTTGATGAAATCACAAAATATTTAAAACCTAAAACTCTTTTAGAAAGTTATCATGATTTAAACCAAATCAGAAAAGACATCATGCAGCTCTTTAGTTACGGAGTTCTAAACCTATCTCAGCGAGCTCGTGCAGAGGTTATGATTAATAATCTCTACGTAAAGATCAGAAGACTTGCTGCTGATTCTGAAAAAGACTTTGGTGAACTTATTCACAACCTTGATGAAATTTTATGTGAATCCTACTACTGCAACTTCTCTTTATTTCAATCACTCCCTGACTCTTGGGCTATGGATCAGGTTTTTCCAGTAGTTCCTATTCACAGACACACTGAAGAACCAAAAAAACGTGCCGTATTAGTTGATTTAACCTGTGACTCTGATGGAACACTTAATAAATTTATTGATCCCACCTCTGCCCACCCTCAGAACTATTTAGAAGTGCATGAGTTAGACTCTAAAAAACCTTACTACATAGGAGTATTTTTAACTGGCGCTTATCAAGAGATTTTGGGTGATATGCACAATCTTTTTGGAGACACAGATGCTGTTCATGTGATTTTTGACAAAAAAGAGAAGTACAAAGTCATTGATGTTGTAGAGGGAGACACTATTGGTGAGATGCTAAATTATGTGTCTTTTGAACCTAAAAACTTGATTAGAGACCTAAAGCAAGACTGTCTTAAAGCCTGTAACTCAAAAATAATGACAGATAAACAATCAAAACTTTTGATTAAAAAATTTGAAGAGTCGCTACTTAGCTACACTTACCTTAAAACCTAAAACGTATAAATAATCACCTTGAACATATATGTTAATTCGTTAGCATTAGAATATGCATATATCTTTAATTGCACTAGCTGTGCTGTTTTTTTCGGGTCACTTTTTAGGTTGGTTTTTTGAAAAAACAAAAATACCTGATCTTTTAATTCTTGTACTCATTGGTTATATTTTAGGACCAGTACTTGGATTTTTCTCAGCTTCAGATTTTGGTAAGGCAGGGCCCTTATTATCTTCAATGGCTTTAGTTGTGATCTTATATCAAGGTGGCTTGCAATTAAGTTTTCAGGAACTTAAAGAGGGTTTTTTTAAATCTTTTCTTTTGTCTATGCTTACTTTTTTATCCATAGCTCTTTTAGGCTTTTCGGTGGCATTCTTACTTGCAGGACAGCCTGTTGGAATCTCACTTCTTTTAGGTTTTGGAATTGGAAGCACATCTTCTGCCGTAGTGATCCCGATGGTAAAACCACTGTCTTTGAGTGGTAACGCTAAAACTATACTGTCATTAGAATCAGCGTTTACAGATGTGCTAACCATCGTAATCTTTTTAGTGTTTCTTGATGGGCTGACAAAAGGAAGTTTTTCAGCACAAACTTTATTTATTGGGCTTGGACCAAAAACACTTCTATCTATTGTTTTTGGTTTAGCTGGCGCTTTTATGTGGGCAACACTTAAAAAGTATTTTGCACAAATTTTTAAAATGCCTTTTGCTGGAGAGGCCTGGGCTATTTTAGTTTATGGGCTGATTGAAGCTAACGGCTATAATGGTGCAATTGGTGTTTTAGTTTTAGGGTTTTTATTAGCAAACTTAGATCTTTTACCTTCTTGGATGAAGTCTATCATCAACACGTCTCCAGTAACATACAGAGATATGGCTTTTTTAAACACACTAAGCTTTATGTTGAAAACAGTTTTCTTTATATATCTAGGTGTTTTAGTAAAGTTCAACCAGCCTATTATAGTTGCCATTGCTCTTTTACTTACAGCACTTATTTTTGTGACTAGATACTTCTCTGTGCGCTTCGTATTGAAAAAAGAAACCTGGTCAAAACTTGATGTTATGGTAACAACGGCGATGGGTCCACGTGGTCTTGCTTGTGCCGTCTTAGCAACACTTCCGACACAAAAAGGCATAGAGGGTGGCGACTGGCTTCAATCAGTCATCTTCTCTTTGATCCCACTTACGATATTTTTTACAGCTTTATTTGTAAGTCTTTTTGAAGCTAAATCTTTAAGAGCAAAACTTGGATTTTTATGGAGTGAATACGCCGAAAGAAGTGAATCCACATCTGAAAAAGAGGCTGCTGCTATCGCTACTCAAGAAAGTTAAACTTACTTTCTTGGATCAAAAGCGTCTCTTACGCCTTCACCTATAAAGTTTAAAACCACTAAAGAGATAAATAAAGCAATAGATGTAAAAAGACCTAGCCACCAGGCAGACATGAAGTGCTGTTTAGACTGTTGTAAAAGCTCTCCCCAACTTGGAGTTGGAGGCCTGAGCCCAAAGCCCAAATAGTCAATATTCGCTAAAAATGAAATTTGAATGGCAATAGAAAAAGGTGAGAAAGTGATCACAGGTGCTAGTGCATTCGGAAGTATATGTTTAAATACTATAGAACCTCTCGTAGCACCCATGGCTCTTGCAGCTTCAACAAAATCTCTTTTTCTTAATTTTAAAAACTCAGCTCTTATATAAACAGAAATTGTCATCCAATAAAAGACTGTTGCAATTCCAACCAAAAGAAAAAGACTTGGTGTGAAAATAGAGGAGATAAAAAGAAGCATATAAAAAATAGGCATAGATTCAAAAACTTCAACAGCACGTTGTCCAAAAAGATCAATCTTACCGCCTAAAAAACCCATCAGTGAGCCAATGGTTACACCTAGCGTGTATGAAAAAAGCCAAACTAAAAGCGCATAACCAAAAGAGTACCTAAAGCCATAAAGAAGCCTAGCAAAAACATCTCTGCCTCTATCGTCTGTTCCTAAAATATTTATTGAAGACGGAGGGGCTGGATAGTCTTCAACCTCAATATTAGACTCATAAGGATTCCATTTAATAAGAGGCCATACAGACCAATTCATATCAAGTGTTCTGTAGTTTGTAATTAAGTCATTAGCTCTTCCAAACTCAGAAGGGTGGTAGGTCTTAACCACTGGAAAGTAAACAGAGCCTTTATAACTCATAACTATAGGTTTTGAGTTGGCCCAAAACTCTGCACTTAAACTTATAAATAGGATAATCAAAATAGCGTAGAGTGAAAAGACTGCTCTTTTTTGATTTTTAAATCTTTTGATTCTTTTTAAAGTTAACTCATTTTCAATAAATCGTTCAATCATCTAAAATCAATCCTTGGATCTACAAGTACATACAAAAAATCACTAATCAAACGACCTAAGAGTAAAAATAATGAAGATAGAAAAATAATACCCATGCTGATGTTGTAGTCTCTTTGCAATAAAGCTGTGTAACTGAGTTGCCCCATTCCGTGAATATTAAAAATTTCTTCTATAATAATCGAGCCTGCTAAGAAAATTCCTAAAAAAGATCCAAAGCTTGTGGCAATGGGAATAAGTGCGTTTCTTAGAGCATGTTTGTAAACAACTATTCTTTCAGAAAGTCCTTTAGCCCTGGCTGTTCTTACATAATCTAGCTTAACTTCATCTAATAAAGAGTTTTTCATTAAAAAGGTAAGTGCTGTAAAGCTTCCGATCATGTAACACAAAAGTGGCAAAATAAAGTGATGAATGCGGTCCAGAATCTTTTCACCAAAACTCATGTACTCATAGTTATCAGAAAAAGCACCTTGAAGAGGAAAAAAATCAAAATAACTTGGATTTGCAAAAAAGTTTCTTAATAGTATTCCAAGCATCAAAGGAGGAATTGAGTAAAGAACAATTAAAACCACACTTGTAAGGTGATCAAAGCGAGAACCATCTTTTACAGCCTTTAAAACGCCGAGAGGGACACAGATCAAATAGATAAGTAAAAATGAAATTAGACCAAATTGAAGTGAAATAGGTATGCGCTCTAAAATAACATCTACAGCAGGTTCTTCAAAAGAAAAGCTTTTACCAAAATCAAACCTTATAAGGTTTTTAAGCCAAATTCCGTATCTCACATGCACCGGTTTATCAAAACCATACTGCTTTTTTAATCCCTCGATAACCTCTTCAGAAACTCCAAAATTAGCACCCCCCGCCTCTTGAGCCATTTGAATCTGCTGAATTTTTTGTTCAATGGGCCCCCCTGGAGTTATGTTAAGCAAGAGAAAAGATATAAGCGTGACACCTATTAGCGTTGGAATGAGGAGTAAAATTCTTTTTATAAAATACTTAAGCATTATAAAAGCTCACCTTTAAAAAAAAATTAGAAAAATTACTTTGATTGCAAAACAAAAACATTCTTATTCCACAGACCAATATTGAGAGCCAATAGAGAAGTTAAAGGTATCTTTAGGCCTATCCACTCTGGAACTCACTGCATAGAGTTGATACTTAGGTTCAAATAGAAAAATATAAGGGGCATCTTCAGCAATGAGTTTATGAATCTTTTCATAAACTTTAACTCTTTCATTTTTATCAGACAGAGCAACACCTTTTTTGATGAGACTGTCTACTTCAGGATTTTTGTAATTGATGTAGTTTGATCCAATTCCTTTAGAACTCTCTGAGTGCCAAATCTGTGTTGGATCTGGATCAACGTCACCACCACCCCAGGCCATAATAATTGCATCAAACTTCTTTTCATTTTTTGCTTTAATCAAGGCATTCCAATCAACAGAGTTTATGACCATCTCAACCCCTGCTTTTTTCATATCCTCTTTCATTACGGTAAGCATTTTTTCTGTGTCTTTGTTTGCTGAAATTAAATTAAAAGAAAACTTAACTTTTTTACCATCGATAATTTTGTCCAAAAGACCATCTTTATCTGTGTCACTCCAGCCTGCAGCTTTAAACATCACTCGAGCTTTTTCTAAGTCAAAAGCGATAGGCTTAACATTTTTATTAACATAGTCACTTGTTACTCTAAAAGGACCTGTGGCTAAATTGTTCATATCGTAGTAAAACTTTTTGTTTAAAAACTCACGATTTACTGTGTGGGCTAGGGCAAATCTTACTTTTTTATCTTTAAATATAGGGTGGTTGTTGTTAAGGCCAATATACGACTGTTGTTTAGGAACCTTATTCTCAGCTGCTACTTTAAAAACCTTCTCACCCCAAGGCTTTTCGTTCATTTTTTTAACATAGTGTTCAGCACGAATACGATCATCGTAATCCACCGTACCTCTTTCTAACATAGATTTTCTTAACATTGAGTCTTTAACAAATTTAAAAACAATTTTTTTATGAAGAAACCTTTTTGAAAGCACTGGATCTTTTAAACCCCACCAATCAGGATTTTTTTGTAGTGTTAAAGCTTTTCCCTGCTCCCATTTTAAAAACTTATAAGGACCAGAGCCTGTAACAGTTTTAGAAAGTCTATTTGTATCTGATTGTTTCGAATAAGTGGCTTTAGGCAAAATATATAGACCCGTAATTAGATTTAAGTTTTGAAAGTAGGGCTTTGCAACAGTAAACTTAACTTTGTATTTATCTAAAATCTCAACCTTTTTAATATTTGCGTAAAATGATCTTAGAACAAAACCTTCAAATTTATCATCAAAAATAACATCAAAAGAGAACTTAACATCTTCTGCACTAAACACAGAGCCATCTTGAAATTTAACATCTTGTCTTAAGTTAAAAATAAATTCTTTTTTATCAGCCGACACTTCATAAGAGGTGGCTAAGCCAGGCATCAACTCATCCGTATCAAGATCACTATACATAAGAGACTCAATAACACCTGACCCATAATATATATTTTGCATAACCATTTGAGTCTTAACTAAATCATTTGATCTGATAGGATGAATGTCTCCAGGCTCACTTTGAAGCACTCTAAAGTAAATACCACTCATAGAGTTAGATTTTTCACTTTTGCTGGAGCAAGACGTAAGAAAAAATAAAGTTAGAATCAAACCAAAAAAAACAAAGCCAACACGAACCAAAAGTTTTAACAGTAATTTCACCTTGATCTCCTAAGTCATAGAGCTATACTCAATAAAAATGTAGACTGTTCAAAACTATAGCTAAAATCAAGAAGAAAGGACTCATTTGACCAATTCAAAGGCAAGTAAAGAGCCCAAAAACCTACTGCGTAAGATCTATCACTGGAGCTTAGAAGAAATTAAAAAACCCTATGCGGATTTTTTTATCGCAGGCTTTTCATTTTTAGAAGCTATCATAATACCAATCCCCACAGACCCACTTCTAATTGCCAGAGCCACTGCAAAGCCGAAAAGAGCTTTTTTCACAGCTTTTTATATAACAGTGACAAGTCTTTTAGGGGCTATGACTGGGTACTTTATTGGTGCTTTTTTTTGGAAGAGCATTAGCCCATTTATATACACCTATATTTTTTCTGAAAGCACCTATATGGCTGTATACAATGGGTTAAAAGATAATGTTTTTTTATTTGTTTTTTTAGGGGCTTTTAGCCCACTACCCTTTAAAGTTTTTTCATTAGCTGCAGGCTCTATGAATTTAGCTCTTCTTCCTTTTGCACTAGGAGCTTTTTTTGGACGAGGCTTAAGATACTTCACTCTTGGGGCTTTAATATACTTTTTTGGAGACTCCATAAGAGATTTTATTGAAAAGAGGTTAGAAGCCATATTTTTGGTTATAACCGTATTAGTAGTTAGCCTCTTGGTGTTAAAAATCTTTTTTTTCTAGTTCAACTTTCCCAAAAGATTTCTTTTAAACATCTGTATAAAGTGTTTAAAATTAATGCTTTATTGCCTATCCTGATTTTTTGACTATAGTCCCTCTATGACATTTAACCCCGAAGGACATTTTTCTAAAAACTCTTCTGTTTTTGGACTCCCAAAAGACATGAAGGCTGAACTTCATATTCTTCCAAGCCCGTGGGAGCCTACTACATCTTTTAAAAAAGGCTGTAAAAATGGCCCTAAATCTGTTTTTGAGGCTTCAAAACAAATGGATCTTTTTCACCCTTACTTTAAAAAGATCTACAACAAAGGTATTCAATGGGATTATAGTACAGCTGATAAAATCACCGATCTTAATGATAAGGCATCGATTATATGCGATGGAATTCAAAAAAACTTGGATGAAGAAAAAATTCCAGATCAAAAAAGTATTGAAAGAGCTAATGATCTATCTAACACTTACAATACATTTATTTATAATGAGTCTCTAAGCCTATTAGAAAAAAATAAAACTGTTGGTCTTGTTGGCGGTGATCACTCTGCACCCTTTGGATTGATTAAAGCTGTTTCTGAAAAATACAGAGGTAAGTTTTCAATTGTTCACTTGGATGCTCATTTTGATTTTAGAGACGCTTATCAAGGTTTCACACACTCTCACGCTTCAATCATGTACAACATAAGAACAAAACTTAAAACACCGCCCACACTTTACCAAATAGGTCTTCGTGACTTTTGTGAATCAGAATATAATTTTGCCCTTGAGAACTCTAAATTTATTCTTGATCAGGAGTTTCAAAAATTAAAGTTTTTTGGAACATCTTTTTCTCAAATTTTAGATAAATTTTTTGAAGACCTTAATGAAAATATTTACATTAGTTTTGATATCGATGGCTTATCCCCTGAGTTTTGCCCAAATACTGGAACCCCAGTTCCTGGAGGGTTAAGTTACAACGAGGCAAACTTTCTTATTGAAGAGCTTCACAGAAGAGGTCACAAACTTATAGGTTTTGATTTAGTCGAAGTCTCACCTAATAGCTCTTTAAATGCACTTGGTGAAGGTATAGATGAAGTTACAGCTGTAAGACTGTTGTATGCCCTATCCTGCTTTGCCCTTTCAAGCTGAGTAGAACTTAAATACTACCCAGCATAGACTAAAAAAACTAAAGAGTTCTTTGATCCGGACCAACATACTCACTAAGTGGGCGAATAATTCTGTTATTTTCCGTCTGCTCAATGATATGTGCTGACCAACCTGTGATACGACTCATAACAAATATAGGTGTGAACATTTCAATTTCAAAACCCATCATGTAGTAAGCAGGGCCTGCAGGAAAATCTAAGTTAGGATAAATACCTTTCTCACCGACCATAACATCCTCTAGGGCTTGAGAAATCTCCATCCATTTTTTATCCCCTGTAAAGTCAGCCATTTTAAGCGCATACTTTTTCATTGTTGGAACTCTAGAGTCTCCATTTTTATACACACGATGCCCAAAACCCATAACTTTTCTTTTGTCTTTTAAAGCTTGATGCATCCAATCTTTTGCACGAGCTGGATCCTCAACTTCTTTTAAGACATACATAACTTGCTCATTAGCGCCTCCATGAAGTGGTCCTTTTAAAGCACCGATAGCACCAGTTACTGCACTGTAAATATCAGAGGTGGTGGATGTAATAACTCGGGAAGTAAAGGTTGAAGCATTAAAACTATGTTCTGCATATAGAATTAAAGATACATCAAAAGCTTTAACAACTTCAGGAGCCGGCACTTTATCAAAACACATCTTAAAGAAGTTTTCTGACATAGAAAGACTAGGGTCAGGTGCAATCAATTCTTTTCCGTGCTTTAAACGGTAAGCTGCAGCAATCATAGTTGGAATTTTAGCCATCATCATGGTGGCTTTATCAATATTTATTTCCTTCGAATCATCCCAAATACGAGTGTCCTCTGTCCCAAGAATGCTCACACCAGTTCTAAGTATATCCATAGGGTGCGCATTCATGTTCATGCCTTTAAAAGCTTGAACGATAGAATTTGGAAGTTCTCTATAAGAGCGCTCTTTTTTCTTAAAAGATTCAGACTCTTCTTTTGTAGGAAGCTCGCCATTCCACATTAAAAAAGCCACGTCTTCAAAACTGCATCTTTCACAAAGGTCTTCAACAGCATATCCTCTGTAAGTTAAAGAATTTGTTTGCGGCATAACTTTAGATACAGATGTAGTGTCTATTACAACACCTTCTAAACCTTTTTTAACATTCACTTTAGTATCTGACATGGGGTCCTTCCTTTTTACGTTGTATTTATGGTTTTATTTTATAAGTCTCAAAAATATATTTTACAGTTTAAAATTATAAACGGATTTATCAAATGAGTTGTAGGCTTCGTAGTCTACAAGCTCATAAAGTCTACTCCTGTGCTGCATTTTATCTAAAAGATGCTCTTGAGTGCCAGCATCTTTAATAGACCTTAAAGACTCTTCAACGTGGTACATTGCAAGTCTTAAGGTGGTAACCGGGTAAATAACCATATTGTACCCAAGATCTTCAAGTTTTGTTTTATCAAGAATTTTTGATTTTCCAAACTCTGTCATATTAGCTAAAAGTGGCACATCTAAAGCTTTTCTAAAAGCTTCAAAATCAGTCTCATCCTTCATAGCTTCAGGAAATATAGCATTAGCCCCTGCATCAACATAAGCTTTTGCTCTATCAATTGCTTTGTCTAAACCTTCACTTGCTCTTGCATCAGTTCTAGCCATGATTACAAAATTAGAATCTCTTTTAGCATCAGAACAGGCTTTGATTTTTCTAATCATATCAGCTGCAGGCACTAGTGTTTTATTGTCTAGATGCCCACATCTTTTTGGATTGACCTGATCTTCAATGTGACAGCCTGATAAGCCTGCATCTTCAAGATCGGTTATAGTACGAGCTGCAGACATGGCTTCACCAAAACCTGTATCCATATCTATCAATGTAGGAAGATTTGTAGCTCTTGAGATTTGACGTCCCCTAGTTGAAACTTCACTAAGGGTTGTTAAACCAATGTCAGGGTAGGCTAGATCATTAGATAACACCGCCCCTGAAATGTAGACCCCATCAAAACCGATATCTTCAATGAGTCTAGCAACTAATGGAGAAAAGGCTCCTGGAAAACGTTGAAGCTTTCCAGACTTTAAACCTTTAACAAAATTTTCACGTTTTTTTTGTGCAGATGTTTCTGTTTTAATCATGCTTTTTTTGCCTCACCTATTATAATTTTCAGCTAATCTTTGCAGTTTTATTTGGTTCAAGCGTTCAAAACTTAAATTTATGACACTCTTAAAAAATTCCAGAATCATCGCGCTCAGAATTTACCAAAGATTGTGGATCAAGCTGCACATTAAGCTGCATCAGCTCTTGAGGACTTAAATCCTCTAAGTTTTCACAAAGATCAACAAATCTTTTTTGTTCTACTTCAGAGATTAAACCTTTGGTGAGTGTCATAAATTTATTGATATAGTTTGGCCTTTTGAACGGACGATCACCTGCTGGATGAGCATCAGCAACATGCTTTTCATTTTCAACAACTGTTCCATCTTCCATTGTTATAACAACTCTAGCCCCAAAGGATTTTTTATTAGGATCAGGGTTATGATAAAGTTCTGTCCATTTTGGATCTTCTACTGTTGAAACTTTATGCCAAAGTTTAACAGTCTCATCTTTTCCAGCTCTTTCTGGAGTGTAACTGTCAACATGATGCCAATTGCCATCTTCTAGAGCTACTGCAAAAATATACATTATACTGTGATCAAGAGTCTCTCTTGAAGCTGTAGGGTCCATTTTTTGTGGATCTCCAGCGCCTGTGCCAATAACGTAATGCGTGTGATGACTCGTGTGTAAAACAATGCTTTTTACTTTTGTAAGATCCGTTATTTTTTTTCTCATATCAAAAGCTAAATCTATAAGCGCTTGTGATTGATACTCTGCCGAATGCTCTTTCGTGTAGGTCTCTAAAATTGCTTTTTTTGCCTCACCTTTTTCTGGAAGAGGCACTTCATAACTGCCATCTTTCCCATCAAGCATATAAGCAATGACAGAATCCTCACCTTCATAGATAGGTGAAGGTGCACCTTCACCTCTCATCGTACGGTCAACAGCTTCTACAGAAAGTTTACCTGAGTGAGCTGGCGCATAGGCTTTCCAACTTGAAATCTGTCCTTTTCTAGACTGTCTAGTAGAAAAAGAAACATGAACAGCTTGCTGAATGGCCTGATAAACACGCTCTGTATGTAGATCAAGCATTGTTCCAATACCTGCAGCAGAAGCTGGACAAAGATGCGCTATATGATCTTTTTTATGTTTGTGTAAGCAAATACCTTTAACTAGATTAACCTGTATTTCGTAGGCGGTAGCTAAACCTCTTAAAAGATCTTTTCCACTTTTTTCTTTTTTCTGAGCCACTGCTAAAAGAGGAGGAATATTGTCTCCCGGGTGTGAATAGTCAGCTGCTAAAAAGGTGTCGTGCATATCAAGCTCACGCACTGCTGTTCCATTAGCCCAAGCGGCCCACTCTGGTGAAAAGCCCTGATCATTAGATAGACCAAAAACACGAGCACCTCCATTTACAGGATGAGCAAGAGCCATACTTCTGGCATTGGCGACAGGACCTCTGTTTATAGCAGCAATCGCAACCGAGGCGTTATCGATGATTCTATTTATAATCATATCTTTTACTTCAGATTCAAGAGCAACATTATCAGTGGCCATGTCTGCCATTTTCCAGGCAAGCTCATCAGTTCTTGGAAGTTTTTCTTTTGAAGGGTAAACACGCACTTTATGGGTTATCATGGCTAAAGTTCTCCTTAGTTTTAGACTTAAACTAAAATTAATTACACATTTTAATTAAAATATATTTATACAGCCTGAGACATTCGTCACTATGCATAGGGTGAAACTACAGCTTTAAGGTAAATCACCTAAAAGCTGTTTAAGAATAATATAAATAACAGGTAATTTAAGGACTTTAGAGTAAACTTAGACTCAGTACTAAAAATCAACCATTTTTACTAGAGTATGAAGGGGAACAATTTCATTTAGCTTAAAAGTAAGTCTCTTAACAGAAGACAGGCTTTTGATCACTAAAGACTTATCAATAGATTTACAAATAGAATTTCGACTATTGAGACTTCCAAAATACATATTTTTTTCAACATCATTATCTAAATCAACAAGAAGACTTTGATCATCAGAATCTAAAATATCTTTTTCATAAAGTTCAGAATCCGACCAGCCTATATTTAAAAAATCATCACTATCAAAATCAAAAAACCCAACGTTACCTTTGCTTACTTTTGATTTTTTTGTATCTGCTTGGTAATAACCTTTATTCATATAAAACCTCCTATGGTTTTTAACTAAAAGTATTTTTTAATTTTATATTAAAATAAATTTTTCAATTAGATTGATAATGACGCTTTCTCTTTTTGAGCCTTTCATTTTCTTGATCATCAAAAAATTAACAAAAGGAAAAAGCGCAAATTGCTACAACAGCTATTTGCTAGAATTATTTTCTGGTTCCCTTTTGACACCCTTTCTAACAAGATTTTCATGTAAAAAATTTAATTTAACCTTGCATAAATATATAAAATACAAAAAATGACATTTTTATTGTATTTTATTGCTTTAATTTTTTTTGTATTTTTTACGTTTATTTTTTTATGTTATGTACTTCTAGAAAATTTAAAATTTTTAATTTAACTGTAAAAGGTAATACAACATACTTTATGTGCTAATTTACCTTTTTACATGTTTAGAATGGTAATTTTTATAATTAGTTTCTAGTAATTATTATACAATAAAAATTATGTCTATAATTTTAGATGAAGTTAATTGGATTAAATAAAAGAAGACTTTATTAGAAGGAGAAAATGCTATGAACACTCAAAACCTAATCTTCCAAAACATTGATATATCTAAAGATGATAATTATGTGTTATTTTCATTTAAACTTACTAAGGAAGCCACTTTTGATTCGCCTGTAGGGCTATATGGCTTTTCTGGCGGTAATATTACTGTCACAAAAGGCTCTCTAAAACTAAACGTTAAAAACAATCTGATTCAATGTCCGAACCCAAATTACAACAAATTTTATTGGGACACTCCTTTATTCTTTTCTGTTTATACCGAAGGTGAAGATGTAGAATTTCATATTGAATATAGACTAACAAACAGCGCAGACTATTTTTTGAATAGAACACTAAATTTTGATAAACTAGAAAACAAAGGTCAAAAAGGTGCTGAATTTGCCATGAATTATATCTTAGACCACACAATAGAAAAATTTTCTGTTGAAGAGTTAGCTAAAAAATCTCTAGTGAGCACTGGCTATCTGATGCGCTCTTTTAAACAAAGCTACGGTCTTACTCCATTTACATTCTTAAAAATCATTAGATGTCACCTTGCTTTAGAACACATACTAGCTAACAAAAAACACGGCGCCTCTATTGCTGCACACTGTGGATTTTATGATCAATCTCACATGATCAAGAGTTTTAAATCCGTATTTTCTGTAGTGCCAAGAGATCTTAAGAGTATTCAGAAAAAGTTTAATACTGACTTTAGTCACTTACACTCTAGTGCAATGAACGTTGAGCACCTAAGAGTAGCACATTAACTCTTGTTGTTTTCACTATTACTTAACTTTTAGTTTATAGGAATTTTGATGCTATCACTTATTAAAGATAATGATAAATCTGATCCAACATATATTGTAGGTATAGGTGCTTCAGCTGGCGGCTTAAGTGCTTTAAAAGCAATGTTTAAATCAAAAAACTCTGAGTCTGTAAAAGACTGTGCTTTTGTTGTTACACAACACCTCTCACCAAATCATAAAAGCTCAATGCTTGAGATACTTAAAAAAGACTCTGATTTAAAATTTATCAATACATCTAATGATCAAGATATTAAATCTGGACATGTTTACCTAACACCACCTGGTGTACATATTAGTCTAAACGATAATAAATTAAGACTTATAGACAAGCCACCAACAGGATCTAAAAGTAGACATTTGATTGATAACTTTTTCATATCACTTGCAAAAGAGAAGAAGAACAACTGCGTTGCGGTTGTTCTATCCGGCGCAGGCTCTGATGGATCACTTGGTGTACAAGAGATTAAAAAAAACAATGGCTTAGTAATCTGTCAAGATCCACATGAAAGTACTTTTGATGGAATGCCGACACAAACTCTAGAAACCGATGCTGTAGATATTGTCTGTAAATCCAAAGATATCTTTGGTAAAATTAACCGTCACATTGAAAATATAGAAGACACAGAGAGCTTGTTTAACGATGAAAAAATTGAGCAGATAGGTTCTCTAAAAAAAATTTTTGATCTTATTCAAAACACTTACAATCTTGATTTGAATGCATACAAATCAAATACAATAAACAGAAGGCTTAAAAATAGGTTCAGTACTCTTCAAGTTACAAATGGTGATGACTATTTAGATTATCTTTATAATGACCCCTCTGAACTTAAGCAACTATTTAATAGCTTACTTGTTCCTGTCACAAATTTTTTTAGAGATCCAAATTTTTTTGAACTTATCACAGATAGGGTTTTGCCGGATCTTATAGCGAAAAAAAAAGAGGATGATTCACTTAGAATATGGTCAGCAGGGTGCTCCACTGGACAAGAGCCCTACTCTATCGCCATTTCTATTGAAGAATGTATACGTAAAAATATAATTCCTCCTATTGATTATACAATTTTTGCAACAGACATTAACCCTGATATTATCTCAAAAGCCTCCCGTGGGGTTTACTCAGAAAAAAGTTTTGATAACTTAAAAGAAAAAGATCAAATTCTTAAATACTTCAATAAAATCAATGATACATACATTATAAATAAACAAATAAGATCAAAAATAGTTTTTTCTACGCATAATATTTTTAAAGATATTCCCTTTAAAAATATAGATCTTTTAAGCTGCAGAAATCTATTGATTTACTTAAAACAGATGTATCAAAAATCTTCTTTAAAATCTTTTTTCTATGCTTTAAATGAGAAAGGAGTTTTACTCTTAGGGCCAAGTGAATCGCTACATGATCTTGAGGATAGTTTTGATGTAATTAATGACAAATGGAGAATATTTCAAAGAAAAGAACTAACGCCAACTAAGAAAAAAAATATTCAGCACTTATTACACTCTAAAGAAAAAGATGATTTTGATGTTATTTCCACAAATAACGTTTCAAATTTAAGAACAAAAAAAAATTCAATTGATGATAAAAATTTATCCAACTGTATTTTAGACAGTATAGTAAAAGATGGTATTTTCATTGATCCTAATAATAACATTACTCACTCTTATGGCCTTGGAAGTGTTTTTTTAAATGATATAAATCGTGGAAAATTAAATATTTCACTTTCGAACTTAACAAACTTAAAATTAAAAGACTCAACCTTGGCACTCATTGAAGAGGCAAAATTAAAAGGAAAATCTGTCAAAACTGGATCTCCAATATCTATTAATGATAAGGCTTATATTTTAACAGCTCTTCCCATAAAATTAGATAAAGACAGGTACTCTTGTATTATCCACATTAAAAATCACGAGTTAAATAGCCTTGATCAATCAACAGAAACTTTATTCTTAAACGATGAAACACTTTTAAGAATAAAGAGTCTTGAAAATGAAATTATTCAAAAACAATCAATAATAGACAAAAAAAACCAATCACTTGAGACTATGTATGATGAACTCAATAGTATTAATGAAAAGTTGTTGTCTTCTAATGAAGAACTTATGAGTACAAATGAAGAACTTCAATCTGTTAATGAACAGCTTCATGTGCTTAATTTTGAGTATCAAAAAACTATTGGACACTATAAATCTTCGAACAGTAATGTAGACCGCCTTTTTTCTTTAACTCAAAAAGCCTTTATTTTTCTTGGGCCTTCATATGAAGTTCTTAGATTTACCCCAAAATCTAATATAATTTACAACTTAACTGAATTTGATAAAGGACGAAGTATTTTAGATTTCTCTTTTAAAGGTAAAGATTTTGATATCAATCATGAAATTACTCAGATATTTAATGGTAAAAAAGATTATTTAAGAAAAGAAATTTTTCTTAATACTGGTGTAAGAGTCTTAATAGAAATTTTTCCTTCAAAAGATAAAGAGACTAACTCTATCCTTGGTCTTATTATTTCAGCAATTGAATTTTATAAAGAAGAGTCAAAAAATGCTTGATTCTTTAGTTAAACTTAAATCAAAAACATCAATACTTTTTGATATTGTTGATTCATCAAAGTGTGCCGCAATATTAACTGATGCCGACCCAAATAGTAGAAAAATACTTAGGGTTAATGACCTTTTTAGTAGACTTACAGGTTACTCAAAAGAGCACTGTGTTGGTAAAAACTGTAAATTTCTTCAAGGTAAAGAATCAGATCAGTCCACAATCTTAAGGATGAGAGAGGCTTTAAATCAACAGATCCCTTTTTATGCTGATGTGATAAACTACCGAAAAGATGGAACAAAGTTCTACAATCGCTTAGTCACGCTTCCCATTGTTATTGAAGATCATTCATTTTTTATTGGCTTTCAAATCGATTCTACAAGTATTGATACTAAGACAATAGACCCTCAAAAAGATTTAGAGAAACAAGCTTATCTAAAAGATTTTTTAGCTCCGAAGCTTTGTACTATTTATACGCTAATTAAACTTCAACAAAATGGCGTTCCACTTTATAACAGTAGTCACTTAAAGACACTTCAAGCTTCGTTTCGTGAAATCAAAGACTTTGTATCAAATTTATAAGCTTCTTTGATACACCTTAAAGCTTACTTCTCTTATGATAGCTATCGACTTTAGTTTACAGGTCACTAAACTTTTGACAGCGTGTCGATTTAAAGCTCATTTTTGATGTCTCAAATCTATTTTAGAGGTATTTGAGCCTTTATATTTTAGGCATAGCTTTTGCTTAGTAAAAGGTAAATAAATTATGAAAACAGGAGTTTTTATGAAAAAGACATTAATTTTTTTAGCTTTAATTTTGAGTGCAAATGTTAGTTTTGCTTCAATCGAAACTATTGATATCGAAACCCTTTCAACAACATGTGAGTCTTTAGTTGATCATTATACAGATGGTGTTGTTTCTCATTACGGAGATATTGATGCTTTAGAGGGTGAGAAAAAAGATTTCGTTACAAGCTTGATTACAAATTTTATGCTTCGTGAAGAGAGCTGTATCACTTCAATTATCACTTCTAAAAGTAGATTAGAAGATAATAAAATAGTTAACTAAGATATTCTACTTCTCAGTTTAAAAAAGGTTAAGGCTATAAAGCTTTAACCTTTTGATTGATTTTACCAAAAAGACTTTGATTATTTGAGTCTAGCATCTCCATTTCGATGTGATCCCCGTGTTTCATAAATGGGGTTTTAAATTCACCCTTATTAATTTTCTCTAACATTCTTTTTTCTGCTAAACAGCTAGAGCCCATTTCTGGATTTTCATTTGAAACTGTCCCGCTTCCAATAATTGTTCCGGCAGCTAAATCACGAGTTTTTGCAGCGTGTTCAATAAGTTCAGAAAAACTAAAAAACATCTCTTTTGCATTAGCTTTACCAAAAAACTCGCCATTGAATGAAACACTTAAAGGCAAATGAATGCGTCCATTTTTCCAATCAGAACCTAGCTCATCTGGTGTTACAGCAAATGGTCCAAAACTAGAAGCTGGCTTTGATTGCACAAAACCAAAACCTTGCTTAAGTTCAGCAGGTATTAGACCTCTTAATGAAACATCGTTAATAAGAACGATTAAGGCTACATAATCTAGCGCATCCTTTGCTTTTGTCCCCATGGGAACATCTTTTAAAATAACACCAACCTCACCTTCAAAGTCTGTTCCGTGCGCGAAATCAACTTGAGGTATATCTTCAGTTGGAGCTAAAAAATTATCGCTACAGCCTTGATACATTAAAGGAACAGTTTCTAAAGTTTCTGGTAAAGCTGCATTTCTTGCCATTCTAACAAGCTTTATATGATGAATAAAAGCTGAGCCATCTAACCACTGCCAAGTTCTTGGAAGTGGAGAATGAAAATCTTTAGGCTCTACATCAAAAGCATCTACTTTATTAAAATCACCACTGTTTAAAGACTCATAGATACTTTTAAATTTTGGAGTAAACTTGTCCCAATTTTCTAACGCTGTAATTAAATTCTGGACAGTATCAACATGTGCGGCTTTTTTATTGTCTTTACTTACAACAACAAGCTTACCATCTTTAGATTCATTTGATTTTAAAGTGCCTAATTTCATTAAAAAACTCCCTCTTAATTTCACATTTAATATCATAAGAGTGCTATTAATTTAAGGCCTTTAGTGTAAAGCCGCAATTAGGTGTTTTTTACACTTCTAGGCTTTACAGGTGAGATAGACTAAACTTTTTATCCAAAAGCTAAATAACGCGAGGTATTTTTAATTTAGGCTTATAATCTAGTATTTTCCTTTAATGAAATTATACTCCTACTACAGAAGTTCAAGTGCATACAGAGTAAGAATTGCTCTAAACCATAAACAAATTAGTTATGACTATAAAGCTGTTCACCTCTTAAAAGATGGCGGTGAACAGAACAAAGACGCTTATACAAAAGTTAACCCTAAGGCTGAAGTGCCTACCCTAGTTGATAAAAATATTTCTCTTAGTCAAAGTGTTGCAATCTTTTTTTATTTAGATAGAGCCTATATAGAAAAGCAGTTGTTTCCAAAACATCTACCTGACTTTGAGAAGTGCTTAGAACTGGTTGAAATCATTAATAGTGGTACACAACCTCTTCAAAATCTCTCAGTTTTAAAAAAGTTGAAAAAAGAGTTCTTAATATCAGAAGATCAAAAAATAGAGTGGTGTAGGTACTTTATTGATAAAGGCTTAGAAGCTTTTAACACCAAATGTTCAAATGATGGACCTTTTGCAATGGGTTCTAATGTCACTGCTGCAGATATGTTTTTACTGCCACAACTCTATAATGCTAAAAGATTTGAACTAGATCTTACTAAGTACGAAAATCTTCAAAGAATTTATGATAACTGTAAAGACCTTGATTCGTTTTCAAAAGCTCACCCTGACGTGCAACCAGACACGCCTTAAAAGTATAAGAAAGTAAGTATTAATTGTTTTTTAAAAGGCTTAGGTATGTAAATTAAAATCAGATGTAGTATTTTAAAGTTGTAAAGGCTGGAACCAACACAAAAATTAAAACTGACATGTTTAAAGAAAGAAAAAACAGAAGCCACTTTTTATTATTTTGTAAATACCTTAAGAAAAAAACCAGCACTGTTAAAGCTGTAAACCACATCAAAACAGATCCAACCATTGAACCTACAACAAAAAGAGGAGCAGAAGCTGCTAAACCTAAATAAGGCAAAAGATAAAGAGCAATATGATAGCGTGTTCTTTCTTCTCCGATTAAAACAGGCAGCACTGGTATTCCACCAGCTTTGTAATCATCTTTAAGCTTTATGGCTAATATCCAAAAATGCGGCATCTGCCATAAAAATAAAATCATAAAAAGATAAAATAAATCAGGGTCTGTAAGCTTTGCCCCACTGTGTGCAAGATAGCCAATGACTGGAGGAAGTGCTCCTGGAATAGCTCCAGGCACAGCTCCAAAGGCCCACTTCTTTTTCCAAAGATAGGTGTAGAGCAAATTATAAAGAATTAATGTAAGTAGGCCAAAAAAGAAAGACCGTGGACTGACAAGTAATAAAGAAATCAGCCCAAAAGAGATCAAAAGAAGTGAAATTGAAAGAGCTTGGACTTTAGAGAAAAAACCACACACAATAGGTCGCGTTTGGGTTCGGGTCATTTTTTTATCAATATCCACCTCTTGCACCTGATTCAGCGCAAGACTTCCGGCACTTAAAGTGTAAAGACCAAATACAAAAACTAAAACAATTGAAAAATCGACACCTGAACCCGCAGGTAAACCTAAAGCATAGCCGGAGAGGCCTACAACTAGAACAAAAAGTACAATTCCAAACTTTGTAAGGGACTGATAAGCTTTAAAAACTTTTTTTAAATAAGACAACACTTATTTAAAGTGTACTCTCTAAAGGAATACGGCTTGCAACATCTATGGCAATAAAAGCAAACATCACCACAAGAAAAAACACACCGGCAAGTAAGCACACAGCGTTTGTCTTATCATCATACTTTAAATGCATGAAATAAAGAGCCACAAGTGTAGCTTTAATTGTTGCAACAATCATCGCAATAAGAGTATTTAAACTACCAAAATTAAACTGTGCAACCCAAACAGTTATAAAGGTGAAAAGGACCAAACTTAAGAAGATCTTTAAATACAACTTAAAAGGAAGAATATGATGTTCATGTTCACTCATTTGCAAAGCTCCTTATACCAAGTAAAGTAGTGGGAAAAGATAAATCCAAACCAAATCAACCAAATGCCAAAAAAGGGCTGCCCCTTCTACAAATGTGTAGTGCTTTGGATCAAAATCACCACGCTTCAATCGTAGCATCGCCCATAGTATCAAGCACATACCAATTATTACGTGTGTTCCATGAATTCCAGTCATCACAAAATAGAACGAAAAATACATAGGCATATTTTTTGGAAGTTCACTTACATGAGAAGTCTCAGATGCATTAGATCTAGCAGGCTTTTCATCAGCTTCACCGGTGGGATGAGAGTCACTCTCTGCAGTGTGTGGAGTGTAGTTGAAAAACTTTCCGGGCAGTAAACCTAAGTGAAACTTGTGACTGTACTCGTAACCTTTAACTCCCATAAATCCAAATCCACATAAAACTGTGACTAGAAGATTGTTAAAAGCTTTTTTCTGCTCGCCAATTTGAATATTTCTAATGGAGAGAGCTATAGTAAATGAACTGAACAGAAGTATCACTGTATTTAGAAAACCAAGTTTCCAATCTAGAAATGTAGCACCCACTTCAAAAACCTCTGGGTACTTTCCAGAATTTAAAATGTAGCCAACAAAAAGCCCTCCAAACATAAGTATTTCTGTACACAAAAATACCCATATACCAAACTTTGAAGCCTCAAACTCGTGGTTTGAATTTTTGTAATGAAAGGCATAATGAGAGCCGTCTGTATCAGTTATTCTATGGGCCATAAATCACCTTCCGTATTCGTAAGGACCTGCTTCAACAACAGGGGTAGTTGCAAAATTTTCGTGTATAGGCGGAGAGTCCGCATGAGTCCACTCAAGTGTTTTACCACCCCAAGGATTTTGCGGAGCCTTTTCACCTTTAAGTATACAATGAATAATAACAGCTAAGGCAATCAAAAAACCAAAACCAATGGTCCAAGCACCAATACTAGAAATCTTATTTAATGATGTAAACTCAGGTAGATACTCATGATAACGCCTAGGCATCCCAGCAGAGCCTAAAAGAAACTGTGGGAAAAAGGTTATGTTAAAGCCGCAGAAAATAAACAAAAATGAAAGCTGCGCACCAAACTCGTTATACATTTTACCAAACATTTTTGGTAACCAGTAGTAAACACCACCCATGATAGCCATAAGTGTTCCACCAACCATCACATAGTGAAAATGTGCCACAACAAAATAAGTGTCGTGAAAATGTACATCAGCAGCAAGAGTTGCAAGCATAATCCCTGTTACTCCACCAATAGTAAAAAGAAAAAGAAAGCCAAGGGCATAAAGCATAGGGCTTTTTAACTGAATGGAGCCCCTGTACATTGTGGCTACCCAGTTGAAGGTTTTAATAGCAGTAGGTACACCCACTAGCATTGTAATAAATGAAAAAATGATCCCTGCAAATGAAGACTGGCCTGACACAAACATATGGTGGCCCCACACAAAGAAGCTTACAGCAGCAATACCAATACTTGAAAAAGCAATTGCTCTGTAACCAAAAATCGTTTTTCTAGAAAACGTTGTTATAAGTTCGGAGATGATTCCCATCGCTGGAAGAATCATTATATAAACGGCAGGGTGAGAATAAAACCAAAAAAAATGCTGAAACATCACTGGATCGCCACCTAAATTAGGATCAAAAATACCCACACCAAACATTTTTTCAAAAGCGAGAAGAAGCAAAGTTATGGCAAGCACTGGAGTTGCTAAAACTTGAATAACAGCCGTCGAATACAAAGCCCATACCATTAACGGCATTCTAAAAAAGGTCATACCTGGAGCGCGAAGCTTGTGAACAGTAACAATAAAGTTAAGCCCTGTAAGAATTGAAGAAAACCCCATAACAAAGGCACCCAAAACCATTAAAACTGTACCACTCGTTTGAATAGAATACGGAGTGTAGAACGTCCACCCTGTATCTACTCCTGCAAAAAACAAAGTTGCAAAAGATATAGCAGCACCAACCATCAAACAGTACCAACTTAGTAAATTCACTCTTGGAAAGGCCACATCTTTAGCGCCAATAAGTAAAGGTAGAGTAAAGTTTCCTATAAATGCAGGGATTCCTGGTATAATGACCATAAAGGTCATTATAGCTCCATGGTAGGTCATCATTTGATTGTAGGTTTGCGCCGCAAAAAGTGGACCTGGATCAAAAAGCTCCAGTCTCATAAGCATCGCAAAAACTCCACCTATAAAAAAGAATGTAAATACAGAGATCATATACATGATCCCTATTCTTTTATGATCAAGAGTGGTCAACCAAGACCATAAACCTTTTTCGTGATTTAAGTAATTTGAACCTGCCGCGTAAGACATAGTTAACTTCTCCTTTTGTCTAAGACTTTTTTTTGTCTTAAACCAACAACTTAGCTTTAAACTAATCTTTATCTGATTTTATATATTCAATAATCCAAGTGATCTCATCTTCATTTAACGGAATGAGTGGCATCGCAGCTTTTCCATCATAAGCCGCAACAACTTTTTTCTGAGGATACTTTAAACTCTCACGAATATACTCTCTATCCGCAATCATGGAGCTTCCATCTGCAAAGTTTCTCTTTTTCCCAATTAAGTTTTTAAGACCTGGAGCTATAGCTCCGTTTACATCTGCATTAAAGTTATGACAGGCTGTACAGGCCTTTTTTGAGACCACTTTTTCACCACGAGCAGCTAAAGATAAACCTTCATACTCTTTCATTGGATCATCAGAAAGCCACTCTTCAAATTTTTCATTTGATAAAACTTTCATTTTTGCAAGCATGCCTGAGTGCTCTGCTCCACAGTATTCTGTACAAAAAACTTGGTACTCACCTTTTTTTTCAGCTTCAAACCACAAGCTTGTATATCTTCCAGGAATCACATCTTGTTTGATTCTAAGTGCCGGTATAAAAAAGCTATGTAGAACATCTTTTGAAGTCATAATAAGCTTTACTGGTCTACCCGCGGGAACAACAAGTTCATTGGTCGTAGTTTTACCGCTTTTGTAGGCAAAGTCCCAAGCCCACTGCCTGCCATAAACATGAATTTCAAAAGCATTTTTAGGAGCTGTTTCAGCCTCTCTAAAAAGTAAAAATCCCCAGACAAAAACAATCATGAATATGACGAATGGAATAAAACTCCATAAAAACTCAAGAGTGTTGTTGTGAGAGATATATGGCGTTTGGTCAAATTCAGATTTTCTTCTGTATTTAAATACAAAGAAAATCATTCCGCCAATCACTAGTATGCAAGAGATTAAACTTGCGATAAGCAAAAAATAATATAAGGAATCTACACGTGAGGCATAGTTGTTTCCCGCCTGGGGCATGCCGTATTCAGCAAAAGCTGATGCACTTGTAAAAAGTATAGAAGTAAAAGCTGACAACTTTTTAATCATGAGTTTGCACCTTTGGATCTTTCTTTTCTCCACATTGGAATAAGTATAATACCTAAAATTAAAACTGTTAAAGCACTCGCTGCGCGCATAACATTCCAAGAGTATAGTACATACTTACTCTTGTTGGGATCAAATTCAAAACAAATTAATAATAGTTTATCGATTGTGTTCCCAATTTTACCATCTGAAGCCTCCACCAAAGATAAACGAACAGTCTTCTTATCAAAGCCAACACCAGGAACTATTTGTGTAATGACTCCCTCAGGACTTAAAACATAAAAAGCAGCGGTATGAGCAAACTGTTTTGTTTTTTCATCCCACCTATAAGTAAAACCAAGCTCTTTAGTAAGCTTATCTAAATTTGCCTTGGAGTTTTTAGAAGTTAGAAACCTCCAGCCAGCTTCCGCATACTCACCAGAAAACTGATCCATATAATTTATCTTTTTTTCAACTGCTAGATCAGCAGATTCGTTATGATCCATTGAAACAGCAATCCAGTTGAAATCAACGCCGGGCTTAAGGTCCATTTCGTTAAAAAGCGCAGCAGCTCCATTCATGTGTATGCTACAAAGGCCTGGGCAATTGTAATAAACCATGGATAAAAGTACAGGCTTGCCATCTAAGAATTGAGACGAAAGTGAAACAATCTCACCTTCTTCATCTGTAAACTCAAGGTCTGTTGTAATTGTACTGCCAACCACAGCTTTATCGATACCAATAAACTCAAGCTCTTTAGGAAGTAGTGCTGTCTGTTTAGGATCTACAGCACCAGCTTCTAGAGAAGCTAGAAGAAAAGTTATAAATAATAAGACGTAATACTTTTTCATTTCAAAAAATTCTTTAATCAGCAGTTGAAGCAAAAGATTTAAGTTCATTTTGGCTTACATCTTCTACTTTATTTTCAGTAATTGAGCGGATCCAATGCACTAGAGCCCACCTATTTGCCGGACTCACTGAAGCCTTAAAAGAAACCATACCGGTACCTTCTAGACCATTTTGCAAAGTTTTGAAAAGTGCAACAGACGTCCCGCCGGCCTTCCAGTTGCCTGTAACCAAGTTTCTTGTATCAGGAGTTGCAGCAATTCCATCTGCTAAACCAGTTTTACCATGGCAGGTGGCACAGTTCTGGGCATAAACTTTAGCCCCTGCAGCTATCATCTCTTTTGAAGTTATCCAAGGCTCTTTTTCAGACTCAGGGTCAACTGATTTTACTTCAGCTTGAGGGCTTGAGCCTTTTTCGACTTTTTTTATCTGCTCAAACTTATCTAGATTTTCAACACCAGGATGAATGAAAGCTATATAGATAAAAAATAAAAAACTGATAGACATAGAAAGAATAAACATGACCATGCCAGATTTTGAATAGTGATCTTGCTCAGAACTCATTTTAAAAACACTCCAATTAGTAATTTGTAAACATTTAAAGTGTTACACACACTGTTATCATTATGCAATTTTTTTACGAAATGGTTTCATATTAACTTAAGGGAAAATGGACTTAAAAAGATACAAATCTCCACAACAAGGCAACACAATGAGACTTAAAATCATTACCGTATTTTTCATGCTCAGTGGGTGCACAAGTATGCACAAAAAACTTTTAGACGCGCCTTTAGGCCAAACCAAAAGACAAGTGCTTTATCAGTTTTCAAATCCGGTAAAAAAATACCATGGAAAAGGTCAAGATGTGTGGTTTTTTGAGTCTGTTACATCTTCAAAAGTAGGTGCAGAAAAAATTCTATACACCCATATTTTTACTTTTGAGGACAATCTTATGATCAAAAAAACATTTAAACGCTCTTTTACAAAAAAAGAGATCTCTGAATTTGGAAATGAAGACTGATTCTATAAGACCTATCATTCTTATATGACATTAACCATACTGTTAAAACACACAACTTAAAAAAGCCCTTTCCAGAATTCGGACAAAGCTCCGGATCAAACACATAGAATTTATTTATTATAACCTTAGAGGCAAACACCACTTTTTGTATTCAGTTTATAGCAACTACGCTTTTAAACAATTCAGGAGTGCACCCAAATGCTTTTTCTAGCACTAAAACCGTATGTCCTTTTAATCTTTTTGTTTTCTCTTATCTCTTGTGGCGACTCTTCTGAGTTTTACATTGATGACCCCTGGCCTGGAATAAAAGAGTTTAAGATTCAAGATGTCAGTAAAAGTTTGACTGAATCTAAAAATTTTAAGTTAAACTCATATTTTTTAATATCAGGGTTATCGGAAAACATGCAACTTGAGCTTCAGGCAAGCTGCTATAAGAGAACATCCGTATTGAGTAAGAAAAAAGTGTATAAAAAAACCGTCTACTACACTAATGAAGGTAAACGCGCTTTGCCTTCTTTACCTTTAGCCAACCATTTACCAGAAACCTTACTTATTTACCCTAATCATTTTGAAAAATGTGATTTTAGAGCCTCTGTAAAAAACTCTTTTGGCTCTACAGATCAAAAAAATCTCAAAGGGTTTAACTTTGAATACAAAGACTCATCTCATGAGTTAAAACTAAAAACCTCTAAGTCTATAAGTAAAAAAAGGCCTAATCTTTTTGAAAGCCATTCTCTTCCGCAGGCTGTTTACAAAAGTACTCTGCCTATGGGCGAAGCTTCAAAAAGACAGTTGGCTTTAGACAAACCTCAGCTTCTTTGTTATAGCAATTCATTGAAGAAACTAGATTTAACTGAATTTTTAGACCCTCCTGATCAAACAGAAAAGCCTTATACAAACAGAATTACTATTTCAAAAACTAAACTTAAGCTCCACCCTGAAACTAAAACTAATCCCATTGAAAACTGTATTTTCACAGCCTTAAATCAAGACGGAAGGCTGATAACTTCAAAGACTTTTGATTTTATAAGATCTTATGAAAAAATAAAAAATTCTCTTAATTTTTTAAATCTAAGAGTCATAGATGAATTGACCGAAAAACCTCTAAAATATCATTACAGTGTGAAAAAGAGAAATACGTTTATTAGAGGCAATAACAATGTCGATCTCGAACTTCCAAACGTTTTGCTTCAAGTGGATTATGAAAATATCAGTAACGAGGAATTAAGGCTTCATTTTAAAGAACTTGAAGCCTTAAACAATACTGATGTTTTTTCTTTTAATATGAAGAAAACAAGTTATCACGAATCTTCTGATGAACTCCTAGTTGAAAAACACTGTAAGGGCTCATATCCAATATACATGTATGAACACTATAGACTTGAAAGACACCCAATAGCTGTAAAACTTTACTGGAAGTCTTCAAAACAAAATGACATAAAAGCTAATAAAATTTTAACTATAGCCCCAAAATCAACTGGAACATTAAGCTTATATATTGAATACAACTCCTCTGATATTGACAGTTTACTCTTAACTCATAAAGGCGGGTTAGTTATTGCACCCAATAAAAATTTGAATGTGTTTAAGTCCTCTTTTGTAAGTCCAAATGATTTTAAACTTAATGCTTTAAAGTACAGTACTATTGATAAACTCTTTTCTTTTTCAAAAAAACTAACATCTCTGCCAAATACTTTTAGAGCTCCAATAGATATAAAACTTTTTGAAGAAAGCCTTTTTGATATAGCAATGGTCAATACTGATATATATAAAAATGGGCTTATAGAACCTGTAAAACGAAAAAGTGACTATGAAAAAAATAAGGTTTTATTAGAATGTCAGAGCTATTATCAAAAACTTTTAAACCCTAAGCCCTTTAATTTCAAGAATCGAGAGCATTAGGTTTAATTAAAATCATCTTCAGAGTCGAGAGTGTTTAAGTCTTCGTCATCAAAGTGTGGTGGTGAATCTTCAGTTTCAGCCGTAGCTGTTAAATCTGAATCATAAACCATACTAGTGTCTTTATCTTCTTCTACAAAACCTGAATCTTCAGTTCTATCCACATCTTGAGTAGGATCTTCTGCTACTTCAACATCTTCTTCACTTTTTTCAGAGAAATCTAAATTTTCAGATAGAGACTCTTCAGCTGTAAGAGGACTTATAAATTTTTCAGAAAGATTAAGCGCTTTTGGACTTTCTGATAAGAGCCAATCTAATTTTACAAAGCCAAGAGTAGAAAGACGTTTATGTAGATTGACTAATCTAAGATAGCTAACTTTAGCTACTCTAAACTCTTGTCTGTTTGTATCGAATAGTATTTTATCTGCTGTAACCTCAAGACGTTCATCAAGCGTCAGCTCTAAAGCCTCTTTTAAATCCTTTTTTGTTTCAAAACCTGAAACAAATAAATCAAAAAAAGTATGAAAATGATCTACTGACTCTAATTGATCTGAAAAAATATCTAAGCCTTGAAAAAAAGCCTTACTAGACAAAACTGCACTTGAACTTGATGAAGTGCCTGCTTCAAGTGATTCATTTATAACATCCTCAGTATTTTTTAAACCAGGCTCTTCAAGTGCAGAAGCTTCAGAATCAATGTCTTCTAAAGAAAAATTTGGAACTTGATCAAGCGTACTTTCTTCCGAACTTAAGCTTTCTTCTGCTAAAGATTCAAGATCTTCAAAACTACCCTTATTATCTGTATCAAAAGTAGCTTCTTTCGTATCACCTGCAGTCGCTTCAACTTCTATTACACCTGCTACCGTATCTACGTCATCAGATTGAACTACAACACTTCCATCTAAATCTACTGAGCACACGGCTCCACAAGACGTACAAGTCACTATCCCAAAATCTTCATCTAACTCTGTGTTACATTCTGGACATGTTGCGTTCATCAAGCCTCGCTATCAAAGGTAAAAAAAGTAGTTAAACAAAAAGTAAAACCTAGATCTTAATTTTAGTTTTAGTTTTACTTTTTTTCTCCATTTTTCTTCTTTGTGCTCGACTAAGGTTTGGTTCATTTCCCTGAGACCTGAAGTTTGCTCCCTGCTCCATAACTGTCTCATTGGACATTCCAGCAATGGCATTACCAGAGCTAAGAGAGCTCTCACTCTGTTCAGAACCCTCATAATTTAAATCTTGATCCTCTTCAAAAAGTTCTGACTCATCAACATCTTCATGAGATACTAAATTTACTTTGAAAAGTTTTTCTAGAGTCTCTGCTTGAATCTGATGATTCATCTCTTCAAAAGCCTTAAAGGCTTCTTTTTTATACTCAATAATTGGATCTTTTTGTGCGTAAGCTCTTAAGTTTATACCTTCTTTAAGTCTATCCACAGTTTTAAGATGATCTTTCCACTGAGTATCTATTGTTTGAAGGTATATAATTTTTCTGATTCTAGAAAAAACTTTATCAAGATTTTCTTTTTGATCGTCAAATGCCATTTTCACTGAAGTACTCACAAGCTCTGTGAGTTCGGATGCCTCAATGCTATCTTTAAACTCTAAACTCACACCGAACTGTTGATGAAGAGAAAACTTTAAGCCCTCTAAATCCCAATTTTCTTTTTTATGTTCATCAGGAACATACTGATCTAGAAGGTCAGATACTCTATTCCCCATCATATCTAAAACTTTTCTATCCACATCTTGATCGTTTAAAACTTCTCGCCTTAAGGTATAAACAATATTTCTTTGTTGGTTCATAACATCATCAAACTCTAAAAGATGCTTTCTTATATCAAAGTTGTGACCTTCAACTTTTTTCTGCGAATTTTCAATAGCCTTTGAAACCATTTTAGCTTCAAGTGGCTCTTCTTCATCAACATTTAGCCTAGACATAATGGCCTTCATTCGTTCGCCATTAAAAATTCGCATAAGATCATCTTCTAATGAAAGATAAAACCTAGACTCTCCAGGATCCCCTTGTCTCCCAGCCCTACCTCGAAGCTGATTATCCACACGTCGTGCTTCGTGACGTTCAGTTCCGATGATGTAAAGACCACCAGCAGTCTTAACAAGTTCTTTTTCTTGATCACACTGTTCTTTGTATTTTAAAAGAGCACTATCAAAGTCATCCCCTTCCTCAACACCTGTTTCAAGTTTTGACATAAACTCCGGGTTTCCCCCAAGCATTATGTCTGTTCCACGCCCAGCCATGTTTGTAGCAATAGTAACAGAACCTTTGCGACCCGCTTGGGCCACAATTTCTGCTTCACGCTCGTGCTGCTTAGCATTTAAAACATTATGCTTAACCTTTTCTTTATCTAGCAAATTACTAAGTTTTTCCGAACGTTCGATACTAACAGTACCCACTAAAATTGGTTGGCCAGAGTCTGATCTATTCTTAATGTCTTTTGCAATGGCTTTAAATTTTGCATTCTCTGTTTGAAAAACTATATCATTTTTATCTTTTCTAGCGATGGGTTTGTTTGTAGGGATAACAACAACACCTAAGTTGTAAATCTTTTGAAATTCCACAGATTCAGTTTCTGCAGTCCCTGTCATTCCAGAAAGTTTATTGTACATTCTAAAATAATTTTGAAACGTAATTGTTGCTAAAGTCTGATTTTCTTTTCTAACAGGAACTCCTTCTTTAGCCTCAACCGCTTGATGAAGCCCATCACTCCAACGGCGACCTTCCATAAGTCGTCCTGTAAATTCATCAATGATAATAACATCACCTTCAACAACCATATAATCTACATCTCTCTTAAAAAGGTGATGAGCCTTTAGTGCTTGGTAAATGTAGTGAAGTTTACCAATGTTTTGAATATCATAAACATTTTCAACACCTAAAAATTTTTCAACCTGAGAGTTTCCTTCTTCAGTTATTGAAACCGTTTTTGATTTTTCTTCTAAGGTAAAGTGTTGATCTAATTTTAAGTGGGGAACAATCTTATCAATCTCTTTATAAATTGTTACATCATCTTCAGCAGCACCAGAAATTATAAGTGGTGTTCTAGCTTCATCAATTAAAATTGAATCGCACTCATCTACTATGGCAAAGTTTAAAGGTCTTTGTACAAAATTTTCTGGATCAAATTTCATGTTATCTCTTAGATAATCAAAACCAAATTCATTGTTTGTTCCGTAAGTGATATCTGAGCCATACGAAGTTTTACGTTCTTGATCAGACAAATTGTGAGTGATTGTTCCAACACTGAGTCCCATCCAATTGTAAACTTGAGACATCCACTCTGCATCCCTCGTAGCTAAGTAGTCATTTACTGTAACAATGTGAACACCTTTGCCACTTAATCCATTTAAATACGTAGGAAGGGTCGCCACGAGGGTTTTTCCCTCACCAGTTCTCATCTCTGCAATATTACCTCGATTGAGGATCATGCCACCAATAAGCTGCACATCATAGTGCCTCATACCTAAAACTCTAGTGGCCGCTTCTCTACATGTTGCAAAAGCTTCAGGCAAAAGATTGTCTAAGCTTTCTCCATTATTTATTCTTTCTCTAAATTTTACAGTTTGAGCTCTTAGCTCATCATCAGTTAGCTTTTTAAAGTGTGGCTCAAGCTCATTGATCCGATTAACTTCAGGTCTTAAAGTTTTCATCATTCTGTCATGCTGAGTGCCAAAAATTTTAGTTAGTAATTTCATACTCTTAACACTAAACCCAAATAACTTTAAAGGCTAGACCCCCTTAAGACTAAGACTGCTAATTTTAGTAAATAGTTACTTATAGAAAATTTCTGATTGTCAGTCCTGTTAATTTATAAAATGCAAATTTTATTCGCAATATTTTATTTTTAAACCTTAACTTATAATCTGCCTGTAGGCTTCATACAGTACAATGGCTACAGAATTAGCTAAATTTAAACTTCTCGTCTTACCAATCATCGGTATAGTGTAAAGGTCATCACAGTAGCGCTGTCTCACATCTTCACTAAGCCCCTTTGTCTCTTTGCCAAAAATTAACCATAAATCCGAGTAGTCTTGATTAGAAAAGTCGGCATCAAAGTAAGATCGATCTGTTTTAGTTGTAAGAAATGCCAGCTGATCTTTTTTTTGTATTTTAGTATCCCGGTCTGCAAAATCCATAGAAATAGAATTTTGAACTGTTGTATTTTCAGACTTGGAGCTTTCAAGTTTAGAAAAAAACTCCTCCTGATTCTTATATAAATGTAGGTCCAGATGGGGCCAGTAGTCTAAACCTGCCCGTCTAAGCTTTTTTTCTTCTAAATCAAAGCCCAAAGGGCCAACTAAATGTAGAGAAGCCTCTAAAGAGACGCAAGTTCTTCCAATGTTGCCTGTATTATTCGGAATTTCAGGCTCTACCAATACGACATTGAGATTTTTTTTTGACTTAAGCTCCATACATGATACCAGTTTGCCTATACCTTAAATAAGATGAGTTTATGAAGAAGATAGAGAGCATTATAAAGCCGTACAAGTTAGATGATGTCATTGATGCCCTCTCTGAGGTTGGGGTTGAGGGTGTTACAGTATCTGAGGTTCGTGGCTTTGGAAAACAACGAGGCCACACAGAAATTTATCAAGATGCTGAATATGTTGTAGATTTTCTGCCAAAAGTAAAACTTGAAATGGTGCTCCCTGATGCTTTAGTTGAGCTTGCAACTGAGGCTATACTTAACTCAGCTAGAACAAACTCCTTAGGGGATGGGAAAATTTTTATTTACCCTATAGAGGAAGCAATTCGTATTAGAACAGGCGAAAAAAATGAAAAAGCAATCTAGCCTCAAAGAACAAAACAATTAGTATAAATAAAAATCAAAAGACAGATAAAAACCAATAAGAAAAAGTAGCAAAGGACTCTAAAAATATGAAAGCCAGTGAGTTTATAAAAAAAGCAAAAGAGAACGATATATTAATGATCGATTTGAAATTTTCAGATCTCCATGGGGCTTGGCAGCACTTAACAATTCCTATGACAGAAATAAATGAAGATACTTTAGAAGAAGGCTTCAATTTTGATGGAAGCTCCATAAGAGGCTGGAAGTCCATCGAAGACTCTGACATGAAGATGGTTCCTGACTTAAAAACCACAAAAATAGACCCCTTCACTGAAGTTCCTACCTACTCAGTAATTTGTGACATTGTAAACCCTGAAACCTTTAAGCCTTACAACCGTGATCCAAGACAAGTGGCAAAAAAAGCTTTGAACTATTTAAAAGCTA
The DNA here is from genome assembly GCA_023301025.1 of Bdellovibrionales bacterium. Classification (GTDB taxonomy): domain Bacteria; phylum Bdellovibrionota; class Bdellovibrionia; order Bdellovibrionales; family UBA1609; genus JALZUR01. Next base: position 29,545 of record JALZUR010000021.1, on the reverse strand, counting down.
CAGGTCTTGCGGACACTGCTTTTTTTGGACCAGAGGCAGAGTTTTTTATTTTTGATGACATACGTTTTGAGCAAAAAGAAAACTCAGCCTTTTACTCTATAGATTCTGACGAAGGTCATTGGAACTCTGGTCGCGATGAAGATGGCGCCAACCATGGCTACCGACCAAAAGCTAAAGGTGGTTACTTTCCAGCAATGCCTGTGGACTCGCAACACAACTTAAGAACCGAAATATCTTTAGAGTTAGATGCTCTTGATATAAAAGTTGAACGTCACCACCATGAGGTAGCTTCAGCTGGCCAAGGTGAGATCAATATTCGTTTTGATGAGCTTTTAGAAATGGCTGATAAAATGATGTGGTTTAAATATGTTGTGAAAAACGTTGCTTACAGAAACGGAAAGAGTGCGACCTTTATGCCAAAACCAATATACGGTGATAATGGATCAGGCATGCACACTCATATGTCTTTATGGAAAAATGGAGATACACTTTTTGCTGGAGAAAAGTACGCTGGTCTATCTGATGAGGCTCTTTACTTTATCGGTGGAATTATAAAACATGCTCCAGCCTTATGCGCTTTTACAAATCCAACAACAAACTCTTACAGAAGACTTGTGCCAGGTTATGAAGCACCTATTAAGCTTGCCTACAGCTATAAAAACAGATCAGCAGCCATAAGAATTCCAAATTCTGGAGACAATCCAAAGGCTAAGCGCATAGAATTTAGAACTCCAGATGCTACAGCTAATGTCTATCTTGCTTTTGCTGCTCTATTGATGGCAGGTATTGATGGAATTGAGAATAAAATTGAACCAGGAGAACCTTTAGATAAAGACATTTACGGACTTCCTCCGCAAGAAGCTGAGGGTATTAAATCTGTGCCTTCCAGTTTAGGGGAGTCATTAGAAAGTCTTGATAAAGACCGTGGATTTTTACAAAAAGGCGAAGTTTTTGATGATGATCTTTTAAATGCGTGGCTTAATACAAAGTGGGAAAATGAAGTTAGAGCTCTTCAACTTCGCCCAACCCCTTACGAATTTGAATTGTACTACGACGTTTAAAACTTTAAACTTAAACCTAAGATCAATTTTATTTAATAAGAGGTTATGAATGGAAGATGAAAGTATAATCGAATACAATGATCAGCTTTGGGCTATAGTTAATGAAGATGTTGTTACAATCGGTGTTAAACAAGAGGTCTTTGAAGACATAAATGAAGTTTGGGGTGTTGATCTTCCTGAAGAGGGAAATGAAGTGAACACTGAAGAGATTTGTGGGGAAGTGGAAACCGATGACGGCCCAATAAACCTATACGCCCCTATTGAAGGCGAAATCGTCGATATTAATACGGCTGTACAATCTGACTTTGAACTTTTATTTGATGATAATAATGAAGATGGATGGCTTTTCAAAGTTAAGTCTTCAAACTCTGAAGACTTAGAACAGTTTTTATCTGAAAATGAAAGTGACAGCGAAGACGAAGATCTTTAAAAAATACTCTTCGCAGCCTTTCTAATTATTAAAGTAAGGGCTATTTTTCTACTCTTACTTTAGTAGTTCAAAACTATTAGCGACAAATTAGCGCTTTGCCATTTTCAATCTGTACCAAATTTAAAATTCCAAAATCAAAACCAACACTATCTACAATAGTTAGTGTCCAATCTCCGCTGAGGGCTTCGCCGTTAAAGATTGAAAGCTCTTCTTCTGCAATTAAATCAAGGGGATATACACCGATAATATTATCAGAGTTAAATCCAGTACCATCATGAAGGACCACTGAACGTCCTGATGGAGATGTTAAAGTGATTTTTAAATCTGAGATATACGTGTGGCTCACATCAATTGAAACTTTTATATCTGCGGCAAGCTCTTCTGTATTTAAAAAAGAAACAGTAGCACTTACACCTTGTGAATTGTTATCTGGAATCTCTACACTCTCATCATTTGAAGCTGCTGTTAGCTCAGTACTACACACATCTTGGCTATCTTCATCAGGAGTTTCACTACTTGGTTGACCATTAAGACCATCAATAAATAACTCCCCTGTATTACCTGAATCTAAAATTTCTTTTAGACCAAAGTTCCAAGAGTAAGAAATTCGTCCGTACCAATCAGCACTATCATTTCCACAAGAAGCACGTCCACCATGAAGTTGTCCCACAATTCTTTTGTTTTGATCAAAAAGTGGCGATCCTGATGACCCAGGCTCAGTTGTTCCAACATCCCAATCTGCAACCATAATGTGTGTTCCCTGATCATCAACACTTTCAGATAAATACGTTGTTGTTGTTCCAGGATCATAATCAAAACTTATTCTCTTTTCGTCTGTATTAGGATGATGAATTGCTGTTGTAGCTAAAGGATCAACAGTACGCGCATCCCAACCTGAGTAAAAAACATCAAAAGCAGGATCAATAGATTCGTTGAATTCTACAATTGAAAAATCTGAATCTTCTCCACTTGCCAAAGACGTTGCACCGGTAGAGAACTGATCAAGCTCCCCATCACCAGAAGCGCCACTTTCAGAAGATAAAGGCTCTCTGCATGTAGTATTTTGATAGTTCCAATAAGACACTAAACTGGCTGCATTAGAATCAGTAATCCTACAGTGGTTAGCAGTCATAAATAAAGGGCGCCCATCTTGATTTGTGTTATTTACTAAAAAACCCGTACAAAAAGTTCTACCGCCAGTTGAAATTACAGCAACTGATCTTATCTGATCTTCCCAGCCTTCACTCATTGAACATGCAACATCAACATTACAAGAGCCTGATCTAGACATTTTATCTTGAGTTCCAAAACCTCTATACCCATGATTGACTGAACCTAAAATCAAAAAGACATCTTTTTGCTCAAATTTATCAACAACAAGTTCAACTCTTAGCTCATCACCCAAAACAACAGGTGTCCAAAGCTCTTTTGCTTTATTAAAAGCTTCACCAGTAAAAGGACCTCTCACTTGTGTTTTATCTTTAGAGTAAATGTAAAGACTTGCACTTTGAGGTAAACTAAATTGCGTAAAGCCTAAGTTTATTGATGTTGCATTTTCAGAACTAATATCAAGTCTCCAAACAGATGTTTGACTGTTTAAAGATTCCCAAGTTCCGAAACTTTGAGGATTGATAAATGTTTTATTAGTTATTGCAAATCTAGGCGGTAACCCTAAAAGCTCACGCGATTGATCTTCTGAAACTAAATCTCTTTTTTCTAAAAAAACTTTATTATTATAAATATCAATTTTTTGACTTAGATTTTTATTTGTAAAACTCGGCGGTGTAACACTTTTAGCATTAGCAAAACTAAATAAAAAACTTAACATTAAAAAAATAATCATGCGAACGTAACCTAACATTCAATACTCCTAGTTGTATGTTGTTTCTCTATTGTATTGATTACTGAGTCGATTCATAGAATCACTAAAGATACTCTGAACTTACGTCCAGCTGATACTTTGGATAATAACAGTTTTTAATTACATCGATGAAAGTTACTTATAGAATAAAAAGATGATATCAGAAAAAAAAATTAACCCTTCTATTTTTATATTTTTACTTGTTTTTCTTTTTGTTGCAGCTTCACTAACACCCTCTATTTCTTTTGCAGTAACAAATGTAATTCATAAAAATACAGTTTTTGTTGTTGAACCTTATTCTTCTTTTAATCAAAACTCTAAATTAAAAAGATTATCTAAAAGAAAAGATTTAGTAGTAGATCATCCTACAAATTTGGGATTTGAGGTGTATGGTGATGATACACTTTTTAGTATCTTAGACTCTTTAAAAGTTAAGTATAAAATTAAAAACCAAACTCAAGAAACAGAACATATACATAGTGAAGTCATTAATAAGTTTTCAAGCTATCCAAGTTTTAAAGAAATGGAAAATGAACTCATTAATATGGCTAATAATTACCCGAAACATGTCACACTTAAAAGTATTGGTTCTTCTGTTGAGTTAAGAGATATTTGGTCACTACAAATAACAAATGCAAACAGATCAAGTAAAACTGATGTTTTATTCATTGCTAATATTCACGGAAATGAAATTACGGGAAGAGATCTTATGATGCTCTTTGCAAAAGATATAATTAGTAAGTCCAAAAATAAAAGTAACTCTGTTTACAAACTTCTTGAAAATTTTAGAATTCACATTATTCCTTCATTAAATCCTGATGGAGCTGAGAAAAGACAACGAACTAATGCAAATAGAGTAGATCTAAATAGGAACTTCCCAGATTGGACAAGGGCTGAATTAGATGTAATAGATGAGCGAGAGCCAGAAGTTCAAGCCATTATGAACTACTACACCCAATATAATTTTAAATTTTCTACAAACTTTCACAGCGGGGCAGAGGTGGTTAACTACCCCTGGGACAACAGCACAGAAAAAGGCCCACTAGAAGACTTCTTAAAAGATCTTAGCTTTGAATATATAACAAATGGTGCTGAGTATATGAAATCTAGTTTTTTTCCAACAGGTGTGACGAGAGGCTATGAGTGGTATCCAGTCTTTGGTGGACTGCAAGATTGGAGCACTCACTATAAAAAATCACCTCATCTCACAATAGAACTCTCAAACGATAAATGGCCTAACTATGAGACTATAGACTACTACTACCAAAATAATAAAGATTCACTCTTCCAAATTTTTAATGCTCTTTAGAAAAATATAACTCAATCACTAAAGCGTCTAATATAAAAAGCCTTATCAGTTAGGCTTTTTATTATTAAATGTTAAATTCTACTGTTTGAGTGATCTATTATGGTAGACTCTTATCCGTACTTTCAACTTCAAAAGAACTCTCATCGACTGAGCCTTGATCAAATTTTTCTACGTTTAATATGCTTTCAGCCCTATTACTAAGTCTTTCATTAAATTCTTTAATTGCAGTTAAATGCCAGTTCTGAAATTTTTCACCACCTCTGATGATTAGAAAATCTGCACCACCATCAAATATGATGTAGTCTTCTTCTTCTTGAATTAAAGATTCAAAATCATAAGAAAAATCTGCAAAAAATACGGGTTGCGAAACATCAAATCTTAAGTTTTTAATCACACGAAATCGCTCTCGAAGATTAAAATCAATTGGACCATCTCTACTTTCAACTAAGGCTCGCTTATCACCCGATAAAAGAGCTGCAAAAGAAAAGCTCAAATACGAAACACTAAGTTGAGCTTCTTTAACTTTTTCAGAATCACAAACTGAAAGAACAGAATTATTAGCTTTTAATACATTTCTAAAAAAGTCACAGTACTCAGTAATGACTCTTAAATTTAAATCTTTTTCTTGCCACTTTCTGATAGCTTCTAATGACATTGAGAATGAATAAGGGGTGTACCTTGAAATAAGCTTTGCTTTTTCATTTATAAAAAACATTTTATAAACAGAGGGATAAACTGATTCAAAAACATAGCGTTCATAATCAAGCATCATATCTAAATCAGACTGTTTGTAATATAAACTTTGTTTTTGCTCTTCTTTTAAATCATGTTTAGACATTACATAGTTTTTAAACCCTTCCGGTATTATTTTAAAATCCACTTTTTCAGAAATTACTTTTAAATCTTCATTAAAAACTCCAACCAAAGCATTAGTCATTTGATTTAACTCTTTTGAAGCAATTTTGTACTTACTTTGATAGTACTCCAAAAAGTTTTTACTTGCTGTTCTAAACAAAAACTTTTTTAGAAGCTCTAGATTTGCTATAACTTCGGCGGCACCTATACCATTGGCATTGTTATCGGCCAAGGTTGTGAAGCTTTCAATCTCTTTATTCAGCCAATCAATATTTAAGGCTTCACTTTCTGCCATATCAAGAAACAATTTTTCAAAAGGTTCTAAATCTAACACTGGAGATTGATTCATACTCTCAGATATTTCATCAACAGCTTTAACAGGATCTTCAGAATTAAGAGCGATAGTAAGCCTTCTACAGTAAGCACAGGTGTTTGGTATCGCTTTTTGAAACTCTGTAATCACACTGTCTCTTACATACAAAAGACGCTGAAGGTGTCTATTGGGGTTTAAGATTCTTTGCGCTTCAGCATTGGTTTTCTCTAAGAGACAAACAGAATTTTCATAAAACTGTCTTTTTCTTAAACCACCAAGCTCACCTTTATTAAAATCAATATTTCTTCTACGCTCTCTGTAAGATAAAAGACCTTTAATTCCTCCGCTAAAAACAGATGCACCAATTTGAATAGGCACGCCATAAGGACCTGCAACTTTACTTATAAAAGATGAGGCTTCATATAAAATATTAGTGATTCTCTCAGTGGCTGAAAACTCTTCTTCTGGATTGATTTGACATGCGTTCTGATTAAAAAATGATCCACCATTTGATGCAGCATTTGAAATCATTGATATAAGAACACCAGCTTCTTCAGTAACAGCCGCACTGTAGCTTTGTATTTTTAACGCATCTTTAACTGAAAGAGTCTTTCCTTCATTATTAAAAATAAGATCTAAAAAATCTTGGCGACTTGGAGTGCCTTTAGCAAGTTTATTGTTTGTTCTTTTTAATAATGACTCTTGGATTCCATGAATGATTGTAAAATAGTGCTCTTCAAACTCAGCATCTATATCTAAAAAAAGCTGTCTGACTTCATTCATGATTTTAGGGATATTGTCTTGTGTAAGATTAGATCTGTTTAAAATCTCTCTTAAGACTTGCAATTTATTTATAACATAAACAACAGGGAGTTTTTTTCTAGGTAAATTAGATATTACAACTTCAACCTCATAAATAATAGCCTCTATGCCATCCGTTTGAAGAAGGCTTCCGTCTATTATTGAAGTCAGCTTATCAAACTGAATATCAATCTCTTGGCAGTCTAAGTTTTCAGAAAATTGTTTTTGTATGTCTTTGATATCATCTAACAAACTGCTCACAGCCTCTGGCGTTTGTGGGCACAAAACTTCTTCTTGATAAAGTAGTACCTCACCAGTCGCAGAAGCGCTTATACTTACAAATAAGAAACTAAAAAATAACAAATAAACTTTCATGAAACCCCCTAAAAAGTGCTTAAAAACAAACCCTGTTTAAAAATATCACTGTGTTAGAAGTCCTGTAAATGAGATCTTATCTGATTGTAAACTTTTATATTTTTTTTAAGAATTTGTCATTTAACTTTAAGAATGTGTTAATTCTTTGGTTAAATTTTACGTTTTTGAGTGCAAAAAAATACAATCACAGTCACATAAGTTAGGTTATATATATGTTAATTGTGACTGAGGCAGTGTGTCTCAGGTTTTAGCAAAAACACTGGCTAAATTTAAGGGTGGTTTAAATTATGAGAAGTAGGGGCTTTTGGACATTTTGGACAGTATTTTCTGTGTCTGTTCTTGCCTTTGCGTTTCAGAACTGTAAATTTGTCTCATCAGAGCAGAACAATAGGGTTGAAACCAAAATAAGTTTCTCTTTTTAAAAGAGCATATTTAAAAAAATATGCTCTTTTTTTAGAACAAAAAGATTAAATTAAATCTTTTAAAAGCTCCTAGCTCCATTTTAAATGAGTCTTCCCTACCCACTTTCCTCTAGGTCTATAGATTCTGTTATTGCTGTACTGCTCAAAGATATGAGCCAACCAACCAGACGTTCTAGAAACTGCAAAAATCGGAGTGTACAAATCAAGTGGAATACCCATTGAGTAGTATACGGTAGCAGAGTAAAAATCTACATTTGGGAGAAGACCTTTTTCTGAAACAACAGTCTCTTCAATGGTCTTAGACATTAAGTACCACTTTTCATTTCCTGTTTTTTCACTAAGCTCTTTACTCATATCACGAAGTATTTTGGCTCTAGGGTCACCATTCTTATAAACTCTATGGCCAAATCCCATGATTTTTACTTTATTAGCTAAGGCCTCATTCACCCAAGTTTTTGCACCCTCAACACTTCCAATATCTAAAAGCATTCTCATGACCTGCTCATTAGCTCCACCATGAAGAGGTCCTTTTAAAGCGCCAATTCCAGAAGTTACAGCAGAATAAATATCACTTAGAGAAGAAGCAGTTACTTTTGTAGAAAAAGCTGAGCAGTTTAATTCATGGTCTGCATGAAGAGTTAGGCATGTATCCATAACTTTTACCTCTTCAGCTAAAGGTTCTGCACCTTTCATCATCCATAAAAAGTTCCAAGCCATATTTTTATCTTTTTTAGGCTGAACAAAGTCTTTTCCTTCTCTTCTTCTATGAAAGAACGCTACTAAACTTGGCATTTTTGATTGAAGCCTTAAAGCTACACTTTTTCGATCAGACTCTTCATCACTCTGTGATTTTTCATCCCATAAGCTCAATGAAGAAACGGCACTTCTTAACCACGCCATCGGGTGAACACTTTTAACAGGTAATGTTTGTAAAAAATTTAACTCTTCTGTCGTAAGTGCTGATGCTTCACATAAGTTTTCTCTAAGCGATTTTGTTTGAGCCTCTGTAGGCTTTGAACTGTTCCAAAGAAGCCAGATCACCTCTTCAAAACTTGCATTGGCAGCAAGGTCTTCAATTGTGTAACCTCTATATGTTAATGTTGCATCAACTATAGAAGACACCGAGGTCGAACACGCTACGATGCCCTCTAAACCTCTATCTACTGCTTTATCATATACTTCAATGGACATTGCTTTTGCTCCTAAACTAATTTGATTACGTTGTTGTCTACAGAGAGTATTATAAGAGACACATCTTGCATAGGCTTTCTTCCACCTAAGTGCCGGTCTAGTTTAAATAAAATATCGTTTCTCAAGTCATGAATAGATTGCGTATTGGACACTGTTTTTATAGAGCTAATCACTGGAGCCGAACCAAAAGCCTCACCACTTTGATTAAGTGCTCCCAAAAGTCCAGGTGAGACTAGTAAAAACCTATCATATGAATTGAGCTTTATTTTTTTATTTCCATCTTTAGAGTTTATTTCTAAGACTTCATCTGTAGAGTCGCTCTTTTGAAAGTAACACTTTACTCCACCATGAATCTCACACTCTAATTCATAGGTTCTTTTATTAATCAAAGCACATGCCAACTGAATATCTGTCGGCTTTTCATCTTTATCTTTTATTTCAGCAACAACTCTATTTAAAAAATCTTTTGGACTAGTAACACCTTTTTCTTCACCAAAGTCTCTTCCGAATTTAAGTAAAAACCCAATAAGTAATGCTGTTAAGGCAGGTCCACTTGTTGTAGACATGATAAGGTTAAATTTAAACTTATCTTTTTGCTCAAAAACATCAATATAATCTCCATTAAACCTCATACCTGAAATATACTTAGTGCTAAATTGAAAACCTGAAATATGAGGAAACCTTGAAGGAACTAAGTATTTAAAAACAGTACGAATAGCTGAAAGGTCTTGATCTAAACCCATCAAAAGCTTTGAAAGGCCTTGGTTGATCCGATCAAGCTCTTCTTTGTAAAAAACTAAATCTAAATTCTTCTGCTCAAGCTCACCCTTAAGTTTTCTTAACTCTTGCTCTAATATTACGCTGCATTGTTTGTTTGACATTATAAGTCCTAAATTTTTTTCAATTTAAATTAGTTCTTGTTGCAGAGTCAAAGGCAAACACATAAAAATATAATGGGGATAGAATACTACGACCTAATTACTCTGGGGGGAGCAATGGGCCAAAATATGAAGCATTATAACTGTGATTTTATTACAAAAAAACCAGCCTTTGCACTAGGCTCGTGTCTAAGTGATGAAAATTTTCTAAAACTAGGGAACTGTGAAAGTTTTTTTACAAGCACTAAAACAGTAATTTCTGCCTATGAAGAGCTTTGTAAAAAAGTGACGGCAGTCTCAAAAGAAAGCAAAAAATTTTTATGGCCAGAGTTTTTAACCTTGGCGATGTCTTTAAAATGTCGAGATGGAGCCCCCACAAGGGCTTCTGTTGTTAAAAATGGAGATCAATACTACTGCCTTATATCTTTAAAAACAGCTTATTCTTCTTTAGAGAAAAGATTTTTAAGCAAGGAAGAGCACAGAGCACTTTTGATGTGTGACAATTCAAAACATTTTACCTTGCAAGACTTTGTAAAGTTTTTTTATGAACAAGTAACAAATTTTTATCGTAATCAAAATGATTTAATAAATCTTAGAAAAGCACAGACCTTTCTTATCAATTATGATCCAAGAGATGTTGAGTGGCTTGCAAGACGTGGAATTACAAACAAAGATCTTCTTAACTACAACGAAGCTTTAAAAGACCTAAAAAAATATATATTTTTGACAGATGGTAGAAACTGTTCAGAAACAGTGAAACTCGCTATAATGGAACTTCAAGGTATAAAAGCTTTAGAAACTTTTAAATACTCTGCGGTTAATCATTAATTTATTTATTTATTTAAATAAGTAGTAGTTAAAGCCTTTAAATGAAAATATTTTTTGAGCTTTAATTTTTTTGCCGTCATACTTTGAAGACTTTAAAACAACTGTGTTAGAAATTTTTAAACATTTTTCAATCACATCTTCCTTTTGGACGTTCTCAGGGTGTGTTAAAAGACTTTTTTTAATTATTTGCATGTGTTTTTTTGGAGCTGCTTTTTTTTGTTTATCATCAAACATAGGATCAAAGTAAATTAAATCATAAACTTTTAAATCTGTATCATTAGCTTGCTCTAAAAGTGACTCCTCTAAAAAGAGATTAGAATCTTTATACATTAGTTCCAAAGAAAAATTATTTTCTAATCTAAACTCTTTTTTATAAAGACTAAGCTTATCTGAGGAAAAAAACCGATTTGAACCGTCCTTTAAAAGACTGAAAACTAAAGGATCTTTTTCAAAGGCAATAACCTCATGCCCCGCTAAAACAAATTTGAAAAGATCTCTTCCAAAACCTGCGGTTAAATCTAAAATTTTTAAACGTTTTTTACTAGACCCTTTAGCGATAGTTTTTAAAAAACTATACACGCTTTCTGATCTTGAGTAGTTTTGTTTAACTTCAATAATATACTTAGGGTTTAAAAAATCACATGAGTAAGTCTGATCAGCTATTTCAACTGTTAGTTTATTATCTTTAAGGCTAAGATCAAAATCTTGTGTTTTTTGTTTATGAATTAGAGATTTTTTTAACTCATTACTAATATTTTTTTCAACGCCTAAATCTAAAAAATTAAAAACTTTTAAACTCATATAAACTTTATATTTTTTAGATTCATGTGATTACGGAGTCTTTTAAAATTCATTTATACTTAATATCTTTGGGATTTATCTGACGTTCGCCAGTATATGAGTTGGCTCATTACCTTTAAATTTTCTTTAAACTCTTTTGAGAAATCATCAAATTCATCAATTAAATTTTGAAGCTCTAAAATCATTTCTAAACTTTGGCTATCAAATTTTTTAACTTCAGCTGTAAGATCAATGCTGTAAAACTCTAAAAAGTCATTCATAGTTTTAAAACTATAAGCCTTATCGTTTTGTTCTTTATCTTTGATCATATTAAAAGCAAAAAGATTTAAATTTCCAGAAGGAAGATCTTTAAAAAATTCTTTATTTTCAAAATTTCTTATATCGAAATCTAGAAGGTCATCACTTCTTTGAAGCAAATGACCAAAAATTTCACCAACTTTATAGGCACGTATTACATCACTCTTGCTTTTATCGCTTAGAAGAAAAGGAGCTTTAAAACACCATGAAAACAGAGCCCCTGTTTTAAGCCGGTGAACCTCTTTAATACGATCTTCTTTAATATCAATTTTTTTAAAATTTTCATCTTGAAGCCATTCACCTTCAATAAGTTCCAAAATTGTTTCACTTGTATACTCGATTATTTCAAGGTGAGAAAGAACACATAAATCTTTAATCACTCGAGCAAGTAAATAGTCCCCAGCAAGTATGGCGTAACTTCCTCCATACTTTTTCCAAGCCGCAGTTTTCCCTCTTCGTAGAGTGGAATTGTCTAAAACATCATCATGAAGAAGTGATGAGTTATGAATGAATTCAGCTGTTCTGGACAAGACATTAGCCTTGTCTTCACTCAAACCTATTTCATCAGAAAGCATCTGAACCAATGCGCCACGATACTGTTTTCCGTCAGAAAATAGATCAGAGTATAAATCTCTCATTTTTTTTAGACTAGGTGGTATACCTGCATCAATGGACTTAAAACTAATATTCATAATAGAATTATCTACTAGCAAAATTCTGAGTCAAAATAAAACTAAAACAACACTCATCTTGGTAAACCACAGATTTACACTAGACATTATTAAAAAGTCTTTTTAGCGTGTAACTATGTTTACCAGTACTATTAAGATTCCTTTTCATCTGTGTGACCCCGCAAAGATACTTTTTTTTGGTTCTTTGTATGAAATCTACCATCAATTTCTTGAGAACCACATTGATGCCTTTGATATAAGCTGGGAAGATTGGTTTAAAAAAAGCTACGGCGCACCCATAAGAGGCTTAAAAACGAGCTACAACAGACCTCTTGCTTTTGGTAAAACTTATAAAGCTAATTTAAAAATCAAGCATATTGGCGACTCTACAGTAACTTTTTTATTTGAAGTTGAAGATGAAAATAAGATCAATCATGTAACAACAGAAGTGACACACTGTTTTGTAGACTCTGAAAAAAGAGAAAAAATGAATGTACCTACAAAAATAAAAGAGTCCTTTGCAAAACATCTTCAATCTTAGCCTTAACTGGTTTGTGAATCTCACTTTTTAAAAAACTTATTTCTTTAAAAAGAAAAACTCCCCTTAGATCATCTAAGGAGTCTAGTATTTTGTTTGAAGCTTCTAAATCAGAGCTTATTAAGTACAAACCAGCACCTGAGCGCTCTTCTTCTAAAACAACAACAAAAACTTTCATTGGATTAATATTGAATTCAATACATAAGGTTTCAAATTTCTTCAAAACTTCAGAAAAGCTTTTAAAAGAACCCTTTTGTTTATAAAAATCATCATTTCTTTTTAAAAAGATAAATTTTTGACCCTCAACAGAAACTTTATCCTTAAGGTTGCACCAAGCGCTCTGACGTTTAACTATTTTACCATCAGGGAAAACCTCTGAATCATAGAGCCCTGGACCTGAAACCATCAGCTCATTCTCAGAGTTTGTTTTTAAGCTCCAATCATCAAAAACACTATAAGAGGAGTTATCAGATGATGAAGAGAATTGAGCAAACGTTTCTGTAGCACCAAAACAAGGAACAATTGGCCATCCCAAGCTTTTAGCTTTTAAGAATAAGCCTTTGCTTAAAGGAGCTCCGCCTACAAAAACATACTTAAGTGATGTTGGGGCTTTTAAAGACTTCGAAACGATATCAAAAATTTGTGTAGGAACAAGCGAAAGTAGACTTATTTTTTCTTGTTCTATAATTATATTGTTTAAAACAAACTCTTTTTCATAAGGAGGCTTAATATTAGCAAAGTAAGACCTTGCTAATATTGAAAAACCTGCCACATGATGTGTTGAAAGACTCAGCCACCAACGATCATTAGAGTTTAAAGGGTGAGTTTTTAAAAAAGATTCAGTGGCATTTTTTATACTAGAAGATGTATGGAGAACGTATTTTTTTTTCTCAGAACCAGAAGTGGACAATAAATAGTAAGATTCATGTTTGTTTTGAGTATCTTGTACATCAAAAGATTCTATCAAAGATCTGATATCATCAAAATTAGAAACTAAATATAAATCTGGAACTGTCACAGATTGAACAAAACTTCTATATTCAGTAATTGTATTTAATTTTGATCTTTCTTTCATTTAAATTTTTTTCCAATTTTCTTTTTTTAATAATTTAAATAAATTTTCAAAGTCAGAGAATATAAATTTCTCATTGTTTTTATTGATATTGCTATCGTTAAACATTTCAGAATATATATTAATATCAAACAGTCTGTGAGACATTAACCCGCAGGCTTCTTTGACACCTTTATTTCTTGCAAAAAGTGCTGCGATAATCTGACCAAGTGGGTGGTCTAAGTATGTAGTCACTACAAAGGGGTGTGTTGAACTATCTTTTAACTTATGGCAAAAACCTGTTGGTTTAATGATATTATAGTCACATGTATCATACTCAATAAAATCAGATGCTATTTTAATCTTAAACTCAAGCTGAGAATGAGATTTATTTTTAGATTTAAACTTCTTATTTAGAACAGGGTCTTCAATATACTTTATATGATCAGAAATCTTACTCTTCTCAAGAGTTTCAAAATCAGACTCAGACCAACTGCCATTAGGATCAAGTATAAAAGTCTTTTCTGTATCAAAATTAAACTTGTCAATAAGATCTTTAACAGAAGTCGTCTTTAGTTTTATTAGTTTACTTTTTGATTCTTCTGCAGCTTTAAGGTCTGCTACTTGATCGTAAGTATCAACAAAAATTTCAGTTTTAAAAGACTCTCTTAAAGCCAGATCTTTTACTCTTCTAAGCTGTCCTTTATCAGATGTTAAGATTTTACAATTTTTAAGAAAATCTTTAACAGGAATATCCCCTAAACTTTCAATAGGATGGTAAAGACTATAACTCAATTCATTTTTCTCTTCAAAACAAAGAAGCACACCTTTATGACTGACATGCTTAGCCTTAAAAGATTTATTCTTAAGCTCATATAAAGTGTAATAAATATTCACGAAGAGATCAGTCCTAATGAAAAGAGTGTACAAAAAGCTAATAGATTTAAAGAACAAAGGCCTAGATAAACATTATAGATTTTTGATGGCTTTGTAGTGTAAACCAAATAGAACAACATAATTGCAATGGGTAAAGTTGAAAAACTCCAAAGACCTGCTCTAAAAAATTCACTTTTAAGCCAGTAAATATTTACAAAATATGGTGTAAAAAAACAAACAAACAAAAGACCTAAGGCAAAAGTCCTACCAAATCGTACAACTAGTGTTTTTTTTAAAGTCTTTTCATCTTCATATTGGTCTCTTAGGTTGTTTACGACTAAGAGAGTGTTGGCTAATAAACCACACTGAAAACCAATTAAAGCGGCATAAAAAGACATTGCACCAGTAACAATATAAAACATTGTCCAAACAGGAACAACGCCAAAGTAGAAAACAACAAAGCCATCAGCAATACCATTTGTTGATAAAGAAAAACGTGTGCCTGTGTACAGATAAGCTAGAAAAAGTGCAGGAATCCCAATTAAAAGAACAACTAATCCACCTTTTTTTACAAGGATTAGACCAAATAAAAAAGCTAAAGCTAAAAAAACAAAAGCCAAAGTTTTTATGAGTTTTAAAAATTTTTTATCTGTTGATGAAAACCTTTCAGGACCCAAACGATCTTTAGTGTCTCTAAGCTGTTCTCCATCTAAAGCATCATTGAAAAAATTAGTGGCAATTTGTATACAAGTAGCCGAAAGAAGTGCCATCAGTATTAAATACACATAAAAACTTCCAGTATAAAACTTTATAAGACCTGCAGATAAAACCAATGGACCTACAATTGCTAAGAGAGTTTTAGGTCGAGTGGCAAGTAGTACTTGGTGCAGTGTCTTCATAAGTTTAAGGCTACCTTATTTTTTAAATAATTTTTAAA
The DNA here is from genome assembly GCA_023301025.1 of Bdellovibrionales bacterium. Lineage (GTDB taxonomy): Bacteria > Bdellovibrionota > Bdellovibrionia > Bdellovibrionales > UBA1609 > JALZUR01. The sequence continues at coordinate 14,050 of JALZUR010000021.1, read as the reverse complement.
CTTTTCTGGGTCTTCGTATAAAAATCTATGCCCTAAGCCTTTAAATTCATAGCTTTTCATATTAAGTTTTTCACACTCTTTTTTATACTTTGAATCTAACTCTCCATAAGTGTAAATAGATTTATTTTTAAAGCTATCAAGTTTAGGAGTTTCATACGTAAAGTGGACCTTTAAGTATTTTTTTATCTCATCTGTATTCCATGGGCTATATTTGATGTTAAAATTTTTTCTGAAGTCGTTCATATTGTGCCCACCAAAAAGTTCAAGGCTTTGCCAATAGGCAAAAAACTCATTTGATGAACTGTCTAATTTAGACAAGAGATCTAATTTAAAAGCTTCTCTTTTCTTTAAGTCTTCAATTTTATATGAAGTGATTCTCGCCGAACAAAATACAGGCTTTTTGACAAGTTTTGGGTTTTTCTCTAACAGTTTTGCAAGAACACGTCCCCCAAAAGAATAGCCAACAGCAAAGTCATAGGGTCCAGAGTCTAAAAGCTCTTCATTGAGTTTATGAACTACCTCTTTTTCTACATTTGTGCTTTGTAGAAGTTTGGTACGAAGATTAAGGCTATAAGACTCAACCCCCTCTAAAAAAAAAGGACTCATGTCCTGTGGATCTCCCAAAAAACCATGAAGATATAGAGCTTTCATATAAGACTCAGCTCTTTCCAAAAAGACTCACTTTCTAAAGAGTCTGGTTTAAGCTCAATAAGAGTTGGCCTTTGATTAGAATAGGTTTTTGAGTCTAAGCTTTTTTCAATTCCTTTTAAGCCATTAACATAGTTTAAATCCCAGAAATCAGCTATGTTTTGAAATGATTTAGTATGTGCATTTAGAAATAGGTCTGAATCTTTTTTTATAACTTTAGAAAAAATTTGACCCCCACCATTATTAACAACAACAATTCGAACATTAGTATTTTTTATGTGCTCTAAAATCTGAAAGTCATTAAAGTTATAAAGACTTGTTAAATCTCCAAGTACAATCCAGTTTACTTTATCTGAAGACAATCGACCCAAAGCAAAGGCTAATGAACCATCAATACCATTAACACCTCTTTGACCATAAATTTTGTAGTCCTTATTTTGTACAAAGTCCCATTCACGAATAGGGAGCGAATTTCCAACAAAAACCTCATCATCTTTTTCAATCACTTTTGATAATTTATTTAAAAGTGAAACTTCAGAATTTGAGTACTTATCTATAAGTTTAAACACTTTATTCGAATACTCAGAAATGTCTTTTTTTGTAATATCAATATCACCACAGATCTTAAGTTCTTGAGCTAATTGATCTTTAATTTCTGATAAACTTAAGGGTTTAACTCCTAAACCTCCAGAAAAACTCGTAACCTCGGACCAATAAAAACTCTTAAAGCGCTCTACTTCTCGCCAAGCCTTTAAAACAGGGACACCACCCAATCTGTAAATTGAGGTAAAAGAATCTAAACTTTTTGAAGTGATAAAAGACTCAGCAAATGGCAGATACATGGCTTTTGGAAAATCACTAGATTTTAAATTAGATAAAGGCTCTAAAACAAGAGCACCTCTATAGTCTTTAAGAGCCTCTTTTATTTTAGTTCTTGAGTCTTTGTCTAATTCGGAAACAATAACCAGTGGTCCACAGTTTAAATCTGATGTCTCAACTTTTAATGGGTTAGGCTCTTTTAAGCAGACATTAATATGCATCGGATACAATGCATCTGATTTAGTTTTTTTTACAGTATCTTTAAGATCAGAAATATCATGAGTCAGATCAACAGAAATTTTAGCAAACCTTTCAAAAAGTTTTTTTTGATCTATAGTTTGAGGTGCCCCAGTACCTCTTAGTTCGACAGGCCGGTCTGCAGTTAGGGCTATAATTTTAGAATTTTTTTGATGATAGGACTCAGCCATTGCTGAAAACAATTCTGTTGCTGCTGTTCCTGAAGTTGTTAATACTAAGGTAGGCTCTTTAATTGAGCGACCTAGTGCATAAAATCCTGAAGACCTCTCATCATAAAGAGTCGTTACACTGAAGTCTTCACTTTTAGAAAAAGCCAATAAAAGATCTCTACATCTTCCACCTGGAGAGCACACAACATGTTTTACACCAAGTTCTTTAAAAAAAATTAGCAGTTCTACAATTTTCACTATTCACCTAATTCACTCGTATATGAGGTCTGTAATCTATATATATTAATAAGATAACGATTCATCCTTAAAAAGCCCAAAGTTTTTTAAATTGCTCCCATTTAAAGGCTATCTCTGCCCACTCTTCATCTAAAGTACTTTCGTGTAAAACACCCCCACCAATTGAAGCTTTAACTTGTCCTTTTGACCATTCAAGTCCACGTATAGTCACTAATGAAAAAGGAAACTCAACACTTAAAAGTTCAGCATATCCACCGAAATAACCTCTAGGTTCCGGACCCAATTCAAGATTTTTAGAATTTGGCAATGTACCTACAGCAGCTGTTGGGTGAAGTTTTTTAGATACTGTAAGCAATTCATCAAAAACTTCTGCTTTTGAATGCAAATGAACAAGCTCTCCATAGTTCTTATTTTCAGCTTCACCAAAAACAATAGACTCAGACAAAGAGCCTTTGATTCCATCTTCAACTAATTTATGTTCATTTTTTAATTTTTGAGACCAAGTTATAAATTCTGATTTTTTTTGACTTCCTGCGACTGCAGTTGTCCAACACTTTTTATTCTTATCGGTGTAAAAAAGATACTCTGGGCTTAAACCTAAAAAGGCTCTATTGTTTTTAGGATCGCAAAAGCCATAGATGTATCCACCAAAAGTAGTTTTTAGTTTTAAAAGCTTATCCAAACAGTAAAGATACTCATCTAAAATAAGACTATGTTCAGCGATAAAGTTTTCGTATAAAACAGCTTTTACAACTTCTTTTTGCTTTTGAAATTCAGTAAATCTTTTTTTATAAGAGTTTTTATCTGGAGACTTAAACCTTAAGTCTAGGTGGCTTATTTTTGATTCAATTACCTTTTCAGTAGCTGTAAATAAGGGTTTTTCAAGATAGATAGTATCGTTTTGATAAAAATCTACAAAAGAACCCGAATTGGCCTGCGAATCTTCAGTTAGTAAACCCCAAAAGAGATCCTTCTGCGGACTTTCTAGGACATAAAAGCCCTTATTTGTTATGATGTCTTGAGTGATTGCTTTGGTCACGCTAGGACTTTATCACGACATGTGGTGAGTTAAAAGGAGCATAAAAAGATGATTCAAATTGGAGGGGTAAAATTTGGTGAAAAAGCAGTACCCGTAATTGCGGGTCCTTGTTCTGTAGAATCAGAGACTCAACTTAGTTGTATTGCTAAAGATTTAAAAGACATGGGTATTCCTTTATTAAGAGGTGGACTTTACAAATTAAGAAGTAAAGCAGAGTCTTTTCAAGGTATGGGTGAAGATGGCTTTGATCTTGTTAAAAAAGTAACGGACACCTACAATATGCCCTTTGTGACTGAGGTTACTGACCCTAGACAGATCGAAAAACTAATGCCTTTTACTAAAGCCTTTCAGGTTGGCACACGAAACATGTACAACTACGATCTTTTAAAAGAGCTTGGACAAAGCAAAACCCCTGTGCTTTTAAAACGAGCTTTTTCTGCAACCTATTCTGAATTTTTAAATGCTGCAGAGTACATCACCTCTCAAGGAAATGAATCGGTACTCCTTTGTGAAAGAGGCATTAGAACTTTTGTAAAAGAAACCAGAAACACATTTGATATCAATATAATTCCTTTTTTAAAAAAACATTCGCACTTACCAGTCATCGCAGACCCAAGTCACGGAACAGGTGAATCTTACATGGTCTTACCAATCGCAATGGCAGCTCTTGCGGCAGGGGCTGATGGTCTTTTGATTGAGGTTCATAACAAACCTGAAGACGCACTATCTGATGGACAGCAAGCGGTAAAACCTGAAGATATGCGCCTATTTTTAGATCAAGCCCAAGCTCTTTTAAATATTCAAGGGAGACATATTTATGGAAGGTCCTAAAGCTGAAAAAACAAAAAATATGTTTTCTGATGTAGCTAAGACCTATGATTTAGCAAATAATGCCCTTACTTTTGGCCTTGCTCACAAATGGAGAAATAAGATTGTTAAGCTTTCTGAAACTCCAAAAGATGGAGCAGTGCTAGACTGTGCAACAGGTACAGGCGACTTAGCACTTGCCTTTAAAAAACATCTAGGCAAAGAGTCTAGAGTTGTGGGTCAAGATTTTTGTAAAGAGATGTTAGATCTAGCCCCCCACAAAGCTAATAAAAAAAACTTAGATGTTAAATTTCAATTAGGAGATGTCATGGAGCTGCCTTATGAAGATCAGTCTTTTGACACAGTAACTATCGCATACGGTATCAGAAATGTTCAAGATCCAAAAGTGGGTTTAAGTGAAATGTGGAGAGTGCTAAAACCTAATGGTAAACTTCTTATTTTAGAGACTGGTGAAGGTGAAGGGATTTTAAACTGGCCTATTACATTTTACACAAAACACGTTACACCTTTTATTGGCGGATTAGTTACAAAAAAAAAAGATGCTTATAAATACTTAAGTAACTCTTCACAAAAATTTCCTTCTAAAGGTAATTTTATAGCCTTAAGTAAAAATTTTAAAAATCTTAAAAACGCTTATTTTAAAACTTTGATGTTTGGTGCAAGTTATATTTACGTCTTTGAAAAAAGCTAATTTATTAATAAACTATGCGATTTGTTTTTTAGTGATCCAAAGTGAACAAAAAACCCCAAGTAATATTAATAGAAAACTTATAAATGATGAGACGGATATTGAGCCAAAAACAAGATCCCCTCTGTTGTCTGCTCTATAGTTCTCCATAACTAAGCGTCCAATGCCGTGCCCTATGAGCCACAAAGAAAAAACAGGTGGCTTTAGAAAATTAAATCCTTTTTTCCTCTCATACAAAATTAAAAGAAAATATAACAAAAGCTCCATAAATAATGCGTAAATCTGCGTGGGATGTCTTAAGGCTTCATGCATAAATACAGCCCACCAGACAGTTGTAACTTCTCCGTAACAACAGCCATTTAAAAAACAAGCTATACGCCCTAGACCATAACCAAGAGCAAGAAGTGGCGCACAAAAGTTTAACCATAAAATCAGACTTTCTTTTTTAAAAAGACAAAAAGCTAAAATAGATAATGTGCCACCAATAAAGCCTCCAAAAAAGACCAAGCCTCCATTCCAAAAGTATAAGATTTCTAGTGGATTAGATAAAAAATACGAAGGCTCTTGGTAAAAAACATAAAAAAGACGTGCACCGATTAAGGACCCAAAAAAAACACAAAGGTAGAGATCTAGAGCCTTTGATACAGCTAAACCATTTTTTTTTGCTCTGCTTACAAGCACAAAAACAATTAAGGAAAAAACTAAAGAAAGTACTAAAAAATACGTAGGTAAGAAAAGACCTAATATTTTAAGTTCTGGTAACATCAGATGGGGTTTAACTTATGCCTTTTCATCACGGTAAGTGCTGATAAGTAGAAAAACTATTCCCACAACAATTGCCGAATCTGCCACATTAAAGGCTGGATAATGAACACCTTTTAGGTAAAAATCTAAAAAATCTATTACATAACCAAAACGTACTCTATCAATGTAGTTCCCTATAGCGCCACCGAAAACCAAACAAAGTGAAACAATTTGCCCCAAATACTGATCTTTTGTTGTTTTCAAAAAGTAGTGAATCACTAAGAGTGCCACAGGAGTGACTGATAAAAAGAAAATCTTTCTAAAGATTTCAGGTGCACCTTGTAGAAAACCAAAAGCAGCTCCAGGGTTTCTTACATAAGTTAAACTAAAAAAGCCATCAATTACAGCATGACTCTCATGAAGAGCGTAACCTGAATGAATAGCCATTTTAGTCACTTGATCTATTAGAATTACAATTAAAGATACAATTGCTAGTATCACATACTTTTTTTTCATACTATTTTATTCATAACCTCAGTGCATCTCTTACATAGAGATTCACCGACGGAATGCTCCTTTAACTCATCAATATGCCAACAGCGAGGACATTTCTCACCTTCGGCAAGTAAAACTTTAAGTTCTTCATTATTGTCTACGTATTCGACTTTAGATACAATAAAAAGTTCAGCTAGCGAGTCTTTATATTTTTCCCAAAGTTCGTGTTTAAGATGTTTTTTACTCAAAATAACCTGTGCCTCTAAGCTTGCTCTTATCTTTTTATCAGCTCTCATTTCTTCTAAGGCTTTTGAAACCTCAGATCTTAACTCAAAAAGCTCTTCATACTCTTGTAAAAGCACATTATCATTTAAAGTCTCATCAAACTCAGGCATAGACTCTAGGAATACAGATTCTTTTTTTTCTTTAATATTCAAATGTTCATAAACTTCATCGGAAAGAAAACTTAATATAGGTGCCATTAAAAGAGAGGTCTCTTTAACAATTTTACTTAAAACATATTGAGAAGATCGTCTTAAATTTGAATCTTCATGCTCGACATACAAACGGTCTTTTAAAATATCTAAATACCTTGCACTCAAGTCTACTGTAAAAAAGAGATTAAGAGCATGATAAACCTTATAGTAACAGTAGTTTTCATAATGCCCTCTAACATCTTCAATCAAATTGTTAAGCTTCATCAAAGCCCAACGGTCTAGGGGATTTAACTCTTTAGGTTTAATTTCAGAATCTTTAAAGTCACTGATATTTCCTAGAATAAAACGCATAGTGTTTCTTATTCTTCTGTAGGTTTCAGTAACTCTTAAAAAGATCTCTTGCGAGACATTTACATCTTGTCCGTAGTCTTCATAAGACACCCACAATCTTAAAATCTCGGAGCCTGATTTTTTAATAACATCCATAGGGTCAATAACATTACCTAAGCTTTTAGACATCTTTCTGCCTTTTGAGTCATTTACAAAACCATGAGTGATCAATGTCTTAAAAGGGGCTTCATCATAAGCTGCCACTGAAGAGAGTAAGCTTGTTTGAAACCATCCACGATGCTGATCGGAGCCTTCAAGATAAATATCTGCAGGAGCCTTTAAACCTTCTCGTTTTCTTTGCACTGCTGAATGACAAACACCACTGTCAAACCACACATCTAAAGTATCTTCAGATTTGCTAAAACTATCTCCATTACAATGAGAACACTTTTTAGGATACAAGTCTTTTAAGTCACCTTCAAAGTAAGCTTCAATACCTTCACCGCTTTTTTCCATAAGATCAGCAACAGATGACATAAACTCAGCACTAGTCCAAGCTTCACCACAAGAATTGCAAATTAGTGCAGGTATAGGAACACCCCAAACTCTTTGTCTTGATATGCACCAGTCTGGCCTATTCTTAAGCATTCCATCTAAACGGGCTTTACCCCACTCCGGAACAAAGCCAATGCTTTCATCAGCAAGCATCAAAGCTTTTTTTCTAACACTAAACTCTTCATCATCAACTTTTAAAAACCACTGAGGAGTGGCTCTAAAAATTAGAGGTGTTTTTGAACGCCAATTGTGAGGGTAACTGTGTTTGAAGTTTTTGTGATGGATCAAGTGCCCAGCACTTTCTAAATCTTTAACAATCTCAGGGTTGGCATCAAAGATAAACTCCCCTTGTCTTGCTTCATAATCTTTAGTGTATCTGCCATCAGGCCCAACAGGGCTGTATATTTCAAGGTTATTTTTTAAACCAACTTGATAGTCATCGACACCATGCCCAGGCGCGGTGTGAACCAGACCAGTACCCGCCTCTAAAGTCACATGATCGCCACACATAAAAAGTGATTCTCTTTTTATAAGAGGGTGATCTGCTTTTAAACCTTCTACATCTTTTCCTTTAAACTCTAAAAGAACGCTTTGAACTTCAAGCTCTGTTTCTTTTACAACAGACTCTATTAGATCTTTTGCTAAGATAAGACGTCCCTTAGAGGTGTCTAAAAGCTGATAGTCAAAGTCTGGATGAACACAAATTCCAAGATTAGCAGGAAGTGTCCAAGGTGTTGTGGTCCAAATAACTGCAGAAATTGTTTCATCTAAAAAATCTTTTAAGACACTGTCTTTTAAGTTTTCTTTTTTAAAGGGGAATGACACAAAAATCGAAGGACTCACGTGATCAATATACTCAACCTCTGTGTCTGCAAGTGCCGTTTGTAGTCTTGGGCACCAAAAAACAGGCTTTTTCCCTTTGTAAATAAGACCCTTGTCATAAATTTTAGATAAGACTCTAACTTCTTCAGCTTCATAATCTGTATGAATAGTCCAATAAGGCTGATCCCAATGAGCCATAACACCCAAGCGTTTAAACTGCTCTTCTTGTTTTTTTATCCACTTTTTTGCCTCATCACGACAAAGAGATCTTACTTCTTTTTTTGTTTTTTCTTTTCTTTTTGGTCCAAGAGCTTTTGTTACTTTTAGTTCAATAGGAAGACCATGACCATCCCAACCTGGAAACAAAGGGGCGTGATATCCCATCATTGCTTTTTGTTTTAAAGTGATATCTTTTAAAACTTTATTTAAAACATGACCTAAGTGAATGTTTCCATTTGCATAAGGAGGGCCATCAGGCATTGAGAAGTTTTTACCTGACTTTTTATTTTGATCTTGCAGCTTATTATAAATGTCTTTTTCTTCCCAAGACTTTAACCTTTTTGGTTCATTTTCTGGCAAATTAGCTCGCATTGGAAAATCAGTTTTTGGTAAATTTAAGCTGTCTTTAAGTTTCATTTGAACACTCCTAGAGATCAAATTTTATACACAAATCTAAAGTCTTCTACAAATGAGAAGTGAATCAATTCATATATAAATATCTTAAGATTCTACTTTTTAGAGCAAAGAGAGCTAAGTCTGGACGTCCCAGCCGCAACAATAGCTCTTAAAGCCTCTTGATCAGAGGATAAATTTAAAGCCTTTCTAATTTTTCTAAGAGACTTTAAAGACTCAGTATCTAATTTAAAGTACTTATTTGAGTCCATAGCCTGGACATCAATTTGAGGCTTAACTGCTGGAACACTCTTTTTTCGTTCAAAAACCAAAGCATTTTCAGCAACAGCTGCGCTTTTTGTCATCTCGGGAAAATTTAATTGTACAGAGGGGGCTTGCTGTTCAGTTTTTTCAGGAGTTATAAATGATGGGGGCACTGAAAAGCTTTGATTTGACCCACCGCCAACTCTGTTATTCATGGCTCTACTTGCTTTATAACTTTCAAAATCATCTAAATTTTTTGCAAGCCCTTTTAGCTCTGACGAAAAAGATGCTTTAGCAACTTCACTGACTTCTGTGTCCATTGGGCTTCTTCTGACTTTTAAGTAATAGCCAACAAGATCGTCTTTATCCTGAACTTTATCTCTAAAATCTTCAGGTTGTTGGTTCCACCACTCAAAGGCCTCTTGAAGAGTCTCTTTTGTGTAAGCTTGTGGTGGCATTTTTTTATAAGACATAAGACCCTATGTTTTAATATTTCTCTGTCTTATAAGGCAACTAAAAACACTAAGCCTTCATAAAAAGCAGGTTTCAAATTGAATTTAAATTGATTTAAGGTCAAATTTTAAACAAGGTTAAAGTTCTGGAGAAGGCTTGACTCTTTATATGCCTATTTTTTTAACTTAAAATTAAGCAAATCAATATTGTACTTCTGAATTTTTCTTTGAAGTGTTTTTTTAGGAATATTTGCCTGAAGAGCTGTTTGATTTAACATACCTTTATTTCTTTTTAAGGCCTCTTCAATAAATTTTTTTTCAAACTCATCTTTGTTTTTTTGAAAGTTCAGATCCCTGGAATCTATAGCAATTTCAGGTTGCAGGCTTTTTAAAGACTCACTGCTAAAAGTGTCTGAATTTTTAATTGAACTATTTTCTTTAACTGATGACTGCTTACCTTTAAATTCGTTTTGATCTTTGAAACTAGGCTCTGTATTTTCACTGGTACTTTTATTTTCTTTTAATGTGATTTGTCTTGGAAGTGCGCCCACATCAATCCATGCTTGATCAGTTAATACAAAAGCTCGTTCTAGCGCATTTTCTAACTCTCTGATATTTCCAGGAAAATCATAGTCCATAAGAGCTTTTAAGTAGTTTTTTGTGCACCCTAAAATATTTTTTTCATGCTTTAAGTTAAAGTTATCAATAAAGATCTTTATTAAATCAGGAATGTCTTCTTTTCTTTCTTTTAAACTTGGGAGGGTAAGGTTCATCACATTAAGTCTAAAGTACAAATCTTGTCTGAACTCTTTGTCTAAAACCATTTGCTCCAAATTTTTATGAGTAGCTGCAACAATTCTCACATCATAAGGCACTTCGATATGTGATCCAAGGGGACTGTATTTTTTCTCTTGAAGTACTCTTAAAAGTTTGACCTGATTCAATAAACTAAGATCTCCAATTTCATCTAAAAAAAGTGTTCCACCTTGCGCAAATTGAAACTTCCCAATCTTTTTATCATCTGCACCAGTAAAACTTCCTTTTTCATGGCCAAAAAATTCTGATTCAAAAAGATTCTCAGGAATAGCCGAACAGTTCGTAGAGATAAAGGGTTTTGATTTTCTAGGAGAATTCGAATGAAGCGCTCTTGCAACAAGCTCTTTACCAGTACCAGACTCTCCTTGTATAAGAACAGGTGTCATCACTTTAGATAGTCGTTGAATTAAATCTAAGACCTCTTTAACTTCTGAGGTTTTACCAATTATCTCTTTACCTTCTTCAAAAGCCAAAGGCGAAAGATGCTCCATCTTTTTTAAAAGATCTACAGCATTAGAAATTTCATCTAAAAGTTTAAAAACAGCATCTTTTCTTAAGGGCTTTTCAATAAAATTAAAAGCACCAAGCTTTATAGACTCTACAGCGTCTGTAATTTTACCAAAAGAGGTCATCATAACAAAAATACGTTCAGGATGTTCATCAATAGCACTTCTTAAAACACTCATGCCATCTAAGATTGGCATATCAATGTCTATAAAAACTAAATCAAACTCTTCACTCTTTAACCTGTCTAAGCCTCTTTTCCCATTTTCCGCATGAACAACTTTATCAATACTTTTATGCTCTTGAAAAATATCATCCAAAGAGTTTCTTAAGATATAATCATCATCTATTATTAAGGTTTTAAAGAGCATGCTCCCCCTTCAAAGAAGAATCTATCTTTTCCTCATTCAATTGATTTATCTTTTCTAAAGCATCAACATCCAAAATCATAGTAAATGTAGTTCCTGCTCCCTTAACTGAATCAACAGAAATTCTTCCATTTAAAGACTTCATAAAGCTTTTTGCAATAAAAAGCCCTAGACCAGTTCCTGGTATATAGGAGCTTTGTTCAACTCTGTAGTAAGGGTCAAAAATTTTATTAAGTTCATTTTCATCCATACCTACACCTTGATCAGCAACTTGAATGTAGAACTTACGGTTAATAGACTCCGTTGAGATTAAAATTTTTGAGTCATTTGGACTAAACTTAACAGCATTAGTTATAATGTTAGACAAAGCTCTTTTAAAAAGCTGTTCATCTAAAGGGATTAAAAATAAAGGCTCTGCTTCTATAATAAATTTAACGTGTTTTGCTTCAGCAACTAGATCTAAATCCTGACAAACTTGAGTCACCAATGTATTGATATCATAATGGTTTAGCTTCAAATGAATATTATCAACCTGAATCTTATTGAATAGAAAAAGTGAATCTATTGTAGACCTGCACTCTTCTAATGAGCTCATAAGAGACATCATTATTTTTTGCTCACTAAAACCTGAAAGTTTGGACTTTTTAAGAGATAGAATAAGGCTTTCCATTCTATTCAGTGGCGTTTTTAACTCATGGTTTAACCAATTCGTCCAATCAACTGGTTCTGACATGTGAACTCCTCATCTAAACATGCTTATTATGACTAGTTTTATACAAGCCAAGCACATCAATCCTTAAAAAAAGTAAATACAATACATTCTACTTGCTTTTTTATGACAATATTTATAGCACTATTTATATGCATTTCAAACTTTTACCATTTTTACTTGGATTCTTTATATTAGTTTCATGCTCTTCACATAAAAAAGTTGTAAACAGCTGTAACTTAGATAAAGCGCGTCTAAAAGGCCAAAAAGATGGGGAGCTTGGCATAAACCACTTAAATCACCTTAGCCCAAAATGCTCTTACGAAACTCAAATAGAATACAAAGAGAAGTATTTAGATGGACAAAAAAAAGGACTTAAAAACTACTGCACTCTAAAAAGAGCCCAGTTAAGAGCGAATTCACATTTAGAGATTGATAAAGTATGTGAAGATATTGCTCAATATAAAAAGTGGTATGACGCTTCACTAATGAACAGCTGCAGCATCAAACAGGCAAAAATTGACTCAAAACAAGGTCAGCCGAAGCACCCACTCTGCTTAAAAACAAAAACCTATAGCAAATTTTTTAACTTAGGACTTCTAAAACATTGTAATAAAAGACAGGCATATAGAGATGGCTTTGAAGAAAAAAAGCTTTCGGAATACTGCCTATTAACCAATAAAAAAGAAGTTCTTCTTAAGAGCTATCAAGAAGGGTTAAATAAACGCTTAGAAACTGAAAATACTAAATTAGAAAGAAAAGTCGATGAACTAAACACGCAAATTAAAAAACTTAAAAAAATCAAACCCACTTCTAAAGAACAGAAACGAAGACTTGAAATAGAAAAGACTAAAGCCTCAAAAGAACTTTTAAAGACTCTTCATGCCTTAGGTAAAAAAAACAAACTTTAACAGCTATAAAGATAAGTTTGACCTCCAGGAGCAAAAGCCCGATGGAAGTGGTCTACTTTTATGAGAAACAAACATCTCTTCTTTTAAAGAATGAGTCTCTGAAAAACCCGTAGTCGTAAGTAAATGATCTAGCGAAAGCGCTGTATATCCTGGTGAGTGTGAGCTTAAAAGAACCCCTTTAAAATTATCTGATTTAAGACAACTTAAATCTTTCAAAAGACCCACCAAATCTTTCTCAATGAGCCAAGATTCATTTTTTGTTCCCCTCCCAAAGGAAGGAGGATCTAAAATTATCCACTCATATGAATTTTTACGCCTAACTTCTTTTTGCACAAATTTTCTAACATCTTCGACAATCCAACGAATAGATGCATCATTAAGTTTAGATTTTTCTTGATTTTTTTTTGCCCAAGCTACACTTGTTTTTGAGGCATCTACATGAACAACTTCAGCCTCTTTAGCTGCACAAATAAGACTTGCTACACCTGTGTAGGCAAAAAGGTTAAGAACACGATCTTTAGGAAGCACATGCTTTTCTAATCTCAGCCAGTTGGTTTCGTGTTCAAAAAAAACTCCTAAATGACCAAACCCTGTACGCCTTAACTCTAAAGATAAATTCCATTTGTTAAGTGTAAAAACTTCTGGTGTTTTTTTATCTAAAAGCTCCCATTTGCCTTTTCCATTTTGATAGCGCTCATACTTTGCAGAGAGCGTTTCATAGTGTTTGCATTTAATATCTCGAGGCCAAACTGCTTGAGGGGAAGGTCGTAATATATAATAACCGTTTACTCTTTCGAGTTTGTTAAAATCCCCACTATCAATAATTTCATAATCAAACATAGATACTATATGAAATAGAAAAGAACTAATTAAAAGCTTCGTTTCTAAGATAGCTTAAGAAGTCCCTTATATTGTAAAACTTTCTAGAAAAAAAGATCAGTTTTTAAATCAAAACACTTTTTGTAAACTCTATTTTTTTGTAGACGCTTTAGAAACTCTGACTTTTTTCTTAAGTGCCTTTTTACCTGTTATTGCTTTTTTTGAGGTTTTTTTAGTTACTGACTTCTTAACTGACATGGGCTTTGTGCCGTACACAACTTTTGATGAAGATCTGTGGAACGAATCAACATTATTAAATTTAAGATCTTTAAAGATATCTTCCAAAGAGTGAATCACATAGTTTTTATAGTAAGGTTCATGAAAATTTAGAGGAAACTCATCAAGTAAAGGCTTTAAATCTGGACGATCATGCTCTTGAATTGAGTCTAGTACAAAAACACGACCACCAGGTTTTAAAACTCTATAAGCCTCTTTTAAGACATTAATTCTAACGTCTTTAGGAAG
>JALZUR010000020.1 GCA_023301025.1 Bdellovibrionales bacterium | reverse complement strand
CCTCGATGTCGGCTCATCTCATCCTGGGGCTGGAGCAGGTCCCAAGGGTTTGGCTGTTCGCCAATTAAAGAGGTACGCGAGCTGGGTTCAGAACGTCGTGAGACAGTTTGGTCCTCATCTTCTGTGGGCGTAGGAAAACTGAGCAGAGCTGTCCCTAGTACGAGAGGACCGGGATGGACAAACCTCTGGTGTTTCTGTTGTCGCGCCAGCGGCATAGCAGAGTAGCTATGTTTGGAACGGATAACCGCTGAAAGCATCTAAGCGGGAAGCCGACTGCAAGATTAGTTTTCCCTGGGGCTTCGGCCCCCTAAAGACTCCTTGGAGACTACAAGGTTGATAGGCTGGAGGTGTAATTGTAGTAATACATTTAGCTTACCAGTACTAATTAGTCGTGAGACTTTATTTAAAAAGTGTACAGTTAACGCTTGTTAAGAATAATTTGAGTTAAATTTTAGCTTATACTTGTTCTCTAACTTAGCAGTAATCAGTTCAACATACTGTGTTTAAAATTATTTAGTGTTTTTATTTTGTTGGTGTTTATAGCAATGGGGGTACACCTGATCCCATTCCGAACTCAGAAGTTAAGTCCATTTGCGGCGATGGTATTGCAGAGTTGTCTGTGAGAGAGTAGCACAATGCCAACTTTTTTTTTAAAATCCATATGATGTATGGTAATTTTTAGCCCAGTATTTTAATTAATACTGGGTTTTTTTTTGCTAAAGTTTTATTTAGATCTTGTATGACTGTTATCTTTTTCTAATTTATTCTTTTAAGAAATTATCAGATAGGATCAATTGTCTGCTTATTTCTAAAACCATATTTGTAGTCGTTATGTCTATGAAATTGTATTGAATTATTAATATATCTTTTTCTAGATCTTCAGAATAATGACTGATAAACGAAACTTCTAATGAATACTTAGCTAATTGGTTTGTTTGAATGGGTGCATTTAGATGATCTAGTAAAAAGTGTAAATTCTTATCAAGCATGAAGACTTTGATGTTTTTTACTTGTTTAAACTCTTCTGTGTATGTGTTTTCATTCATTTTTTTAAAATCTTGAGCCCATAGACTTGTAAGCTTATTTTTTGAGTTATTTACTGCGGTTTGTGTATGATGTGTAGACTGATTTATAAGATATTTAATTGATGATTCTGAAGTGTTTTTATTTAGAATAAGTATAGCAAAAGATGTTAAGCTTACTGCTACCATTGATAGCCCTAAGGTTTTTCCTAAACTTTTGTTTGATTTTGTTTCTTTTGACACATAAATAGATCGGTTGTGATATCAACTGACTTGAACAAAGGTCGAATTTTTAGCTCTTTGATGTCGGGCTTATAGGCTGTGTATTTGAAGCTATTAATAGCGTTTTTGGTCTTTCGAATTTTAATGTATTAGCTGTAGATTTTTTAATATTGATTAAGATTTATGACTGGTTTTATCTAAACTGTCTTAAAAGCCTCAAGTGTTTGACTGTTCTTATTTTCAGAATCAACACTAACTTTTAAATCACCAACAGGCTTGTTATAGTATCAATCTGAAGAGTCACACTAATTTGTTTTAATAGTTGGTATGAGCTTGTTTCAGCCTTGCTGATTAGGCCTTTTTGAGTGGTTTTTGAAAAAACTTGTCAAAAGGTAAAAAATTCACCTTTGGTGACAGAAATTGTCTCTATAGGGTGTCGAAATAGGGCTTTTTTTGGCCTTTTAATAAATAAAACTTAGTTATTTCAATAACTTATATAATATTTAGTTGGCATGAAACTTGGAATATCTAGTTCAGGAGATTAGTTATGAAAAAGGGATTAAACATAAAATTTAGTATTGCTTTACTAGTGAGTTTGGCGATGGTTGTTTTAATGGGGTGTACTCAAAACGAATTTGGTGAGCAGGAATTTAGTAAGTTCACCTTTCAAGTAAATGTTGGGCAGGTTGATATTCTATTTGTTGTTGATACTTCAGGTTCTATGTCTGAAGAGCAAAGAAAAATGGCTCAGGCTTTCAATAATTTTTTACAAGGTTTAAATATACCAGGTGTTGATTATAGAATAGGTATTATCACAATGGATGTTGAATCTAAGTCAAATCCTCCACGTGATTTTGGAAATGGTTTAAGAGCTGAACAGAATGGTAATCTTTTAAGATTTCCTGATGGATCTTATTATTTAACTCCTGATTCAAATAATATTGAAGATCAGTTTTGGCAAACAATTAGAAGAGAAGAGACTCTTGATTGCGAGAGAAATGGCTATGATACATCTGTTTGTCCTTCAGATGATGAAAGAGGTATCTACTCAGCTTTTCTTACAGTTAATGCTAACAAGAAAAACTTTTTTAGAGAAAATGGTCATGTGGCTTTTGTTTTTCTTACAGATGAAGATGTAAGAGGACACGGGTTAAGTCAGTTTCAAGCTCCGAACTATATGCCTGAAGCTCTAGATTATCCAGTAAATTTAATTCAAGCTGTAAAGTCAAATATTGGTAACAATACAACTATAAGTGCACATGCTATAATTACTGATGGTGTTACATGTTTGAATCAGCAAAACTCTCAGAACGGCAATGCTTTTATAGATGGTAAAATTGGCACCTTTTACAGTACTTTGACAAATCCTAATAATTTCAGCCTTGCTGATCCAGATCGTAGACTTGGTGATTATGCTGATGGGAATCTAGTTCAAGGTGTTGTTGGAAGTATCTGTGCTAATGACTACTCTGCTGAAGTTGGTAACATAGCCTCAGTAATAACCCAGACTAAATCTGAAGAAAAATTCAGATGTATTTTAGATAGAGAAGAATCATTAGATGTAAGAATTTCTGATGAGTACAGTTGGACATTGAATGAGAGTAGAGATGGTGTGACTTTTACACCAGCTTTACCAGCCGGTCAGTCTTTTGTTATCGAGTATGAGTGCTTTGAATAATTTAACAAAACTGACAATAAGTTCTAAACTTTAAGTTTGCGAAGTTATACGAATAAAAACACTATCAACTGGCTTGATCATACTGATCAAGCTCATTGTTGTTTTCAACTAGGTTCTGAGCAGAAAGCATATACCCTTTTCCGTAGATATTAATAAGTGCTCCAGATAATACTGGGAGTAGTTTTTTAAGTTTTGAAATATGAGCATCAATTGATCTATGAGAAATATTATTGTTGTCCCAAATATTTTCTTGAAGCCACTCTCTAGTAAGAAGTTCATCTGTTTTACTAACAAATGATAAAAGTAGTTTAAATTGTGTAGGCGTCGTTCTAACAAGCTTTTCTTGGTAATGAACTGTGTAATCTTTTGGAAAAACTTCTAGCGGCCCAATTTTAATTCTTGCTTTTGTTTCTTTACGACCAGGGTTTTTTCTTTGTTCAACCTGATTTGTTCTTTCAAGCCTTTTTTTAAGGGCAAAGCATGAAAACGAAATCTGTTCAGCTAGTGAATCTCTTGGAATGAAAATGTCACAACTAGATTTAAAAGCAGCTTCCATAGATGTGCGAGTGTTGTTTCCAACACCAACAAGACCGATATTGTAACCAAATGCTTGTCTGAGTGAATGTGCCGCTGTTGAAAGAGGTGACTCTGTGTCAATTATAACCAGATTGATATCAGCTTCACGTATTAGAAAAAATGCAATCTGTTCAGAATTTGCTCTTTGTATATCAAAGTGCCCATTAAGATCAGCAACATGTTCCTTAAGAAAATGATTGTTGTATGAAACAAGTAATAGCTTAGTTTTGTCATCCCACATAATGTTACATATCGACATTGATATTATATTTATTAATGTAATTGGCTATAGATGTGTGGAGTATATTTTGTTTGAAAAGATAATTGATGAATTTCGCAGTAATTATGGTGGTTTAGAGCTAATAGTAGAATCTTCATTAGTCTCTAAGAGTTTAAAAAACCAAGTACTAAGTCATAAAAAAGTTGTATCAGAAAGAGATATATCAACCCTGGACTATACTCTTTCGAGAATGGCTGTTCAAGAAGAGGGGTTGAAGATAATCGATGATTATATCTATCCTTACTTATTTTCGGAGACCCATGATCCAGTTCAAATTGAAAAGTCACTTTTTTTAGTAAACACCTTTTACGATATTTATACAGATTCCCAAGTTTTGAATGCAATTAATGAGTACTTAGAGGAGAGTGATCAGTTTATTGAAGTAAAAAAAGCATTTAAAACTTCAATGGAGATTATCGTTAAGGCTGTAAGTTCTAAAATTCTACCTAGAGCTTTTACCAAGCTACTTTTAAAGGATTTAGCACTTAACTCCAGACATAGATTTATAGATCATGAGTTACAAATTATGCCTGAATTCTTTCAAGAAAAGGTAAAACTTTCATCTGCGCAGGTTTATGAAACACCTCAAATCTTATGGCAAAGTGAATTAGATTTGTATGATCATAAATGGTCAGAGAGGATAAAACATAAAAATTTTTCAGATACAATTGAAGAGGTTAGATGGGTTTTAAATTTCATTAAAAAGAATCCAAATGTAAATGTGTATTATCCAGAGAACAAAGGATATGAATCATTATTATTCTGTTATCAAAAAGAGTTTTTTGAAAATCAAGTATTCACGTACTCTGAAGATCCAAGTTATGAAGAATTAAGAACTTTAATTCAATCTATAAAAAGTAAAATTTCGTTTATTCAATCTAAATATCAAAAGAGTCCTTTAGGAAATCTGATAAGTTTTAATCAAATAAAATCTGAAAAAATTAGTTTTCAAGAGTTTTTGTATCAAAATATAAATGAAGAATCTATTAAAGATAAAACTCTTAATTTTTTTAGTGAAATTATGATTTATTTAGAAGATAATTTTTTAGCGGATGAACACACGTGGTTAAATCTTATAGAAAAAAAGTTTATTAATCTTTTTAAATCAAGTAAAAAAATAAAAACTAATTTAAATTTTTATAGTTTTGGACAGCCGCCGGAAAAAAGTGATCAAGATTCAATTATTTTAGGGTGGGGTGCTGAGCTTTTTCAATCAAAGGCTCAGGATATTATTCCACTTCAGTTGGCTCATAAGATCCAAACAGACTTAGGAATTAACTCTAAATCATTGTTTTTAACTCAGTCACACTCAGTGTTTAAGTTTTTATATGGTGGGAGCTTCGATATAATAGCTACATGTCCTAAAATAAGTCTAAAAGGTGACTCTAGGCATCCAGGTCTTTTAAAGACCTTGCAAGACAAAGATGGAAAAAGCGTGTTTACTGATAGATCATTTAGACAGTTGGAGGTCAAAAACTCTAATGAAGAAAAAAAACGTGTAAAAGAAACCTTAGTTTTGTCAGCTAGTTCACTAGGGTCTTATTATAACTGCCCTAAAAAATATTATTTTGAAAAAGAGATGAAGCTTCAAAAAAAAGTTGAAGACGATTATATTATGTCTGCTCGAGATGAAGGTGTGTTAATGCATAAGATAATGGAGGAGTTAAAAAAAGTTGAAAGTAAACATGAAATAAATGAAAGTCTTTTTAAAGAGATAGTTTTTTCTTACTTAGAAAACGATAATGTTTTTTTAGAATGGAGAAAAGAGCAGATTCTACTACATTGTCAAAATCTTTGGCCTTTTTTTAAATCTGAACTTCAGTTTGTAAAGGACCAAGAGATTGATATTTACAAAGTAGAAAAAAAGTTTGTTTTTTACGTGAATTCAAAAACCAATGAAATCTCAAAAGAAAAAGGCTCAAGTGACATAGAGATAAAAGGTAGTATTGACCGAATTGATAAAGATACTTTTGGAAACCTACTTTTATACGATTATAAAAGATCTTCAGCTAGCACCTATGCAATATCAACTTACAAAGAAGAGTCTCCGTTAAATGCACAGGCGTTTTTATATTACATGGCTGCTGATCTTGGGTGTGTGGGCACGTTTAATGATATTCTAGGGTTTCAGTTTATCAATTTAGGATCTCATAAAAGAGAAAAAGGCTTTTTATTTAAAGAGCTTTATAAAGAGTCTCCACTTGTTAAAGAAAAAAGTGGTGTTATTGATAAGGTAAAGTTTGATAGTAAGCTAGATTTGTTTAAAAAGAGGTTGCTTGAAAATATAAACAAAATTAAGAGTGAACAGTTTGATGCTTCACCAGTTAAAATTGACAACTGTAAGAAATGTGATTGGAGATATCAGTGTACGGACAGCCCATCCTTCATTTAGATAATGATAAGATAGTTAGAGCAACTGCAGGTGCAGGTAAAACTACAACTTTAATAAATGAGGTTTATGAGACTTATAGAACACACAATCTAGTTTATAATAAAAACCCAAGAATATTACTTACAACATTTACAATAAAAGCTGCAAATGAACTTTCTGAGCGTTTGATTAAACAAGCAGGTAAAATTGAGGATAGGAATTTTTTAAAATTCTGTCTTTCTGCTTATTTGGAAGTAGGAACGATGCACAGTGTATTTTCGTCAGTATTGCGAGATTTAGATTTAGAAGCCTCTGGAAGCAATAAATTTATTTCTAGTTCGTATAAGACTCATTGTGCGAAAGGTTTTTTAATAGACATTGTTAAAGAAAGTAACTTTATTGATTATTTTAATGACTCTTACATGTTTAACGAAATTCTTAAGTATTTTATTAAACTTGAAAGGAGAGGTTTCAAGTATATTTCAGTATCTATTAAAGAACTCTTAGAAAGTATTAAAAGTCATCTTATAGGTATCTTAGATCAGGAAGATGTATTCTCTGATAAAATAAAAAATGAAGTATGTAGTCTTAGCTCTTTTGATGAACTTGAAAATTTTTCTACTAAAATTGATAAAAATGAGCACAAAGAGCTCTACAAATATCTTACAAAAGACTTTAATAAGAAATTTTTTATTGATGGATTTGAAAAATACAATGATATTTTAAAAACGATTTATGATCTTTGGTCTAAAAAATTTGGTATCTTCGTTAAAGCTAATAAATTATACACTATTGAGGATATGGAACATCTTCTAATTAAAGCCATAAATCACTCTACGGTTAAGAGTAAATGGGACTACTGTTTTTTTGATGAATATCAAGATACCAATCCTGAGCAAAAATTTATTATAGATAGACTGTGTTCGGATTCAGTAAAGTATTATGTTGGTGATCCTTTTCAGAGTATCTATTTTTTTAGAGGAGCCAGGAAGAAAATTTTTGATGATGAGTACAGTCGCATTAAAAAAGAAACAAATAACATTGAATATAAAACCAGTAGTTATAGGTCTTCTTCAAAAATTGTTAATTTTGTAAATCAAGTGTCTCGAAAATTATTTTCTGATTTTGATGAACTTAAAGTTACAAGAGATGAAGAGGGTAGAGTCGATATTGTTTTTTTTGAGGATGAATCTTTCGAAAAAGAATTAGAGTATCTTTCGAATGAATTAAAAGAATTAGATCCTAAAGATGTATTAATTTTATCCAAACAAACTAGATTTTTATCAAAAGCTTATAAACATTTAACCAAAGATGGCTATAGCGTTTTACCTTTGTATGGAAGCAAGTTAGATGATTTTACTGAAGCTGTAGTTTTGATTAATTTTTTACTTTTTTTAGATGAGAGTAGTAATGAAAGTTCTTTACTGACACTTTTATTTTCTGATTGCATGAATATTTCACCTAAACAGATTACAGAGTTTTTAGAAGAAAAAAAAGAAATAGAATTAATAAAAAATGAAGAGCATTCTTTATGGGACATTGTTTTAACTTCCAAAAGTGGAAATATTCCAAAACTATTAGAAGTTAAGAATTTAAATTTAAGCTTTTCTGCATCTTTTAGATATTTGATTAATGAATTTGGATTTTTTGACATTCTAAAAGATTCAAACACTTCTACTCTAAAAGAATTTAATTCTTTTAAGATTTTAAAAGCGTTAGAGGATGAGGAAAGTAAAACAGATTTTAATATTAAAGCTTTTTGTGAAGATCTTTTGAATGGTTTTTATCCTTTTGGTAAAGAGAGCGTTGAAAAGAAGAGCTCTTTTAAGCTTATGACCATTCATGGATCAAAAGGGCTTGAGGCTAAGCATGTGTTTATTCTAGGTGCTAATCAAGCTTATCGAGATTTAGACAATTACCCTTTATTTTATGATGACGTATCTAAAATATCAGCTGGTAAGTTAAAAATTAGTGAAAGTAATAGACTTTTTCCTGAGTGGTATCAGAATAAGATTTCTAAGGAAAAAGAAATCAAGAAGATGGAGAGTCGAAGACTTTTTTATGTCGCTTTAACTAGAGCAAGAGATTCATTGACATTACTTGGTTCTGGAAAAAAAGAAAAAAAGCCATTTGAGCCATCTTGGATGAGTCATGTTTTAAAATTGAAAGAATTAGATGAGCTAAATCTAACACAAATATCAGTTCCTTCGAATCAAAACTCTGATATTTATTGTGAAAGCCCATTAGTGGTAAATAACAAAAATATCGAGAAAGTAGATATAAAAACTTTTGCTTTGAATATGGATAAGCTTGAATATACGAGTTCAGAGAGTTCAGAGAGTTCAGAGAATCAAAACGTTGTTGATGTTTATGCATCTTTAGACAAGATTAAGAAAGGTGTTGAGTTTCATTCTTTTATGGAAAGACAATGGGCTTTTGTTGATAAAGCAGACTTTAATGAAAACGATGAATCTACTAGTAAGAGTAATGTTGAGAAAGTTTTTTTAGATGCATTGGAGTATTTAAAAAATGAACCACTCTTTCCTTTTAATGAAATATTAAATACTGGCTTTAGGGAATGGGGCTATGATTTCTTTAACAAGAGCACTCAAAAAACAGAAGCCGGTAAGATTGATCTTTGGGCTGAAGTTAAAGAAACAGTTTGGATTGTAGATTACAAGACAGGTGCTTTAAATAGTAAGAAGAAAGGATTTGAACAGCTGTTAAGGTACAAAAATATTTTGGAAGATTATCTTCCTTCAAAAACAGGAAGAGATTTTAAATTGGTTCTTACTTATCCTGTTTTAAAAAAAACATTTATTGAATCTATTTAAAAAACACCATTGATAACTCTTCGTTTATAAATTAATAGTTAAACCTAGCAGCCCCTCTAGGAGAGCTCACATCTAATATAAATTTTTTGATCATCAAATCTGATGTTGGAACTTTAAACGTGATTAAATACTTCTTATCCCAAGATTCTACATAATTATAAAAAACTGCATTGTGATCTTTCAAGTTGTCATGAAGTTGAATACTTCCTTTGTGAATGGTGCCATCTCTCATAATAATATTGGCTCGCCAGTCAGAAGCTTTTAAATTCAATTGGTTTATATTCCTGTTATTAGAATAGAGTGTAACGAAAAACTGTGATTGGTTTAATTTAAAAAGATCTAGCTTTGATTCTTCATCTTGTGCTTGTTGAAGATCCCACATCATGTATTGGGACTTAATCTTCAAATTATCTTTTAAAATCTTTTCGTTTAAGAATGTAACATTCATATCAAAAAGTAGATCAAGACCATTGTACTGTTGAAAGTTTTTTGTAGCTTTTTTGATAAGACTAAAGCGACTTTGTTTTGATAAAGGTCTCCAATCAGATGAAAGCTTAGGGTTAATAGTCTTATGCTGACATGAACCCAGTATTAAGAAAAACAAATAAATTAAAGAACTATATTTTTTCATCAATCCACTCCAAGACCTGATGATAAGCTTTTTCTTTATGTAAATCATTTAAAATTTCATGCATTGATTGGTCAAAGAGCATGAATTGTCCTTTTGATAAAATAAACTGTGATCTTGTATAGTCGCAGATGCTGTCTTTGACAGAAAGAAGTGCAGCTGTTGGTGGTTCTTGGGTATGAACCTCAAGATCGTTCATCCACTTTGTCATGCCTGTAAAAAGTCTTGGTGAAATTTTGTTGTGCCTTAATGAGTCTTTTGCGATTTTCTTTAAATGTTCAACATCCAAAGAGATTGCCTCAGGATTCAGCTCATTCCCTAAAGTTAATCTAGGGGCAAGAGACTTTAATAACTCTGCACCCTTTTCTTTCCATACCGGTGGTTTAATTTTTAATCTAAAGCAAGGGTTTGAGTAAATACTTAAGACATGTTTGTAGTTTTTTAGAGCCATGTATTTTTGGATTGCCGTACAGTTTATTAAACCTCCAAGGGAGTGTGAAAAGGTGACCGTAGGAATCTTTTTATCAAGTTGTTTAAGTGCTAGTTTATAATCTTCAATAAACCACTCAACGTCTCCAACATAACCGCGTTGGCCTGAAGATTTTCCATGTCCACAAAGGTCCCAAGTGTATATTTTTACGGGTAAACGTTGGGCTAAAAAAGTAGCAAAATGCCTGTAAGAATCACAATGCTCTCCCAGGCCGTGGGTTAAAAGAATCTGTACTTTTGGAATTGTATTATTCTTAGAATAATTTTGTGTGTATATTTTAGAGTTTCTTTCCAGGTTTTTTAGATGATGAGTTTCAATGTTGATTTCAGACATTATGCTAAACCTACCTTGCTGCTTTGGTTTTTTTGAAAAGAGGTGTTGTAAAGGTCATTGTTTTTATCCAAAAAGTCTAGTCTATAGTGACAGCCCCTGCTTTCTTTTCTTAAGAGTGCCCCTTCTACTCCTGCCTTAGCATAGAAAGTTATACTTTGAAGTTCACAAAAAGGAGGGTGTTTGGAGAGTCTTTTACTCATTTGTAGTAATTTAGCTTCTATTTTTTCCAAGCTTTGCTTTGCTTCTATAAGTTCGTCTTTTGAACGATGCAAACCTAGTTTATTCCATGAGAGTGTGCGAACCGTCGTCCACAGACTTTGTACATCTTCTATATCTTTTGATGAATACTGTTTAGGGCTATTCTTTTGTGAGGTCCACTCAAAATGATTTTGAAGCTTTGAGTCTTTTATTTTTTCAGCACACAATTTAGCAGAGACTAGACATTCTAAGAGTGAGTTTGACGCAAGTCTATTTGCTCCATGAAGTCCTGTGTAAGCAGCTTCTCCTACTGCATAAAGTCCTTCTTTATTTGTTTGTGTCAGCGAAGAGTCTGTAGCAATTCCTCCACAAAAATAGTGAGCAGCCGGAACAACTGGAATAAGATCTTTACTAATATCAATATTTAAGTTTAAACAAAACTTAAATATTGAAGAGAATCTTTTTCTAAGAAAATCTTTGCTTTTGTGTCTGATATCTAGAAAAACAAAATCTTTATCTGAATTTTTGATTTCTTTTGTGATAGCTAGAGACACTTGATCTCTCGGTGAGAGTTCAGCCTGAGGGTAAGAACTCATAAATCGCTCACCTTTATGGTTAAGAAGCTTTGCACCTTCACCGCGAAGAGCTTCTGAAATTAAAAAGCGTTGAGCTTTGGGGTGAAACAAACACGTGGGATGGAACTGAACAAGTTCAGCATTAATAAGTTCACAACCTAAATCATGCGCAAGTTTAAAACCGTCTCCTGTAGCGCCCCTCCAGTTTGAGGTGTATAAAAACGCTTTTCCAGCACCACCTGTGGCTAAAACTAAATGTCTTGCTTTAATGTTGTGTATTTCATCCTCTTCGGGACTTGTAGTCATAATGTTGTAGCCAGTTTGAATAGAATCAACTTTATAAGCCATAGCGTTTTCTAAAATCATAATGGTATTCGAGTGTTCTTTTTTGATTTTATCTACCAATAAACTGTGCATCGCTTTACCAGTTTGATCACTGACATGTAAAATTCGTCTTTCATGGTGGCCACCTTCTTGGCCCAAAGAGTATTCGTCTGCTGTTTTATCAAACTCCATACCTTCTGAAATAAACTCAATTATGGTTTTAGGAGCAGCTTCGATAATTCTTTTTGCATTTTCTACTGAGCATAACCCGTCACCAGCTGCTAAGGTATCTCTAAGGTGATTTTGAGGACTGTCAGACTTTGAAAAAGCAGAAGCAATCCCACCTTGAGCCCGCCAGGTATTGGTTTGGCTTAAGTTCCCTTTGGTGATAACTAATGATTTAACGTTAGATTGTGACAGCTTAAGAGCCGTAAAAAGTCCAGCCAAACCCGTTCCTAAAATTACAACTCGATTTTCAGTCATAGCTTACCTTATATAATGTAAAAATTATGTAAAGACACTCGATTAGCTCATAAAAGCTTCTTGATTCATCTTAATAAAGATAGGAAAATATAAAAGCAGTAAAATGCTTAAATTTAAGACTTTTTTGTAGAATTATTATCAAGCTTAAAGTAAATTTTAGATCACTCACTGTTCTTAAAGGAGTTGTAATGTTTAAGGGAAGAAAATTTTTAATCACTCTTTTAGCAGTCTTTTTTTGTGGTTTATGGGTCTTTTTTGTTCAAAAGCTTCAAAATAAACAAAACCTGTTACAACGAGAGTCGGCTGAGCTCATGCTAGACAGAGCTTCAGGCAGTGTAGCCCAATATTTTAAGTCCCCTTTAAAGTTACAAGATTCAAAGGTTATGAGCCCTTATTCATTTGTCTTAAAGCTACAGAGTAAGTCTCTAGAGCCTAAGTTTTTTGCTCAAAATGAAAAGATACAACAAGACTTAAGCCCTGCAGCGATTAAAATGTTTTACAGATCTTTAGGAGCTAAAAATAAGCTTTTTGTTTTTAAAGATAAAGACAATACAAATCAAAGTTTTATGGTCAGAGTAAAAGATCAAGACGGATTTTTAAGTTTAGAGGGTATGCTATTAAGTCATTTTCAAAACACTTTGGGTCAAGCCTTTGATAAAAAGAAGTGGATTTTAACTGACTCGAGAAATCATGTTTTAGTTGGGAATCATCTCACAAATAGAAGGCTAAATATAAAAAATTTGGAAACCAGCTACCTTTTTGAAAATATACAGACTAATGGTTTTGTAGCTAAAGTTTTTGTTAAAAGTGAAGTGCTTTTCAATGCGACTTTAGCTCATATATTCGGCCTCGGTGGGATTTTGCTAATGGGCCTTTCTTTAATCGGTTTTTCAAGCGCCGCTGAACAAAGACGAGTGCGAAGAGCAGATCTTGACGATGTTGTTAGAGAAGAGAAGCTAAACATATTTGATGAAATTGAAGAAGAAGAAGATGATGATATACAGATGATTTCACTTCAAAAAGATACACAAAAAATTGTTAAAGAGTCAGAAGCTGTGATTAAGATTAACGATGATATGAAGGATAAAGATTACGCTAAAAAAGTGAATGCCACAGCAAAAGAGTTAGATGCTGAGATAGCGACTTTTAATGAAAACCTGTCTAATAAAACTTTATCTAGTAAGAAACTGACCAGTAAAGAATTTACAGATAAGAGAGCATCTAATAAAACAGCTAAAGTAAAGAAAACACCGAAAGCTCAGAAATCCCCAAGTTCTGTAAATACCCTCTTTGAGAGTTTATCAGGCTTAAGTTTTAACAAAAAAGAAAAGCAAGCCTTTTCACCTCCTCCTATTCTTGCAAAAGAAAAAAGTGCCACGTCACAAAAAAGAAATTTAGACGAGGTTAGAAACTCTACTTCCCAAAAAGTAAGGAATGACAGCTCTACGGGTACAAGCAAGAGAAAAGAAAATTCTGAAGCTATTGATTACAGTGATTTCTTAATGGAAAATCCAGTACTTGGGCAAACTCCACCTTCATTTGCAACGCCTTCAGCTTCATTCAAAAAAAATGGTGGTTCTAATATTTCGGACAGTATCGATGAGTATGACGCAGTTTCAATAGTTGAGAGTGAGTACAAAGATGAGCTTAAGTTTGTTGAAGGTGTTGATCTTCAGTATGAGAAGCTAAAATTAAGAACAGACTTTACGAACACTTTTGTTGAAGAAAATAATGATGAGGATTCTGTTGAGACGATGATAGATTTTGAAACTGTAAGTGAGAAAGAGAAGAGCATTGATGGTAGTGAAGCTCTTTTAGTTTCAAGTGAGGATGATTGGCTTAAGTTAGCTGAGGATTTAACTGACAGTCTCGAAGAGTTTGTGCAATCAATTGATTCATCAGTTAGTAATTTTAATGAAGATATAAACTCATAAAAGGTTTTAAATTATGGAGCTTAAAGTTTTTTTACTCAGCTCGACTGAGGAGCCTGAGCTTTCAACATTTTTCAGTCACTTAGGACATGAGTTTGATTTTAGTAAAACTATCGATGTCTTATCCTCTAAAGTACTTAAACAAAAGATTGATTTGCTCCTTATTGAAGAGAATTTCTTTTTAGATTCAATTAATAAAGTACTTTTACAAAGAGTTTTTAGTAGACTTAAAGATGCAAAAATTTGTATTTTAAATAGAGGTTTAAAGTCATTCAATTGGCCTCATTCAGGTGTGTATTCTTTATCTGACCACCAGGCTTTTAAATCCCTTTTAGAAGATCTCATTAACAGTAAAGAACTAATCCACTCAGGCTACCAAGTTGAAGAAGAATATGGAGAAGAGCCCTCTTTTCATGGTGATGAACCTTCGATTAATAACGAAATTTACGCCAAAAGCTTAGAAACTCAAAAAACAAAAAGTTTGATTGCTATAAAGAGATGTAGTTCGGTGGATCAAGTATCTACGGTGTTGTGTGAGTCGTTAGAAAAAGTTTTAAAGTCTAGAAGAAAAGGAATATTCTTAAAATACTTACCTACGTATTGCAGCTTGGTTGCAACATCATCTTTTTTTTTTGATTCACCTAGAACTCTTAATGGGCTAGGGCTAAACTTTTCTAAAGCAATTAAATTTAACCCTGAAGAGCACCTACAACAAGGTCTAAAAATACCTGCTTTAGCCAAACTCTGCTACAAAACCTTTGGTCATAGAATGTTAAACTCCCGAGTTTTGACAGCTGATAAAGACATCCAAGGTATTCTTGTTTATGAAAAACCACCTGCAGACAGTCTAGATATTGACCTTGAAACCTTAGTTGATTTCGCTGTAACAAAACTAGAAGCAATAAAGTATAAAAGTTTATTTAGAAAAAATAAAATTAGAGATGAAAAGACTAATTTTGTTTTAAAAAATATTTTCTATGAAAATTTAAATAATGAAATTCTTAGAGCCAAAAGGCTTTTTTTACCGGTGACAGTTTTTCTTATTGAAATTGATAACTTTGTGGCTATTAAGAGCAATTATAATCAAGAAAGAGTTCAGCTTCTTATTAAAGGAATATCTAAGTTATTACACTCTATTGTGAGGCAGAATGACACTGTTGGCAGTATTTCTGAGAATAGCTTTGGAATTATTTTCCCTCATATGCATACCGTAGATGCTGATTTTAAGGCTGAGTTTATGTTACTGAAAATAAAGCAGACTCAGTTTTTTTCAGATTTGAAAGAAAAACTTCAATGCACATGTAGTATTAGTATAGGTACGTACCCTAACAACTCATCTTCGGGAGAAGATTTAATGATGCGGTTACAAAAAAGCCTTGATCAAAGAGAGGGGATTGGTGAGACGGTGAAGTTGAGAACACTAGATCCTGCGCAAAAAGAATTTAATGAACTGAGCCTTTCAGAACTTTCAGAATATGCAAATGGTCCTCTAAGAGCTATCAAAAAATAGACCCTTTAACTTTATTGTGTCATGATTTTCAAGTGCAAGCTGAACTATTAATTAGTCGAAAGGCCCTTTCTCATAATCTAGATTTTTTGAAGAGTAAGACTTCATCATCTTTTATTTGCCCCATGGTCAAAGCCAATGGCTATGGTTTAGGGGATACTCTTATAGTTTCTGAACTTTTAGATTTAGGTGTAGAAAACTTTGGGGTAGCAAGAGTAAGTGAAGCTTTAAGACTCAGGCGGATGTTTCCACAAAAAAAAATGAATCTACTTGTTTTTGCACCTTTATGCGCATCCTCCGTAGAAGAGTATGTATTTAACAATCTGACTTTGATTCTTGGTTCTTATGAAGATTTAAATATTTTAAAGAGATTGAGCCAAGAGCACCTGAATAAATTAGAGGGTGTTCACTTAAAATTTGATTTAGGCATGTCTAGATTAGGCTTTGATTTAAAAGATGTTGACGCTGTTTTTGATGAGCTTCAAAAATGTAACATAAGAATTGATGGTCTTTGTGGACATTTTAACAATGCATTAGAAATTGATGATAAAAGTTCTGAAGCTTCAAAGAACTTGCAACTGTTATATGAACTCTCTAACAGATTTGGATTAAAATCATCTCAAGTTCATCTGCCAAATAGTGATGCTCTTGGGTTTGGCCCTTATAAGGAAGGTATTCGACCAGGGCTTTCTTTGTATGGATATTCTGACAGTGATGCTATGTCTTTTGAGTTAATGAAGAGCTTATCACTTAGAGCCCCATTGGTTCATACACGCGAGGTTTTAAAAGGACAAAGTGTCTCTTATGGTCGTACTTGGACGAGCCTTAAAGATACAAAAATAGGGGTGCTTTTAATTGGTTATGCTGATGGCATACCGCGCAGTTTATCTGGTAAAATCAATGTTTTTAAAGAACAAGAGACATTTTCACAAGTGGGCTCTATATGCATGGACTACATGATGATTGATTTAGGCGCTGACTCAAATGCACAGCTAGGAGAGATGTTTAGCTTATTTGGTGGAGATGAGAGTGTAGATGCTCTGAAACACTGGAGTAAGACTTCGGGTTGCATAACTTATGAGCTTCTTGTAGGTCTAGGATCGAGACTTCACCGAAGGGTTATATGAAAAATAAGATCTTAAATTCAAGCGCTTTTTTTTCTTTTTCCAAGTATTTAGAAAACAAGCTTAGTGAAGTCGGTCGTTTTGCTTTTTTTGCAAAGAAAGCCCTTGTTAGTATTTTTAACCCGCCTTCAAGGTGGAAAGAGATTTTTAAATACATAGACTTTGTTGGCAATCACTCATTAGGAATTATTCTTCTTACAGGAACGTTTTCGGGTCTTGCTTTGACCTTTCAGATTTGGCTTGGCTTTAATCTTTTTAGTGCAGGGGATTTGGTTGGGCCAACAGTGGCTCTTGCTATTTTAAGAGAACTTGGTCCGGTTATGACAGGACTTATAATTTCGGCTAGAGCTGGTGGAGCTATGGCTGCACAGATTGGGACTATGAGAGTTTCTGAACAGATTGATGCTTTAGAAGTTATAGGAGTTGATCCTATACAGTTTCTTGTAAGTCCCAGAGTTGTTGCTACAACAATTGCAACACCTTTGATGTGCATTATCTTTGATTTTTTAGCTTTAGTTTCATCATACTATCTAAGTATTCATTTTCTGGGTTTAGATGAAGGTGGCTATTGGGATAAGTTAAGCGCTTGGATTGAAATCTCATATTTAGTTGAAAGTATTTTTAAAGCTACGGTTTTTGGTTTCTTTTTTGGTCTATACTGTACGTTTTCTGGTTACTACACAAAAGGTGGAGCTAGAGGCGTGGGGCTTTCTACCAACAAAGGTGTTGTAACAAGTATGGTAATGGTGATTGTACTTGATTATATCCTGTCTAATTTTATTCGTTTTTACTATTTGGTGACAGCATGACTAGAGATAAAGTTAAAAACACTATTACGGATAAAAATGCTATAGAAATCAGTGGTCTTAAGAAATCTTTTGATGGTGGTAAAGATTTTGTACTTAACGGTGTTGAGTTAAATATCCCTAAAAGTAAGATAACAATGATCATTGGTTTTTCTGGTACAGGTAAATCTGTTTTGATGAAGCACATGCTTGGTTTGATGAAGCCCACTTCTGGATTGATTAAGGTTTTAGGAACAGACTTAAGCCAAATGTCTGAAAGAAAATTGATGAAATTTAGGATGAAGTTAGGTGTAATGTTTCAATATTCGGCTCTTTTTGATGACATGACAGCTATTGAAAACGCCATGTTTCCTTTGATTGAACATAGAAAAGATCTAACTCACGATGAGGTTTACAGTATTGCATCTGAAAAAATGAAGCAATCTGGCCTAGAGCCTAAGCATTTTGATAAACTTCCTTCTCAAATGAGTGGTGGGATGAGAAAAAGAGCAGCTCTTGCAAGAGCTTTAGCCTTAGACCCCGAAATTATGCTTTATGATGAACCAACTACAGGCCTTGATCCTATTTTGACAGAAATGGTTGATGATTTGATCTACAGCACACATTATTCTAGAAGTGGGAAGACAAGCGTTGTTGTATCACATGATCTTCATGCAGCTTTTCGAATTGGTGACTACGTGATTATGCTAAATAATGGTGGGGTTTTAATGGATGGAAAACCAGAAGATTTTATCAGTTCTAAAGACCCTTTGGTCAGAAAGTTTGTTGATACAGGGATAAGGAAAAAAGATGTTTAACCCTGAATTTAAAGTTGGTCTTTTAGTAGTAAGCGTTTTTGTACTTCTTGGTTACATGTCCATGAAGGTGGTTAAAGGGGTAGGTGTTTTTACACCAACAGTTGAGCACAAAATTATTGTTTCTGATGCTTCAGGAATTATTCCGCATAGTGCCGTTAAGATGGCAGGTGTTAAAATTGGTGTCGTTAAAGACATTGCCCTTGAAAATGGTAAGGCTGTAATTACACTAACCATAGATAAAGGGATAAAGCTTTCTGAAAATTCATTTGCAGAGTTTAAATCTGACGGAATTTTAGGAACAAAACATGTCTCTATTGAAACAGATTATTCTAATCAAAGTGATGAAACTAGCTACTTAGAATCTGGTTCAGTAATGCCAACGGTGAACGCTGGAGATGATTTAGGCTCTGTTATGAAACAGATTGGTGAAGTCGCTGAGTCTTTAAAAGATGTGGCAGGAGCCATTAAGTCAGCAACTTTGAAAGGTAATGATGATACTCCCATTGGCAGAATTGTAGATAACCTTGAAAGACTCACTAGTGATTTAGCCTCTGTGTCTTCGCGAAATAAAAATGAGTTTAATGAAATTATTGATAAGGTTAATGGAATTTTAACTACATTTGAAGGTGTTTTAGGTGATGCTAATGGTGGACGTTTTAGTGAAGCTTTTGATTCGGCTTTTAACGGCTTAGAAAAATTTGATGACACTATCGCAAACTTTAGTGAGCTTTCAGAAAAGCTTAACAGTGGGGAAGGCACCATCGGACGTCTTCTTAATGACGAAGATACAATCAATACTGTTAATACAGTTCTGGACAATATGAATACAATTTTGGGTCGAGTAGGCACAATGAGAGCTAAGTTTGATTACCACTCTGAATTTTTAACAAGTGATGAAGAGTTAAGATCTTTTTTAGGTTTAAAGCTTCTTCCAGGGCCTGATCGTTATTATGAGATAGGCTTAGTTCAAGATTCTTTTGGTGTGAACTCAACTAAAAGTGTTGAGATTGAGGGCAGCCAAAATGAGAACTTTACAGAAACTGTTACAGATCAAAATGAAATACGAATTACAGCTTTATTTGCTAAAAACTATTATAACTTTACTCTTAAAGGTGGCCTAATTGAGAGTTCTGGTGGTTTTGGTGTCGACTATTTTGCCTTTAACAAAAAATTAAAACTTTCAGCAGAATTTTTTAATTTTAATGAGATGAGTGTTAGAACTTTTGCAAGATATGATTTCTATGGTGGAATCTACGTTATTGGTGGCTACAACAGACTCTTTGATGATGGAAATCGGGTTCAAAGCCCTTTTGTGGGAGCAGGTTTGCTGCTCACCAATGACGACTTAGCAGCTCTTGCTAGTTTTGTATTTTAAGTAGTAGTTTAAGTTAAATTTTTTTGGGGTTTGGGGAAGAAGAGGTTTTTTGTATGTCTGATATAAAAACGGCTTTAGTGAGTCTTTCTGATAAAACACACTTAGATGTGTTAGCCAATTTTTTGGTTCAAGAAAAAGTAAAAGTGTTCTCTACAGGTGGAACACTTATGGCTTTAAAAGAGCTTGGTGTTGAAGTGACTCCCGTTGATTCGCTTACCGGTTTTCCTGAGGTGATGGATGGTCGTGTTAAAACGCTTCACCCTCATGTGCACATGGGTCTCCTTGCAAGACAAGATCACGCTGATGATCAAAAGCTTTTAGAGAAGCATGGCATTGAGCCCTTTGATTTAGTTGCTGTTAATCTTTATCCTTTCGAAGAACATGTCTCAAAGAATTTGAGTGAAGATGAAAAAGTAGAGTTTATAGATGTTGGTGGACCAAGCATGGTTCGGGCTGCTGCTAAAAGTTTTAAACGAATTTTACTTTTAACGGATCCGGAAGACTATTCTATTCTTGATCAAAAAACCTTTAGTGTGGATCAAAGAAGACATTTTTCAGGAAAAGCTTTTAAGCTTTTGGCTGATTATAACAGCGCGATTGCGGACTGGATGCTAAAAAAATCTCTAACGGATAAACTCCCAATACAGAAAGATTCAAATAAAATGGAAGCTCTTGAGTCTTCTGATGGGGTAGAGCTTAGGTATGGTGAAAACCCTCATCAAAGCTCTAAGTGGTTTTTTGATAAAAATAATGAGGGACTTCATCAAGCTAAGATTCTTCAAGGAAAAGAACTATCCTTTAACAATTTAGTAGATTTAACAGCAGCTGTAGAGTCTTTAGCAGTCATTCAAGACGGTAGAAATAAAAAGACTGTTGTCAGTGTTAAGCACAATAATCCTTGTGGTGTTGGCCAAGGTCAGGATATTTTTACAGCATTAAAACTCTCTCTTTCTGCTGATCCAATGAGTGTTTTTGGAAGTGTTGTAGCGTGCAGCGATGAACTTGGTGCTGAAGAGGCTTTAGAGATTTCTAAAATTTTTATTGAGTGTGTTATAGCCCCATCATTTTCGAAAGATGCTAAAGAAATTTTAAGTAGAAAGAAAAATTTAAGACTCTTAGAGTGGCCCAAAATAAAAGAAGGTTTTTACCCCAAAGAGGACTTTAAAAGAGTTTCTGGTGGAGTTCTTAAACAAGACTTTGATCGTGTTTCTGATGAGCAAAAAGAGTGGAGTTTTGTTTCAGGCAACCAATCAGATTTTACTAAAGACCTAAAAATGCAATGTGATTTTGCAAATAAAATAGTTGCTAGATTAAAAAGCAATGCCATTGCAGTTGTAGGACCAGAGATGAGTTTAGGGCTTGGAATGGGACAAGTGAACCGTGTGGACTCTGTGAAACTCTCACTTGAAAGAATGAAGTCTTTTCACCCAAACTATAAAAAAAATCTTGTTTTAGCTAGTGATGCATTTTTTCCTTTTCCGGATTCTATTGAGATTATTGCTAATTTCGGAGTAAAATGGATACTGCAACCGGGTGGTTCAGTTAAAGATCAAGAGGTTATAGCAAAAGCTAAAGAAAAAGGACTTGGAATGATTTTAACTGGTAAAAGACACTTTCTGCATTAAAACTTGAGTGGAGGCTAGAGCTTTGTGGATGAGAAGCAGAAGTATTGGTTATTAAGAATTGAGCAGACCCTTTACGGTCCTTTTAAAACAGATAAGGTTGTTGACCTTATTACTAAGGGGCGTGTTAGTGAAATTGATGAAGCCTGCTTGCCTAGAGGTCGATGGTGCTACATCAGAGATTTAAAAGATTTTATGAGAGCCATTGAGCTTCAACGTAAAATAAATGACAGCAGGAAAAAAAATGGGGCTGGAACTCAAACTAGTGGCACTTTAACTGAGGGTGCTGAAGTAGTTTTAGACGATAAGACTAGGGAGTTAAAAAGCCTTGATCCAATGACAAACACTTTACAGATTCCTCAACTTTCCAGAGAGGATTTATTAACCTCCAATGACGGTGGGCTAGGTGGTTCTTTTGATTCTCCTCTTGGTTCAGTTGTTCAACCCTTGTCTAAGGGTAAGTTTAAAAAAGTATTTTTTATTTTTACTTTGGTTCTTGTGTTTGCCGTTTGTACGACTGCCTTTTTAATGAAAGATCAAATAAGCACGTACATAACTGATACCTTTACTAAAAAATCTGAAGAAGATCCCATACTCGCATGGTCATTTGGAGAGTATTCAAAATCTTATAAACTTTTTAAAATGAGAGAAAAATTCCAAGATGATCATCCTTTAAAATATGCGGCACTTGTCTTAAAAAATACAAAAGACTCAAAATTAGTTTTGTCTTTGCTTGATAGTGTTGCCCCTGTGCAGCAAAAATCTAATGTTTGGATCAATCTAAAAGCTGTTGCTCATCTTTTTGAAGAGGATTTTGTTAACGCTGAAAATACTCTTAAAACAATTGATACTGACGCTAACATTCTAAAATATGAGTCTGTCTTTAATTTGGCTATGCTTGAGCATCTTCAAGGTGAGTGGTCACAATCAAGATATCTGTTTGAAAGCATCTTAAGTTTTAAAAATGCAGATCAACTCGAAGCCTCAATTTTTTATTATTTGGATGCATGGATCCAAAGTTTAATTGAAGTAAATGCTGTAGAAAAAGAGTATTTAAAAGTAGCGTCTTTTATTAATAATGTTTTAAATTCAGAGTCAGTTTACAAATATGAAGTGTCTATACTTGCTTTTTGGTTGATAGATACACAAAAGTTAGATGCTTATAGTTTTCCAGACTTAGAAGATAGATTTTTGTCTTATGATCCTGAGATTGTTTTTGATAAGTTTGATTCCCCCTATATTGATAACGAAATGAGTCTTAGGTTTTTAGAGTATTGTGGTGGATTAAAAAGATCAAAGTACATTCAACTAAGCTGTCAGCTTCTTGAAAATAAAGACAGCTTAAGCAGCATTGAGCTTCCTACTGTAGCTTTTGGCGATACAAATATGTTAGCTCTAGTTAGTTTTATCTTTGATAAGCTTGGCAACACTTTAAAAGCAAATGAGTTTTTAGTTAAATCTATTGAAAGGGTAAGTTTACCTTTAAGTCCTGTGAAGTTTTTTGTTCAGGCTAGATTTTGTCATCGTAATGGCAATTATGTATGTGCTGAAGAATACTGGTTAAAAGCTTTAGAATTAGAACCTTATGCTCCTACGGCACTTTCTGGTTTATCTAAAGAGTATCATTTTCTAGAAAAAGAGGTAAAAGCTGAGTCTTTTTATGAAAAGTCTAAGCAGTATTCGAAAAATCTTGTGAGTTTTAAAAAGCTAAGCCATACTCTTCAGGTTGAATAATCTTTAACTTTGAAGAGGGTGAATGCTCAAGAGTTTTCTTAAAGCCTACAAAAAAAATGATCCAAGTATACGCTCATCATTAGAAATCTTACTCTTGCTCCCAGGTCCAAGAGCGATTTTTTTTCACAGGCTTTCACATTTTTTATATAAGTTGCGCTTGTTTTTTTTATCACGTTTTGTGAGTGAGTTTTCTAGATGGTTTACGGGTATCGAAATACATCCGGGTGCCAAAATTGGGAAAAATTTTATTATAGACCATGGCATGGGTGTGGTGATTGGTGAGACAACAGTTGTAGGTGATAACTGTATGGTTTATCACGGCGTAACGTTAGGGGGTGTTGTTAAAGAGGGTAGAGTCAAAAGACATCCAAGTCTTGGAAACTCTGTTGTTGTAGGAGCTGGAGCCAAAGTATTAGGGGCTGTTGTTGTCGGCGATGGAGCTAAAATTGGTGCCGGAGCTTTAGTTTTAACAGACTGTGATGAAAATTCTATTATGGTAGGAATGCCTGCAGTAAATGTAGCAACTAAAAAAGCTCACTAATCAATTTTATTTAAAGCCATCTGGGTAGAGCATCAAAACAAAGTTTTCTTTATTTATGTCTTTTGTCTTCTCTATGCACTCTTTAATAGTTCCTTGTAAAACACGTTCATTTTCACATGTTAAATTGATTCCCAGAACAATTTGAGAGTTTGGAAAGTATTTAAGAATATCTGTTAAAGTTTTTTTAAGTCTGTAGGGTGTATCTAAAATAAAGAAAGGGACTTTTTTGTTTTTAAGGCTTGAGAAAAATTTTTGTCTTTCTTGTTCTTTTTGTGGAGGAAAACCTAAAATATCAAATCTTTGAGTTTTTACGGGCAAGAAAGGGAAAAGAGCCGATAAAGAACTCACTCCTGGTAGGGAGTTAACAGACACTTTGTTTTTTCTACAAAGTTTCACCAGTTCAAAACCTGGATCAAAAAAGCTAGGAGTCCCGCAGTCTGATAGAAAGCAAGTATCACTTTCAATACAAACTTTTAAAAGTTCTTCTAAAGAGGCCTCATCAGTATGTTCATTTAAAGTTAAAAGTTTTTTTTCTCTAAAAGCCACATCCCATTTGGAAAGTCTTCTTCTGAGCGTTCTTATCTCCTCTCCAATAATGCATGGTGAATTTTTAAGTTTATTAAGAGCTCTTAAAGTGATATCGTCTGCATTGCCTATGGGTGAGGCTATTAGTGTTAAGCCCATTAAACGGCACCTTTATTTATAGTATATTGAAAGATCTGTGGATAAGACTCGACAGGAATTTTACTCCATGAGGAATTAGGAGACATCCTATTAGAATGCGTACTTTCAATATAAAAAGCCTCATAATTTTCTAAGTCTAAAAACTGGCAGTGATCTATAACGACTGGTTCATTGTCAAAAAATAAAAATTCAGTTTTTTTATGTCTATTCTTTATTATATTTTTGATGGATTCCGCTTTATATGGGCCATCTTTGAGGTTTTTATTAGGTTTTGTTATTAGGTCGTTATTGGCAATTAGTGGGAGTTTCCAGTGCTTGAGTTGTTTTAATGTCCCTTCTCGCATTCTAAAAGAGTCTCTACCTGTTAGATAAAGAATCTCAAAGCCAAGCTGACTAAAATTTCGGATAGACTCAATAGCCATCGGATAGGGCACATCTGAATTTAAAAATGTGCCTGAAAAAAAATGTTTGGACCAAAATTGTTTCGCATTTTTTTTAATTTTTTCTGAATTGTTATCTTTTAAGAAACGTTCTATTCCCCAATCGAATGGATTGAGAGTGTAATTGTTACTGATGTCCTCTTTAGTGTGCAGAAAAAGATTTAAAATATCTTGGTTTCTTGGCGTCACGTCAAATATCGTAGAATCAATATCAAAAATAAGTGTTATTGATTTTTGTTGATTGAGAGCCTTGTCGAGCCTTGAGATCAATCTATCCATGAGGTAAATGTAGAGTTAATCCTTTATTATACAAGTCCGAGGGGGCTAAATATGATCAGACAGCTGTGTTTAATGTTCTTTTTCTTTTATCTGTCATCTTGCACTGTTGATAGAGGCGCTTTGGGTACAGAAAAAAACCCTGTTAAACTATTCCTTATTCCCTCTGTAGATGCTCAAATGTTAAAAGATAAATCTAAAGTGTTAAAAACTGCTTTAGAAGAATTTTCTGGTTTAAAGATTAAGCTTTCAGTTCCATCGAGTTACATTGCAGTTGTTGAAGCTTTTGGAACAAAAAAAGCAGACGTTTCTGTAATGAACACTTTTGGTTACCTTCTTGCTCATAATAAATATGGGGCTGAAGCCAAGTTAATGGTTACGCGTTTTGGAAGAGACACCTACAGGTCACAGATAATTACGCATGTTGATTCTGGAATTAATACTCTGGAAGAGCTAAAAGGAAGAAAGTTTGGCTACGTAGACCCTTCGTCAGCCTCTGGTTACTTGCTAGCTGAAGATCTATTTAAAAAGAAGGGGATAAAGTTAGGGCAAAAAACTTTTGCACAAAAACACGATTCTGTTGTCACTATGGTTTATCAAAAGCAAGTTGATGCAGGGGCAACGTTTTACTCACCTGAAAAAGATGGCAAAGTTCAAGATGCTAGACGCTTAGTTAAGACCCAGTTTCCAGATGTCGTGAGTAAGGTTAAAATTTTAAGTCTTACAGAGTCCATACCTAATGACCCTATAATTTTTCGGAAAGGTATGGATATTGAAGTCACTAATAAAATTATTGAAGCCCTTATAACGTTTGTTAAAACTCCTCAAGGCATGCAGACATTTGAAGATCTCTACCTTGTAGATGGTTTGAAAAAAATAGATGACTCTTTTTATGATCCAGTAAGAGACCTTTTAAAAAGTCTAGATCAAAATGTTGAAAAGATAGTTGAAAAATAATATGTCAAAAGAAATACTTGATATTCAAAATTTAGAAATGACGTTTCCAAATGGTGTTCAAGCTTTAAAAGGTGTGAGCTTAAAGGTTTATGAAGGTGAGTTTCTAGCCATCATTGGCTTAAGTGGCTCTGGTAAATCAACTCTTTTAAGAAGTATAAATAGATTAAATACTCCGACACGTGGAGTGATCTCTTACAAAGGCAGTGACGTCTTGAAGTTCAAAGGAAGAGAAATCTCTACTTTAAGATCTAATGTAGCCATGATTTTTCAGAAATTTAATTTGGTCGGTAGAAATACAGTTTTAACAAATGTGTTAATGGGCGCTCTTTCTAGAACCTCTTTTTTTAAAAGTTTGTTTGGAGCATTCGCTAAAGAAGATGTTGAAAAAGCCTATGAGTATTTAAAGCTTGTAGGCCTAGAGAGTAAAGCTAAGACTAGGGCTGATCAGTTGTCTGGTGG
This sequence comes from Bdellovibrionales bacterium, assembly GCA_023301025.1. Classification (GTDB taxonomy): domain Bacteria; phylum Bdellovibrionota; class Bdellovibrionia; order Bdellovibrionales; family UBA1609; genus JALZUR01. The sequence continues at coordinate 101,212 of JALZUR010000020.1, read as the reverse complement.
ACAACAGCAAAGGGTAGCCATTGCAAGAACACTAATGCAAAACCCAGATATTTTATTAGCCGATGAGCCTGTTGCAAGCTTAGATCCTGCTTTAAGTCACACAATTATGGACTATTTGAAGCAGATCAATAAAGAGCTTGGTATTACAGTTTTGTGTAACCTTCATCACTTGGATTTAGTAAAGTCGTATTCTGATAGAACAATTGCACTAAAAGATGGAACTCTTGTTTTTGAGGGAAGCCCTGAAAAAATTAATGAAGACTGGTTTAAAGAAATTTATGGTGAAGAGGCTAGAAAAGTCTAAGGGTGGTGTCTATGAAGTTGATATCTAAGCGAATTTTATTCGATACTTTTTTTAATGCGTACCTTTTTAGTCTTATCTACTTTTTACCTATGTACTTTTTTGCGGAGTCTTTTGATAAAAGTGTATACCTTGTTGGTAAGACTATAACGTCTCTTTTTTTTATTTTTGTAGCTTTGGGTTATGTGTTTTCTCAGCTTTTTATTTTTGTATCTTTAAAAACACTAGGTTCACTTCTCTTTGAGCCTTATGCCCAATACACGTCAAAATTTAAAAAAACGTTTTGGAGAAAGTGTTTAAGCCTTATTATACTGGGTACATTGGTAGCTTCAGTCGTTATGACCCAGGCTTCTTTTATAGATCTAGTAGATCGTGACGGTATCTCTGGAGCAATGAGACTTTTTTCTGGAATTTTTAATCCTAATTTTGATATTTTACCAAAAGCAATTTTAGCTATCATTGAAACAATTTATATTGCATTTTTAGCTACATTTATTGCTGCTCCTTTTGCATTTCTTTTATCATTCTTGGGTGCAAAAAACGTTATGACTCATCCAACAGCTTTTGTGTGTTACCTTAGTTTAAGAACATTTTTAAATATTGTAAGATCAGTAGAGCCACTTATATGGGCGATCATCTTTTCTGTATGGGTTGGAATTGGGCCTTTTGCAGGAATGATGGCTTTAATGCTTCACTCTTTGGCTTCTCTAACCAAACAGTACTCAGAAATTGTTGAGTGCATATCTGATGGACCAGTTGAAGGAATAAGGGCAACAGGAGCTAGTACACTTCAAACAGTTCTTTTTGGTATAGTTCCGCAAATTGTTTTGCCTTACATATCTTTTACAATTTACCGCTGGGACATTAATGTTAGAATGGCCACAGTTATCGGTCTAGTTGGTGGAGGTGGTATTGGAACCATGCTTATCCAGTATCAGGGTCAGGCGCTTTGGCAAGAGGTTGGTTGTATCGTAGTCGTCATCGCTGTTGTAGTTTGGGTCTTAGATACATCATCTGCATATATTCGTGAAGCTATAAAATAGCTAAGTTTTGTTTATAAAATAGATATTATACTCTAAAATATTCTAGTTTTGAGATTTAAGAATAGTTTGGGCTTTAAGGGGTAAACCTTAAGCCCAGTCTTTTTGAATATCTATATCCGTATCATTTTGATTTGCCGATCTTACCTAACGAAAGGTGGGAGAGGGCTTTATGAGAAAAAAACTAACTGTATTCTTTATTGCAGCATCTTTGATAGCTTGTACAGAACAGAGTTTTGAAAGTGTATCAAAACTTCAATCGGTCTCTGCTCTAGCCACTTATAATAACAAAGTAGATATTTTGTGGGTTGTAGACAACTCTTCAACCACTATGGAAAGACATCAAAATAGAATCGCTGGATATATGAGTCAATTTCATCAAGGACTTATAGACTCTAAAACTGATTACAGAGTTGCTGCAACTACGATGGATGGCTCTTCAGGCGGTGAACAAGGAGATTTAGCCCAATCAGGTTTAATCGTAACTCCTAATTCAGAAGATTCAGTTAAGAAACTTGAGTCATTAGTAAGACTAGGTGGTAGTGGTAACAACTTTGAAGTTGGGCTTTCTTCTATGAGGAGTTCTTTAGAAAAAAATAAAGATAATTTTTTAAGAGAAGATGCTCTTTTGGTGATTGTTTTTATTAGTGATGATCAAGATGTAAGTCTTGGTGCTGTTTCTGAATATTATAATTTTTTAAATGAACTTAAGGGTGAAAATACAAACGAGAAGCAAAATTGGATTTCTAATTTTATTGGAGTCACAGACATAACAGATTCTAGGTGTAGAACTTTTGGAAACTATTCAGGTGCAGGTCTCAGATACATGGAACTTTCAAAATATTCGAATGGTGTTGTGGATACCATTTGCTATACAGAGTTCGATTCTTTTATGAATCAGATTACAATAAGACTTCAGTCGGTACTTAACGAATTTATATTTGAAAATTGGCCTTTAGTCGAGACTATCTCTGTAATCCTTAATGGATCAGAGGTACCTCAGGATGAAATAAACGGTTGGGTGTATAAAAGTGAAACAAAAACCCTACTGCTCTTAGGTGATTACAAACCTAAGCCGAATGACATTATAGAAATAAAATACGAGTTAAACAATTAACGAGTAAAGCATTGGAGCAAAGGAGCATCACCATGCAAGGTATAATAGAAATGATCTTATCAAGCGGTATAGCCGGTTTAGTTATTGTCGTTATGGCAGTAGTAGCACTGGGCTTGGTGATCGAAAGAACAAAAACACTATATTTTGATCTATCAATTAAGACTGATGAGTTTATCTCACAAGTAAGAAGTCTGATTGTTTCTGGTCAAGTTGAAGAAGCAATCACTTTTAGTGATGCAAACAGAAAAGCACCAGTAGCTCACATTGTGAAAGCTATTGTTGAAAGAGCAGATCGTGATGAAGATTCAATAAGAAAAGGTATGGAAATTTCATTTTCAGAAATACTGCCAAAAGTTACAAAAAGATTAGGTCATTTAGCTATGATTTCAAATGTTGTAACATTAGTTGGTCTTTTAGGAACAATTACTGGACTGATATTATCTTTTGAAGCGGTTGCGAATGCAGATCCAGCTAAAAAAGGTGAGCTTTTAGCACAGGGTATTTCACTTGCCATGAACACAACAGCTTTAGGTTTAACTGTAGCGATCCCTGTTATGATGGCTTACTCAGTTTTACATGCCAAACAGAATCAAATTTTGAATGAGTGTGTAGAGCAATCATCAAAAATTATGGATTTACTATCTGGCCGTGTTTATGACAGTAATAGTTCTAAAAAATCTGCTTAAAAGTTATTAAGTAAGAAAATTTAGTTAATATATTTATATTTAAAATGAGGAAGACATGTTTAATTTAAAAGACTTTATAGAAGATCAACAAGAAGGTGAAGTGAGCACTGAGGTAGATTTATCGCCGCTACTCGCTTTAATGGTTACGTTGATTCCTGTTTTACTTTTACAGACATCCTTTGCAACATTAAAAATGCTTGAAACGAGTCTTCCTGTTTTATCAGATCAAGTCCAAGAAAAAAAAGATGAAGATAAAAATAAAATTGATTTTGATTTAGATATATTTGTAAAAAATGACAACTCTGTAGTGGTTCAAGCACAAGTGGACAAAAAAGTTGTTAGAACAAAAACAATCACATCTAACGCTAAAAAAGAGTTAAATCTTTCAGTTATTAAAGATGAGATTATAGCTATAAAAAAATCATACCCCAATCAAATGAGTGCTAAAGTTACACCTGGGGATAAGACTAAATACGATAATATCGTAAAATTATTAGATGTTATGAGAAAAACAGATTCATCAAGAATGATAGCATTTGTGGACAAAGATGGAAAATCAACTCAAACAGATATTCTGTTTCCAGATATCTCTTTTGGTAATATTACGGATTAAGTGAGGTATATAAATGTCAATTATTCACGATATTGTTAGAAAATCACAAAAAGATGCGGGCTTTACATTACAGCTTACCGCAATGGTAGACATGTTTACCATAATGATTGTGTTTTTACTTAAAAGTTATGACACATCTTCATTAGAAGTAAAAAATGTTGATGGTTTAGTTTTACCTGCATCAATAACAGCTTCGACGCCTAATGAGGCTTTACTGCTTTTAGTTTCTAAAAAAGGTGTTTTTGTAAACGAAATAAAAGTAGCAACCATTGATAATGGAAAAATTTTAGAAAGTGATATTTCTAAAACTGATGAAGATTATATTGATAACTTATTTAAAGAGTTAAACAAAGAAGCTAAGAAAATTGAAGAGCTTTCAAAAAAGAATCCAGAAATAAAATTTGATGGAAAGCTTTTAATGCAAGCTGATAAAGAGCTAGACTACTCAATATTGAGAAAAATTTTATACACAGCAACTATGGCAGGTTACGGAGATTTAAGACTTGCAGCGCTTGATGGTGGTGGTTGATCATGAACAATTTTTTAAAGATACTTTTACTATTAACATCATTTGCTATTGTTTCTAACACTGCTGTTGCTCAAAGCGATAATCTTAAGCCAGATGATGAAATTGAATCTTTAAAGGTTAGTGAAAAAGATTTAGAAAATGGTTCATCTCAGAAAAAACTTTTAAAAACAGAAGTTTTAGTATCTCAATCAGAGGTGCGAGCGTTGGAGCAGATAAAGACTCTAATAGCCAAGTATAAAGGAACTAGCATGGAGCCTGGTTTAATCTACAGGCTAGCCGAGCTTTACATGAGTAGAGCAAAAACTGCAAGGTTTGTTAATCAAATCAAAGATGAAAAAGGGGTTATTTCTTTTTTACCAGCAGAAGTTAAAAGTCTTAAAGAAAAAAATATAATTAGAAAAGCCATTGCTGAATACGGAAAGATTAATACAAAATTTCCAAAATACCGTGAACTAGATCAGGTAATGTTTAACAAAGCTTACGCACATCTACAAATTGGTGAAAAAGATCTTGCAGAAAAAACTTTTATCAGTTTACTTAAGAAAAAGCCAAAATCAAAATTAGTACCTGATGCCTATATGGCTGTTGGTGAAATCAATTTTAATGCTGTAAAATTTAAAAGAGCTTTAGCTTTCTACTCAAGAGTAAAGAAATATAAGACTTCAAAAGTCTATCCTTATGGAATTTATAAAAGTGCATGGTCTTACTACAACTTAAAAGGATTTGAGCAGGCAATTTCTGATTTAGAAAAAGTTATTGCTTTTGGTGTTAATGTAGAAAGACAAGGGTTAGATCAAAGGTTAGATTTAAGAAACGAAGCTTTAATTGATATGGCACTTTTTTACAGTTCAGTTAGAAAAGGTGAAAATGCTGTTAATTATTTTGTAAATCTAGCTGGTTCTAAGGATCCCGTACCATCGTTAAGAAGACTTTCTAAAATTTATGAAAGACATGGTAAAAATATCAATCAAGAAGCGATACTTTTAAATTTAATTAGTAAATTTAAAGATCATAAAGATGAAACTCATTTTTATAAAGAGTTAGCGAAAAACTATGACAGACAGTTAAAGTATAAAAAATCTGCAAAAGCTCTTTGGTCATTTAATAAAACATGCCTTAAAACAACAGCTAAAAATCCTGATCTTGATAAATCTTTTTGCCAAGAAGAAGTAGATAAGATTTCAAAAAACCTAGCAATTAAGTGGTTGAATTCTTATGAAAAACAGAGGAAAAATCCTGTTTTTGCAAAAGTTGCAGAAATTGCCTTTAGGGTTCATCTTTACAAAAAACCAGCAACTGATGAAAATAGTAAAATGAGATTTTTCTTTGCTGAACATATTTTTGGTTTAGGTAAACTTGTTGAAGCTTCAAAAGAGTACGATAAAGTAGGTAATTCTACTAAAGATAAAGAAAGAAAGCACAAAGCAAGATATGCAGCTATTTTTAGTTTTGATAAAGCATTTAAAACAGTTTTTAAAGATAAAAAAAATGAAGAACGCTTTAAAGAATTGTCTAAAAAATATATGACTGATTTTCCAAAAGGAAAAGAGTACTTAGGAATTGCATTTAAAGTAGCTCTTTATGACTATACACAAAAAGATTATGACCAAGCATCTCCACTTTTGTTAAGTTTAGGTAAAAGGTTTTACAAAGAAGAAAAAGGAAAAAAGTCTCAAGATTTATTCTTAGATATACTAAACTCTAAAAAAGAGTACGTAGAAATACAAAAATTTGCTAAAGGTTGGAAGAAAACAGAATCTGATCCTAAAAGAGCTGCAAGTCTTCAAAAACTTTTTGAACAGTCGTTCTTTTCTGAAGTTGAAGTCTTAGAAAAAGCAAAAAATTATAGGCAAGCTCTTAAACGATACAATCAGTTTATTAATGAAAATAAAAATTCTGAGTATATTGATGAAGCCAGATGGAATAAAATTACACTTCATTTTAACCTTAAAGAGTATGATAAAACAGCTGAAAATTATATTTCTTTTTATAAGCTCCACCCTAAGCATAAAAATGTAATACCAGGCTTAGTGAAAGCTGTAGAGATTTATGAAATGATGGCTGAGCCTGAAAAAGCTGTTGGTGTTACTAAAATCTTAGAAAAGATAGATGTTAAAAATGCTAACAAATGGTTTTACCTAACATCTTCGTACATGCTTTCTTCTGGAAACTATGAGTTAGCAGCTAAGAACTTTAGTGGAATTATGCTGAAACCTGGTATTTTTAAAGATATTGCTGTTTCGTCATTCTTCTCAGTTGATACTCGTCTAGATGGTTCTGGTTGGTATCAAGCAAAATTAAATGAGTTTATAAATAATCCAAATAAAAATATTGCTCAAAGAGCATTAAATAGTAAAATTGGATATCTTAAAAGACAAGGAAATAAAAAAAATCTGTATGACTTTGTTTATAAAGAGATTAGAAGAACAAAGTTAAACGACTCTCAAAAAGGTCCACTTTATTACTATAGAGGCATGTCTAAGTCTGAAGAGTTTTTAAAAGCTAGAATAAGTAATCGCTCAATGAATACCATAGTTTCTGGAATTCAGACAAAAACACAAATTCTTGATTATGCCCAAAATCTATTTCAAAAAGCTTTAGCCTCAGATGATCAAAAGTATATAATTAGCTCTTTAATTGGTTTATCTGAGCTTTATGATTCATATGTGCGTGACTTAAAAACTTTAAAGGCCCCTTCAGCATTTGGTCCCGAAGAGACTGAGGCATTAAAGCAAGAGCTAGCAAACATTATTATGCCATTTGAAGAAAAATCTGCTGAAGTATTAAATCAAGCAACAGAAGTTTCTAAGTCTGCTCAATTTAGAGACGGTAGTATGGGTAAAGTTAAATCCCTTTTTGATGTTGTTAATTTAGATGAAAAAATTGTTTATAAATCTAAAGTAAGACTTCCTAGTTCTGCAGGTCCAAGAGGTAATTGATGAAGAATTTTAAATATTTATTTGTACTTTTATTTATTTTAGCTTCTTGTTCTTCAGCAGAAAAAAAATCTGATGAAAGAACTCCTGCTAGTTCAGATAAGAAGCTTTTAAAAACTAAAAAAGATGAATCTACTTCTGATAAAGATGTATCAAAAATTGATTTGAGCTACTCAAAAGGAATTAAGATTACTCAAAAGAGAGGTCGTTTTGATTGTAAAAAGTATGTAAATTTTGAAAAAGAGAAATGGAGAAGCCTTTTAGAATCTGGTCAGAGTTGTATTTACGACAAAGACTGGACTACTTTATCAAAAATTGCAGATATCTTTTCACATAATCATTTAAAAGCACCATGGGCTGCATACTACAAGAGTTTGGTAGCATCTGAAAAATATAAGGATTTCCAAAGAGCTGAGTGGATGTGTAACCTTGCTTTAAAGAAATCTCCAGATAATGAAGTTATAAAGTTTCAGTTAGCAAGAATTTTTTGGAAAACAGAAAGACATTCTCAAGCTTTTGATTTGATGAATTTAGTTAGAAAGAAAAATTCTGATAATAAAACTATCTTAAGATTTATTGGAGACATTGAATACAGTGATAGAAACTTTAAAGAAGCATTATCTTATTATAATAAACTCACATCAACTTATTTTAAAGATTTAGATTTTAGAGGCGCATTAGCGACTTCACTTTTTTATACTGATCAAAAAGAGAAGAGTATTAAGCACTATAAATTTATTGCTAAAAATATTGCAGACAAAGGCCCATATTACTTTCAAATAGCTGAAGCTTATAAATTTTTAAAGAAATGGGAACTAGCTAAATCTTACTATATAAAAGCTAAAAATGCAGGACAAAAGTCTAGAAGTATCGCCTCAATAGACACTAATTATCAAAATAAAATAAAGGTTCAATTAGATTATGTCGAACAGAGATTAAAGGAAGCAACTGAAGGAGAAAAAAAGAATGAAAAGTAAATTATTTATTTCATTTATATTAGTAATTTCTTTCTCTACTTCTTTTTTAAGTACGGCTATTGCTAAAAAGAAAAACAGACAAACTATAGACTTGGAGGGAGCTGATATCGATGGTGAAATCAGAACACCCACTGGAGACTATGTTTTACAAAAAAGTGATAAAGATTTCTTACCTCTTTATGAGAAAAAAAGAGAGATGAATAAAGAAATCAAAAAAACGGTTCATTTTTTAAGGTAGGCCAAAGTGAAAGAATTGTTAATACAGCATGAGCATGATGGACAAGTAATAAAACGCTTTAGAGTAAAACCTAAAGATGGCTTATTCAAAATAGGATCAGGTAGAACCTGTGACATAAGAATTATTGGTGACGATGTAGAATTAGTGCATGCAAGTTTAGAATTCAAAAATAATCAATGGCTAATTGTTGATTTATGTAGTGAAAGTGGAACTTGGATCAATAAAGTTTCTATTACAGAGTCTAGTCTCACAGATAGCTCAACACTAACCATAGGTTCTCATAAATTAGTTGTAAATAATATTGAACTTGAAGAATTTAATATCTTTAAAGAGTCTAGAAAAATCAGTGTAGATGGGCCGAATGCTAAAATTTATCAACAGGTAGCTGTTTTTTATAAAGATGAGCTTTGGGAATCTTACCTTCACCCTTCTAAAAAGAAAGCTAAAGTTAGATTCAATAAAAAGTATTATGATGTACCTGTTGCAGATAATTCGAATTGGAAAGAGCTAGAAATTGGTGATATTCAAGTTAAAACAAGACTTGTTAAAAGTAGTATGTTTGAAGCTGAAGAAGAAAGTATTTGGAAATTATTTCCGCAAGATCTTGTTCGCCCAATGGCAACAGCTTTTGGTTCAGTTTTTGTATTCTTACTTGCTATGTTTTTAATACCTATGGCTTTATCATCAGCTCCTGAAAAGCTTGATGAAAATCAATATACGAAACTTATGTTTGATAAAAAAACTATAGAAAAACAAAAAAAGAAAGCTAAAAAGTTAGCAAAAAAATTAGAAAAGCCAAAAAAGACAAAAGTTTCAAAAAAACCTAAAAAAGTTGCAAAAAAGAAAGCCTCTGCTTCACCAAAAATAAATGTACCAAAGTCTAAATCAAAAACTTTGGCAGCATCTAGGAGCAACAGAAAAGTTAATAAAAAGGTATCAAAAGTTGCCAACAGTATTAAAGCTGCAGGTTTAAGTTCTCTTGTAAATAAAGTTTCTGCTCGAGCTGCAAGTAATGCTAAGCTTATCAGAAGTAAAGGTGTTAAGGCTGGTACAAAAGACTCCGGTCGTGGTTTTGCCTCACTTAATGATCTAAAAAAAGGTGGCCAACTGTCATCTGCAGCAAAGACTGGTTCTTTTAGAGTAGGTGGAGTTAACACAAATGGTACTGCTGGCGGGTCTAACGTTTCAGGAAGTCTTGGTAGTCTTTCTGGTGGAAGTGTTGGTGGAGCATCTGTTTCTGGGTTAGAATCAGAGACTGAGATCGAAGGTGGTCTTACAGCCGCACAAATCAAGAGTGTAGTTCAAAAGCATATTGGTGCAATTAGGTACTGCTATGAGAGGCAACTTACTGCTAATCCAAGTTTATATGGAAAAATTAAAGTTGAGTTTGTTATCAGTCCTCAAGGTCGTGTTATTTCTCAAAACGTGAAATCAACAACTATGAAGAATCAAATGGTTGAAGGCTGTATTTTAAGAAAAATTAAGAGATGGAACTTCCCTCTACCTAAAGGTGGTAGTGAAGTTGCTGTTTCATATCCATTCTATTTTAAATCAACAAGGTAATGCATCACTAGGAGTAAAGAAATGTTTAAAATGAAAAATATATTAGGGACTTTAATGCTGATAGCATTTTTTAATCCTGTTCAAGCCTTATCTCAGGAAGATGATGCTTTTCAAACTGAACCAGTTAAAAAAGTAAGACGTAAAGTTAAACGTAGAGCTAAAACTTCTAGTAGTAGTTTAAATAATGTTTCACCTAAAAAAGTAGATGTCCAGAGCTTAGAAAAGAAATACTGGGCGCCAAAAAGTGGTAAATTTAAAGTTATTCAAAATAGAACGTATACAAAAACTAAAAAGTTTCATTTAAGTATTCTTCCTTCACTTATGCTTAATGAAGAGTACTCAGAAGGCTTTGGATTGGTTGCAGGTCTAGGATACTACTTTAATGACAGATGGGGCCTAGAAGGTGAGTTTCAGTATATGAGTTTAGAGGATAATGAACTTCAAGATGCAGTTGTAGACTTGTCTGGTTTTGTTGATGGTTCAAGAACAACAAACTATATAGGTTTAACAGGTAAATTCATGCCCCTTTACGCTAAGATGAGCTGGTTAGGCTCTAGAATTGTATATTTTGACTTAAGTTTTGGAGTTTCTTTGGGACTTATGAACTACCAGCCTCGTAGAGTTTCAGGAACAGTAAGTGCAGGTAACGCTGTAACTGATGATTTAGGCGATCCTCAAAATGCTATAGCATTGGGTTTTGAAATCTCACAAAGCTTTTATCTTTCAAAACATCTTTTAATTCGTGCAGACTACAAGCAAAGATTTTTTAACGAACAAGTTTATCAAGGTAGTGGAAGTGCAGTGAGTACACCTACTGATGGTGTTCCAGCTCTTATTGAAAAAGAAGAAAGAATACAGGATTCAATTTCACTAAATTTAGGATTAACATACATTTTTTAAAGTTTAATAATTATGACTAGATATACAAAAGACACTTTTTTTAAAATTTCACTCTTAAGCTTGCTTACTTTCTTAGTAGGTTTAAGTTCAGCATATGCACAAGACAACTATGTTGAGTTAGGTGATCAGTCTAATGCATCTAGTTTTTATGAAAAAGAAAGCTCAGGAATTACTGAAGACTTCAGAATCCCTGTGTTTAATAAAAAAAGGTATGAAAGTAGGGCTGTGACTTGGCCTACTCCTATAGGTAGTCCTTTAACGGCTAATGAAAAAAAGATAGCTAAAGGTAAAAGTAAAAATCGCCTTATGCTTGAAGAAAAACTTAAAAGACTAAGAATAATACCTATTCCAAAATACAAATTTGGAAAAGAAAAGGTGTTAGGTGCTAATAAAATGGTTTTAAAGTCAAAGAATTTTAAAATTATTAGCAAAGTTAATCTTAAAGTTAAAAAGATGCCAAGCTTAATTTCAAGAGTTGTACAGGCTGCAAAAATTGACGTTAAATCTGCTACTAAGAGAACTTTATCTTTAAAAAACCCAAATCCTAACGTGATTCAGACTGAAAGTGTTCAATCTGTAAATTTCACCGCAGAGGGGGATGAAGAATTTAAGCCTTTAGGTTTATTTTTTAAAGATCCTAAAAATCCTAAACAGTTAGAAGTTTTAACGGCAGATATCCTTTTTCAAGAAAAAAAATCTTGTGAAGAGGTAACTCCTTTAACTGAATATCTAAAAGATGTTAAAACTAAAGATTTTAGACTCAAGTACTATAGAGGTATGTGTCTTCATAAAAATAAAATGTATACAGAGTCAATTCCACTATTAGCAAAAGTTATTGGTAAAAGTACAGACTACTATGCAATGAATGCTGTTTCTGAAGTTATTAAGGATCTTCCAAAAGGATATGAGCCTTTAATTGCTGAAGGTTTAGCTCCTAAAAATGTTTATAATAAGCTTGAGCAAGCTCAAAAAGATAAATACAATTATATTCTTGGTAAAGGATACTTTATTAAAGAAAATTACAAGCGTGCTGAAGTGCATTCTAAAATTGTAAGTAAAGCGAGTCCTGATCATAACCATGCTCAATTTTTGCTTTCAACTTCACAATATATGTCGGGTAAACTTCAAAATGGTATACGTACAATTTCCTCTTTAAAAGAAAGTTATTTTAAAAAGAAAACAGCAGATGAAGATTTTAAATCTTTGATTCACATCACTTTAGCAAGATTCTTATTCGAGAGGGGTATTTATGATCAGTCTATTAAAGAATACTCTAAAGTTGGTAGATCACATTCTTTATGGGTAGATAGTTTAATTGAAAAAGGTTGGGCACAGCTACAAATAGGTGATTTTAAAGGTGCAATTGGTAATATGTTTACACTAATGTCTCCTTTCTTTAAAGATGCATTTATTCCAGAAGCTCAGGTTATTCAAACGATCGGTTATTTAAATATTTGTCAATTTGCAGATGCTGATAAAACACTAAGCTATTTAGAGGCAACTTATCCTCAGCAAAAAACTGATATTTTAAACTATGTAAAAGCTGACAACTCACACTACAAGACTTTAACCTCTTATATCACTGATGAAAATACTGATAAAATTTTTAAATACCAAGGTCTTCCAACATCTGTTGTTAGAGAGATGGGAAGAGATAGAGAGTATCTTGATGCTCAACAAAAACTTAATAATGTTGTCGATGAAATACCAAGATTTAACCAATTTGTTAGACAGCTTGCAGTTAAAACTAATGAGCTTGCAACTAAATTAGGTGAGTTAACAGCCTCTTCAAAAGATTTAAAAGCGCAAGAGAGTGAAGCTGTTAGAAATAAAAACACTGAGCTTGCTAAAAGACTAAAAAGTCAGAGAAAAAAAATATATGAGAAAGGGCTTTCCTTTACATATAGAATAGCAACTTTTAATAAAGGTATAAAAGCTTTTAAAATTGAGAACAGAAATGCTGTGGCTAGAGCTACAAAACTTAGAGACGGTTACCTTACTGTTGCTGAGAATAAGCTTAGAACCAGTATGTCTGACATAGATGCTAGACTAAATGTTGTTTTAAGAAACAATGATCTATTAAGATATGAAGTTTTTGCAAATTCAGGGCAAAATATTAGATATAGAACATCTGGTGGTAAAGTTCAGGATCAAACCAAAGAAGATTTAAATAGAATTCCTACTACAGTCGAAAAAGATAAAGATTATGGATGGAACTTTAAAGGTGAATTCTGGGAAGATGAAATTGGTAATTTTAGATCGCAACTACAAAATTTATGTCCAAAAGGTAAATGATATGAAAACTATAATGTTAATCGTTTTAAGTTTGTTTTGTTTTTCTGCTAATGCGCAGGTTGATATAAACTATAAAATGGGTCTTTTAGAAAAAAATGTTAAAAACTCTCGTTCAAACTTTGAAAAGTATAAGCAAAATCTTAGTGTTTCTGTTGGAAACTTTAATGAGGCTACTAGAGTTGTGAATGAGCTTAGAAGTCTAAAGAAACAGGCTATTCAGGATAAAAAAAGATCAGAGTCAAATGCTGCAACTTATAGTTCTGTTTTAAATAAATACAATGAAATTATTGCTGCTGAGCAAGCAAATATGATTAAAGAAAGAGAAGCTGTACAAAAGTTAGAGTCTTTAATTGCAAGTGTTAAGAAAAACACTGCTAAGCGTGAAAGTTTAGTCCAGGGCTACGGTCAAGAGATTGAAAGTATCAAGGGTGAGATTGATGTTTGGAAGCAAAAAGAAAGAGATGTTGCTGCTGTAATTGATGAGATCGGTACAAGAGAGTCTGGAGCTATAAAAGAAAGACTTGTTTGGCAGAAAAAGAAAGATGCCTATAAAGGTGAAGCTAAAAAATGGTCTGCTGAATTAAAAGGTTCAGAAAAAACTTTTAGTATTTTTAAAAATCTTAGAGAATAGACAATCACCATTTGGTGAGAGCATCTTTGTTATATAAAAACTCTAAAATAATAATTATAAATTATTAGACATCAACAGGTTAAATATTCTCAAAGTCTGACTTTGAGAAAAGCCACTTTAGCTCAACACCGAGCTCTTCTTTAAATGAACGCGGTATTTCTTCAAGCGACCCTCTTAAAATCACACACAATGCTGTATCAATAGTCGCACCTGATTCTCTTAAGTCTTTAATGCTTTTTTTCAGCTGTCCCCCTGTTGTGACAACATCTTCAATGACTAAAAGATTTTTTTTAGCTATTTCAATGCCTTCCGCAAACTGACATGTGCCATAAGATTTCGCTTCTTTTCTAACAAAACAAGTAGGTAGACCTGTTTCTAATGAAAGGGCTGTGGAGAGAGGGATACCACCTGTTTCTAATCCCGCTAAAGCCTCGTGTTTAGCTTCAATAAAATTCTTTGATTGTTGCGCAACCCTTTTTAGTATTGAAGGCTGTGCTTCAAACCTGTATTTGTCAAAATACTCTTCTGAGTGCGTTCCTGAGCGAAGTAAAAAATCACCCTTAAGATGAGCAATTTTGGCTATATCTATAGCTAAATCTTTATGTTCTTGAGTCATACGTGAAGTATTATATTTTTTCTTCTTGAAGTTCAACCTTTGATGATTTCTTAATATTATTAGCAATAGCACTTTTTCTGTTGGTCCATAAGTCTCTTGCGTGTTTTCTTAAGTCTTCAACAGAGTCAAATTCGTCAACAATTTCAACTCCTAAAAGTGTTTCAACTACATCTTCTAGAGTTACAATCCCATCAGGGCTGCCATACTCGTTAACAACTATAAAGATATGCTCTTTTCGTTTGATAAACTGATCTAAACAGGCTGCTACGGTGATAGTTTCCGGAACAGAGTGTAGAGGCTTTGCAAAAGTCTCAATTTTAAGATCATCTAAATCTTGAGAGTAGGCTTCCATAAGTTTATATCTTAGTGTTACGCCAATGATATTGTCTAAGTTGTCTTTATAAATAGGAATTCTTGAAAACTCGATACTTTTATTATTTTTAAAGATATCACCAATACTGTCTTCCCCGTCGAGTGCAAAAATCACACTTCTTGGGGTCATGATATCAGAAACTTCAATTTTATTTAAAGTGAGTAGATTTTGAATTACAAGACTTTCATTTTTTCTAATGGCACCCTCATCAACACCAATCTCTGCAGCTACCATAACCTCTTCTCTTGTGGTTGAGACCTGCGTTTTTCTGTCAATCACATCACTGATAAGTTCAGAAAGAAAAACCAAAGGGTAGGTTAAATAAATCAACACATTGATAGTTGAAGCACAGGCAAGAGCTAAGTTTTTTGCATAAACAGCACCTAGAGTTTTTGGAATGATCTCAGAAAAAAGAAGAATCGCAAAAGTTAGTAGGCCTGATCCTAAAGCAACGGCTTCATTGCCCCAAATGATTTGCACCTGGGCACCGACGCCTGCAGCTCCAATAGTGTGAGCAATTGTATTTAGAGTTAAAATCGCAGCAAGAGGTTTATCGATATTTTCTTTTAAGTCTGCAAGAAGCTTTGCTCGTTTGTGGTTTTCTTTTTCAAGTAACGCAATATAAGCAGGTGAGACTGAAAGAATAACAGATTCTAACATAGAACAAAGAAAAGATACGAAAATAGCTAAAGATAGATATAGGATTAGGTAAAACATTCTAAACTACTTGTATCTGTTTGAAATTGATTTGATTGATGATTGAAAATTTTAAGTTGGCTCTGGGAACGTCGTCCATATAAGAGTGAAAGTCTCCTTTTAAATAATATAACTATAATAACTAAAAGCTAGGCATGAGTAAACAGGCATGTATCACAATGATGCTTTCTTTTCGGAATCCTTAAAAATTAAGCTACCAGTAGACAAAGTTTGCCCCTGATATTTGCCTGCGTATGGCTTTAAAGCGGGTTTATCCATAGAGCAAAGCACAAGCTGGCAAATTCTGCGCCCCGACTCAAGTCTAATAGGCAGTGAATTGGCGTTATAAAGCTCTAGCGTAATCTGCCCTTTAAAACCAGGGTCAACCCAACCTGCATTTTGAATAAATAGCCCAATTCGGCCTACAGAACTTCGGCCTTCTACAAAAGCTGTCATATTATCGGGCAGCTCAACAGACTCCATAGTTGTTGCTAGTAAAAAAGAATGAGGGGGAATAGTTAGAACATCCCCCTTAAGTTCGCGATACTCAATTTTGCTTGAGAGGCTGATACAATCCATCTTGCTAGATTCAACGGTTAAATAATGAGACCCAAGCCTAAGATCAATTGATGCTGGCTGGATGGACTCATCAGTAAGTGGTGAAACTTTAAGTTCACCACTTTTTAGTAATCGTGCGATTGTACCATCAGATAAAATCATTTACTTAGCTTCCTCTTCACGTTTCTTTTGATACTCTTTTACAAGCTCTTCTTGAACACTTTTTGGAGCCGGAGCATACCTTGCAAATTCCATTGTAAACTCCCCTTTACCTTGAGTAGCAGAACGAAGTTCTGTAGAGTAGCCAAACATTTCAGATAATGGAACTTCAGCTTCAACAGTTGAGAAACCTTCGTTAGTTCCCGAACCTTGAATGATTCCTCTTCTTTGGTTGATCTGTCCCATTACATTTCCTTGAAACTCTTCAGGGGATGAGACTTCAACTTTCATCATAGGCTCAAGTGCAGTTGGTTTTGCTCTTTCGTAGGCCTGTCTAAAAGCTGCCATTGAGCAGATCTTAAAGGCCATCTCACTTGAATCCACATCATGGTAAGCACCATCGTTAAGTTCTATGCTGACTCCAACAACAGGTGCACCGATAAGAGTTCCTTTCGACATTTGCTCCTGAAAGCCTTTGTCGCACGCAGGAATGTACTCTTTTGGAATACGTCCACCTGTGATTTTATCATTAAATTCGTAAAGGTTTTCAGAGTTAGGATCAAGAGGCTTGATGTTTCCAACAACTTTTGCAAATTGACCAGAACCACCTGTTTGTTTTTTGTGAGTGTAGTCATACTCTGAGCCCATACCAATAGTTTCTCTGTAAGCTACCTGAGGTTGACCTGTTGTAACATCAACTTTAAATTCACGCTTCATTCGCTCAACATAAACTTCTAAGTGAAGCTCTCCCATTCCGGAAATAATAGTTTGTCCAGACTCTTCGTCTCTATGGACTCTAAAAGTCGGATCTTCTTTTCTGAATTTATTTAAGGCTTTTGTGAAGTTTGAGGCTCCACTTTTATCAGTTGGCATTACTGCAAGAGAGATCACAGGGTTAGGCACAAACATAGATGTCATTGTGTACTTAATTTTCCCGTCTGTGAACGTGTCACCAGAAGCACAATCAACCCCAAAAAGTGCAACAATGTCTCCGGCACTAGCAGAGTCAATATCTAACATCTCTTCAGAGTGCATTCTGACAATTCGAGGAACCTTTAGTTTTTTATCATTAGACATATTGTAGATGAACTCACCTTTTTTAATTGTGCCCTGATAAACACGCATATAGGTAAGCTGACCGTAGCGACCGTCTTCTAGTTTAAAAGCAAGTGCAACTAAAGGAGCATCTGGGTCTGTAGTAAGTGCTACATCTTTTTCGTCGTTGTCCTGATCAAGTGCAGAGTTTTCAATCTGTTTAGGGTTTGGTAAAAGGTCTTGAACTGCATCAAGAAGTTTTTGAACCCCTTTGTTTTTGTAAGCAGAACCACAAAAAACAGGAGTAAGTTTTAAAGATAAGACACCTTTTCTGATAGCTTCTTTAAGCTCAGCTTCAGTAGGCTCTTCTTCCATTAAAAACTTTTCACCAACAGTATCATCAAAATCCGCAGCAGCACCGATAAGTATTGATCTGTATTCTTTTGCTTGATCTAAAAGTTCTGCAGGAATATCTGTTTCTTCAATGTTTTCTCCGCTGTCACCTTTAAAGTAATAAGCTTTCATAGTTATAAGATCCACAACACCTGCATGCTCTTCTTCTACCCCAATCGGGATTTGTGCCATAACAGCGTTGTGATGTAGTTTTTCTCTTAGAGCTTCACAAACTTTAAAAGGGTTTGCACCGGAACGATCAAGCTTGTTAACAAAAGCTATGCGCGGGACATTGTATCTTTTCATCTGTCTATCAACAGTGATTGACTGAGACTGGACACCGGCAACACCGCAAAGAACAAGAATAGCTCCATCTAGAACTCGTAATGATCTTTCCACTTCAACTGTAAAATCAACGTGTCCTGGTGTGTCGATAATATTAATTTCAATATCTTTCCAGTTTACGTTTGTTGCAGCTGATTGAATCGTAATTCCACGCTCTCTTTCAAGCTCCATGGAATCCATTTTGGCTCCAACACCGTCTTTACCTCTCACATCGTGAATGGCGTGAATTTTTCCACCATAGAATAATATTCTTTCTGTGAGTGTAGTTTTACCTGAATCAATATGTGCTGAGATTCCAATGTTACGGACTTTGTCTAAGTCCCAAGTTGTGCTCATGAGTCTGTCTCCTTACTTTACATTATATATTTAATGATAGAAATATTTAGCAGGAAAATCTAAGCAAGGGAAGTCTGTAAATTCATGAAATCAGCCAAAAAAACATTAAATGAGATCTTCGGTTATAATGATTTTAGAGCAGATCAGGAGGCTTGCATAAAAGCCTTAAAAGAAAAGAAAGATGTCTTTTTGTTAAAACCCACTGGTGGGGGAAAGAGCCTGATCTATCAATTCTTAGCTGCACAGGGTCATAAAGTTGTGGTTCTATCGCCATTGATAGCTTTGATGGAAGATCAAGTTCATCAATCAAAAAAGTTTAAAATCAGATCTTGCGCATTACATTCTCAAATGAGCTTTGATCAAAAAAGAAAAAATTTAAGACTTTGGGAGAGCAATCAAATTGACCTTATGTTTGTTACACCTGAGAGATTCTTCAAATCTGAGTTTAGAGTATCCTTTAAAACTATAAAACCTGAATATTTTGTTGTTGATGAGGCTCACTGCGCTTCTGAGTGGGGACATGATTTTAGACCTGATTATTCTAAGATAAAAGAGATACGAGAGTTTTTAAGCTTTCCACCTACATTTTGTTGTACTGCTACAGCAACTCCAGAAACTGTTGAAGATGTTATCGAAAGTGTGGGTCTGAACCCAAGCACTGTAGAGCTTTTCAAGAGTTCTGTTTTAAGGTCTAATTTAAATCACGATATTAGGGAAAGCCTTGATTTTAAAGATAAACTTGAAGAGTTTATGACCTTGGATTTAGGAAAAGGTCCTACAATAGTTTACTTTTCTTTAATCAAAACTTTGGAAAGCTTGGCTGAACACTTAGACAGTTTAGGCGTAAATTATGTAAAATATCACTCTAAAGTGCCGACGAAATACAGACATCGTGCTCAAAAACTTTTTATTGGTGGTGAGGTTGATCTTATCTTAGCAACACCTGCCTTCGGTTTGGGTGTTGATAAAAAAGATGTACGTACACTTGTTCATTTTGAACTTCCAGGTTCAGTTGAAGCTTATGTTCAAGAGTTTGGACGCGCAGGAAGAGATGGCAAGCCTTCAAAGTGTATCTTACTTTTTTCTCAAGAAGACATAGCCCAGCAGATGGACTTTATAAAGTGGGCTTATCCTGATGCTGAAACAATAAGGTGGGCTTATAGACAAGTTGAGCTAACAAAAGAGTTAGGGCTTCCTGAACATCAAGTCTTTGAGCTCAAGAAAAAGATGAACTTCTATAACACTTATGATTTTAGATTAGAGTCGGCTATTAATATTTTATTACGATGGGGCTGCTTAAAAAAAGAGGGGACTAAAATTTTTATAGGTGATGAAGAGATATCTTTAGTTCCAGACATTAATTTAGATTTGAGTGCTGATTTGATAAAAAACCAACAAAAAAAATTATTTGATCTTATAAGCCTTATCAGACAACCAACTGATGAGCTTTTTGATGAGAATATTAAAAGTTATTTTGATGAAGAGGATGCTACTTATGGATAAGGATTTGTTTGCAGTAACAGATACTTTAGAAGTAGAAGATTTGATCAGAGCTTATGATATAGGGGTTTTTCCTTGGCCGGTGGAAGAGAGTGCTCTTACGCCTTGGTTTAAACCTGAAAAAAGAGGAGTTTTGTTTTTTGATCATCTTCATATTTCTCAAAGTTTTAAAAAATTTTTAAAAAGCACAGAGCTAAAAGTTAGTTTTTGTCAAAATTTCGATGACGTTATTGAAAACTGTTCTACAGTAAAGAGAAAAGAACAAAGTGGCACTTGGATCAACACAACAATCATTGAAGCTTACAAAAAACTTTACGCTTTAAAAAGAGCTTACTCTGTTGAGGTGTGGAATAAAAAAGATTTAGTTGGAGGATTGTACGGCGTTTTAACAGATAGATGTGTTTCTGGAGAGTCTATGTTTTTTAAAGAGTCGGGAGCGTCAAAGCTAGCTTTGTATACTTTGATTGTGAGACTAAAACGTTTGGGTTTGTCTTTTATCGATACGCAAATGGTCACACCTCTTGTTAAGTCCTTTGGTGGCGAAAATATTTCAAAACAAGACTTCGATAAATTGCTCTTAAGTGTTAAGATAAAAGAGCATTCTAAACTTTTCAGGGAGCTTAAAGATGACTGAAGACAAGGCCAATGACGATAAAGTCAGAAAAGATAATGTCATTCTTATTGCATATTCTATTTACAATAAAGACGGAAAGCTATTAGAAGCCAGAACTCCTGAGAACCCTGTTGAGTTTTTAGTTGGTCACGGACAAATGTTAAAAGCTCTAGAGAAAAATCTTTTAGGCCAAACAGAGGGCTTTAAAGGAGATTTTTATTTTAATGCCGATGAAGCTCATGGAAAGTATAAAAAAGATTTAGTGGTCACAATGCCGAGATCTCAATTTCCTGAAGATATTGAGATAAAAAAAGGGATGAAGTTTGAAAGTGTTGGTCCTGATGGGAAACCACTTGCACTGCATGTTTTAGATATTGAGGGGCAAAATGTTCTTGTTGATGGAAACCACCCTTTAGCAGGTGAAGATTTACGCTTTGATGTTTCACTTCTTAAAGTTCGTGAAGCTTCACTAGAAGAGATTAAAAGAGGGCAAACACTTAGTGCAATGACTTCAGATAATGAAACTGTACACTAAAGACAAGAGATTGGATGAGTTGTCGACATATCTTATTTAAAATTTGATTCTTCTCTTTGTTTTTTTAAATAATTGATTTCATTGGTGAGTCTTTCCATACGTGTTTTTAACTGATTCGATTCTTCTTGAAAGGCATCTAAAAAATCCCGTTCAATTTTTGCTTGCTCTGGGTCTTCACTTTTTAAAAGCAGATACTCTTGTTCTTTTCTCCAAAATCTATCTTTTGCATTTGCATGTTTTGTTTTTGTTGTGTTGATTTCAGTATTAAGGTACTCGACCCGGCCGCTAAGGTAGCCTTTTAAGAAAAGTCTTTCACTGGATTTAACGCAGGTATTTGCGTAAATTCTGCCGTTTTTGCCATAGCTAAAACCAGCATTTGTGCTGCAAAAAAGTTTTAAGCCGTCTTTATAGCCTGCTTTAAAAGCGTCTTCATCAAAAAAAGGCATTTTATTTTTACATTTTAGAGTTTTTTTATTTAAATTTGAAGGTAAAGCTTCACCTTTTTGGGCAAAGCTTTGACCAAAGTCTCGCCAGTTAATTTTAGAGCAGTCAAGCTTCTCATTGGATTTACAGCCAATAAAAAAAATGAAAAAAGAACTGAAAAAAAGAACTCTAAAAAGAGAAAAAATGTGTGGAAAAAGTAAAAGAAGTTTCATAGCATAAAGCTCTAGTTTAAAAAAAATAAATTGTAAAACTATGTCTTTGGAGGACGTGTAATGAAAAAAAGTAATATTTTAATTTTTGGGTTTTGTCTTGTTTTTGCTGGTTGTGCCACATCGGGTAGAAACAACACTTTAGGTGGAACGGGTATCGGTGCTGCAGCAGGTGCTGGTCTTGGTGCAATTATTGGTCATCAAAGTGGCAATAGAGACAAAGGAGCTTTGATTGGTGCCGCTGTGGGTGGTCTGTTAGGGGCAGGTGTTGGTGATTATTTAGATAAACAAGCTCGTGAGCTTGCTCAGGTTGCTGAGACAAAAAGAACAGAAAATGGAATCATCACAAACTTGAAAGGTGATATTTTATTCAGTAGTGGAAAGTATGAACTTAAATCAGGTGCTAAAACTAATATTGCTAAAATTGGTGAAATATTAGCAAAGTATCCGGAAGACATTGTAAACGTTATAGGTCACACTGATTCTGATGGCGGAAATGAGTCTAACGCTTCGTTATCTAAGAAAAGAGCTCAATCTGTTTATGACCAGCTTGTTAGAGCCGGAGTTCCAGGTAAAAGAATTCAAATTGAAGGCATGGGCGAAATGAGACCTGTTGCTTCAAATGCAACGATAGATGGAAAGGCTAAAAATCGTCGTGTAGAACTTATGATAACAGTTGATGAAGAGGCTTTTAAGAAAAACAATTAGAATTTATGACGCTCTAATTAAATTGCTACAGCCCCTGGCTTTTGTGTGACATTCACATTAGCTTTAATATTTAAAAGCAACAGCATGGGGCTAAGCTTTATCTAAATCAGCGCTACTTTTAGATTCATATCTAGATAGGTGAACTAATGCTAGCCTTCGAACACATCCAAGCATCTTAAGTTATAAAAATTTGCCAAAAAGAGTTCATAAAACAGTAAAATAAAGAGTTACAAATGAAGAGTTATAGAAATATTGCGGTTATTGCTCACGTTGACCACGGAAAAACCACACTTGTTGATCAGTTGCTTAGTCAATCTGGAATTTTAGGTGATCACAAAGAGTTAGAAGATAGAGTTATGGACTCTATGGACCTTGAAAAAGAAAGAGGGATCACTATTGCCGCTAAAAACGCTTCTTTTATTCACAATGACGTAAAAGTTAATATTGTTGATACTCCAGGGCATGGTGATTTTAGTGGTGAAGTTGAAAGAGTTTTGAATATGGTTGATGGAGCTTTGCTATTGGTAGATGCTGCTGAAGGCCCACTTCCTCAAACACGATTTGTCTTAAAAAAGGCTTTAGAGCAAAACAAAAAAATCATCGTTGTTTTAAATAAAATTGATAGAAAAGATTCAAGACCTGCAGAAGTATTATCTGAAATTGAAGAGCTTTTTTTCGATCTTGCAATTACTGAAGATCAACTTGATTTCGAAGTTGTATATGCCATAGCAAGAGATGGCAAAGCATCAACAGATGTTACTAAAGTTGAATCTACTGATAATATTAATTGTATTTTTGACTTAGTGCTTTCTGAGATACCTGAACCTAAAATTGAAGAAGGCCCATTTAAGTTGATGGTTTCTGACATTCAATACTCAAAATTTGTGGGTAGATTAGCTGTTGGGCGCATTATAAGTGGTGAAGTTAGCGTTGGTAACCCTTTAAAAAGATTTAAAGAAGACGGTAAAGTTGAGCAGCTTAGAGTGACTTCTTTAAAAACATTTATGGGCAATACAACAGAAGAAACTGAAAACTTAAAAGCTGGAGATATTGCAATTGTTTCGGGTTTTGAAACGGTTGAGATTGGAGACAGTCTTACGCATCCTGAAAATGTAGAGCCTATAGAAAGACTAAAGGTAGATGAGCCAACAGTTGGTTTATTTATTTCTGTCAATGATGGTCCTTTTGCAGGCCTTGAAGGAAAAGAAGTAACGAGTAGAAAAATTCTTAATCGTATTGAAGTTGAATGTCTCCAAAATGTATCTATTAGGTTAGAACTCACTGAAAAGTCAGATACATTTTTACTGATTGGCAGAGGAGAGCTTCAGCTTGCTGTGATTTTAGAAACCTTTAGACGTGAGGGTTATGAGTTTTTAGTAAGTCAGCCTAGAGTTATTTATAAACAAATCGATGGTGAAAAGTGTGAGCCTATTGAAGAGGTTTATATTGATGTTGAAACTGATTATAACGGTATCGTTACTCAGAAGTTACAAGAGCGTAAGGCCTTATTAACTGGTATGGAGTCTCGTGAGTCTGGCAGAAGTCAGTTAAAGTTTGAAATTCCTGCACGTGGTCTTATTGGTTATAGAAGTCAATTTTTAACGGACACCAGAGGAACAGGTCTTTTAAGTACTGAGTTTAAAAGCTATCAGCCATTTAAGGGTGAGATATTTAAAAGGCAAGCCGGCAAGATGGTGTCGGACAGACAAGGAAAGTCAACGCCGTACTCTCTTTTCAATCTTGAAGATAGGGGGACGATGTTTATTGAGTCAGGTACCCAAGTTTATAAGGGCATGATAATTGGTGAATACAACAAAGGTAAAGAGCTTTACGTAAATGTTTGTAGAGAAAAAAAACTTACAAATGTTAGAGCATCAGGTACAGATGACGCAGTAAAACTTACGCGTGTCAGAAAGCTTACTTTAGAACAAGCTCTAGAATGGATTGTTGATGATGAACTTATTGAACTTACTCCTAAGTCTCTTCGTATAAGAGAAAGAGATTTGAACAAAAATCGATAAATGTAAGTTGATAGAAGTGATTTAGTTAAAGTATAAAAAAAGCCAGCTTTAAAACTGGCTTTTTTTTATTGAGTTAATTTTTAGTCTAAACTGAGAATTAAAAATTTATAGAGAGTATTCTACAGTTTTTCCAAAATCATCGCCTTTAAACGTTGTGTGATCATCCATTATATTTTCAAGACTTGTGTTTAACTTATGATCTTCACCCATAGACCATAGAATAAGTTGTCCTTTATTTGGATTGAGTGCGTCTTTTTTTATAAAGTAATGAAAAGGATGACCCCATGGATCTAACCCAACTTTACCATCTAATTTTTCTGATACAGTTTTAGACCCATTTGGAACTGAGGCTAAGCTTCTAGAGTTTAAATCTATTTGTGGTGAAAGGAACTTAGTTTCAATCAATCTTGCGGCATGAATATCCATTCTCTTAAGAGCTTTTGCAGTTATATCCAGACCCTTATTATTTTCATGTCTTCCACTTAGAAAAACTAAAAGTGATGAAAAGCAGACACATAGAACTAAAAAGGAACTTACTTTTAGTTGTTGTTTTTGTTTATTGTTCATAAAATTTCTCCAATTTTTACTTTAAAGTTTTTAAGGGCAGCAGTAACTGCCGCTAACCGTTGCTGGTCCGTTTATTACAGGGTTAAAAATAAGCTGATTACCGGTTAGTGTTGTATTTTGATTGTAGTTTACACCGTTTACTTGAACTTGAGGCATACCTGTCGGAACACACGTAAGAGTTTGTGACGATAAGTTATTTATAATCACTTGAGAAGAATCTGTAAGTGCTACACTGTAGTTATTTTGACAGATACTTGATACAGAGCCGCCTGTAAGGTTTGAAAGCTCGATGTATTTATAACCCACATAACCTCTATCACCTTGAGATCTTTGAAGGTCGCGACAAGCATTATCTTTAATAACGATAGAGTTTACGGTAAGTTTTTTATTTGGAGATAACTCGCGTCTTACAGTGTCTACAAAAGATTGAGGATTGTTTAGAGGTTCGAGTGGTTTATAGTCGTAAGAACTTAAATTACGATCTCCACCAACACTTCTTTCATTTTCATCTGAAATCACAATTACAGAAAGACCAGCATTCTGGCGGTAACAGTTTGAAGTGCCATTGCCCATTACAGATAAATTCATGGCTTTTATACCTTGTTCATCATCACTAAAGCCGGCTCCAATAAATCTCATTGTATCTATAAAAATAGAATTCAAATTCCCAGAGTTTCTTCTAAGAATATGGCCAGAATTTGCCCCCTGCCACTGAATAGGACGTCCTGCATAGTATCCGATATCAGTGCTTGTAATACACATTTGCCAATCAAGATTAGAGTTTGAAAGCTGAGTTACAAAGCCTGAAAGTTTTGTTGCTAGTCGTGATGAATCTGCATACATAGAACCTGAATCATCAATAACTAAAAGTACATCCACCTGATTTCCATCCGCCGATATATTATTTGTAAATGCTCTTTGAGTACAGGTTGGTGCGCAAGCTTGCGTGTTACATTCTCTTTGAGTTTCTGGTCTTGAGTTAGCATCACAAAGAGTGTGAGCAACATAGATTGAGTCACTGCTTCTAATGCAGCCTAAAGATCTTGACTGTGTTCCTCCTCCACATGTTTTACTGCATGTCGAATAGTCACCTGTAACCCAATTGTAGGTGCTACAGTTATTTTGAGAGCAGGTAAGAGTTGTTGATGGTCTTAAGCTTTGATCACATAAAGACTCACTTACAACTTCACCAGTGTTTGAGTTTCTACACTCTACAGGTCGTGTGATTTGAGTAACACCACATGCACAGGCCTGATTGTAACTTCCTGGTACCCAACCAAAAGTTTCTGGGGGACATGTACTTGCACATGCTTGCGTTGACGTAGGTTTGGTTTGCGAACAAAAAGAATCTGCAACAAATGCTCCAGTAGAGTTGTTTTGACAGCTTACCGTTCTTGATTGTGAACCTCCGCAAGGCTGATTACATGTGCTGTATGTGCCAACATTCCAACTAAAATCTTCTGTACAGGCTTGAGAGTTACAGCTTTCTTGCTCGTTTGGTTTAACACCAACACACTCGGAGTCGGGAACTTGTATGTTGTTAGCGTTAAGACACATAACGTCTCTGGTTCTCACACCACCTCCACAAGATCGTGAGCATGATGACCATTCGGCGCTGTCCCAGTTAAAAGATAAAGATTCTGAACCGTTACATGGTCCGCCGTTACATGATGCAGAAGAAAATTCTGATTCTGTACAAGAGGTTAAAGCAAATAAGAGTCCAAACAGTACAGTTAAACTGTAGATAAAAAAGTAGGGTTTATTCTTTTTGTTCATAAAATTACTCTCCTTAAGATGAGTAAAAGGCATAATACTACCTATTATTGTAAAAAAATGAGCCTGAGCTCACCAGGTACGAGTAAGCAAATTAGACAAAAGTCTTGATGTGTAAAATATTGGTTTTGTGCCTAATCTGTCTCATATCTTAACGTATCGGGATGAAGCATTGATTTCTTAAGTTAAAAATGGGATCAAAATTAAGAGTTTGGAGGCGACCACTTTGTATTCAAAAGATTTGATCAACCATTTAAAAAGCTACTCGTGTGTATACTGGGATTGGAATGGAACCTTACTTGATGATGTCGATATTTGTGTCGAGATTACAAATGACTTCCTGACATCTAGAAATGCTCCTTCAATAACTAAAGATTTTTATTTAAAAAACTTTACTATACCTGTGATGGATTACTACAAAAGTCTTAACATTGAAAAGTACGGCATTACGTTTGAGGAGATGACCCATCACTTTGTAGCTGAATATGAAAACTCAAGGCCTAAACAAATTTTATATAAAGGTGTTGTTGAGACTGTAAAAGAGCTTTATGAGTTTGGGGTTAAGCAAGTGATCTTATCTGCGGCACATAAAAATGAGCTTGAGTATCAGTTAGCTAAAAATAATCTGGAAGAGTATATTTTTGAAGTTTCAGGGGCTACTGATTATAGTGCGGGATGTAAGCTTGAAAGGGGTCTTAAACTATTTAGAAAACACGGATCAGGAATTATGGTGGGTGATACAGGACATGATATTGAAATTGGTAAAAAGATGGGTTTGGAGACAGTTTGGGTCTCTGATGGTCACCAGTGCAAAACTAAAATTGAGAGTTTAGAGTGTCTAGACTACATATATGACCGAAAAAAAGGCGAAATTTCTAAATTTAGATCAATAGCTTAGCCTAAATTTTTAACTCTAAAATTTTATAAATCTTCTAAAGAAGAGGGAAGGCGAGATTTATCTGATTCAGTTATAGCCATAACAGCTCTTGAATGAGTTAGCCTACTTGGAAAAACAAAGCTCTTTGAATCATGCTCTAAACTTTTAAATCTAGATATTAAAGCTTCTCTATTGTACCCTCTAGATTTTAATTCATCGATGTATTTAAAAGTTTTAAGAACAATTCGTGTTCCAGACATTTCGACATCTACTATTTTAAAACCATATTTTTTATTATAACTCAGAAAAAATTTGACTTGATAAGCATCTTTTAAATCGGAAGTGTTGCAAGATAGCTCAGGTGATAAAGTGCTATAAAGCACATAATAGCCGCCACTGCAGCCCAGTAAGCTTTTATCAACAGAAGTGCATCTGTAACGGCTTAAGTTTGTAAAGATAATGCTGCCCTGATCAAGTGCTTCCGTAACCTCAGTACTCATTTGCTCTTTATGCTTACTCATTAAAGTTTTTGTTGGTTCTTTGAAGAGTCTTGAATATAGCCCATAAAAGTCATTCTTTATTTTGTTCATATATAAAGTTTTGAAGGCACTAGACTTATCATGGTGTTTTTGTGTTTGACGAAAGATCATGCCAAGATCAAAAGATCTTTCAATTGCAAGATTTTTTTGATCATCATCAAAGTTCCCATGAGAAATTTTCACGAGTGTTTCAATTGTCTCAAATGGATTGTGATCAAAATTTGTGGAGATCGAATCTTTTTGCCGGTCTTTTAGTTCGCTGCATAAAAAACTATTTTTTGATGTAAAAGAGTATGATGATACTGAATATACACTAACTGCAAGAAGAGTCATTATCTGTAGATAAAGACTCTTCACAAATTTTTTGTAGTGGTTCAGATATTCTAATTTCATGACCTTTTTTATCAAAATTTTTGATCCCTTTTATAAGTTCTCCTCGGTTTATTTTGATGCTCAGTTTAGTTTTTTTTAACCATGAAACCTGCGCTAAACCCTCTGCAAAGCACACTGAAAGCCTTGTTTTGCCTTTTTCAATACGTTGGTCTCCGACAACGCGTCCAAAAGTTCTACATTTTTTTGAACTTTCTTTAGAGAGTATCAAATAAGATACATTAAGCTTACTTTTAGAAAAAGGAAGTTCTAAAGAATTTAAGAACTCCGGCTTAGAAACACTGTCGTGACACCAGTAGCTTTTATCAAATGTCATGGGGCATGTGTTTTGATGGGTGCAAGGTGCATGTACAAAAAACTCTTCTTTTTCAGTTAATAGATTTCTTAAATAAATTAATTTTTTTGATTCTTTTTTTTGACCAGGTTCAAGTAAAATTAAAGTTTTATAACTTTTTAGTTTGCTTATAACTTCTTTTGTTAGCTCTATTTCGCAAAGAGAAAAAGATGCGATTAATAGGTCTTCATCAGATTTCGCATAGATCAGCGTTGATGAATTTACATACTGAGTTTTAAATTCTGTAGTATCATTCCATTTTTTAGAAATATCTAA
Source organism: Bdellovibrionales bacterium (assembly GCA_023301025.1). Lineage (GTDB taxonomy): Bacteria > Bdellovibrionota > Bdellovibrionia > Bdellovibrionales > UBA1609 > JALZUR01. The sequence continues at coordinate 72,089 of JALZUR010000020.1, read as the reverse complement.
AGCTTCTTTAGAAGAATCAATATTAATCCAAGAAGCTTTTAAGTCTTTTTGACTAAATATTTTTTCAAATACTTTTTGTGCTGACCCCGGACCACTTCCAAAATCAACTATATTTTTATAAGAGCTAAAATCTAAATGTAATGCTTTTTTAAAAACATAATAAAGTCTGGCTGATTGTGTAAACAGGAAATATGTTAAATAAGAGTTTTTAAACCAGTCTTTACTCCATAAAGAAGTATTCTCTTCAAAGATATACTGATCAGAGGCTTTAATGATTTGTTTGTTTAGGTTCTTAGATGTGAAGCAGCTCTTAAATTTAAGCTGAGCTTCAGTATGTAAGAGATTTAAAAAGTCCTTTGAACTTAAGATAAAACTAATCTTCCTGAAGTGCTGATTTCAGATCTTTTCCAGTTTTAAAAAATGGTAGTTTTTTTGCAGGTATTTGAATGATTTCACCAGTCTTGGGGTTTCTTCCAAGTTTTGATTTGTAAAATCTGTTAACAAAAGACCCAAAGCCTCTTATTTCAATTCGACCATCATGAACTAGAGTGTCGATCATAGAGTCAAATATAGAGTTTATGATTACCTCAGCTCTAGATTTAGGAATATTATGTTTTTCCGCTATCCTTAAAATGAGTTGAGTTTTAGTCATAATAAAAGATTAGTTGAAAAAGAGTTGTCTGAAAAGAGATTTTCTTTTTTGTACTGTTTGAAAGGCTTTAAGAGCCTTTTTTGTTAAAATTTCTTGATCAAAAATGCTTAAAACGTCTTTTCTAGCCTGTTCTCCAAGTTCTATTCGTTTCTCGGGAGAGCTGAACAGTCTATCAATAAGTTTTGCACACCTTTGAGTGTCTTCAGGTCTAATAAGATAGCCATTAACACCATGAGCAATTATATTTGCAATAGGGCTAAGCTCTGAACCAATAATTACTTTTTTTTGTGACATAGCTTCAACAAGTGTTCGTCCTAGTCCTGATGATGAAGGGTCAAGATTGATAAATACGTCTGAAAGAGCAATAAAATCAGGCAAAGATGTTGGTGCAATATTTTTTGTCATTATAACTTTTGAATCGAGGGCCTTTAATAAAATACGGTGCTCAACATCTTTAAAATGCTCTCCATCACCAATAATTAAAAACTTAGATTCAGGATGCAATAAAGAGATTCGTTCAAAAACATCAAGAAGAAAAAATAAGTCATCGGTTCGTTTCATATCTGATGCAGTAGCTATGACAGGTGTTTCTGGATTTAGATTGAGTGACTCTAAAAGTTTAGTAGATTTTGATCTAAGCATAAGAGAAATCATAAAGCTGTCTAAGGGGACTTGAAAGATATTGTTAGGAGGGTAGAGGTAGTACCTTTCTAAAGCATGCGCTTGTTTTGGACTCGAAACAAAAACTGCTGAGGCTTGTTTTAAAGTTAAGTAGTCTTTGAAGAAAAAATTTTTTAAAAATAAAAAAGGGTAAACAAAGGTAGATAAAAGTAAACTTCCAACTTTTGGTTTCACAGAGCCGAACAAATCAAAAAAGTTTTCGATACTTGTACTTTGAACGCTATAACTTAACTGCGGTTTGTTTTTCGTCTTAGACCAAATTTTTTTATAATTTTTTAAAGGGGTATCTAAACTATGTATATGGTCAATAGAGTCAGTTTTGTGTATTTCTAAAATTTTTTTTTCTGCGAGTTTCGAGAAGTCTTGAATAGAGTTAAACTCCTCGTTGTTAGATAAGAAATAGATTGTGGTGTCTCCCTTTTCTATTTCTTGCTGGCCTGATGTGTTTTTGTGGCTAACGATTGAAACCTTGTGACCCCATTCATTAAGTCTTTCAGCAATGGTCCATAGGCCTTGGCGCATATTCGTAGTTTTGGTAAGTGGTAGATTTTTATTTATAAAACAAATATGCAGCTTAGTTTTCATTAGAGGTCTTTACTCTTGTTTTCACTAACATCTTTTCTTTGTTCTTGCTTAGCAGTAGTGATGGCCTTAAATAGAGGAAGCTCTAGAGCTTCAATGATTTTATCTAAGAGTTTGAAGTTGGCTTCAGGTAGTTTCTCATCTTTAAGATCTGTTATTTTTACCCACTTTAAAGATTCGTGGTGAAGAGTTTTTGGCTCACCTTTCCAGTAAGGAACTTCATAAAACATTAAAAGAATGCCAGACTCTCCATAAGAGTGAACTCCACTAAATCTCAGAGGGCCAATCTCTGCTTCAATTCCTAACTCTTCTTTTAGCTCTCTTTTTAAAGCCAGTTTTGGATGCTCTTCTGGTTCGATTTTTCCACCAGGAAACTCCCAAAAGCCAGCAAGGTTGGTGCCTTTTGGTCTCAAGCCTAATAAAACTTCATCGCCCTTAGCCATAAGAGCGGTAACAACAGGGATCCAATAGCATTTACGACTTTTAACCATATTCCTACCAGGCTAACTCAATAATCAAGGGTGGTCAGGTTATTTTATCAGAAAGTCCATTCAGTGAGATTTAAAATTTGCACTGTCTTTAAGCAAATTTGGCCCGTAAAAAATCAAGCCAGAATACATCTGAACTAGGTCAGCACCCATTTTTAATCTTTTATTTGCTTGGGCGGGGGTCATGACTCCGCCCACTGAAATGAGGCTTTGCTTTGATCCTTCTTCATTCAAAATTGCCCTAGCATCTTGTAATTTTTCACAGGCCAGTGATGTTAAAGGAGTGCCAGAGAGTCCACCATGATTTGGAAATGTCTTATATAAATTTTTAGATCTTTGGTTTGTAGTGTTTGTCAAAGTGATGCCTGCAATAGGAAGCTTTGTACAAAGGCGAATAAATGTATCAAATTCACTTTTCTCTAAATCTGGAGAAAGTTTAAGAATAGCGGGTTTATTAATAGAATTAGAGGCTTCAAGTATAGGCTCTATGAAAGGAATAAACCTATCTTTTTCGTGAAGCAGTCTTAAGTCTTTTGTGTTTGGGCTTGAAATATTTATGACAAAAGCATCAGCTGTTTTAGAAAAAAAATGGATTCCTTTTACATAGTCTAAATGAGCTTTTTTAAGATCCGTATCTCTATTTTTTCCTACATTGATAAAAAGAGGTGGTAGTTTTTTAAGGTTGGAAGCTTTTTTATAGGCTTCTACTTTTTTTATAACGTTTTTGAAGCCAGCATTAGGAAAACCCATGGCGTTCCAAAGTGCCTGATCTTTTAGGCTTCTTAAGAGCACTGTTCCAGGGTTGGCCTTCTGAGGTTTTGGAGTGAAGGTGCCTATTTCGATAAAACCAGCACCAAGCTTGGCCCATGAGTGCATACTCTCAGCTGTTTTGTCTAAACCTCCAGCTGTGCCAAAGGGGGAGAAAAAATCTAAGGACATCAAAGTTTTTTTAGATTTTAGCTCTTTGGGCCATGGTTTAAAGAGAGCCAAAGATTTCAATACATAAGGGGAAAGGTCGTGAGATATTTTAGGTGGAATATAAAGCCAAGGTTTCATTATTTTGGAAGTTATACTTTATGACCTTTGAGTTCAAGAGACTTTATCTCATGATTTGTCCTTAAGGGAGTAAGAATTAAAGAAAAATGAGAATACAATGAGGATTTTTTAAAGCACCTCTTTTTACTGGACTTGAAATAAAAATCACTGGATAAAATGACTTATGATTGATGACACACTTTTTAATTTGATCACTGAATCTGAACTCCAAACGTGTAGGGAAAAAGTAAATTTATTTATAGAAAAAGGTGCTAAAAATGAGCTTTCGGCTAAAAGATTTTTAGTTGTTGGTGATATAGGGCTTGATCAGTACATTTATACGGATGTCAGTCGCATAAGCCCAGAAGCTCCTGTGCCAGTAGCTTTAGTCAACAGACGAGAAGAGAAGTTAGGGCTTTCTGCAAATGTCGCAAAAAATTTAACATCTTTGTTTTCTGAGTGTGATTTATTTTCAGTTATTGGCAGTGATGAGGCTTCTGAAAAAATTAAAGACTTAGCTAAACAAGATAAAAACTTAAATACAATTTTTGTACACTCTAAAACAAGGCCCACTACTTTAAAAACAAGAGTTTTAAGTGGGCAGCATCACTTGTTAAGAATTGATGAAGAAAAGCAAACAACATTGTCTAATGAAGAGTGGTCTTTGGTTAGTAAACACGTAAAAGATCTTAACTGGTCTTCTTATTCAGCTGTAATTCTTCAAGATTATGGAAAAGGTTTTTTAACAAAAGAACTGTGTAGTCTCTTAATAGATCAAGCTAAGGCTAACAATGTCTCTGTGTTTGTAGACCCAAGTTCTAAAGCACCTCTTAAAAAGTATAGAGGGGCTGATTACTTCAAGCCTAATCAAAAAGAGGTTATGGCCTACTCGTCTCAAGAAAGCAGTTCATACAAAGAGCTTTTATCTTCAATCTCAAAAGAGGGAGAATTTTCTCACATTATCAATACCATGGGCGCTAAAGGAATGTGTTTATTTTCTAAAGACCTTGAGCTTAGGGTTCCGACTTTTGCTAAAAATGTTTTTGATGTGACTGGTGCTGGAGATACAGTAGTTTCTAGTTTGTCCTTGGCTTTGAGTCATGGATTATCACTTAAAGAGGCTTCTATATTTTCAAATATTTGTGCAGGCTTTGTAGTGGCTAAAGTGGGCGCCGTGACACTAAGATTTGAAGATATACTAAAATAGTCGTGTATTTAACTTATATTGAAGCTAGCAGTGGTGTTGTTATATTTAGGCTAATTTTTTCACAAATAAAGACTTTGATTTACAATTTTATTCTTCTAAGAGATGACACTCATTATGACTGTTGATGGACCAAATTTTTATGATCATGGCCTAAAAGGCCTAAGAACTTTTTTTAAAGAGAAGGGAGAAAAGCCCTTTCGCTCAGACCAGATTTTTGGATGGGTCTATAAAAAGAGAATAGAATCTTTAAATGAAATGACAGACTTAAGTCAGAGCATTAGAGAAAATCTTCCTGAGTGGATGAATTTTAACAGGCCTTCAGTTGTCGATTATAAAGTAAGTACAGATGGTACAGAAAAATATCTTTTTGATGCTGGTGAAGGGCTGACAGTCGAAACTGTTATGATTCCCAATAAGGATAGGAAAACACTCTGTGTTTCTTCGGAAGTCGGTTGTAACTTAGGTTGCACTTTTTGCTACACTGGAAAGTTTAAACTTAAAAAACGCCTTACAGCTTCAGAAATTGTGGGGCAGTTTTTAGAAGTAGATAACAGACACAAGTCCAAAGGTGAAAAAGGAATATCGAGCATTGTGTTTATGGGAATGGGTGAGCCTTTAGACAATTCAGATAATGTTTTTGAAGCTATTGATATATTAACGAGTGATAAAGGTATTCACCTTTCGAAAAAAAGAATCACCGTTTCAACCTCAGGTTTAGTGCAACATATACCTAAAGTTACAGAATCAGGCGTAAATCTGGCTGTGAGTCTCAATGGTTCAAATGATCAAGTGCGTTCAGAGATAATGCCTATCAATAAAAAATACTCTATTTCTGATCTTTTAAAAGCTACTGATGAACACAGTGAAAAAACAGGTTCGGAAGTGACTTTTGAGTATGTTCTTTTAAAAGACAAAACAGACTCTATTGAAAATGCAAAAGAGCTTGTTAAACTTTTAAAAAATAGAAAAGCCATGGTGAATTTAATACCTTTTAATGAGCACCCTGGATCAGATTTTAAATGTCCTGAAGAATCAAATATCGAAGCTTTTCAAAGACATTTGATTAAAAGCGGTGTAAGAGCCTACAGAAGAAAAACAAGAGGAACTGATATATACGCAGCTTGTGGTCAGCTTCATGCTGTAAAAGCGAGTCAAAGAGAAACTAAGTGAAAAGTTATTCTAAAATGACTCCTAATCTTTCTTAAAAGTGACATCAACATAATAATTGGGTCATTCTAAAAAAGTGTCTACAACTTCAAGAAAAATGTTTATCAAAAATATTGTTTGGCTGAAAAAAGACTTAAGAGCTCTAGACCATCAGCCTTTAAAATTTGCTGTAGAAAACGGGCCAACACTTGCGGTTTACGTCGTTGAAGAGCAATGGCTAAAGTCTAAGGAGTGTTCAGATTTCCACAAGAAGTTTTTAAAAGATTCTCTTTTAGAGCTTTCAGGTAGTCTTAAAAAGAGAGGAGTCCCTTTATTAGTTATAACAGGTGATGTTTTAGACGTTTTTAAAAAGCTAAAAGATAAAATAGCTTTTCAAAATATTTTTGCGCATGAAGAGACAGGACTTTTATGGACTTACAAAAGAGATTTAAAGGTTTCAAAGTGGTGTAGTGAAAATGCTGTAGTACTTAAAGAGTTTAAGCAATTCTCTGTTTTAAGAGGTTTAAAAGATCGAAACCGTTGGCATGTTAATAGATCAAAAATAATCGAAAGAGATCTTATAAAAGATTTTAAACAAAATACAGATACAGATTTAGACTCTTTATTGAATCTACACTCTCTGGAAACACAAAAAACTACAAGTATTCAAAAAGGTGGAGAATCTGAAGCTTTAAATACTTTAAACTCTTTTTATACTTCAAGAGGTGAGCGTTACTCAAAAGAGCTTTCAAGTCCTGTAACAGCCTTCAATTCATGCAGTAGAGTAAGCCCATATATCAGTTGGGGAAACCTGTCCTTAACTCAAATACATCAAAGTATCGAAGAACAGCGCTATAAAATTAAAAGCTTAAGCTTTGAAAGAGAAAAGAATTGGTATGGGTCATTAAAATCTTTTGAAAGTAGACTCTGGTGGCACTGTCATTTTATTCAAAAAATAGAGAGTGAACCAGAAATTGAATTTAGAAATATGAATCGAGCCTTTGATGGGTTAAGAGAAGATCATCACAATGAGATGTATTTTGAGGCTTGGAAAAAAGGGGAAACGGGTTATCCTTTAATTGATGCTTGCATGAGAGCTTTGATCCAGAAAGGTTGGATCAACTTTAGAATGAGAGCTATGCTTGTGAGTTTTGCAAGTTATCAGTTGTGGATTCACTGGCGTATGATCTCTCATCATCTTGCAAAGCTTTTTGTTGATTTTGAACCCGGTATTCATTTCAGCCAACTTCAGATGCAGTCAGGAGTCACTGGGATCAACAGCATAAGAATTTATTCCCCAATCAAGCAGACAATAGATCAAGATCCAAACGGACTTTTTATAAAAGAGTACTGCCCAGAGCTATCAGAACTTGATCCAAAATTTCTAAGTGAACCTTGGAATGCACCACCTATGATTTTACAAATGGCTGATGTCAGATTGGGAGACAACTACCCGATGCCAATTGTTGAACACAAAAAAGCCTACAAGAAAGCTAAAGATACGATTTTTGATTGGAGAAAAAAGTCTTCTGTAATTCAAGAGTCTAAAGCCGTCTACCTTAAGCATGGAAGTCGTAAAAATAAAAATTTTCCAACTCAAAGCAGAAGGATTTTTTAAATGAAATCACTATATTTATTAAACAAAGACTTAAGATTAAAAGAAAACAGGGTTATTGAAGTATTAAAAAAATCAAAATCTTGTGCCTTTGTATACTGGTTAAAGAAAGATTTTAAAGAAATGGGGGAGGCAAGACTTTCATTTTTGATTGAATCACTCTTAGAGCTAGAAATGCAGCTTAATGAAGTAGGCCATAAGCTCTACTTTATAAATAGTTTAGAAGAGTTAGATCTAAAATTATTTGATCAAATTTATTTTTCAAAAGTTTATAATTCAAAGGAGCAAAAAGAATTTGAAACTTTAAAAGAAAAGACTTGTCAGTCAGATACAGAGTGTTTTGAAGTTGAAAATTCTACTCTTTATGCTTTGAGTGAGTTGCCTTTTTCTTTAGAAATGCTTCCGAAAGGCTTTACTTCTTTTAGAAAAAAGATAGAGAAAAAACAAACACAACTAAATAAATGTACAATAGGTAAATCACTTACTTTTGATTCTTTTAAACCGATAGATCTAGAGCATAAGACAGTGAGTGTTTTAAATGAAAGATTAGAACGTTTAACTAAAAATGATATGTTTACAGGTGGAGAGAAATCTTCACTTGAACATCTAAAAAACTATTTTTGGAACCAAGATCGTGCAAGGACCTACAAAGAAACTAGAAATGGGATGATAGATTTTTTTGACTCTACAAAATTTTCTCCGTGGATGGCATTGGGTTCACTTTCACCAATTACAGTGATGAATGAATTGTTAGAGTATGAAGAGCAGGTTGAAAAAAATGAATCTACCTACTGGATTTACTTTGAACTTATGTGGAGAGAGTACTTCAAACTCTATTCTTTAAAGTTTGGAGATAAGATATTTAATCTTAATGGACTTGGGTATAAAGTATTCTATATTGATGATGTTGATAAAGACGGTGCTTATTTTAATCAATGGGCAAGAGGCGAGACAAAAGAACCTTTTGTAAATGCAAATATGATTGAACTGCATCAAACAGGTTGGATGTCTAATCGTGGGCGTCAAAATGTTGCAAGCTACCTAGCAAAACATATGTTCTTGGACTGGCGCCTTGGTGCTAAGCATTTTGAAAAATACCTTATTGATTTTGATGTTGAAAGTAATTGGGGTAACTGGAATTACAATGCTGGTGTGGGCTCTGACCCCAGAGACAGAATATTTAATATCAAAAAACAAGCCGATATGTATGATCCAGATCATGAGTATCAGAGTGCATGGCTAATTAAGTGAGTCAGATTTTTTTTGAAGTTTAAGACGTCTTATTTTTTTTTCTTAAAAACTTTTCTTTTAAGTTCTGAGCGTTCTTTATCTGAAAGTTCATCCCAATGGGTCTGCTCTTTAAACTTTTTCCATGTTTCGTTTAAATGTTTCTTTTTTGGAGCATTGTAGCTTTTATAACGCTCATAGTTGTCAAAATCTGATGAGCGACCTTTCCTGGCTTGAGCCGTATTTGAAAAAGATGAGTCAATAAAAGAAAAGTTAACAACTGAAAAATTTAAAAAAAGTATTAAAATAAAAGTTTTTTTAATCATAGTGTTATCTCCTTTATCTCTTGTTCAGACATTTGGTCTAAAAACTCAACAAACTCTAACTCTTCAATCACTTCACGCTCAATGGGCTTAAGTGATGCAAGCTCTGTTATAAGGTTAGAATTCATTTCGTCAATTTGTAAGGGATTGTTTAATTGAAAGTATACAAATAAAGAAGCAAAAGCCGTAACAGCTGCTGTTTGCCATGAAAAAAATGCATACTTTGAGGGAGCAGAGTCTTTATTTTTTTTAAGTTCTGATTTTACTGTGTTTATAACAGCTTTTTTATGACTTTCCGTAGGAGTCTCATAAAATTCATTTTCATTTTTCATTATACTGCAGCTCCTGTTTCTAATATAAGCTTTAAAGACTTTCTTCCTCTGTGAACTATACTTTTTAAAGCCCCTAGTGAAACACCCATCTCTTCAGCAAGGTCTTCATAACTTGGCTCCGTCGTGGCAAGAAGCGTAAGTGCTACCCGTTGGGTGTCAGGAAGTTTATCTAAAGCTTCTGAAAGGTCTCTCATAGAAAGATTTAAAAGCATGGCCTCCTCAGCATCTTTAGTGTTTTCAGGAGGGGCTTCTACAAGCTTATCTGTAAAAACAAGCCTTGAATCTTTTCTAAGAACATTAAGGCAGTGGTTTTTAGTAACTCGCATAAGCCATGACTTAAACTGTCCTCTTGAGTCATAGGACTGTGCATTTTTAACTACTTTAAGCCAAACCTCTTGTGAGGCCTCTTCAGCTTTATCAAGCCCGCCAAGCATTTTCTTAGAGAAACCTAAAACCAATGAGGCATATCTTTCAAATAAAACCTGAAAACTGCTCTCAGAACCTTCTGAAATAAGCTTTACAAGCTCATCATCAGTTTTTTTCTTTAGAAGGCCACTTTTTAAGTTCTTTAACATTTATAAGCCCTTTTTGTTTACCAATAGTTAAACACGCTTAAAGCTTATAAAGTTTCATAAAAAAATACAAATTTGGTAAATTAACTCATAAATGAGTTTTATTTTGATTCAGATTGAGACAAAGATTAATTCTTAGGTCTTAGAGTACCGAAAAGACTTTGTGTCTAAGCGTAATAAAAATAAAGAGTCTGATTTTACTATGGACTCAAGCCAAATTTCTGATGACGTGCTTGAAGCGCTAGTGGAAGCTAGTGAGGTTGACGAGACGGAATTTTATGACGCCCTTACAAATTTTGATAATGCATATGATTCAGATGATATGCCTACTGGAACAGCTTTACCTGAAGTAGATTCTTTTTCAGATAAGCCTGATGTAACAGAAGTTTCGCATCAATCTGAAGATCTATATTCTGACTTTGAAAGCACATCTGTTCCTCCGCCTATAGGCGATGAGTCTTTTGAAAATGAGCTATCAAAAGCTGCAAAAGATCTAGAAGCTGCAATTGAAGACACGTCACACTTAGACAATGCAACTGAGATTCTCATTGAGTCTAAACCTGAGCTTATGGCAGAGCCTAAAGCTTCAGGTCTTTCAGCTGATGATTTTCCAACAAGAGTATTTGGTGTGGTTAAAGAAGTGGATGAGCCGGCAAGTGGAAGAAATCCACTTATTGATCTTAAAAATGCAGATTATATAAAATTTGCTCAAGATAAGATTAAAAAACTTGAAAAACAGCTATTTGAACTTCGCTCTGAGTGTGAGGAGCTTGCAAGAGCTGGGGATTATTTTAAAAATCTTTCAGAAGAAAAAAACCAAAAAATCAAAGCTTTTGAAGCCAAAATTGAAAGCTTAGAAAGTCTCTCTAAAGAAGAAAAAGACATCTTACAAGAGTCTATGTCCTCTAAAGATCTAAGAATAAGCACACTTCTAGAAAAAATTGAAAATTTAGAAAATGAACTAGGCTCAAAATACAGTCGTATCAGAGAAAGAGAAAGAGACTTAGAAGGACGTTTAGAAATACTCAAAAAAGAGCAGCATGTTGTTACTAAAAGTAAAGATGAGATGCTTTTAAAGCTTAAAGGCCAAAATGAGAATCTAAAAGCTGATATAGAAAAGCTTAGAGCACGAAGCCAAAAGGTTACAAGTCATTTACATGAGAAAGAAGATGCTTTAAGACGAACCATGAAAGCTTTAAAACTTTCTTTAACAATGCTAGAAAGCCAGAATAAAGATTAAGAGTAAAAATTTAGAAAAAAAGACAAAGCTCAAGACTTAATATAAAAGATGAGCTAAACAAAAATTTTTGTAAAATTAGAGTAGGTTTAAAACACAAATGCAAAACATCGAAAAAGGCATAAAGATTGTTGTAAGTGATTTGCATTTCGGTACAGGCTTAGTAAACTCTGATGGATCAAGAAATTTTTTTGAAGAGTTTTATTTTGATCGAAAATTTTCAGAATTTTTAGATTACTACTCCAGTGGAGACTATAGAGCTACCCCTGTAGAACTGATACTAAATGGGGATATTTTCAATTTTTTACAAATTGATTACAAAGGCCACTTTGTTCCTGTTATCACTGAGCCTATGACACTTGATATGATCAATAGAATCATAGAAGGGCACCCTGTTGTTTTTGAAGCTCTTAAAAAATTCTCCTCTTCGGATAATAATTCTATCACCTACGTTGTTGGAAATCACGACCAAGGTATGATGTGGCCACTTGTTCAACTTAGGCTCAACGAAGCTTTAGAGACAGAAGTTAAATATGCTCAGCTTCTTTACTACTTTGATGGGGTTCATATTGAACATGGGCATATGCATGAATCCGCTAACCGAATGAATCCTAAAAAGTTTTTTTTAAGAAAAGGACTTCCTGAACCTATTTTAAATTTGCCTTTCGGGTCTCACTTTTTTATTGATTTTGTACTAAAACTTAAGCAAAAGCACCCGCATGTGGATAAGGTCAGGCCTTTTCCAAAAATGATCAGATGGTCACTTATCAATGAGCCTGTAATGCTGTTTAAAAGTTGTGTCCAAGTTTTAGGATACTTTATATCAAGCATTTTTAGAAAAAGCACATACAGCACAGCTTGGTCTTTTAGAACGCTTTTAAAAGTTTTTTTAGAAAGTGCTATATTTCCAGACTTATCTGATGCAGCAAAAAGCATACTTAAAGATGACAGAGTTCACACAGTGATTTTTGGTCACTCACATGTTTATCAACATAGACAATGGGCTGATGGTAAAGATTATTTTAACACAGGTACGTGGACAGATATTGTCTCTTTAGATGTGAATTCATTGGGAAAAATAACAAAACTTACTTATGTTTTGATTGATAATTTAAACACTAGACCTCGAGGCAGCTTGAAAGAGTGGAAGGGCTATCATAGGATAGAAGAAGATGTCGTGATCAGTTGATCAATTTTGGGGTGGAGTAAAATGTCGCACAGTGATGAAGATTTAGAGAAAACAAGCGTAGTTACAAGTGAAACTTTGAAGGTAACACTTGATACAGCAAACAAAGCACCTGCTGCTTTAGTTCTTTTAGTGGGACCAGCAAGTAGTATTGGAAAACAGTGGCACTTATCATCAACTGATGTTGTGGTGGGAAGATCTCCTAGCAGTTCTGTTTTCGTGGATGATAGAAGTGTAAGTAAATCTCACGCAAAATTTATTCTAAATGGAAATGATGTTTTAATTATGGACCTTGAGTCCACGAATAAGACAGTGATTAACCAACAAACAGTCGCTCCTTTAACGCCTGTTAAGCTTGTTAATAATGATCAGATTAAAGTTGGAAATGTTATTTTTAAGTTTTTAGAAAAAGGTAATGTTGAAACTGTCGCCTCTAAAGCCACTTTTGATAAAACGCAGCTTGATGCAATGACTGGGATTTACAGTAAAGGCGCACTTCAAGCCTATGCGCCTGAGGCTATCAAAAGATCTGATATGACGGGTGAGCCTTTAAGTTTAATTGTTTTTGATATTGATCACTTTAAAAAAGTTAACGACACGCACGGACACGCAGCCGGAGACCATGTTATTAAAGAGATTGCACGCTTAGTTAAAGACAAACTTATTAGAAGTGAAGATTTCTTTGCAAGATTTGGTGGTGAAGAGTTTGTTCTAGTTGTATCTTCTTCAGACATACCTGTATCAGCAAATATTGCTGAACGAATAAGAGCAACAATAGAAGCGCATAATTTTGACTATGAAGGTGTTAGAATGCCTATTACGGTCTCTGCTGGAGTTTCTGTTAGAAAAACTAAAGGGGATCATTGGGATCGTCTTTTTGAAAAGGCTGATAAAGCTTTATACAAGTCTAAAAACAGAGGCAGAAATTTAGTTTCTATTGAAGGAAAATAATACTGCGTTGCACTTGAGTTGACCTATATCTTTAAAGAATTAGGTTTAAGTAATGAACTTAAATCAACTCTTAGATGATATTGATGTTAAAGCTAAAGATTTTAGCACAAAAATAACGTCTATCACTCAAGACAGTCGCAGAGTTTTGAAAGGCTCTCTATTTTTTTCATTACGTGGCACTACCAAGGCTAGAATTCTAAATCTAAACAAAGCTCTAAGTTTAGGTGCAATGACAGTTGTTCATGACATTGTTACATTTAAAAAAGGATTTTATGTAAAAGACATTCATAAAGTTTTTTCTGAATCTTTACATCTTTTTTATAGAGAGTCTTTTGAAAATTTAAAAGTATATGGGGTTACGGGGACAAATGGTAAGACCACCTATGCATATATGCTAAAATCTCTTTTAGAAGGTTATGAAATATCAACAGGAATTTTTGGAACAGTAGAAAATTCATTTAAAGAACATGTCTTAGATACAGGGCTTACTTCACCCATAGCTGAAGATTTCTATTCTTTTAATCATAAAAATTATACTGATCACGGAATGAAGGCATTGGTGTGTGAAGTCTCATCTCACGCTTTAGATCAAAAAAGAATGGGACTTAAATTTTTAGACGGAGCAGCTTTTACAAGTTTTAGCCAAGATCATTTAGATTATCATCAGACTATGGATATGTACCTTAAAGCGAAAATAAAAATCTTTAGTGAAGCAGCTAAGGATAAATCTTTTTTTTGTATGAGTTCTAATGTTCACAAAGATGTTACTTATAGTGATACGCTGGATGACGTAGAAGTTCTTAATTCGGGTGATTTTAAAATAAGCTATAAGCAAAACAGTTATGGTTTTGATGTTGAATTTAGAAGAAGCTTTAATAATAAGGCTCAAACAAAAGTCTTAAAGGGGCACTTACCAATTCTTGGGGATTATAATATTTCAAATTTTGGATTAGCTTTAATGACCTTATGTCATCATTTTGGAGATGAATTTTTTCCAGACAGTCGAATCTTTAAGAGTTTTAATACTCCTCCTGGACGAATGGAGCCTGTTATTTTTAACAAAGAACCTATGGCTTATATTGATTATTCACACACTCCAGACTCGTTAGAAAAAGCTTTAAAAACACTCAAAGATTTGAAAACTAAGGTTTTTGTTGTTTTCGGTTGTGGAGGAAATAGGGACTCAGACAAAAGAGCCAAGATGGGAGCTGTTGCCGAAGCTTATGCAGATTTATCATTCATAACCTCTGACAATCCGCGAGATGAAGACGCTGAGTCAATAATTGATGATATTCTTATCGGCTATAAAAAAACAGCATATGTTGTAGAGCAAGATAGAAAAAAAGCTATTTTTAAAGCCTTAGAAGAGGCATATATTGCAGATGCTATTGTTTTAATTGCTGGTAAGGGACATGAGAAGACTCAAGAGATAAAAGGTGAAATGTTTATGCTTTCAGATAAACAAGAGGCTTTAAAATGGGTAGAGAGTAAAAATTTATGAATATTAAATTTCTAGAAAAATTTTTGAATGTGAAAATAAAAACTGATCTAGAAGAGTTTAGCGAAATTTCAACGGATACAAGAACTTTAAAAAAAGATGCTTTATTTATAGGTCTCAATGGGCCTAACTTTAAGGGTGGAGAATATACAGATGAAGCTTTTAAAAAAGGGGCTTTAACCTGCATTGTTGAAAAAACATCTCATGAAAGATCTAAAAGCACATATGATGAAAATATTTTCTATGTTGATAATGTTCTGCTTTTTTTACAAAAGTTTTCTAAGGTATGGGTAAAGCACTGTGATCCCTATGTAATTGCAGTTACTGGATCAAATGGTAAAACAACTACGAAATTTTTTACAGCTCAAATGCTCGCCAATTTTATGTCCATTCACTATTCACCTAAGAGTTTTAACAATGAAATTGGTGTGCCTCTCACTCAATTGGGATTAAAAGAAAGAAATAAAGTTTTAATCTGTGAATTAGGAACAAATGCGCCTGGTGAAATTGAAGCTCTATCAAAGCTAACTGACGCAAATCTATCAATAGTAACAACCGTGGGGCCTTCGCATTTAGATAAACTTAAAAACCTTGAGGGTGTTTTTAACGAAAAAAAACAAATTTATAGCTTTTCAAAAAAAGAATCTGCCGTTTTTAACCTTGATAACCCACATACATATAAAATGTTTGAGGAGTATAAAAAATGCTTTAAAAAGGTTTGGACAGTTTCAAGGACTAATCCTAAAGCTGATGTGTATATAGATTTAAAAGAAGAGTCCCTTCGTGGGCTAAAGCTTGATGTGTCTTTGAATCAAAAAAAGTTTAGTGTACATGCTCCTGTTTTTGGTTCGTACAATGTCTACAATATAATGTTTGCTTTAGCCTCTGGATTAGATCTTAAAATATCTGAAGAAGATCTTGTCTCAGCTTTAAAAAAGCTCCAAACTCCCTGGGGACGATCACAAATTCTAAAAGATAACAGTTCTAAAAGGACTTATATTTTTGATGGTTACAACTCTAATTTGCAAAGTATGACTTCGTTATTAGAGTCTCTTAAAGCCGTTGATAGCTCATCTTTGCATATCATATTAGGAGAGATGTTAGAGCTTGGAGAATCTTCTAAAGAGCAACATAAAAAGCTAGGTCAGTATGTGGGCGCTCTAAATCCAAAATCTGTTGTCTTCTTGGGTGCAAGTGGTGTTAGTTTTAGTGAAGGTCTTGAACTTGAGAATTATAAAAAAACATCAATGATTTCAGATACTTACAATAAAAAACTTGCTCTCGATGTGAAAAGTATGTTACATGATCAAGATGTTGTTGTCTTAAAGGCATCCAGAGGAACACAGATAGAAAGATTCTTAGTGGACCTAGGAGTAGAGGTTGAACTTCTATAAAAAAGCAGTGCTTTATAAAACAATAGCAAAGTTGAAAAATTGTATTAACGGTAAAAATGAGAGTTAAAAAAACTATCACAAAATTAAAGGCTACAGCTCGTGCTTTATAAATTACTACTTCATTTGTCTTCAGAATTCTCTGCATTTAATGTTTTTCGTTATGTAACTTTTAGGACTTTTATATCCTTTTTCTCTTCATTTTTAATTTGCTGGCTTTGGGGCCCCTTTTTTATTAAAGGTTTGATTAAAAAACAAATAGGACAAGCTGTTAGAGATGATGGACCTAAATCTCATCTAAAAAAATCTGGAACTCCTACAATGGGTGGAAGTTTAATTCTGCTCGCAATGCTCGTTCCCGTTTTTTTATGGATTGATATTTTTAATCCTTTGGTTCAAGTAGCTGTAGCTGTGACTGTTCTTTTTGGTTTAATTGGCTTTTGGGATGATCGTCTAAAAGTCATTTATAAAAATTCAAAAGGACTTCCTGGTAAATTTAGACTTATTTGTGAGTTCACTATTGTTTCTATTTCTCTTGTTTATCTCTTTTCTACAGGTGCTTTAGATGGACATCTATATTTTCCCTTTGTTAAAAACTTTTATTTAAACCTTGGCTGGTTTTACATTCCTTTTGGTGCTTTTGTTGTTGTTGGAGCGGCTAATGCTGTTAATTTAACAGATGGTTTGGATGGACTAGCTATTGTTCCCGTTATGGTGTCTTCAAGTGCTTTTATGGTTTTATCTTACGTTGCAGGACACTTAGAAATGGCTGAGTATTTAATGATACCTTCAGTTTTAGGTGCAAGTGAACTTGTTCCCCTTTGCGCAACTGTTGTTGCGGCGGGTATGGGCTTTTTATGGTACAACTCTCATCCCGCACAGGTTTTTATGGGTGATGTTGGAAGTCTAAGTTTGGGCGGCTTTTTAGGAATCTTATCAGTACTTACTAAAAACGAAATACTTTTAGCACTTCTTGGTGGAGTTTTTGTCGTTGAAGCTTTGTCTGTAATCAGTCAGGTCGCGTCTTTTAAACTTACTGGTAAGCGTATTTTTAAAATGGCTCCTCTTCACCATCACTACGAATTAAAAGGCTATGAAGAGTCTAAAATTATAGTTCGTTTTTGGATTATATCTATACTACTTGCAATCTTAAGTTTAGCTACATTAAAGCTGAGGTAATTATGTTTATTGAGAAAGTCGAAGATTTAAAAGATAAGAAGATTCTTATCGTTGGAATGGGCCGAACAGGAGTTTCATCTGCTAAATTTTTAAGTTCTAAGGGTGCGCGTGTCACTTTGAGTGATCACAAGTCTAAGGCAGAACTAGCGGACTATCTTGAGCTTATGGAAGGTGTTGACGTTAATTATGATCTTGGTGGGCACACACCAAAGCTCTTTTTAGAGCAAGATGTTGTGATGCTAAGCCCAGGTATTTCGGCACAACTTAAAATATTTGATTATGCCAGACAAAATGGTGTTCATGTAACAGGTGAGTTTGAGTTCATGTCTCAGTTTATCGATCAGCCTATTATAGGTGTCACAGGGACTAACGGTAAGACCACTACAGTTTCTCTAATTTATGAAATGCTTAAAGCTTCTGGTAAAAAAGTTTGGGTTGGTGGAAACTACGGTAAACCTGTAAGTGAGCTTTTAATGCTTGATGGTGAACCAGATGTTGTGATCCTAGAGGTCTCTAGTTTCATGTTAGAGCATGTTGTAAATTTTAATCCAAAAAACATAGTTTTTATGAACCTTGCTGAGAATCACTTGGATCGTCATAAAACTATGGAAGATTATATCAATGCAAAAAGGAAAATCTTTTTAAACACTAATCAAACAACTACAAGTATTTTAAATGCAGATGACAATGCAGTAGTTGAATTAGCAAGAGACCCATCTGTTCAAAGAGGTAGAATTTTTTACTTTTCAAGAAGAAGCTCTTTAGAACCACAGATTATGAATATTGGTGGAGCTGTTAATATCGGAAACGAAATAAAAGTAAGAACTGGTCCTGAAATTGAAGTTTTTTCTACTCAGAACCAAAAAATACGTGGACAGCATACAGTTGAAAATATTATGGCCTCAATTCTTGCCTCAAGGGAGCAAGGTGCAACACATGAAGCTATCCAAAAAGTTATAGACACTTACACAGGACTTGAGCACAGAATTGAGTACGTTAGGAGAGTTGGAGGAGTTTCTTTTTACAATGATTCAAAAGCCACTAACGTTCACGCTGTTATTCGTGCTCTTCGTTCTTTTGATGAAAATATCATTTTAATTATGGGCGGAAAAGATACAAACTTAAACTACACACCACTTAGAGAAGAGATCAAAAGAAGAGTTAAAACCTTAGTTTTGGTCGGTGAAGCTAAAGAGCGTATCAACAGAGATATTGGTGATTATGCAGAAACTTACCTTATTGGAACTTTTGATGAGGCTGTGCATTTTGCATATTCTAAAAGCCGCATAAATGACACGGTTCTTCTTTCTCCAGGAGCTTCAAGTTTTGATATATTTGATGATTACCGAGAAAGAGGCTCTCACTATAAAAAAATAGTTTTAGAATTTACATAAAAATAATTTCAGAATTTATAAAAAAAGAAACTTATAGTCTCTTTTTTTATAAATTGATATGTATTTTTAAATTTTAAAGATCGTCAATTTAAAAGCTATTAAACTTTTAATGTTAGGAGTTGGAATCTAAACTACAAAGATCTTGTATCTCTTTGTTCGTACAAAGATTTATAAAACTCACTAACGGCCGCAAAAACTTTTTCTTCATCTAAATTAGGATTTTTTTTCAGCATTTGTAATGCTACATGATCAACTAAAAAAGCTTTATACCTCTTGATTTCATTTACATCGGATTCGTATTTGATAAATGAGGCAATTGATATAGATAAAAGAAAGTTGTCAGCTAAATCATTATTTTGGTGAAAAAGGCTGTTAAGTCTTGATGATTGAAGCTGCGATAGATTGAAGATAGGTTTGTTTTGAATTTGAGTGTTAAGAATTTGCACTGCTCTTTGAGGCATGGTTCCACCACCAGAGCCACTTCTGGCATAGGTCATGTTTCCATTTATTAATAATGCTAAAAGTACTGAAAATTTAGACATCATTTTTATCCTCCAAATTCTTAAGATTAGTCTCTGTATATCCAACAATAAAGTTCATGAGAACATTTTTTTGATTTTTTGGTGCTTCAAGTGTTTTTTCTATCAATTTTTCAAGAGCAGAGTTGATTTGTAACTTAAATTCATACAAATCCTCTTCTCTACAGCATTGAATAGAGTGAATATCTGAAAATTTATCAGAATCATTTAAAAGGCCTGCAACTTGTATTAAACGATTTGCTTGAGAAAAGGCCTTGTCTTTATCAGATAAAATTCGGTTGTCTTGATAGTAAGTTTGCTTTGTTTCAAAGTATTTACTGCCATCATTTTTTAAAAGTCCGAGGTTTGTAAGACACTCTAGTTTGTCATTTGCCTCTTCAAAGTTTAAACTTAAAATCTCTGACAAGTGCTTAGCATTGTGTACGTAATCGTATTTATCAAACACAGCAAGAACGTTTCTTAAAGATAAGTCATTAAAAAAGCTGTCTAAATCGTCTCTTAAAGATCGACCATAGATGTTTGTTGTTTTATGAAGGTCAGATTCCACCAGTATCTCCAAATATTTTAGATAAGCTTTTAGAAATATATTTTGGGTAGCTCTCATTTTTTTTCTCAGAAATACAAGAGTGGATATATGTTGAAAGATCTATATTAAAGTTATCAAGCAGAGCAATAAATCTATCACTAGTAAGGTCTGTTTCACCTGAGAAGTACCTCTGAAGAGTTGAGTAAGGTATGTTTGCATCAACGGCAAGCTTTTTAATACTCATCTTTTGATTAGACATATTTAGCTTTAAAATCTCTCTTACAGTCATATCACCTTATCTAGCAATAGTTTGGTTAAAAGCTATGCGCCAACACTTAATTGTATATTTTTCAGCGTATATGATACTTTCTACCTTAAAATAAAAAAATATGCAGATTTGACAAATTTTTGTGTCTTATAAAAAAATAATATTCAGGTAGAAATCATCAATATAGGCTTATTCAATGACTTGTTATTGGTTTATCTCTTTTTAAGAATTTGATCATGAAATTTAATTTTTAATTTCTGATCAGTAACTTAAGGTAATGAGGTGTATTATGGCAATGTTTAGCACATTAATTGATGGTTTTGTCGGTGAAAATTGTACATCTGATCAGCTCAAAGACTGCAATGATGAATATGCGGTTTTAAGAGTAGCTGTTGATAGAAATAAGCATCAGGACAGTAATTTTAGTGGGGTTAATGCTTCTCCTAATTCATGTGAAGTTCTGGCTGTAAACGCTTTAGCTGATGAGTGCAGTCTTCTAAAGAAGGGCCAAGGTGTTCTTGTAGAGGCCGACGTAGCTTCTTACAAATACGAGAAGAAAAATGGAAAGAATGAGTACTTAGTAAAATACATAGCTAAAAAAGTTCTTAAATCTGAATAGTTCGATTTTAGATAACCAGATACTTAAGTAAGTTAGTCCTAAAATAAATTTAGTCTTTGTAAAAGCTTTTTTACCCGAGACTATGTTCTAGAAGTAGTTTTCGTCATCTTGATCATCTTCTTCATCAATTAAAGAGTCCATACTTTCGTAAAGCTCTTCTTCTTGTTCATCTTCAGATTCGATATCAAGAATATTTTCATCAGTGTTTGAATCTTCTAGTAGCCCATCCATAAAAAGCTCACGACTCTCTTCGCTGTCATGACCAGCAACTTGAGTTTTAACCTGCTTTTTACTGACTACAAAAGGGTTTATAGAAGTTATATGTTTTTTTCTAGAGAGTAAATCCTCTAAATTGGGTGTTTGAGGTTTTGTCTCAGGCTTAATCTCTTTTTCAATACTTTTGTTCTTTTTTAGTTTTGAGTTTTTAATATCTGCAACTAGCTCTTTAGCTCGCTTTTCTTTAAAAGCTCTTTCTTTTGCACTTATCTTTTTTGGAGCTTTATTCGTAGTTTTTTTAGACTTGCGCGCAGGTGTTTTCTTAGCAGTTTTCTTTTTAGTTGATTTCTTTAAAACTTTCTTTTTTTTGTTAACCGTATTCTTTTTTACAGTCTTCTTTTTAGCTACTTTTTTAGAAGTCTTCTTTTTGGCTGTTTTTTTAGAAATCTTCTTTTTAGCTACTTTTTTAGAAGTCTTTTTTTTAGTTTTCTTACTAACCTTTTTTTTGGCGCTACGAGCAGAAGCTTTTTTTGTCACTTTCTTTTTACTAGCTTTTTTTGTGGCTTTCTTAGTTGCTGTTTTTTTCACAGCTTTTTTTTTATTAGTTTTTTTAGTACTTGATTTTTTTTTACTCATGAAAACTGCTCCATTTTAATTATCCTCTTATATAATGAAGACTAATTAGTATTGGAGCAAGCTTAAGTTTATTAAACTTAATTAAGGGTACAATTACTGAGAGTTTGCGATATAGGCAATCAATTCTCTTGGCAGTCTTAGAGAAATAAAACTGCCACCTTTGTAGCTGTCTTTTGCAGCAACCCAGCCTAAAACACCAACAATAGATCTTCTGTCGGAACTTAAAATATTCTTTGTTAAGTTAAAAGGCAGGTTAAAGTCAGATTCAATAAAAGCGGCAAAATAATCTTTACCAAAGTATAGAGTCATATTTAAAGATGTGTTTGGAAGCTGAAAACTATGTAGTGGAAGTTCTCCTCCTGGAACGCCAGGAATAGGCCTTCCATCAGGTAAGGTTTCATTTGTTTTCAATATTCTTATATACTCAGATAAAGATATCTCTAGGGTAAGAGATTGGTTTTCTAAATTTGTATAATATCTTATATTTTCTTGGTCGGGTACAGTACCTTCAACTTGTAAAATTCCAAGTGTAGGAAAAGGTATAGATATTTTTAAAAGTTCTGTTTCGGCTTCAAAATCAAAAATATTTCTTTCTTGGTTCATACCAAAAACTGCAAGTGGTTCAGATACAGCGCTGTACTCATACTCATCAGAAAGTGTTGGGCTGTTGGTTGGAGTCGAGTCATTATTATCATCTGAAGCAGAAGGTGTTTCATTTGTAGAATTAAGGCTTGATTGCATTACTATAGAGTTTTGTCCCCCACAGGCAGTCAAAACAAGTGTAAGTGCTATTAGATAAATAAGTTTTTTCATATGGACATCCTCTTTGTATCTATTGTTCTGATCGAACCAAAGTCCTTTGTGGATGAGTGTTTAGAGCATTTAAAATTTTTAGTTTAATGTTTCATCTTTAAGTTGAGGAAAAGAGTATAAATTTTTGACAGATACACAACAGTAACTTGACACAGTTATAAGTGATCTCACATTTATAATAGGAGCGTTCTATGAATCAAAACAACCTTACTCAAATAGTTTTAGAGTCTGTTCAAAAAGCCCATGAGTTGGCCTTAAGGCTAGGACATTCAGAGGTCTCTTCATTTCATGTTTTTCATGAGTTTATGCTAAGACGAGAGAGTTTATTTTTTAATTTTTTTGATGAAAGAAAAATTGATCTTAAAAGTTTTCTTAAAATAAAAATTGATAATCTGTATAAGTTAAATAAATCACAACAAAAACAACAGCTGTCTTTTGCTGTGTATTTACAAAGACTACTTTCTACAGCAGCTTTAAAAGCACGCGATATGAATGATGATTTTGTATCAACAGAACACTTTTTATTTCATCTTTTTGGTCACAGAGAAGAATACAGTTCTATACTTTCAAGTCTTGATATTTCTGAACAAGAATTAAAAAAATGGATTCTTAAAGAAAGAAATGGAAAATCAATTGTCACAAATAATCCAGAATCAACTTTAAATGCGCTAAATAAATACTGCATTGATCTAACACGTTTAGCTAATGAAAATAAACTAGATCCTGTAATTGGCAGAGACGTTGAAATCAGAAGAGCTGTGCAAGTTTTACTCAGACGAACTAAAAACAATCCAGTTTTAATTGGTGAACCTGGTGTTGGAAAAACAGCAATTGTTGAGGGACTTGCAAAAAGAATTTCTGATGGAGATGTTCCAAACTCTTTAATTGGCAAAAGAATCATGAGCTTGGATATGGGACTTTTAGTTGCCGGTGCTAAATACAAAGGTGAATTTGAAGAACGATTAAAGTCTGTGGTTGATGAAGTTACTGACAGTGCTGGTGAGGTTATTATTTTTATTGATGAGCTCCATACACTAGTAGGGGCTGGAAAATCAGAGGGTGCTATGGATGCTGCACAGCTTTTAAAACCTGCTCTTTCTCGTGGCGGGTTAAGAGTCATCGGTGCAACAACTTCTGATGAGTATCAAAAGTACATTGAAAAAGATAAAGCTTTAGAGAGGCGTTTTCAAAGCACTCTTGTTGAGGAGCCTAGTTTTGATGACAGTGTGGCAATTTTAAGAGGCTTAAAAGAGAAGTATGAGCTTCATCATGGAGTTCGCATTAAAGATGAGGCATTGGTAGCAGCTGTAGAATTTAGTTCACGTTATGTAACTCATAGGTTTTTACCTGATAAAGCTATTGATTTAATTGATGAGGCTGCTAGTCAGCTAAATATTGAAATCAACTCAGTCCCTCTTCAAATTGACGAACTCCAAAGAGACATTTTAAAGTTAAAAGTAGAGAAAAAAGCTTTAGAGTCTGAAGAAGATAAAGACGTTAGTAAGATTAAAAATCTAAGCAAAAGTTTATTAGAAAAAAATGAGCTTAAAAATGAACTTGTTATTAAATGGGAAAAAGAAAAAGCACAGATTAACTTTGTTAAAGATATTAAAGAAAAAGTTGAAAAGGTTAAAAATAAAATTAAGTTTTGTGAAAAATCAGGTCAATTAGAAGAAGCTGCAAAGCTTAAGTATGGTGATCTTCCTGAACTTTTAAAACAGTTAAAAAATTCACAAATAAAATCAGAACAAAACTTTAAAAAGTCTAAAACATCCTTACTAAATGAAAGTGTGACAAAAGAAGAAATAGCTCAAGTGATTTCAAGGTGGGTAGGAGTTCCAGTTTCTAAGTTAATTGGTTCAGAAAAAGATAAATTTTTAAAGTTAGAGTCTCAGCTTAAAAAAAGAGTGATTGGACAAGATCATGCTCTAGAGTCTATTTCTAAATCAGTGCTAAGATCAAAAGCTGGTTTGTCTGATCCAAAAAAACCACTTGGAGTATTTTTGTTTTTAGGGCCAACAGGCGTCGGTAAAACAGAAACAGTTAAGGCTTTGTCTGAGCAAATTTTTAATGATGAGAGTAAAATCATTCGACTTGATATGAGCGAGTATATGGAGAAACACTCTGTTGCTAAGCTAATTGGATCCCCCCCTGGATATGTTGGCTTTGAGGAGGGGGGGCAGCTTACAGAAAAGGTTAAGAGGTCTCCATTTTCGATTGTGCTTTTAGATGAGCTAGAAAAGGCTCATTCAGATGTTTGTAATCTACTTCTACAAGTTTTTGATGAGGGGCGCTTAACTGATGCTCAAGGCAGAACTGTTAACTTTAAAAACACCTTAATTGTTATGACTTCAAATCTAGAGTTCAAAGACCTTAAAAATACATTTAAGCCTGAGTTTATAAATAGAATTGATGAAGCAATCGAGTTTAAAAGCTTAAGCGAAGCAAATTTAATCAACATTTTAGATTTACAGCTTTTAGAGGTTAAAAAACGTTTAAGTGCTCAGAATTTAGATATGCTTCTTACTGAAAAGGCAAAAGAGTTTATAATCAAAAAAGGAAGTGATACCTCTTTTGGCGCAAGACCTCTTAAAAGAGCCTTGCAAAATATGGTCTCAAACCCCTTATCAGAGTTGATTCTCTCGAGAGAATTTAAAGAGGGTGAATCTGTTGTGGTAGATGCTACAGACATCGCACTAAGTTTTAAAGTTAAAAAGTGAGACATAGTTTTAAAAGAGTGTAGTTTTTTTTGACAAACTCTTTTTTAAATACAGTTTCTACAGACGAGCCCTAAGTTTTATAGCCCTTGGTCCGAAAGGCTTAAAAGCTAGGAGCAGTGTATGTTACATAAAAATTTTTTAAAGCCTCTCATGTTGGTGCCACTTGTTTTCATACTTATGGGAAACAGTGGGTGTGATACTGAAGAAGAAAGAAGAAGTGGTAGACATTTAAAAAGAAGTGCATCTTTCTTAGGTATTGATGCTGCTATGATTAAAGTTAATGATAATATTCAAATCGATCTTAAAGGCATGCTTAACAATCAGTATCTTGAAGCAGTTAACAACTCTGAGTATTTTATTTCAGTTGATAGATTTAACCCTGTTTCGTTTACTGACAAAATGAACAGTATGGTAGGCACATTTAATACAAACTTTTCGGTTTTAGCTCCAAACACCACGTCTTCAGTGTGTACAAAAGATCTTCCTGATACATTGATCAGTGGTTCTGCTACAGATTTTGAGATGACCCTAAGTGGTGGACTTAGCATTGGTCTTGGTGGACTTACAGGTGGGCTTATAACAGGTGCAAATGTGAGTGTTGAAAGAATGGTGATGTCATTAGATCTTCATGCTTTTGAGCCTTTAACGTTTACGCACACAGGTGCTTCAGTTTCACGTAAAGGTATAAAAAGTGATTTTAGCGGTGGTCTTAACTTAAATTTATTTGGTTTAACTTTTAACCCAAGTGTGAGCGTTCCAGATGAGTTTGCATCAGTAACTAAAAAAACGCTTAGCACAACAATCAATTCTTTAGGTAGCAAAATTGAGCAGTTAGAGTTTGAAGGCGCTTTAGAACCTTGGAGTGCTAGAGTTTATGCTGAAAATGACAGTCATGTTTTAATAAATGCTGGAAGAAAGCATGGTTTAAAAGTTGGAGATTATCTTTGGATATCAAATATGGACTATGAGTGGGAAGGTGATAAAATTCCTTGTGAATCTCCACTAAGATTTCAAAGACCAAGGCAAAATGTAGAAGATCCTTTAGCTGTAGTTGAAATAGTCTCTCTTGGTTTGGACAATGCTTCAGCTAAAGTCATTCGTGAAACACAGTTTGTAGATATTGAAGAAGGTGCAAAAGCTTTTGTTTTAAAACTACAAGAAGAAGAATAGAACTTTTGAGATATATTTTTTAAGATAAAGGCCATAAAATGTTAGTTGGTCTTTTATAGAAACCAGCCTTTATTTCATACATTAACTTTTTTAGAGATTGGAATGTAAATAAGCTCATTTACACCCTCTGTTTAGATACTTTTAAATTTATCTGAATTTATTAAATAGAGTTTTCAGCTGCTTGAGAGATAAAAGAGCGAATATCTTCAACACTATACACAATGGGGCGTTGATTGATCTTTCAAGTCCGATAATTCACCATCTAATATAACGCACTACATTATAAGCCCGTGTCCTAGCTCCCATTGCAAATATAGTTTAAAAATGCCTTTATTTAAAGCTACTTTAATTGAGGTCAAACGTGTTACCAAATCAAGATTATATATTAGCATTTTTTTTTCTAATGTTTAGCTTTATGGCGAGCGTGAAAACTACTCAGTCGAGCAGTTTCTTACAAAATTATGGGTCTGGATTTCAACAGCAAGTGACTTTGAGTCGATTCTTTTCAAAATAAGATATGTTTACTGGTTTAATAGAAGACACTGCAGAAGTTCTTGATGTTATTTTAAATGATGATGGTGCCGTGCTTAAAGTCAAAAAGCCTGAGGCTTTTGATGATCTAGAAAGAGGTCACAGCATCTGTATCAATGGAGCTTGTCTTACATTGGTTAATGATGATTTTTCTAAATCAAAAACTCTAGCTTTTGATTTAGGGGCAGAAACTTTAAAAGTTACAAACCACTCAAACCTCAAAGCAGGAGACTCTGTACATTTAGAACGTGCTATGAAGATGGGTTCTAGACTTCATGGTCATATGGTTACAGGACATGTTGATGAAGTCTGTGAGGTTTTAGAAGTTAAAAAAGTTGAGGGTGAGTGTTTAAATATAAAGATTAGGGTTAAAAAGCACCCAGAGTACATTTGGTCAAAAGGTTCAATTGTTGTCAGGGGTGTAAGTCTAACACTTAATGAAGTGTCTGATGATACTTTTGAAGTTTGTCTAATACCTGAAACTCTTCTGAAAACAAATTTAAATACGCTCAAAACTGGTGACAAAGTTAATATTGAATATGACTTTATGGCAAAGGGTGCTATTCGAGCAGGACTAATTAATAAAGATAAGCGATAGATATAAACGTAAAGTTTTAAATTAAATAAATTGATGCAGATACGAAAGCAAATAGTAAAAATAGTAGGTGAATGTGCTTGATAAAATTGAAGATCTTGTTGAAGACATTAAAAATGGAAAAATGGTTTTATTGGTGGATGATGAAGACCGTGAGAACGAAGGCGACCTTGTTTTAGCAGGCCAGTTCTGTAAGCCAGAGCAGATCAATTTTATGGTTAAAGAGGCAAGAGGGCTTGTGTGCTTAGCTATGTCTCAAAAGCAGTGTGAAAAACTGGGGCTTTCTTTAATGGTTGGGGAGAGTCAAAATAACTCTCCAAATAAAACAGCTTTTACCGTTAGCATTGAAGCAAGAGAAGGTATCACTACAGGTATTTCTGCAGCTGATAGAGCTCATACCATAAGAGTCGCTTCTGACTTAAATGCTACAACTCAGTCAATCATAACACCTGGACATATTTTTCCAATACGAGCCAAACAAGGTGGTGTGCTAGAGCGTGCAGGACACACGGAAGGTAGTGTTGATTTAATGAAAATTGCAGGACTTGATCCAAGTGCTGTCATTTGTGAAGTTATGAATGACGATGGAACAATGGCTCGCGCGCCGGAACTTGTTGCCTTTGCAAAAAAACATGGAATAAAAATTGGAAGTATTGAAGAGCTTATTGAGTATCGCTTAAACAATGAAACTTATTTAGAAAAGCTATACACTGAAACTTTCACTTCGGAGTCTGGTAAAGAGCTTGCAACTCACTATTTTAAAGACAAAGTGAACAACAAAATACACTATGCAATGTTAAGTGGGAATTTAGATGTTACAAAACCAGTTCCAGTTAGAGTTCATGTAGACCGAGGACCTGAAGATCTTTTTAATTCAAGAAACTCTTTGGCACTCAACAGTTTTGTAAAACACGATGAGTTTGACAATGCCTGTGCTGTCGTTGTTTTAAGGCACTCAAATTATTTTTCATCCCCGCAAGCCAAAAGAGATCAAAAAGATATCGGGATCGGAGCACAAATACTTTCGCAGTTAGGCATTAAAGAAATCTTACTTGCAACAAACTCTGAAGTTGAGCTTTCTGGTTTATCAGCTTTTGGTGTCTCATTAGTAGATACTCTTCCGTTCAAACGTTTTTACTCTAAAGAGAACAGAGTATGAAAAAAATAGCCATAATCTCTGCTGATTTTAATAGACGTTATACAAAAGCATTAGAAGATGGAGCTATGGAAGAGCTGCAAAAAGCTGGTTACGAAAAAGAACAGATCATAAAAGTTCTTGTGCCGGGGGCCTTTGAACTGCCATTAGTTGCAAAACACCTTATTTTAAATAAAAAAGCTGATGGTGTTTTATGCTACGGCGTTGTGATCAAGGGTGAAACAGATCACTATGATTATGTTTGCCAAGCTGCCACTGAAGGCTGTTTAAAAGTAGGTCTTGAAACTTTAAAGCCTGTTATGTTTGGTGTTCTTACTGTTAACAACCACAAACAGGTTCATGACCGTATTTGGGGAAAGAAAGGGAACAAGGGCTCTGAGGTAGCAAAAGCTTTATTACAAACTTTTGAGGCTATGGATAGATAAGTACACTCAACAATGTTACAACTTATGACATATGATACGTAGTGAACAAGATGAAAGCAAAAGGCGTTCTTTAGAGCTTTGGCTTTTAGGACCACTTGGACTTTTTTTTATTCTTTTAAATTGGATCTTATTTAGATTTGTTAATAGTGGAAGCGATCTACCTTTATCTTATGCACTTTTCTTTTTTGGCTTAGTCAATTTAAATGCATTAGTCTTTTTATCAATAACATTTTTTTTAGCTAGAAACTTAGTAAAACTGTACGCTGATTCAAAGTCTAAAACTTTTGGGAAGAGCCTTAAGGCGAGACTCTTTTTGGCTTTCGTGAGTTTTGCATTTGTCCCAACAACTCTTATGTTTTTGGTCTCTGTTTTTTACATCAACTCAAGTTTTGATAGGTGGTTTGCTAATCAAACACAAACCATTTTAGACACATCTACAAGACTGTCTACGGAGTATATCGATGATATAAAATCAGACCTCTTCTACACAGCTAATCAAATTAATAAAAGACATAAAAGATTAAAAGCTATAAATTTAAAAGAGCTTGATAAAGAAGTCGTGAATCTTGGTATTGATGCTCTTGAGTTTTTTAGCGCTGAGGCTACGTCTAATTCTGAACCGTATCTTACTTCTGTATATTCGGAAAAGAGTGGCTACTATCTTCCTAAAATTAGTGATTTACAGATTAAGAAAAAAATAAAAAATAAGAAAAATCACAGCTTTTCAAGAAAAACTGAGCAAGGTCAGTGGTTAAGTGCTTTGGTTCATAGCGAAGACTATAACAGTTTTTTTATTGTATCTAAAGTTTTACCATTTACTCTTCTTCAAACAATAGATGCAGTAACTGAATCAAGACTAGAGTTTCAAAAAACAAAAGCTTTTCGCATACCTCTTAAGTCCACCTATTATTTCATTCTAACAAGCATGACACTTGTTATCTTAGCTTTTGGTGGATGGTTCAGTCTATACTTGGCACAATCCCTATCGCGTCCTATATTTGCTGTTCGTGAAGCTACTCAAAATGTTTCAAAAGGCGAGTTTTCGCCAATTCGTTTTAAAACTGGTATGACAGAACTAAACGCTCTTATACAAAATTTTAACTCAATGATCATTGAGTTAAAAAGCACTAGGGTTCATTTAAAAGACTCTGTAAAAGAACTTGAGCAGTCCAGTTTGTATATAAAATCAGTGCTGTCCCAAGTAAGTTCAGGAGTTATGTCGTTTGATGAAAACTTTAATCTGACTTATTTTAACAAAAGAGCCCAAAAGATTTTTTCATTAACAGAACCTATTAAAAAAAACACACTTCCATCAGAAATTGTGGAGATGCTAAAAAACTTTAAATCTACAAAAGACGAAGTTTATGTTCAAGAAGTTGATATTAAGGTTACTCAAGAAAAAACACTGTCCTTACAAATTTCTATCTCTAATTTAAAAACAGCAAATCTTGAAGGTTATGGTGCACTTATAACTGTAGAAGACGTTGATCTTTTACGCGAAAATCAAAGAGTAAAGGCCTGGAAAGAAGTGGCAACTCGTGTGGCTCATGAAATCAAAAACCCTTTAACGCCAGTAAAGCTTTCTGCAGAACGACTTTTGAAAAAGTTTTCAAAAGATATCGATGACCCTATCTTTAAAGACTGCATCAAAACAATTATTGACCATGTTGATCTTATAAAAAACCTTGTTAATGAATTCAATCAGTTTGCAAGATTTCCACAAATGAAGCCTGTGATCGTTAATGTTCAGGATTTTTTTGAAAGACTATCAGCTCTTTATAAAGTTTCTCATCCTGATCTTAACTTTAGATTTATGATTTCTGTTGAAAAACTTACTTGGGACTTTGAGAAAATGAATCGAGTTTTCATAAATTTAATTGAAAACTCTATTGAAGCTATGGGTGATTTTGAAAATAAGATAATTAGCATTAACGTAGAGAAAAATCCTGAAGCAAAAGACAATATGTTTTTTATCGAATTTTTTGATTCTGGACCTGGTGTTGATGAATCCCATTGGCAGACTGTTTTTAACAGTAAGTATACAACTAAAATCAACCACTCAGGCCTAGGACTCTCCATTGTTAAAAAGATCATCGAGGATCACAGGGGTCGTATTTCAATTGGAAAAGACAATAAGGGTAAGACGCGGTTTTTGATTGAAATGCCGCAGATTAAAATATAATGAATAAACAAAAGTTGAGGGTTTTAATATTATGATTGAATTTAAGGATTTAAAAGTTTTGGTTGTTGATGATGAATCTTCAATCAGAAAAATTCTTTCAGCCTCTTTGGAAGATGAAGGCTTTCAAGTTGAATCAGCTGAGTCTGGTACTGAAGCCTTGGCTAAAATTTCTGATTTTAAACCCAATGTGATGCTTTTAGATGTGTGGATGCCTGGAGATTTAGATGGAATTCAAGTTTTAGATAAACTTGAAGGGCTTGAACAAAAAACTAATGTTATTGTTATGTCTGGTCATGGCAGTATTGAAACTGCTGTTAAAGCTGTGAAGCTTGGGGCTTGGGATTTTATCGAAAAGCCTATTTCTATGGATAAGATCTTGATTACATTAAAAAACATGCTGCTTTTTGAAAAGCAACAAAAAGAAAGAGCCAGTCTATTATCTCAATTAAAAGAAAGCTACCTTTTAGAGGGCTCAAGTCCTCATATGCAAAATATTAAATCTCTTATAATGAAATATGGAAAAAGTTCTTCACCTTATCTTATCTATGGTGAAGGAGGTGTTGGTAAAAGTTTAGTAGCCAGAAATATTCATTATATGAGTGATAGGGCCAGTGGTCCATTTGTAAGTGTCAATTGCAACTCTATACCTCAAGGGCTTCATAAAGATGAACTTTTTTCTGAAAATGGAAAGTTTTTTCTAGCAGGCGGTGGCACTCTATTTTTAAAAAACATTGAAGCCTTAGAAGAAAGTGCTCAAGTAGAGCTTGCTGATTTTTTGCGTAACAGCGCTCGAATATCAAATGTAAGGCTTGTTGGAAGTTCTGGTTCAGATATCCTAAGCGGTGCTGTTAAGAAGGGTCTTTTTAGAGAAGACCTTTTTGTGAAGCTTTCTTGTTTAGAGATGAACATTCAGCCTTTAAGACAAAGAAAAGATGATCTTCCTGTATTATTTGAGGCTTTTTCATTTGAACAGTCTAGAAAACTTGGTGAAGCTTATAAGCCTATACAACAAAAAGCTTTGGATCTTTTAATCTCTTATGACTGGCCTGGAAATGTTAAGGAACTTAAAAATTTTGTAGAGCGTCTTTATATTTTATCAAACAATGATTCATTTGATGTTTATGATCTAAACTATGCGGGCCTAACTAGACATACAAATACAGTTTTCATTGGCATGGGTGATTTTAGAGCTGCAAGATCTGAATTTGAGAAGAGCTATCTGATTGCAAAGCTTTCTGAGAATAAAGGGAATATTTCTAAAACCTCTGAGGCTATTGGACTTGAAAGAAGTTATTTACATAGAAAAATTAAAGCATATGATATTGAAGTAGAGTAAAATGTTTCAACAAAAAAGTAGACTTAGTCTTATCGGCCTAAAAATTAAAAGAAAAAGTGAGAGTTTGTAATGATAAAGTGGAGCAACCTTAGCCATAAAACATTTAAAGAAGATCCTTCAGATGCTGAGATTTCTAGTCATAAACTTTTGATAAGAGCAGGCTTAGTTAAAAAACTAGGTTCTGGTTTATATTCGTATGGTTTTATTTTTTTAAAAGCCATGCGAAAAGTCGAATCCATAATTCGAGAAGAGCTTTCAAAAATTGACTGTCATGAAGTTCTTTTTCCAGTGGTGCAGCCTAAATCTTTATGGGAAGAGTCTGGACGTTGGGGTTATCCTGATTTACAAACGTTTAAAAATAAAAAAAGTTATGAATTCTGTCTTGGTCCTACTCATGAAGAGGTAGTTACAGATTATGTTAGAAATAGTGTTACGAGCTATAAAGATCTTCCTTACAATGTTTATCAGATTCAAACAAAGTACCGAGATGAAATTCGCCCACGCTTTGGTTTAATGAGAGCAAAAGAGTTTGTCATGAAAGATGCCTACTCGTTTGATATTGATAAAGAGTCAGCCCAAGTTAGCTATCATAATTATAAAAAAGCCTACACAAATATTTTTAATCAACTTGGCTTAGACTACAGGATTGTTAAAGCGGATTCGGGTGCTATAGGTGGATCTTTAACAGAAGAGTTTCAGATTTTAGCAGATATTGGTGAAGACCAGCTTATGGTGAGTGATAAGGGAGATTTTGCTGCAAATATTGAAATTTGTCCAAGAGTGAAAGTTATGCCACAGCCTGATTCAAGAGTGCTTCAAGAGTTAGAATGTGTTGAGTTTGAAACTAAAGATCTAAAAACTATTGATGAGCTTTCGAAATTTTTAGATCTTTCTCAAGAAGAACTTGTTAAGACCATGTTTTTTAAAGGACAAAAAGTTTTAGATGAAGAGGTTTTTAGGTTCACGGTTCTTTTAAGGGGATCGGATGAAGTAAATCTTATAAAAATTAAAAATGAACTTAATTTAAAAGAGCTTCCTGAGTTTTTAAATGATAATGAGGTATTAGAGTTTGCAGGAGCTAGACCTGGAAGTTGTGGACCAGTAGATCTTTTAAAAGATGGACCTATTTATATGGATCAGAACCTAGAAGATTTTAAATCTATGATTGTTGGGGCGAACAAAGATCACTTTCATAAAAAGGGTGTAAAGCCTCACAAAGACTTTAAAGTGGAAGGCGTTTTTGATTTAACTTTGGCTGAAGCTGGAGATGTATCGCCTTCTGGTGAAGGTGTTTTACAGTCCATTAGAGGCATTGAAGCAGGGCATATATTTTACTTAGGGAATAAATACAGCAGAGCTATGAAGGCTGAGTATTTAGATCAAAATGGAAAAACAAAAAGTTTTGAAATGGGTTGCTATGGCATTGGTGTGAGTCGCGTGGTTCAGGCTTCAATTGAGCAAAGTCACGATGAAGATGGAATAGTTTGGCCACTCTCAATTGCCCCTTTTCAAGTGCATATTTGTTTACTTGATTTAAAAGAAGAGATGCTCTCTTTTGCCAATGAAATTTCTAAAAGGTTAGAAACAAAAAATATTGAAGTTTTCTTAGATGATAGAAAAGAAAGACCTGGTGTTAAGTTTAAAGATGCTGATCTTCTCGGTTTTCCAGTAAGGCTTGTGTTGGGTCATAAAAGTTTCTCTAAAGGGCTTGTCGAAGTTGTAAAGCGCTCAGAAAAAGTAAAAAAAGAGTTTTCTCTAGATCAAGCTTATGAGGCTATTCTTGAGGCATTAGCCTGATGATTGATAAAGCCAATGTTTTTTTAGCTTTAGATGTTGATTGCAAAGATGCTGCTTTGAAGCTTTCTAAAAAATGGAGCCCTTATATTAAAGGTTTTAAAGTTGGTCCACGTTTAGGATTCCAACTGTCTAATGACGAATGGCAAATTTTGAGCGAACAAGGGGAGCTTTTTCTTGATTATAAGTTTTTTGATATTCCTTCTACAGTTTTAAGCTCTGTGAAAAGAGCCTTTAATTTAGGGTCTTCTTTTTGTACAGTGCATGCTCTCAACGGAGAAGTGTGTTTAAAGGAGTTAAGCCTTTTAGAAAAAGAGCTAAATAAACTTAGGCCCTTTAGAATTCTTGCAGTGACACTTTTGACTAGCTTTGATCAAACAACCAATAAATTGCCACTTGTTTCTATGTCTAGCGAGGGAGTGGTTAAAAGTTTGTCTGATGCAGTAGTTACCTCTGGTTTAGAAGGGATTGTTTGTTCAGCAACTGAGGCTTCTTTTATTAAAGAGAGTCATCCAAATCTTTTTTTAGTGTGTCCTGGTATTAGATTTACTGGGGATGAAACCTCTGATCAAAAAAGAGTTGTTACGCCTAAAAAAGCCTTTCAGAATGGAGCAGATTTTTTGGTTATGGGCAGATCATTGATTAACATCAAAGATCCTAAAGATGTTTTAAAGGAAATATCTCTATGAGTAGAGTCGCCGTTGGTAGACACAGTGTTTTTGAAGCTCTAAAAGTTAGGCCAAAGGCTGTGACCAAAGTTTTTGTTTCAAGTTCTTTAGAGAGTAAAAAGTGGTCTTCAGAACTTTTGAAACTATGCAAAAGTAACAACCTTCAAGTTGTTACAAAAAAAGAAAGTTTTTTTAATAATCTTTGTAATAATCATCAAGGAGTTTCATGTGAGGTGTCACAAAATCCTGAATTTAAAGACTTCAGTAAAAAAGATAAGTCTTTTATTTTAGCACTTGATGGTGTTGAAGACCCTCATAACTTCGGTGCTATTATAAGAACAGCGTGGCTTATGGGAGTGGATGCAATTTTTACACCTACAAAAGGCTCTGCATCTTTGACTCCTACTGTTTCAAAAGTTTCATGTGGGGGCTTAGAGCATGTGTGTGTTCATAGGGTTAAGAACCTTAAACAAGAAATTGAAGATTTAAAAGAAATGGGTTTTTGGTCTTATGCACTTAACGTAGATGACCGTGCCGAAGCCTTAAATAAAGTTAAAACGTCTGATAAAACAGTATTAATCGCAGGTGCTGAAGAAAAAGGAATTAGACCTACCTTGTTAAAAGAATCTGACTTTCAAGTTTTCATTCCTCAGCAAAAAAGTGATGCAAGCTACAATGTATCTGTATCTGTTGCTTTAGGTCTTTGGGCTTTAAAAACTTAAGAATAGATTTTAATTGTATGTTTATTAACTTTTATTTTTTTAAATAGAATTGAGTTGATTTTTTAAAACTGTTTTATTCACAAAATTTTTGATGCTATTTTGTTTTGAAAATTAAATTAAATTAATTTTCTGCCTTTATAGATTGCAGAAAATTTTGACTAAATGTTTAAAGCGTTAACTACGTATCTTTGTTATTGACCTCACCCAGCTTTTGGTTTTTAAATTGAAGACTTGTAGCTGGATTAGCTCAATTGGTAGAGCAGCTGATTTGTAATCAGCAGGTTGCGGGTTCGAGTCCCATATCCAGCTCCATTGGAGAGATGTCCGAGTGGCTAAAGGAGACGGGCTGTAAACCCGTTCGCGTATGCGTTCGCAGGTTCGAATCCTGCTCTCTCCACCATTTTATTTTAGAGCGGGAGTAGCTCAATTGGTAGAGTATTAGCCTTCCAAGCTAAGGGTTGCGAGTTCGAGACTCGTCTCCCGCTCCATTTCTCAATTGAGCCCATATGGCTCAGTGGTAGAGCACACCCTTGGTAAGGGTGAGGTCGTGGGTTCGATTCTCACTATGGGCTCCACTCATACTCTTTAAATGAAATATGTTTTAATATTGGAATTTAAAAATTTGTATTTAGGTAGCCTCTTTGACTCACCTTGTTTTTTTAAAGACCAAAAGTTCTTTTTAAAAATTATGTGTGACAAGCATTAAAATTGGTGGCAATTTCGAAAAGTATTTTTAAAGGTAGATTGGGCTGTAGTGCATAATGTAAGTAACCTACAGCCTTTATAATTTTAGCTTAGCACTCTAGGAGGACAAGATATGGCTAAGGAGAAGTTTGATCGCTCAAAAGCGCATGTAAACATAGGAACAATTGGACACGTGGATCACGGTAAGACCACATTAACGGCGGCTATTTCAAAGGTATTGTCTGAAGCTGCGGGTAAAGAGGCTACTAAATTTGATGAAATTGATAATGCTCCAGAAGAAAAAGAGCGTGGTATCACGATCTCTACTTCACATATTGAGTATGAAACAGAAGGTCGTCATTACGCTCACGTGGATTGCCCAGGTCACGCCGATTATGTAAAGAACATGATTACGGGTGCAGCCCAAATGGATGGTGCTATCTTAGTTGTTAATGCAGCAGATGGTCCGATGCCACAAACTAGAGAGCATATCCTACTTGCTCGTCAGGTTGGTGTACCTTCAATCGTTGTTTTCTTAAACAAAGTTGATCAGGTTGATGATGAAGAGCTTTTAGAGCTTGTTGAATTAGAAGTTAGAGAGCTTCTTTCTAAGTATGAGTTTCCAGGTGACGAAATTCCAATAGTTAAAGGTTCTGCATTAGCTGCTGTTGAAGGTCGAGATGATAACATCGGTAAAGAAGCAATTCTTAAGTTGATGGCAGAAGTAGATCGTTACATCCCAGCTCCTGAAAGAGCAGTAGATAAGCCATTCCTTATGCCGATTGAGGATGTTTTTTCAATTTCTGGACGTGGTACTGTTGTTACAGGACGTGTTGAAAGAGGTATCGTTAAAGTTGGTGAAGAGATTGAAATTGTTGGTGTAAAAGAAACTACTAAAACAACTGTTACTGGAATTGAAATGTTCCGTAAGCTTCTTGATGAAGGCCAAGCTGGAGACAACTGTGGTTGTTTACTAAGGGGTGTTAAAAAAGAAGATGTTGAAAGAGGTCAAGTTTTAGCAGTACCAGGATCTATCAACCCTCACAGAAAGTTTAAATGTGAAGCCTACATCTTAAGTAAAGAAGAAGGTGGAAGACACACGCCATTCTTTAATGGCTACAGACCACAGTTTTATTTCAGAACTACTGATGTAACAGGTATTGTTGAGCTTAACGCAGGTGTAGAAATGGTTATGCCAGGTGATAGAGTTGAGATGAACTGCGAGTTGATCTGTCCTATCGCGATGGAAAAAGAGCTTCGTTTTGCCATCCGTGAAGGTGGAAGAACAGTTGGAGCCGGTGTTGTAACTGAAATTGTTGAGTAGAGCTTTTTTTCTCTTTAATTAGAGTCAAAAGTTTCTATTTTTAAGCCAAAGAGTCTTATAATCCTCTTTGGCTTTTTTTATCAAAGTATTATTTTTTTGCAGGGTAGTAGCTCTAATTGGTAGAGCAGTGGATTCCAAATCCACCGGTTGTGAGTTCGAATCTCTCCTGCCCTGCCATTTAAGAGTCTATTATAATCAATTCAATGAATTTTTGCGATCTAGTGAATAAACAGTATCGTTTATTTTAACTGACATCTATACAGAGCAACCTTACTGATTTCTTATCAAGCCTATGAATTAACATTTTGGGGGGCGTTAAGAATTAATAACAATGTCTTTAAAAAGTAAAAAATAGCGTGACAAGGCTTATTTTATTTGTAAAACATAGAGGCTTTTAAAATTTTTTAATAATATGGAGTTCTTTTTGGACAAATCAGCGGTCAAAAAATTCATGACACTCTCGTTTTTTATAGCTGCAGCCCTTGTTTTTTGGGTTACAGGAGTACTCTTTGACACGGCTGCTGGTAGTTTTCCAGTTATCGCCCGTTTAAAGGCTATTCCAGCTGTATTTCACGGTTTTCCATTAATCTGTGGATTAGGCTTATTCTTGTGGCTTCAGTTGTCAGAAAAAAATAAAGCCTATGCAGGTGAAGTTATCAATGAAACTTCTAAGGTCGTTTGGCCAAGTAAAAAAGATATAAAGTCTTTAACAATTGCTGTCGGTATAATGATCTTGATTGCAGGTTTGATTTTAGCTGGTTTTGATATTGTAGCGGGTAAAGCTTTAGCCTTACTTTTTGATCGTTAATATAAGTTTGGGAGTTTAAATGGAAAAAAGATGGTACATTGTAAACGTTCAAACAAGCTGTGAGTCCATTGCAAAAGCTGCAATTGAAGAACGAATTGTTTCTCAAGGTAAAGAAGAGTCTTTTGGAGATATTCTTGTTCCAACAGAAAATGTAGTTCAGTTGATTAAGGGCAAAAAACAACAACGTGCGAAGAAGTTTTTTCCTGGATATATTTTTGTTCAAATGGTCCTTAATGATGATACGTGGCACCTAGTTAAAAGTAGCTCAAAAGTCTCAGGCTTTTTAGGTGCTGGCGGTGGTTCAAAAAAGCCTCTACCGGTGCCAGAGGATCAGGTTTTAAGGGTTACAGACATGGAAGCTGGAGCTATTGCCTCAATTGCTAAAGTAAACTTTTCAATTGGAGAGTCTGTAACAGTTATTGATGGTCCTTTTAATAATTTTAATGGAACAGTTGAAGAGATCAACGAAGAGAAAGGCAAGGTTAAAGTTGCTGTCATGATTTTAGGACGCCCTACTCCAGTTGAATTAGATTTTGTTCAGGTGAATAAGAACTAAAAGCTGGTAATAGCTTTAACAGATATTTATATTTTAAAAATTTTATCACTTTAATTTATAAAAAGTGACCTTAAAAACCTAGGAGTGGGAAAATGGCAAAAAAAGTAGCAGGTATGATTAAGCTACAGATTCCGGCAGGGAAAGCGAATCCATCGCCTCCCGTTGGACCGGCACTCGGACAGCATGGTGTGAATATTATGGAGTTTTGTAAGCAGTTTAATGCTAAAACTCAGCAAATGGGTGATACCATTGCTCCAGTAATTATCACAGTTTATGCAGACAGGTCTTTTACTTTTGTAGTAAAAAGTCCACCAGTGTCAGTTCTTCTAAAAAAAGCTATGAATCTGAAGAGTGGATCAAAGATGCCTCAAAAAGATAAAGTAGGAACTGTTAAGAAATCTCAAATTGAAGAGATTGCAAAAACTAAACTCCCGGATCTGAACTGTGGAAGTCTTGAGTCTGCTATGGCTCAGGTTGCTGGAACAGCTAAGTCTATGGGCTTGGAAGTGGAGGCTTAAATGGCAAAAGTTTCTAAAAGAACAAAAAGTATTAAAAGTAAATATGATAGAGATAAAAAATATCCAGTAGCTGAGGCTCTGAATATTCTTGTAGACTCTCCAAAAGCAAAATTTGATGAGTCTGTAGACTTTGCTGTTCGTCTTGGAGTTGATCCAAAACAGTCAGATCAGCAGGTTAGAGGAGCAGTTTCTCTTCCTCATGGACTCGGTAAAGAGGTTCGTATTTTAGTCTTTGCAAAAGGACCAAAAGAAGAAGAGGCCAAAGCTGCAGGTGCAGATTTTGTTGGTGGTGATGATCTAGTTGAAAAAATCAAAGGTGGTTGGTTAGATTTCGATAAGGCTTTGGCTACACCTGACATGATGGTTACTGTATCAAAAGTTGCAAAGATTTTAGGTCCAAGAGGCATGATGCCCAATCCAAAAGTAGGAACTGTGACACTAAACATTGGTGATGCTGTGACTGCAGAGAAAAAAGGTAAGCTTAGCTACCGTGTTGAAAAACAAGGTGTTGTCCATGCAACTATTGGTAAAGCCTCAATGGGTGCTGATAAACTTAAAGATAATTTTTCTGCATTTATTACAAGCATAATGAAGGCTAAGCCTTCATCAAGCAAAGGTGTTTATTTAAAAACAATGACTGTTTCATCAACTATGGGTCCAGGTATAAAACTAGACACATCAGATGCTCAGTCTTTGGTGAATTAAAAATTTAACTAAAAAGATTTTAGATTAATAAGATTTATAATCTTTAGCAGGCCAGAGATACCATGGCGCCATTAGCTTTTAAAGACTAATGGCTTAATTGCAACTTTCATAGGTTGTGGCCAGGTGAGGTAAGGGATTCCCTTTCTGCCTAAAGCTAAAGAAATAATAGAAAGGAGGATAGAACATTGCTTACACGTCAAAGAAAAGCAGAGCTTGTAAAAGATCTAGCTAGTAAATTTGAGCAGTCCAAAGCAGCATTCCTGGTAGACTTTAAGGGTCTAAGTGTGGAAGAGGTCACAGAGGTTAGAAAAGCTCTAAGATCTGTTGGATCAGAGTTGAAAGTAGCTAGAAACACTCTAGCGAAAAGAGCTTTAGCCGACCACGAACAGGAAAGTGCAGTACTCTCAGAAAAGCTAGTTGGTACAAACGCTTTTGTTTTTGCTTATGAAGAAGCCCCAGCATCTGCCAAAACCTTAACTGGTTTTGCTAAAGATCTTGAATGTCTCAAGATTAAGGGTGGTGTTATGGGTGGTGAAGAGTTAGATGAGAACAGAATTAAGTTCTTAGCAACTCTACCTGGTAAAGATGAACTAAGAGCTAAGCTTTTAGGGACTCTACAAGCCCCAGCAAGTCAACTTGCGAGAGCTTTAGCAGGAGTACCGCAAGGTATGGTCACCGTATTGAAAGCTTACTCAGACAAGCAAAATGAAGCATAAAAAGTAAAAGCATTATTAACAAAATCAATAAGACTTTGTTAATTAAAACTTAAAATAATAGACAAATTTTCAGTATTTATAATAATTTTGGAGGAAAAATAGAATGGCTGATTTAAATAAAATTGTTGATGAACTATCAACTCTACCTGTCTTAGAGGTAGCTGAACTTGTAAAGATGTTAGAAGAAAAGTGGGGCGTAAGTGCTGCTGCACCTGTAGCCGTAGCTGCAGCTGGTGCTGGTGGAGCTGCTGCTTCTGAAGAGAAAACTGAATTTGATGTGATCCTAGCTGGAGCTGGAGCAAGTAAAATTAATGTGATCAAAGAAGTAAGAGCAATCACTGGTCTTGGACTTAAAGAAGCAAAAGAGCTTGTTGAAAGTGCACCTAAGGCAGTTAAAGAAGGTATCCCTAAAGATGAGGCTGATAAAGTAAAAGAATCTTTAGAGAAAGCCGGCGCTACTGTAGAAATCAAGTAATTGGTTTTTACTAACATGTATACCCAGGCTTTTTATAAATGGCCTGGGGTTTAATATGAGTTTTGTTTTTTTAATGTATGTGGCTGTAAAGATAAAAAATATCTACAAACACAAAGATCATTAAACTTAAAATAAAGCTTAAAAACAACGTCTTAGAAGTAAGGCGTATTTATAATTAGAAAAATTGACAGGTAGTCTTTTAAAAAGACTTCATTGATCAAACTCATATGAGTGTGGAGAATAAAATATATGGCTAAAAAAGCGGTTACAGCTTCTAACATTAGGCTTAGAAAAAGCTTCGCTAAAAACAGTGTAGTTATCGATATTCCAAATTTAATATTGCTTCAGAAAAAATCATACGAAGACTTTTTACAAAAAGAGTTTGATTTTGAAAGAAGAGAAAATACTGGATTAGAGGGTGTTTTTAAATCTGTTTTTCCAATCACAGATTTTAATGGAACTTCTAGTTTAGAGTTTGTGGGCTATACTTTAGAACCCCCTAAATATGACGTTGATGAGTGTAGACAAAGAGGGATGACTTTTGCGTCCCCGTTAAAAGTGACTCTTCGTTTAATTGTTTTTGATATTGATGAGGCCAC
The DNA here is from genome assembly GCA_023301025.1 of Bdellovibrionales bacterium. GTDB lineage: Bacteria > Bdellovibrionota > Bdellovibrionia > Bdellovibrionales > UBA1609 > JALZUR01. Next base: position 30,092 of record JALZUR010000020.1, on the reverse strand, counting down.
AGAGGCTAAATCCATCAGAGATGTTAAAGAGCAAGAAGTCTATCTTGGTGAAATTCCTTTAATGACAAGAAATGGTTCATTTATTGTTAATGGAACAGAAAGAGTTGTTGTAAGTCAGCTTCACCGTTCGCCTGGTGTTTTCTTTGATCACGATGGTGGTAAGGGCAGTACAACAGGTAAATTTTTATACAGTGCTAGGGTGATCCCGTATAGAGGTTCATGGTTAGACTTTGAATTTGATCAAAAAGATTTACTCTATTGCAGAATTGATAGAAGACGTAAGTTTCCAGTTACAGTTTTATTAAAAGCACTTGGTTACAATGATGAAGAACTTCTAAATTTCTTTTATGACTCTGATAGAGTTGTTTATGAAAACGGTCAGTACTTTAGATATATTGATATCGATAGTCTTTCCGGGCAAAGAGCACTTTCTGATATTAAAGATCCGAAGAGTGGTGAGGTCTTAGTAAAAGAAGGGCGTCGTGTTACACGCGCTGTTGTTCGTAAAATGAAAGAGGCTAAGCTAGAAAGAATTGAAATCTCTCCAGAGGACATGGTTGGAAAAACTTTAACTAAGCCAATTGTTGATTTTGCAACAGGTGAAATTGTTGCTGATATTAACTCTGAGACAACTACGGAAGTTTTAGACCAGGCTAAATCATTAGGTGTTAACGAATTTTCTGTTATATTTTTTGATGGTTTATCTGTTGGACCTTACTTAAGAAACACACTTTTAGTAGATAAGGTTTCTACAAAAGGTGAGGCTTTAATTGATATTTACAAGCGACTAAGACCAGGTGAGCCGCCAACAATTGAAGCGGCAGAAGCCTTTTTTAACAAACTCTTTTTTGATCCAGAAACATACGACCTAAGCGAAGTAGGTCGTCTAAAGATCAATCACAGATTTAACTTTGATTTTGAAGAAAAGCCTATTGAAAAGCAAACTCTTACCAATGATGATATCATGTTTGTTGTTAAAACCATGATCAATCTTAAAAATGGTCAAGGTTTAGTGGATGATATCGATCACTTAGGTAATCGTCGTGTAAGGTCTGTTGGTGAACTTTTAGAAAACCAATACCGTGTTGGTTTGGTTCGTATGGAAAGATCCATCAAAGAAAGAATGAGTCTTCAAGATTTAGAGACTATGATGCCTCATGATCTTATCAATGCAAAACCTGTTAACGCTGTTGTAAAAGAGTTTTTTGGCTCAAGTCAGCTTTCTCAGTTTATGGATCAAACAAATCCACTTTCTGAAATCACACACAAAAGACGACTTTCAGCTCTTGGACCCGGTGGTTTAACAAGAGATAGAGCGGGCTTTGAGGTTAGAGATGTACATCCTACGCATTATGGTCGTATTTGCCCAATTGAGACACCTGAGGGTCCAAACATTGGTTTAATCGCATCCCTTGCTACTTACGCGCGTATTAATAAACATGGATTTATTGAAACACCTTATAGATCTGTTGATGAGGGTAAAATCTCTGAAGAGATCAAATACACATCTGCACTGCAAGAGGCTGGGCAAAAAATTGCGCAGGTTGATCGCAATGAAAGAAAAGTGGATAAGATCACCCAAGACAAAGTGAACGTTAGACACGATGGTGAATATGAAATTGTAAACAAAGAAGATGTTAGTCTTATGGATGTTTCACCGAGTCAGTTAGTTTCAATTGCTGCTTCTTTGATTCCATTTTTAGAGCACGATGATGCCAACAGAGCACTTATGGGCTCAAATATGCAGAGACAAGCTGTTCCTCTTTTAAAAGCTTGCGCACCACTTGTAGGGACAGGTGTTGAGCGTTTGGTGGCAAAAGATTCTGGAACTTCAGTTGTTGCTACAAATGATGGAATTGTAGAGCAGGTTGATGCTTCAAGAATTGTTATCCGTCGTTTTGCACGTGGTGGAGAGCTTGGTGCAAACATTGATATTTACAATTTGATTAAATATCAAAGAACGAACCAAAACACATGCTTTAACCAAAGACCTATTGTCAGACTTGGTGATGCTGTGGGCAAAGGGGATGTCATCGCTGATGGTCCATCTTCAGAGCTTGGTGAGTTAGCTTTAGGTCAAAATATCCTCGTCGCATTTACGCCTTGGATGGGTTATAACTTTGAAGATTCTATCTTAATCTCAGAACGACTTATTAAAGATGATGTTTACACTTCAGTTCACGTTGAAGAGTTTGAGTGTCTGGCGCGTGATACAAAGTTAGGTAAAGAAGAGATCACTAGAGACATCGCAAATGTTGGTGAAGAGGCTTTATCTGAGCTTGATGCTTCTGGTATTATTAGAATAGGAGCTGAGGTTAAACCTGGTGACATTCTAGTGGGTAAGGTTACACCAAAAGGTGAAACTCAGCTTTCGCCTGAAGAAAAACTTTTAAGAGCAATATTTGGTGATAAAGCCGGAGATGTTAGAGATACTTCTTTAAGAGTTCCATCTGGAGTAAAAGGCACAGTTATTGATGCACAAGTTTATTCAAGAGATACATCCAATCAAAGTGAAAGACTTTTAAGTATACTTAATGACAAAAAAATTAAGATGCAAAAAGACTTTGAGATTGAACAAAACGTTATTAAAAACACAGCCCTTGATAAACTTAAAGGTATTTTGATTGGTCAAAAAACAATAGGTGAGCTTTTAAACGAAGATGGATCAAAAGTTTTACTCAACGAAGGTGATAAAATTACTGACGCTGATTTAGAAAGTATTCCGTTTGAGTTGTTAAGCTATCTTCCTTTAGAGCCTGCTTTTGAAGAGCAAGTTGTAAGAATTGTTGATGGTGCTCGTAATAAATTAGAAGCTATTAAATTGGTTTTCGATGATAAAATTGACAATCTATTTAAAGGTGATGAACTACCTCCTGGTGTAGTTAAAATGGTTAAAGTTTATGTAGCCATTAAAAGAAAGCTTCAAGTGGGTGATAAATTTGCCGGCCGTCACGGAAACAAAGGTGTGATTTCAAAAGTACTACCTGTTGAAGATATGCCATATCTTGATGATGGAACTCCAGTAGACATGGTTTTAAATCCGCTTGGTGTACCGTCAAGAATGAACATCGGTCAGGTTTTAGAAATCCACTTAGGTGCCGCTGCAAGAGCTTTAGGTAAACAAATTGATGAAATGCTTGAAGAGTTTGAAGAAGATAAAGTTAGGAAGCATCTTCAAATGGTTTATGGCGATGATGAGATTTCTGAAAAGCTTGAAAAAGCAGACAGAGCATCTATCAAGACCATGGCTGAAAAAGTTAGAAACGGAATTCATTTGGCTACTCCTGTATTTGATGGAGCTAGAGAGAGTGAAATTAAAGAGCTTTTGACAAGAGCCAATTTGCCAACGACTGGCCAAACTATTTTGTTTGATGGTCGTACAGGTCAGGCTTTTGAAAACCCAGTAACAGTTGGAATCATGTACATGCTTAAGCTTCACCATTTGGTTGAAGAAAAACTCCATGCAAGATCTATTGGGCCGTATTCACTTGTGTCTCAACAGCCATTAGGTGGTAAGGCGCAGTTTGGTGGTCAAAGACTAGGTGAGATGGAGGTTTGGGCCATAGAAGCTTATGGTGCTGCTTACTGTCTGCAAGAGTTTTTAACTGTTAAATCAGATGATGTTGCTGGAAGAACTAGAATGTATGAAAGTATTGTTAAAGGTGAGTATGTGCTTGAGCCAGGTCTACCTGAGTCCTTTAACGTTTTATTAAAAGAACTTCAGAGTTTGGCTTTAGATGTACAGCTTATTGAATCAGATATGTTGACCAACGATGATGAAGGCGCAGTTAAACCTCAAGCGGAATTACAGTAGTAAAGGAGTACGCAGTTGAAAGATTTATTAAACTTTTTTGATAAGCCCAAAGATCCTCTAGCTTTTGAAGGGGTAAAAATTGGCCTCGCCTCTCCAGACCTTATTAAGAGCTGGTCTTTTGGTGAAGTGAAAAAACCAGAAACAATTAACTACAGAACATTTAAGCCTGAACGCGATGGTTTATTTTGTGCAAAGATTTTTGGTCCCATAAAAGACTACGAATGCTTGTGTGGAAAATACAAACGTATGAAGTTTAGAGGTGTAGTGTGTGAAAAGTGTGGTGTTGAAGTAACGCAGTCTAAGGTTAGACGTGAGCGTATGGGTCACATTGAACTTGCTTCATCAGTGGCTCACATTTGGTTTTTAAGATCTCTTCCAAGTCGTATTGGTAATATTTTAAATCTAACATTAAAAGACGTTGAGCGAGTTCTTTACTGTGAAGCTTTTGTTGTAACAGATCCAATGGAGACTACTTTAGAAGAGGGGCAGGTTTTAGGCGAAGAAGCTTATCAAGCTGCTTTAGAAGAGTTTGGTCCAAACTTTAAAGCTGATATTGGTGGAACTGGTGTACTAGAACTTTTAAAAAATGTTGATGTTGATTATCTTTGTAAGAAGTTAAGACTTGAGCTTAAAGATGCAAAATCTGAAGCTGCAATTAAAAAACTAACGAAAAGACTTAAAGTTTTAGAAGCCTTTCAAGGTAACTCTAATAAACCTGAATGGATGATGCTTAGTATTCTTCCTGTAATTCCACCGGATCTAAGACCTTTAGTTCCGCTAGATGGTGGTAGGTTTGCAACTTCTGATTTAAACGATCTTTATAGACGAGTGATCAACAGAAACAATCGTTTAAAAAGACTTCAAGAGTTAAACGCTCCTGATATCATTATAAGAAACGAAAAACGTATGCTTCAAGAAGCAGTTGATGCTCTTTTAGACAACGGTCGTCGTGGAAAAACATTTACAGGTGCAAACAAACGTCCACTTAAATCCCTAAGTGATATGCTTAAGGGTAAGCATGGTCGTTTTAGACAAAATCTACTTGGTAAGCGTGTGGACTATTCTGGTCGTTCGGTTATTGTTGTGGGTCCAAATTTAAAACTTCACCAATGTGGTCTTCCTAAGAAGATGGCTTTAGAACTTTTTAAACCTTTTATCTTTGCAAAACTAGAAGAGCGTGGATTTGCCACAACTATCAAGCAAGCTAAAAAAATGGTTGAAGATGAAGCTGTTGAAGTTTGGGATATTTTATCTGAAGTTGTTAAAGAACATCCTGTAATGCTTAACAGAGCTCCAACACTTCACAGACTTGGTATTCAAGCCTTTGAACCTGTTCTTCATGAAGGTAAAGCGATTCGTTTACATCCATTAGTTTGTACAGCTTTTAATGCCGATTTTGATGGAGATCAAATGGCTGTTCATGTTCCTTTGTCTGTGGAAGCACAGGTTGAAGCTCGTGTTCTAATGATGTCTACAAACAATATTTTATCTCCTGCAAACGGAAAACCAGTTATCAATCCTTCGCAAGATATTGTGCTTGGATGTTACTGGATGACTCGTATTAGACCCGGAGCAAAAGGTACAGGAAGACTTTTTGGAAGTGTAAACGAAGTTTTATACGCTCATGAGTCAGGGGACGTTCACTTGCAAGCTCAAGTAAAAGCAAGAGTCCAAGGAAAAATTTATGAAACTTCAATTGGTAGAGTTATCTTTAGTGATGTTTTACCTGCAGAGGTTCCTTTTGATGTGATCAATAAACCTTTAGGTAAAAAACAGCTTGCTGAACTTATCGATAGATCATTTCGTTTAGCTGGTGGTAAGTCTACGGCAATTTTAGCTGATAGAATTATGGAGATGGGTTTTACCTATTCTACAAAAGCTGGAATCTCTATCTGTTTAGATGATTTAAAAATTCCTGCCACGAAAAAAGAAATGATTGAAACTGCTGAGAGTGAAGTTTTAGAAATTGAAGCTCAATATGATGAAGGTTTAATTACCGATGGTGAGCGCTATAACAAAGTTGTGGATATTTGGGCTCAAACTGGTGATAAAGTTGCAAAAGTCATGATGGCCGGAATTGAAACTGAAAAGTTTGCAGTTGAAGGTAAAGAAGTGGTTGATGATAGCTTTAACTCTATCTTTGTAATGGCTGACTCTGGTGCCAGGGGTTCTGCTGCACAGATCAGACAGCTTGCTGGGATGAGGGGTTTAATGGCCAAACCTTCTGGTGAAATTATTGAAACGCCAATTACAGCAAACTTTAGAGAAGGCCTTTCAGTCTTGCAGTACTTTATCTCTACTCACGGAGCAAGAAAAGGTCTCGCAGATACGGCTTTAAAAACAGCAAACTCTGGGTATCTTACTCGTCGTTTGGTTGATGTTTCACAAGATGTTGTGATCAATCAATTGGATTGTAAAACTGAAGTGGGCATTGAGATGACAGCTTTAGTTGAGGCTGGTGAAATCATTGAGCCTTTAGGTGAAAGAGTTCTAGGTCGTACAGTTTTAGAAGACGTTAGAGATCCTTACAATGAAGATCTACTTGTGGCTAATGGTGAAGAGATCACTGAAGCGCATGTTAAAAAGATTGATAAAGCTGGTGTTGATAAAATTCATATTCGTTCAGTATTAACTTGTAAAACAAGACGTGGTGTTTGCGTAAAATGTTACGGTAGAGATTTAGCTCGTGGTACAACAGTTAACCTTGGTGAAGCTGTTGGTGTTATTGCAGCACAATCAATTGGTGAGCCTGGAACGCAGCTTACAATGCGTACCTTTCACTTAGGTGGAACAGCGAGTAGAGCAGTTGAACAGTCGGTGCATACTGCAAGAATGGATGCAGTTGTAAAGTTAGAGGACGTTAGATCTGTAACCAATAAAAAAGGTCAGCTTGTTTCTATGAACAGAAGTGGCCACATTTTACTTATGGATTCTGAGGGCCGTGAAAGAGACAGAATGTCAGTGGTTTATGGAACGACACTTTTTGTAAAAGAAGGCGATACGGTCAAAAAAGGTGATACGATTTGTGAGTGGGATCCATATGCAAATCCAATCATTGCAGAGGCCACAGGTCAGATTGGTTTCTTAGGAATTGTTGAAGGTAAAACTATGTCAGAACAGTTAGATCCTGTGACTGGTTTTGCTACAAAAGTTATTACAGATACTAAATCTGGAGATGACAAACCAACCGTGATTATCAACGATTCAAATGGTGAGCCTATGAAGATTGAAGGGCGTTCAACACCTGCTAGATACGTTATTCCAGTTGGAGCACAGCTCATGACTAACGAAGGTGTCGATGTTCACGCCGGAGATGTTATAGCAAAGCTTCACAGAGAGACTTCAAAAACAAGAGACATCACAGGTGGACTTCCGCGTGTTGCAGAACTTTTTGAAGCCAGAAAACCAAAAGAAGCTGCCATTGTTACAGAAATTGATGGTTATGTGAGTTTTGGTAAAGATGTAAAAACAAAACAAAGAGTAATTGTTACTCCAGATATTGGTGAGGCCAGAGAGTACTTAATCCCTAAAGGAAAGCATTTTGCTGTTCGTGAAGGTGAATATGTAAAAGCTGGTGATGCTTTAATGGATGGACCAACAAATCCACATGATGTCTTAGCTGTAAAAGGTGTGAAGGCTTTAGCTGAATACTTAGTAAATGAGGTTCAAGAAGTTTATCGTCTTCAGGGTGTGGGTATTAACGATAAGCACATTGAAGTGGTCGTAAGACAGATGCTTTCAAAAGTGACTGTAACAACTCCAGGTGACACTGTGTTCTTAAATGATATGCAGGTTGATAGGTTTAGAGTTCAGTCTGAAAATGAAAGAGTTTTAGCTGAGGGTGGAGAGCCTGCGCAGTTTGTGCCTCTACTTTTAGGTATCACAAGAGTGTCTTTAAGCACCGAGAGCTGGATTTCAGCTGCATCATTTCAGGAAACAACAAAAGTTTTAACTGAAGCTGCGATAAATGCTAAAGAAGATAAACTTGATGGATTAAAAGAAAACATCATTATGGGTCGCTTAATTCCTGCTGGAACTGGGGTTCAAGCCTATAAGAGATGGAAGATTCAGGTGGACAACGAGGATGATGGACTTGCGTCTTCTCTTCCGGGTTTTGGAGGCACGGCCGCAACGCCCCAAACAACTGATGATACAACAAGACGAGTGTAACTAAATTGTAAGAAAGCAAACATAGAGCGATAAAAACTGGGTTTTAACTTGACCAAAAGTTGATCTCATTTTACTTTTCGCTCTTGCTTCAATAGAGGAAAAAGGAAAACTATGCCTACTATCAACCAGCTTATTAGAAAAGAAAGAAAGCTGCAAAAATCAAAGACTGCCTCTCCGGCGCTTGCGTCATGCCCTCAAAAAAGAGGTGTATGCACAAGAGTTTATACAACTACACCTAAAAAACCGAACTCTGCCTTAAGAAAAGTGGCAAAAGTTAGACTTTCTAACGGTTTTGAGGTGATTTCATATATTCCTGGAATTGGTCATAACTTACAAGAGCACAGTGTTGTTCTTATTCGTGGTGGAAGAGTAAAGGATTTACCTGGTGTTCGTTATCACGTTGTACGTGGTGTTTTAGACACGCAAGGTGTTAAAGATAGAAAATCTGGCCGTTCTAAATATGGTGCAAAAAAGCCTAAGGGCTAAATCAGAAGGATTAAATTAAATGTCACGTAGAAGAAGAAGTGTAAAACGAGAAGTTCTCCCAGACCCTATTTACAACGATACAATTGTTGCTAAATTTGTTAACCGTCTTATGTTAGATGGTAAAAAATCTGTTGCTCAAAATATTTTGTATAAATCTTTTGATACTCTAAGAGAAAAAGTTCCAGGTGAAGAGCCTTTAACAGTTTTCAAAAAAGCTATCGAAAATATTAAACCTGCATTAGAGGTCAAATCAAGAAGAGTAGGTGGTGCTACATATCAAGTGCCTGTTGAAGTTAGACCTTCACGTCGTTTAACACTTGCTATGCGTTGGGTTATTTCTTATGCAAGATCAAGATCTGAAAAATCTATGCATGAGCGTTTAGCTTCAGAGCTTGCAGATGCTTTTAACAATAGAGGAAACTCAATTAAAAAGAGAGAAGACGTTCATAAAATGGCAGAAGCCAACAGAGCATTCTCACACTTTAGCTGGTAATCTACATTTAGACATTTCAGTCTAAACATTACAGATTAAGATAACAAAAAGCCAAGAGTAACCTCTCGGCTTTTTTTATTTCAGACACAAAAGTTACGTCTTCAGTCTAAACTTAGTCTAAAAATTTATACCTCTTTTATAAATTAAATGATAACAATGGTGTTATGTCTTACCTGCAGCCTAAAAAAGTCGAAAATCTCATATCCACTAGAAACTTTGGCATTATGGCTCACATTGATGCTGGTAAAACCACTACCACCGAAAGAATTCTGTACTACACGGGTAAGAGTCATAAAATTGGTGAAGTTCATGATGGCCAAGCCACTATGGATTGGATGGAGCAAGAGCAAGAGCGAGGTATAACCATTACTTCTGCTGCCACCACCTGTTACTGGAATGATCATAAGATCAATATCATAGACACCCCAGGACATGTGGACTTTACAATTGAAGTTGAGAGATCTTTAAGAGTTTTAGATGGGGCTGTTGCAGTTTTTGACGGAGTAAATGGAGTAGAGCCTCAATCAGAAACTGTGTGGAAACAAGCTGATAGGTATTCTGTTCCACGCATTGCCTTTATAAACAAAATGGACCGCGTCGGGGCTGAATTTATCCCCGCAATGGAGAGTATTAGAGAAAAGCTTGGTGGAAATCCACTAGCTGTTCAGTATCCTATTGGAGCTGAAGAAAACTTTAAAGGCCTAGTGGATCTTATCAGTTATAAAGCCTACATCTGGTCTGGAGAAGATCTAGGAAGTGAATTTGAAGTTGTTGATCTTTCGAATGAACTTCCGAGTTCTATGACTGAAACACTTAAAGCAGAAGTTGATAAATACAGAGAGCAAATGATTGAGAGTATTTGCGAGTATAATGATGAGCTTTTAGAAAAGTATTTAGAAGGTGAAGCGGTTACTGAAGAAGATCTTAAAGCTACATTAAGAAAAGCTGTCTTAGAACTAAAAGTATGCCCTGTTTTTTGTGGATCCGCCTTTAAAAACAAAGGAGTTCAGCCTCTACTAGATGCAGTGCTTGATTTTTTACCCTCTCCTTTAGATCGTATGGAGGTTTTAGGAAAAGATCCCAAAAAAGAAGATAAATCTATTAGTGTTAAGACAAGTTTTGATGAAGCTTCGTGTGCTTTACTTTTTAAAGTAGCAAGAGATAGTTTTTCTGGAACACTAAATTTTATAAGAGTGTACTCAGGAGTTATTAAAACAGGAGATGCGCTTTTAAACCCAAGAACAGGTAAAAAAGAACGCGTTGGAAAACTCTTTAAAATGCATGCTAACTCAAGAGAAGAGATCTCAGAGGTAAAGGCTGGAGATATTGCTGCAGTTGTTGGGTTTAAAGAGTCAGCCACTGGAGACAGTTTATGCTCTTCAAAAAGACCAGTGGTTTTGGAACGCATTAGTTTTCCTGATCCTGTGATCTCAGTTGCTATTGAACCAAAGTCTTCTGCTGATCAAAAAAAATTAGAGGATGGTTTAATAGCTTTACAAAAAGAAGACCCTTCATGTCAGGTTAGTGAAGATCCAGAAACTGGACAAACCCTTTTGTCAGGAATGGGAGAGCTTCATTTAGATATTTTAGTAGACCGTCTTTTAAAAGAGTACAAAGCCTCTGCAAATGTTGGACAGCCACAGGTCTCTTACAGAGAAAAAGTAGAGTCTTTAAATAAAGCCAAAGTTAAATTTGAAAGAAATGTAAATGGAAGTATAGAGTGGGCAGGTGTTGGAGTGTCAGTTGAGACTTTATCTGAATCTACGGGTACAGTATTTATTTCAAAAGTAGAAATTAAAGAAAAAGATTCAGAAGAATGGCTAAGGTATGTTAAAGAGGGGGCAGTTGGTGCCGCATCATCGGGACCTCTTGCTGGTTATCCGATGATGGACTTAAAAATTACATTAGATAAGTTAGAGTATGATTTAGAGCAAACCACTGCAGGAGTTTGCAGAGTTGCTGCGAGCCAAGCTGTGAGAAAAGCTATTAAAGAATCTGAAGTGAAGCTTTATGAGCCTGTTTTTAAAGTTGAAGCCACCTCTCCTGAAGAGTTTGTGGGGTCAGTTGTTGGGGATTTAAACGCTAGGGGTGGAAAAATACTTAGTATGAATCAAAAAGGAGATAAACAAGTGGTGCTAGCACATGTGCCTTTAGCGCAGCTTTTTGGTTATGCCACAGACATTAGATCTTTAAGCCAAGGTAGGGCTAGCTTTTCAATGGAATTTGAAAGTTATGAAAGACTATCAAAAAAAGCTGAAAAAGAGCTTCTATCGAAATTTGGTGGAAGCCAGTAGATTTTATTTTTTAAGTTTGATCTTTTGAAATAAAAGTTAATCCATCAATAGTTTTGTCATTACTGCTCTCTTCAACAGGAGCATCACTCCCCATGAAAAAAGAGTAATCAAGAGAGTTGAGTTCATTAAAAGGGTATATGCTGTGATCCTTAAGTTTAGACTTATTCTTTCTGTACCAGTGTTGATCTTCTATCCAGTGTGATGGCTGAAAGTGAAAATTTATCTTAAGGTCTTTAGAGTTTAAGATGCTAAGGCTTTCTTTTGTAAAAATAGGTGCATGCTCAATATGAAGTTCAGCTAAGTTTTGGTCTAAATCAAAAAGTTCACTGTAGATCTTTATAGACATCTCTAAAGCAAGATCTCCTATACAGTGAAGAGCTAAAGAGATTTTTTTCTTGATAAGTATCTTAGTCATACGCTCTTTTAAATCTTCAAAGCTAAGTCTAGGTGTGGAGTCTTTAAAACAAGAGACATAAGCCGTATTTTGCCCAAATGAACCGTCCACAAAAAGCTTTAAGCCAGAGGCTTTAACTAATGGTGTTTTTGTATGAATTGGGTTTTTTGAGGCGTAAGAGTAAGCTTCATAAGCTTCTTCAAAAGTTTGCTCCATAAAATCTGCAAAGTAACAGTGTATTTCAAGTTTTGGAGTAGGGTGTTTATAGTTATCTATAGAGTAGAGTTCTTTTAAAACATCCCACTGCATCTTTGTGCAGGTCATATGCCTTATTTTTTTTATAGATTTTGCTTCAAAGTACTCAAAAGCTTTAAGAGCCATAAGCTTAAGATCATTATAGCTTCTTTTTGGCAAACACTTTAAAAACTTATCCCTTTCAGTTTCATAAAGACTTACAAAATCTTTATGCTCTTTTGATTCTTTTAGATTTGGGATAAAATTGTACTTTTCTAGTAAATTCTTAGACACTAAAGAGCTGTGTCCATCAGTAAATGACAAGCAAAACTCTTTATTAGGGTGTTCTTTTTTTAAACTTTCTAACGCCTCTTCAGAAATATTCGTATCTAAGCCAAAGCCTTTTATAAAATTTCTTTCTTCTAAATGCTTAGGAAGCGCAAGAGTTTTTGATTTTATAATCCAGTCTGTAGCACTCAAGCCCACTCCAAAAAAATGAACGTGACTGTCAAAGCTTTTGTCAAAATCAAAAATATTTTTCTTATTTTTCATGATGTACTGGTTTTATCTGCGGTTTTGAGTTTAATTTATTTTTAAAAAAGTGAGCAGCTGAAGTTAAAATTAGTCCACCAGTAATAATGTACCAGGTTTTTTTTCTTTTAAAAAAAGCTTTTTTACTTAAAGGCTTTGATAGATTAAGAGGTTTATTCTTAGATGTAAAAGAGTTTATATTTTTTATTTTACTCTTGTAAAAGTCTGAAGAAGAGTCAAAAATTTCTAGACTGTCTTCTGCTTCACTTGATAGTAAGAGGTTTTTATTAAAATCATTCTTAGTGATGATACAGTCTTTAGAGTAAAAAACAGCATCGACACTTTTTCTAAGTGTATCTTCAAAAAACTTAGGTTTTTGACAGTTTCCAAAATTCATAGAAGTCATTTTTGGCTTTTGCATTTTCTGAAACTCTGTACCTTCATGTTCGGTCTGTAAAGGAATTTTTCCCTCTCTAAAGTAGAGTAAGGTATAGCGCTGACTAGGGTGTATGAGAGTTTCATTTTTAACCTCAAAGCCGTTAATAAAAAGCCTAGACCAGCGAGCTGTAATTGGCTTAGTGCTGAATCTGTAAAAATAGGGGTGTAAACGTGTCTTCTCTAAGTTTTGTTCTTTTATTATATAAGGATTAAAAATCTCTTCAGATATTTTGTATGTAGGGTTAAAGTAAATACCCTTGTTCATCCAGTAGTCTGAATGTGTGCGATCAATGTTAGCTAGCCTATAAAAAGATTCACTGTAGATATTAAGATTTTTATTTGAAAAGATGTAAGATTTTTTATGAAAATCAGTGATTTCTTTGAATATAAAGATTGAGGGGGTTAGATCTTTTAAAACAAGTCCTTTTACAGCTAAGTTAAATTTGTCTTCAATGAGGGCATTTGCAAACTGTATCTTTTGATCGATAAGCTTTTGGCTTAGGGAGATGTATGCAGGGTGATCTATTAGGTAGTCTTTAAAATCTTTTATTTTAGTTTGTGATCCTAAGGCTATAACTTTTCCATTTGCTAAGGTATTTATGCTAAAAAAGCTTATCAGTAAGATAAACATAAAGTTAATCTTTGTTCTCATTAAAAAATCATAACTTATATTAATTATCTTTAGTTTCATCTTTTAAACTTCCAAAAGTTACTGATGTCTTTTGTTTTTTTGATTGTGTTAAAGGTTTTTTTCTTACAATTTTAGCTTTTTTATTTGGATCATACTTTTGAACAACGATTCTATAAACTTGTCCTTGTCTTGCAAAAAAATCTGCTACTTCAAAAGGTATAAGAAAAGCTAGTTTTGAGGGATCTTTCGGAGCCCTTAAGGTTTTTATGTTTTTGGCTAAAAGGCTTCCATCTATTGATGAGTAGACTTTAACCATACTATAGGTGTCTAAAAGAGAATCCACTCCTTCATAATTTTCTACCTCAAAAGGGTAGAGAATATGACCTTCTGGAATCATCACGGACAGATTCATTGTACTTTCTACTTGTGTTTCAATGAGTGGTTTTTCATCTAGTAGAAAAAAAACTATTAAAACCATTAAAGAGCTTAGAAGGCCTAGTGAAAATAAAACTTGTTTTTCATACTTTGGATTAAAGTACTTATTAAAGACTGAGTGTTCTAAGTTCATCTTGATTTACACTTTTATGAAGCTTTAAGTAGTTGCTGCTTCCTGTACTAAAATTTACTAAAATTAAAACCAAAGCAAATACAATAAGTATGACTTCAATTGCTATTTGCCCATGATTAGCTTTATATTCCATGCCTTTTTATCCTTTTCTAATAGAGTTGAACCACAATTTAGTTTTTGTATGTGTGAAAAATTTTTTTGTTTTAAGAATCGTACTAAAGATTTTGGGACATACTCTAAGAGATTTATGTATTTAAAAAAAACAAGACTTTTCTTTTTCGTGTAATCATCAATAAGTTCATATCCTGGGCTATCAGATTCTTTATGAGTTTTCCTGATTTTTAAGTTTGGAAAATTATATGACTTTTGCATAAAGCCATTCAAAAGCATAGATTTGTAAAATTTTACAGTTTTAAGGTGTGACTTTTGAATAAGATAATTTTGTCTAAGTCTAAAAACTTTTTGTGAGTATTTAACAGCATTAAGAGCTGTATAGGCTGTAGCTTTCGGGGGGCCAGGAATAGCTAGAAGATATGCAGCTTTCGCAGTTTTTCTTGAAACTCTTAGAATTTTTGCAGTTTTATTCATACTAAGAAGTTTGTTAGTTGTGGCCCTGTGCTCTCTTTGAATGTATGTGACTTTTGTTATGCAAAGGTTTAGCTCTTTTGTAAGAGTTTTTCTAACTCCAATAAAAGCAAGTGCTGCCATTAATCCTGTTATAAAAAGTGTTGTGATAGGTAGAAAAAACATCATGGTAGGTTACTACTACTTTTGACTTTAAGTTCTTTTCTATATTTTAGGCTTAACGGTTTTAAAAACTTAATAGGTTGATACTTAGAATTTAGAACAATACTTTTAAGTGCATTATTTGTTTGTAACTTAAGTTTTAAATCTTCGTGAAAGAATAAAAAAGACTGAAGCTCTTTTAATACCTTTTTTTTACACTGATACTCTGTTTTTTTTAACTCTTCTGTGCAAATGAGAGTTCTGTAGAGTTTAAAAGATGAAATTTCAGATGAGTAGATCAAATATGATGTTGAAAAAAGTAAAATTACAAAAGGAACTAAAAATAACAGTATAACAGTTGTTTCAATTAAGGCCTGTCCTGATTGAGATGATTTTCTGGTCACGCTCTCTTTTGGTGTTTTATATTTGTTTTCTTTTGTCATTTTAAAATATAAGTGATCAACTGATCATCCCATCAGTTATTTCTGCCAGATGAATTTCTCATAAAATTGCTTAAATCTTTTTTAGAATGATGTGTTTCTCTAATTTTTTCTGATTTTATTTGCTTTGCATGACTTCCTTGAAGAGCATTTGTTATGTTTGCAAATTGAGTTCTGGTGGTTTGTCCTAAAAGTTCCACTACTCCAATAGCTGATACGGCAACTAAGGCTACAAGTATTAAGTACTCTGTAAGACTTTGTCCCTTTTGTTTTTTTGTCTGTTTTTTCATAAAAAAAACCTCCTGATATACAAGAGGTTTTTGCAAAAGCTCGGCTTAGCTTAAATGTAATTTAAGTGAACTTTAAATTAAAAAGTATCCGCCATACGGATAATGTTTTTAACTATTCGTTTGGAATCTTACTAACGTCATCATACCAAGACTGAACAAATCTATCGCCTTCAAGTTCATCTTCTTGTTTAAGATCTTTATACTGAAGCTTAGTTTGTCCGATGGTTTCAATTTCATAAGTTAGCTCTTTTTGTGCTTTTTTATCTTCAGCTCTTTTAGAAGCTACAGATTCTTTTGACTCAGCTGTAAAAGCCACAAAAAAGATTAAAGTTGTAATTGTTGTTATTAATTTGTACATAACATCCTCCAACTTAAAAATTGCAACAAAGATGCCATGCTGAGTTTAACGCTGTTGGATATGAGGTTTAAACAGAGGGTATACTTTCAATTGAAGCGACAAATAATGTCACTTTAGTGAATCTTGGTTAACTATAGACATCTGTTTTGTATTTGAGTATTTAAATATCTTTTAACGAGCAGATACTTTGTACTTTAAGATTAATCTGTAATGAGCTGATCTACTAACTTTTGATATCTTAAATGGTGCAGTCTAAAGATGTTGTAGTCTTCATTTGAGTAGCACTCGTGTTTAAGTACACAAGGATGAAAGGCATTTTTCTTTACTTTTTCAGTGTCAACTTTGTAGAAGCGCTTCATCATTCGATCGTGATAGTATTTCCATTTTTTAGACTTCTGCATTTCTAAAAAATCAGGCATAAAGCTTACTCCATCAAAAACTAGTGGAGCTCCTGTTTTAGTCCTTTTTTCAGCTTCTTTTGCCATTTTCAAAAGTTTTTCTCTTCCATGTTTTTTAAGATCATCTGGGTGATAGGTTAGAGTCCGTCCGAGATGTTTTTTTGTTTTCTTATAACCATTAATTAGATTTCTGTGATCTGAACTTTCATAGCTTCCAGTGGTTTGGCGTTTTCCATTCTTTTTTAATCCACCTGTGTTTTGTGAGCCTACTCCTGCACCAAATGATGAGCCTAATCCAAGTGCTCCACCAGACAGCCCTGAAAGTCTTGAGTTTTGCTGCTGTGCACCTCTTTGAGCATTGCTCAAAGCTTGCGAGCTTAAGTTTCTTTGAGTGTTGTTTTGTGAACTGCCCTTATTTAGACTGCTTTGATCTGTTTCAGTGTCAAAAGCATCACTGCTAAAGCCTATGTCTTGTCCAGCAAGGGTACTCGTGTTGTTAGAACCTCCGCCGCCACCATTACCTAATTCACTAGAACTAAAGCTTGTGTTAGAGCCGCTTCCCCCGCCACCTAATTCGCCAGAATTAAAGGCTGTGTTAGAGCCTTTAGAATTTGATACTCGCCCAGAGCCCCCACCCGAAAGCTCCCCACTTCCTCCGCTAGATAAAGATGCTGCACTATTAAATAAATTTTGACCTGCATTAAGAAGATCAGGATCAAATGTTTTGGCAGATGATGCAACAGGAGAAGATGTATCTACATCTTGTGTGAAAGCTTCAATACAGTTTTGAGCTTTTTGGTTAACGCTGTCTAAATCTATACTTGCAGCTGTTGATTTAGCTTTAAGTTGGGCTAGTACTGCAGCTGAGCCATCTAGTGTATGTTTATTTTGATTAATTTCAAGTGAAAGCACAGTTACATCGCCTTCAGTGAGTGAGCCTGTTTCTGTTTTACAAAACGAATCAAGTCCTCTTTGTAAATTAGTGCAGTTTCTGTGTTGGTTGTTTACAACATTTTTGCTTATGTTTGAATCGTTTCTAAGTTGTGTGCATGATTCTGCATTTGAAAAAAATGAGTTAGGAAGAGTTTTTGTACTTAAAATATTAACTTTCACATCATTGCATCTGTTTTGATACGTTTCAAATTTTTCATTGCATGTTTGAATAGATTTTTCTCTTTCGTCTTCGAGTTGTTTTTCTAGTTTTTCTTTAATTGGATTAGAGTCAATTGTTTCTTTTGCACCGTAACCACCTGTATCTTCAGAGTTATGAATACTTTCACTACTCTCAGAATTACAATCCTCAAAAGCTTCTCCAGGTAGAATATTTTTTTTAAGTAAACCTTTTGGACACATACATATATAGTCTTGTTCGCGCCCACCTAAGTACCTTAAATCGGTACCATCAGCACATTTTGACTCACATTTTCCAACCCAAGGCTTTTGGTTTGTAAAACTTTCGATTGGATTCCAATTGAAGTTTATCGAAAGACATTGATTTTTTTTGTTAATGAACTCAATACATGTGTTGTATTCTTTAAAAATTGTATCACCAATGTTGCAATCAAACTCGTTTGCTTCTTTGTCTAAAACTTTTTGATTTGTACAGTACTTTTCAAATTTAGTAATAGCGTTGTTATGGATTCTATTAACTAAATCAACGCATTCATCATTTGAAAAGCCTTTAGAAGTCAGTAAAGTAGTGATCAGCACTAAAAATAAAGATTTATACACATAGTTTTATCGGTAGTTGTTAAGTCTTATTTTAAGACTTTAGTAGTAATATTGAGAAAAAAGACTACTATGTGCAACAATAGCTAAGATGTCGCAACACTCTTAAATTAAATGCTTAGAGCAGCACTTTTTTCTGGAAGTACATCGCTAAGTTTAGCACACTCCATACCACAGACATTTTTATAGTCTTTGCAAAAGTGTTTAGATTGAATTAAGAGATTTCCACCACGCTCTGTAATAAAGTTATCTCTGAGTTTTGGAGCACCTTGAATATGCATCCCAATTAAATAATCCTTTCCATTAATATTACTAACATAAGGACTTCCAGAAACTGATTTTTCTGTAGGGCAGTCATGACCTAAAACATCATTAAAACCAAATCCAATTTGGCATGGTGTATTTACTCTTTGAGGTGATTGATAAATTTTAGCATACTCCTCAAGACCTTTACCATAAACAGCATTTTCATCAATAAAATCAGGGACACCATTTTTATCTGTTTTAAAAACTGTTTTACCTCTGTAAAGGTGAACAGAAAGTTCACCATTTATATCAGCAGATACAAGTCTTTCATCACTAGCTTGGATGGGTTTAATGTAATCATTTGGGTTTAGTGGAGAGTCTACTTTCACTAGAACATAATCGCCAGTAGCTTTTCTATCAGTAGAGTTAAACCAAGGCGAAACCATTTTATCAGAAGATTTTAGTTTCATCATGTTTTTAGGATCCATAGGGTAATGAATTATTGCAGCGAAAGAAGAGTCATCATTTATATTTTCTACACGTTTATCATTTCCACGATGAGCAGGGATTAAGAAACAACCTGGAGCAACTTGTACACCTTGAGATGTGCCACCAGAGTCAGCAAAAATAATTTGTGCAGCCCCAACACCCTCATCACTAGGAATAGAAGTCATAGAGTTGTCACGATCTGAGTACCATGCAGCTTTTTTTAAGCCTGCACTTATTTCACTAAAGTGAGAAAGACCATTAGAGCGAAGTGTACAGTTTTCACCAGCGAATGAATAAGTTGGTGCAAATGAGAGTGCAAAAGTAAATACAAAAGCTGAATAAATGCTAAAATCTAAATTATTTAAAATGGTAGTTTTCATAAACAAATAAGCTCCTGTTATACATATCTACTAGCAAAAAGAGTGCCTTATATATAACTAAAAACAAGGCCTTTCAAATAAGGGCTACAGAGCTTTTGTTTCATCTTTATACGTGTAAATTTTTTACATTTATTCAACTAACATACAGTTTAATGGGTATTTGATTGAGCTTTTATCAGAAAAAGAAAGATTAAATACTATTAAGACTTTTTGTTTCAAAATGAGTAAGACTTCAATCTATCGCTAAGATTTGGCAACACTTTCTAAAAAATTTGTACAAATTCACGAAAATAGAATCAGAGTGAGACACTATTGCTCTTTTTATCTCAAGACCAAAGTCTTGACTGTCGATTTGATATGTATGAACAGTAAAAAAATAATATTTATTCTTATCAGTTTTCTTAGTCTTTTTGTGGTGGCTTGTTCTTCTGGTTCAGATGTTGAGTTTTCGACAATCAATTCTGTAGATAGAAACGGAAGATTCTCTGCTCCAAACTTTATGACATTAGCAGCCCCAGCTATGACTCCCAATATTGTAGATTCAATTGTTGTTCGTGTCGGTGGTGTTGGTTCTGATAATATAGTTAAAATCTATTCAGATAGCGAGTGTCAATTTGAAGTTGGTCGTGCAATTGCAGAAATTGATTATGTAGATATACCAGTTTCGAATCTTACACTTGGAACACATACATTTTTCTCTACAAGAGAGATTGAAGGCAAAGACCGTTCTGAATGTTCAAGTTCTTTTGTAAGTTATGAGTATGCAAATGATTTAATGGTTATGGATTTTTTATTAGAAGAGGGTGAGAATGATTTAACACTCCCTTTAAAAACTGGGTTCAATTATAATTTTTCTGTGGATTGGGGAGATGGAACTTCATCAACTGTAAATTCTAGTGATGATGTAGATCGCTTCCATGACTATGGTGATAAAGTTGGAGCATTCAGAGTTGTTATTGCTGGTGTTGTAGAGGCTTGGTCTTATGAAGATGTGCGAGATGATGCCACTAAACTTATTTCAGTTCTAGACTTAGGAAATGTAGGACTTGTAAATCTAGATGGTGCATTTAAAAACTGTATTAATTTAATTTCTGTAAGTGGGGGCAGCACAATTGGAGTTACTAGTATGGTAAGAACTTTTGATGGTGCCGTGTCTTTTAGTGTTGGAGATCTTAGCAACTGGATCACAACAAGTGTAACTGATATGAGATCTACTTTTGAAAACACACCGATGTTTGATTTAGATATCAGCAGTTGGGATGTGAGCAGTGTAAGAAGTATGGATCGAATGTTTTATGATGCACAAAGTTTCAATCAAGATATTAGTGGTTGGAGAGTCAACAGTGTTACTAGCATGAGTTCAATGTTTGAGCGTTCTTATAGATTCAATCAAAATATAAGCCCATGGAACGTATCAAACGTTACTAACATGAGTTCAATGTTTAATACTGCTAATGCCTTTGCACAAGATATTGGGTCGTGGAATGTATCGAAAGTTACAGATATGAGTTCAATGTTTTTTAGTGTTGATTTTTTAAATATTGACTTAAACAGATGGGATGTAAGTTCTGTTACAAATATGAAAGACATGTTTCATTCAGCAATAGCCTTTAATGGTGACATTAGCAGTTGGAACACTTCAAGTGTTACAGATATGTCTGGGATGTTCTATCAAAATCAAGTTTTTAACAGAGACATAGGTTCATGGAATGTGGGTCAAGTGACCGACATGCATGAAATGTTTAGACTTTCTGCAAATTTTAATCAAGACATTGGGGCATGGAATGTTTCTAGAGTTACTGACATGAGTGGAATGTTTAACAAAGCTGAGCGATTTAACCAAAACTTAAGAGGGTGGACAGTGGCAGCTGTTGTAGACTCAACTGGCTTTGATATTGATGCCAGCAACTGGAACACTTCTTTTAAACCAAACTTTTAGTAGTTTGAGTTTATTTTTTCTTTTTATTTGATGCTGTTTTTTTAGCTTTAGCTTTTTTAGCTGGGCTCTTCTTTTTAGATGTAGCCTTTTTAGATGTAGCCTTTTTAGCAGCTTTTTTTGAGGCTACTTTTTTCGCAGGAGTGGCTTTTTTAGCTGTACTCTTCTTAGTCGAAGCTTTTTTTGCTGTCTTTTTAGCTGGAGTTTTACTTACAGCCTTAGTAGATGCTTTTTTCGCTTCTGTTGTACTTTTCTTTTTTTCAGCTACTGCTGTGGCCTTGGCTAACTTTTTAGCTTCTTTTTTCTTTTCTTTTTCTAAGAGCTTTAAATCTTCTCTTTCGTCTCTGATTTCATCTAAAATTGTGAGAGCTTCTTCTCTTAAGTCATTTTCATAGACAAATCGATAAAAGGCTTCAATTTCAGGGCTTTGACGAAATCTTTTAGCCGTGGTCGGAATAGATTCCCCTGTTTTAAAATCGATTGAACCGTCGTTGTTAACTTTAACCTTTTCCATATGACTCCTGAACTTATATATGTTTATTCTCACTCAAATTAAAATGCAAGAGTTTTAAACTTTTAAGAAAAAGAGACTGGTGTCAGCTGATTAAGCATTTTCACTTCTTTTTTGGATATTAGGAGGTCTTTTGACAAAAAAAACGGTTATTTGGCTTAGTTCTATATTTTTGGTTTCTACCCTAAACTTTGGCTGTACGAAAAATAAAAATAAAGCTAATACCTCTCGTTTAAAGTTGGGCTTTCTTCATAGTGTGCAAACATTAAACCCCTATAAAACAACTGGGATGAGCTCTTGGAACACTGTAAGATTTTTATTTGAACCCCTATTTAAAGAAGCAAAAAATGGTGAGCTTAAGCCAGTGCTTGGACTGAAATATAAAATTGATAGAGACAAAAAAGAAATTTTTATTGAACTTCGAAAAAACGTTAAATTTCATAACGGTGAAAAATTAACGAATAAAAACATAAAGTTTACTTATGAAAGTTTTTTAAATAAAAGTTATGAGGCTGATCTTTGGAGGCCTTTATATGAAGATTTGAATGTTAGTAAGATTGAGCTTATAGGTGAGTATAAATTAAGAGTTTTTTTTTCTAAAATGACTTTTGAGTCAAGTTTAAATTTTTTAACTAAGTTAAGAGCTTTTCCTAAAAAGTTTTACAATCTAAAAAACAAATCAAAATGGCATAGCACACTAATTGGAACTGGCCCTTACAAGCTAAAAAGTTTTAAGACTAACGAAAGTCTAAAACTTAGTAAAAATAACAACTGGTGGGGTGACGCTAGTAAACTAAAAATAGATGAGCTTAAAGTTGTTTTCATCAGAGATATCACATTGGCTTTTCAGATGGTGGATTCAGATGAGCTTGATATCTTTCCTATAAACTCTTTTCTTAGTTTTTTGAAAATAAAGAAGAATAAGTTAAATTTTGTTAAAAATGAGAAGGATGGATCTTATCAAGTATTTTTAAGTTTCAACATTAGAAAAGACATTTTTACAGGTCAGATGCGAAAAGCCATTTCTCATCTTATAAATTATAACTTTATTAATAATAAAATCTTTGAAGGTAAGTTGAAACGCTCTTTAGATATGTTTGATCCAGATTTGCCAGACTATCCAAAAGGTGAACCTTTAAAATTTGATGTAGAGCTTGCGAATAAAATTTTAGAAAAAGAAGGCTGGAGAGATCTAGATAAGGATGGGATTCGTGAAAAAAATCTCAATGGCAAGTTAAGACGTCTTAGTTTTGAAATTTTAGCAGACACTTATGAAGAAGAACTTATAGCGGGTTTAATACAAGAAGAACTCAAAAAAAATGGTATTCAAGTTAGTATTGGCACGACAGTTAGATCGACTGGCTCTTATAAGCTTTTAAGAGAAGGAAAGTTTGACTCTTTTTTGTCAACTAGTTCGCTTTATAAAGGCAGTTCAGCATCATCCTTTAGCTCTGACTATTTTTATAATTTTTTTGGTTATAAAAACCAAGATGTGGATGCGTTGATAGAAAAACTTAAAGTCACTTTTGATCTTGAAAAGCGAAACAAAATTGTCTCAGATATTATTTTAAAAGTGAGAAAAGACAGTATTATTGCCCCGCTGTTTTACAATAAAGGTTCGTATTACCTCTTATCAAAAAAAACGAAAATAAATGCAAGTGATCCCTTAAACCCCTTGTATTGGGACAAAAGTAAATATATCAAGTTTTAAAAGGTGGTTGTTTTGATTTTAGATGGTTCAGCTTTATCGCAAAAAAAAAAGTTAAATTACGTAAAAAGAGTTAAGTACTTAACTGAAAAGTTAGGTAGAGCCCCCTCTTTACATGTGGTCTTAGTAGGTGAGGACCCTGCAAGTCAGGTGTATGTTGGTCACAAAGAAAAGCTATGCATCGCCACAGCTGTTACTAGTAAACTTCACAAGCTTGACTCGAAGACCACTAAGGAAGAGTTAAAATCTTTGATTTTAAAATTAAACAATGACTCTAATGTTGATGGTTTGCTTGTTCAGCTACCGCTTCCTGAATCTTTAAAAGGCTTTGATCCTTTGATGTACATTGACCCTAGAAAAGATGTTGATGGTTTAAGTCCAATGAATATGGGGTTGATGATCAAAGGTGAGGCTTTTGCTGAACCTTGCACCCCTAAAGGAATCATTGAGCTTTTAAGAGAGCACAGCATAGAGCTTGAGGGATTAAAAGCCTGTGTCATAGGCCGAAGCGAAACTGTGGGTTGGCCCATGGCTTGGATGCTCACCCGTGAAAACGCAACGGTTACGGTTTGCCATTCAAAAACTAAAAACCTAAAAGACTCTTTAAAAAGCTTTGATTTGGTTGTTGCTGCTGCCGGTAGGCCAGAATTTGTAAGTGCAGCTGATCTCAAAGAGGGTGCTATTGTAGTGGATGTTGGCATTCATAGAGGAAAAGACGCTAAGTTAGTAGGTGATTTTAATCCTGAAGGCTCCGAAGAAAAAAATCTTAGCTATTCTCCTGTTCCTGGCGGTGTGGGGCCGATGACGGTTAGCACTCTATTGGAAAACTTATTTTCTTTGATCGAAAGCAAACTGGACTGTAAATAAAGACTTGATAAACGAAGAACTGTTTGAAAAAAAATTGGTTGTGGAGGTTAACTTAAAACTATGACAGATTTAAAAAAGACACCCTTACATGAGTGGCACAAAAACAATGGTGCGAAAATGACTTCTTTTGCTGGTTGGGAGATGCCCATTCAATATGTTGAAGGTATAAAGCAAGAGCATCTTTTCACCAGAGATAAGGCCTCTTTATTTGATGTGAGTCACATGGGAGAACTTTTCTTTAGAGGGCCTGAAGCTCTGAAAGCTTTAAGCTACCTTCTACCCACAGATATTGATAATCTTAAAAAAGGTCATGCCCAGTACTCATTTTTTTGCAACAGTAGAGGAGGGGTCGTAGACGATTTAATTGTCTACTGCATAGAAGAAACTACACAGTATTTGGTTTGTGTTAATGCTTCTAACTTACAAAAAGCCTATAAACATGTTTTAGAAAACACCTCTTCATTTGATGCACAAGTGACAGATGAAAGTGAGTCTTGGGCTCAAATTGCACTTCAAGGTCCAAAAGCATTAGACATCTGTGAAGAGCTTTACACTGGTGTTAAAAGTTTAAAGCCGTTTCAGTTTATGAAAACTGAAGACTTAATCATTGCTCAAACTGGCTACACTGGAGAGCCAGGTGTTGAAATTTTTGTGCCTGTTGAAAAAGCATTAAACCTTTGGACCTCATTTATTGAAAAGGGGGCAAAGCCGTGTGGTTTAGCTGCAAGAGATTCTTTAAGATTAGAAGCGGCTTTAAACCTATACGGAAATGAACTTTCTGAAGACTCAAACCCCTTTGAGCGTCGTATGGGGTTTACTATTAGCAAAACTAAAAAAGGCTACTTAGGTTATGAGGCTTTATTAGAGCTTAAAGATAAGGCTACTCATGCATTAAAAGGCCTTAAATCTTTAGAGCGAGCCATCCCAAGAAAAGGCTATGAGATCTTTTCGTTAGAGGGCAAACTTATAGGGCATGTTACCAGCGGAACACTTTCTCCAGTTTTGGACCAGGGCATTGCAATGGTTTGGATTGACAAAAAGTCTGTTGAGCGCGAAAAAAAGGTTCAGGTAAAGGTAAGAGACAAATTTGTACAATCTGAGATTGTTTCACTACCTTTTGTAAAAAATATTTAATTCAGTAGATGTGTTTATCATAAAACATAATTGAAAAACCAGAGGTAAGAAAAAGTGTCTAATAAAGTTCCAGATGATTTATACTACACAAAAGAGCATGAGTGGGCCTATGTCGACGAAAATATTGTAACAGTTGGTGTTACAGGCTACGCGCAAGACACCCTAGGTGAGATTGTTTATGCTGAATTAAAAGATGAAGGTTTAAAGGTCACACAAAACGAAACATTTGGTGTGATTGAAAGTGTTAAATCTGTAAGTGATCTTTTTTCACCAGTAACAGGCACTGTTATTGAAATGAATTCTGCAATTATCGACAATCCTGGTATCATAAACGATGACCCATGGAATGACGGTTGGTTGATTAGAATTGAAATGGACTCAGAAAAAGAGCTCGCTTCACTTCTTAAGCCTTCTGATTATAAAAAACTGATTGCAAAATCATAGTTTAAATTTTAACCAACTACGCTTTAAAGCTTGGTTTGGCATTTAGTTTAAAGTTTAAGAAAAGGCTAAATATTTATTGCCTTAGCAAATGAATTCAATTAGCTTTATTTTACATTTTAGTGCCCGTGTGGTGGAATTGGCAGACACGCTAGACTTAGGATCTAGTGCCGCAAGGCTTGGAGGTTCGACCCCTCTCGCGGGTACCATTTTACATTTTTGGTAGATCTACCATCAATTTTCGATCCTTTAATTAAATTTTGTTTTCAAGTTTTTTCGTACCTAAAAGAAAATGCTAATTTTTGATACACAGACCTAAGTTCTTTAGTGCTTGAAATCACTTAGTTTTTAAGAGTCTGGCTAGACCAAGTACTGTAAGTGCTTAAATATGTAATAGTTTTAACTTTTTAGGTCCGAATAGTTAAACTATGAAAACACTATTTGTACTACTGTTTACAGGTTTGCTAGTTACTCCATCATATTCTAATGACGGTGTAGCTTTACCAGAAATCACGCAACAATCTATTGAAGATCAAGAAAGAGAGAACAAAAGCCTTGTTGAAGATTTAGAGAAGATGAATCTTGAGTTCTTAGATTCATCAAATCTTAGAAGCTTTGATAAAGACGCTTTTGTAGACTATCTGATTACTCTTGTAGAAAAAAAGATTTTTCCAAAACATTTAAGAGATTACGATCCAAGAATTATAAGTAAGAATTTAGATAAAGATATATTCTTAAATTATAAAGGTGTTTCTGGTGGATGTTATCAGTTTAGGCTGTTTCACAAATATCAGGATGAAACTGTTAGCGATTATAAATGGGCTTCATCTATTTTGACAATTCCACCAAAGAGTTTAAACAAAAAAGCTTTAGGCAGCAGTGTTGTTTTGGCTCCAAGTTTAAATGGAACAACAATGCTTATTGAAGGTGGTATGTGGAGAAAGCTTTGTAAAAAAGGTGTTTCATCTTTAACACCTGAATCTAGTTATGAAAGATGGTGGTTTGGATTGTGGAAAAAAGTTCTCTTTGATCCTACTCCAGAAATTAAAGACCCTCTAGATTTTAATCTTTATCAAAACTACATAGATAGATATGCGCGTATTTTAGTTAAAAACTTGGAAATTTTAAGAAATTTTAGTGTGCTTAAAACAAATTTAGGAGAAAAAGTTACAGAACTTCCTATTGCTGAGCTTAGTCCAAATAGAGTAGGTTACTGGGGTTCAAGCTTTGGAGCTATTCTTGGAAGCATGATCGTTGGTCGCGACAGAGCAATAAAAGGTTCTGTTCTAACTGTAGGTGGTGGAAATATACCTTTTATAGTTGCTGAATCAGACATTGATCTTTTTAAAGACACAAGAGCTATTCAAATGAATCATTTAGGTATTAATTCTAAAGAGTCTTACCAGTATTATCTAGCTCAGCACATTAAGGATGATCCACTTGATCTAGTGTCTGCAGAAGATAAAGAAAGAGCGTATTTGATACTTGCTACAAAAGATAAACTTGTGCCAACTGTATCTCAAATAGACCTATATGAGCAGATGGGAAAGCCCGAAACCTCATTTATCCCAGGGGGACATGTTTCAACTTTAATAACGACCTCATGGATTAACCCTGTTACTGCGAATAAAGCTATCGATTTTTTAATTGAGCGACTAAAAGAGCCGCAACCATCTCCTCAGCCTCCGCTTTAAGCCTTTATTAATAGTTTAAGGCATTGAGAGACTTAATGTTTTAAGGTACGACGTTATCAAACGTACCTTAGAAATGGAGTCTAGATTATGAGAGTTTTAAGACAGCAGTGTTTTGTCTTTTTTTCTGTAGCTATCTTTTTGTTTTTTCATTTAAGCTGTGCAGGCCTTTCTAAGTCTCAAAGCAATCAAAAGGTTGAACCTGTAAAAAATGTTATTTTGTTTATTGGAGATGGCATGGGGCCTTCAGTAGTCTCTGCTGCGCGAGTTGAACATTTAGGAAAAAATAAAAAGTTAAGCTTAGATAGTTTTAAAAACCTAGCAAAGATTAAAACCTACTCTGAAGACTCTCCTGTAACTGATTCTGCAGCTTCTGCAACAGCCATGGCTACAGGTTATAAAACTAAAAATAAAGCCTTAAGTGTTTCAGTGATAAATAAAAAAGTCATAAAAAAATATGAAACTATTTTAGAAATTGCAGCTAAAAAAAATAAATATGTTGGCTTAGTTACAACTAGTCATATTCTACATGCCACTCCTGCGGCTTTTTTTTCACATGTTCCCCATCGTGATATGTATAATGAAATCGCCCTCGATCTTTATAAAAGCCCTGTAGATCTTATCTTAGGAGGTGGTAAGAAATTTGTAGATCCTTATAAAAATAAATTAGAAGAAAAATTTAAGCTCGTAGAGAATTCAAAGAATATCAATCTCTGTCAGAAGAATCGAATTGTAGGTGTTTTTTCTGAGGAGCACTTACCTTTTAATGATCAAATGGATCTAAAAACTAAAAAAAAGATTTCACTAAAAAACCTAACTGCAAAAGCCTTAAAGTGTGCCGCTAATAAAAAAGAGGGATTTTTTTTAATGGTTGAAGGGGCAAGAATTGATCATGCACTTCATTTAAGAAAACATAAAACTGCTTTAAGTGAAATGATTGCCTTTGATCAAACAGTTAAAATGACTATGGTGTATCTTAAAAAGAATAACCTTTTAAAAAACACACTTGTCCTTGTGACAGCTGATCATGATACTGGAGGTTTAGCTGTTAATGGTCCTATTAGTGACTCATCAAGTTTTTTTGATAAAAAAGGCCATATTAAGAAGACTCAAAAGAAAAAGGGATTAGGGCCTTTATTTCCAATACTTAAGCTTTCCAGTGATCCGCTTCATGGATCTAACCCTGTGGATTCAACCCATACAGGAGTTGATGTCACCTTATATGCTGAGGGTCAGGGATCTGAAAAGATTAAAGGTACATTTGAAAATACCCAAATTTTTCAGATTATAAAAAAAGCTTTTAATTTTTAATTTTTTTATGTGATCTAAAGTGAGACTCTAAAAGCAGCTTAATCACAGTAATTTAGCAATTTTTATTTTTTAGATGTGTATCAATCTACTTTTAAATACATATTGTATAAAAATAATACAAATTTTTAAAGCATAGCTCATATTTTTTTTTTTGTCTCATAACTGCATATTTCTTGATAAGACATTTAAGCTCTCTACTTAAGTCAGGTGCCTAAAGAGACGAAAAAGATAGTATGACGACTAAAGTACTAAAATTACTATACATATCTTTAATGGCTACATTTATTGTTTCTTGTAACTCAGGAGCACCTGTTGAGTTTAGTAACCTAAGTCTAGTCGATAGAAATGGTAATCTTCATTCGCCAGAATATGTTTTTTTACAAAGCCCTGACTCTAATCGATCTGTTGATCCAAACCCAGAAATTAGAGTTGGTGGGATATTAAGAAATACAAGAATAAGACTTTATACAGATAGTCTATGCACAACTGAAATAGCTGATTTAGAAAGTAACTCTCGTGATTCTGTAGTTTTTAACTTACAAAATTTAGCACTTGGAACTTATATCTTTCATGCAACTCAAGAGTCTGAAGATGGAGAGAATCGATCAGACTGTTCAGTTAGTTTTGCGAATTATGAAGTAATACAAGATGTGATCCCACCTCTAAATACCATTGCAAATCTAACTTTAGTAAACCCATCTACAAGCCCAGGAATTCTTGATACACCGACAATTAGAGTTTCAGGTGTAGATAATGGGAGTACAGTAAGACTCTTTACAGATAACACCTGTTCAACTGAGGTTGTAAATGGTGTGTCTTCAGGCACAAATATTGATTTAACAACACCATCTCTAGCTTTAGGGACTTATAATTTTTATGCGACTCAAGAAACAAGTGTTGATGATCAATCTGATTGTTCAGTTGCAACTGTGCAATATGAGCTTGTACCTGTGCTCTCAGAGCCAACTCTTCTAACTCTTTTTGCTCCTTCGACAAGTCCAGGAGTTGATTCTACTCCAACAGTTAGAGTAGGTGGTGTGTTAAACGGAAGCTTAGTTAGACTCTATACTGATAGCGCTTGTTCTACAGAAATAGTAAATGGTGTATCTTCTGGAACAAACATAGATTTAACAACTCCAGCATTGGCTCTTGGTGTTTATAATTTTTATGCTACTCAAGAATCAAATGCAGCAGATAGATCAAACTGCTCAGTAGCTACAGTACAATATGAGTTAATACCCTTAGCAGCTGCACCTACTTTACTTTCACTTGTTAATCCTGCTGTTAGTCCTGGGATTGATACAACACCAACAATAAGAGTTGGTGGAATACTAAATGGCAATCTAATACGACTATATACAGATAACACTTGTGTAACTGAAATT
>JALZUR010000019.1 GCA_023301025.1 Bdellovibrionales bacterium | reverse complement strand
GGATCTTTTTGACTTTTTTCTAAGTGATTTAGCTCTTTTACATTCGGAAGAATCATTTTTCTGATCGGGTCTTTAGGCTGGTTTTTTTTGATTAAAGAAAAGTAGTAAGGGGTGGTCTGAATGTTAAAAAGGTCCTGACCTTTTTTAAAGCCTTCAATTTCATTTTGTGATAAATTAAGATGTTTCTTAAAGTCATCTAGAGTTTTTAAAGAAAACTTTATTTGATGGGACCAAGACTCATTATAAGGGTCAAAAATCTTATTTGTAATTGATGTTGACGCACAGTTAGTCATTGTTTTCTTATAGAGGTTAATGGTTTTTGAAACAATAAGAAGTTAATCAGATTATGGGGGATACATGAAATTACTGTTAAAATACAAAGCCTGGGTGTTAAGTGTGGTGCTAGGTGTCTTTACACTATTGGTTTACAATACAGATCTGATGAAAAAAAATGGTTCGAGAGAACTAGCAAGTATTGAAAATTGTGAAGAGGTTGATACTTTGCCTGAGGCCAGTTCGAATCCGAGTGACAAATGTTTTTATGAGATCAGCATAGCTAGATCTGATGGTAAAGCCTCCATTAAAATAATCAATGGAAACAAGATACAAATCTTAACACGCGCCTTACAAGATATGGGGTATGGTGACAGCCCAACTCAGTCAGAAATCAAAAACTATTTTATGAGTGCTGTTCAAAGTAGAGCTACTAGCATAAGTGTTGATGGTGGTGATTCTTGTAAAGGTAAGCCAAAGCCATGCACGCCAACTAGATCTGATGAATTAAGTGTTAACACCGATGAAGGGTTTTCTGAAAAAGCTAGCACTGATCAAGATAGTGATGGTGAAGAAGAGGCTGAAACTACTAACGATGGTACACCTGAAGGAATATTAAAGTCAGAGTTTAACGACGTTTTAAATAGTGCTGCGGGCGCATGTTTCACACTATCTGATTACAATCGGTTAAACATTCAAATAGATGGTTTTAATAGAACTGTTGATAGAGAGATAGATAAAGCAGAAGAGTATTTAAAAGAATTTAGAACAAGACTTACATTAATTAACACAAAGTATGCCGAAAACCCAATCAAAACTAAAGACTGTCATAAAATCTCTGAAGCTAAAAAAACTTCTAAAGATTCAACTGAAGACGTTGACCCTTCGTTAGATGCAAAAGAGCAGTGGAGTCATTATCAAAAAGAAATTCTTCCAAAGCTTAGAGAAGAACTTGCAAGCTCAGGTTCGTTAGATGGTGTAGCTGGTCTTGAAAAGCTTGCTAAAAGCAACGAAAGTGTTGATAAAGCCGTAGGCATTGAAGTTCAAGCTTTTACAATTGCTGCAGGAATTAGGGCTAACATATCAGCCATCAAACTCGGCCGAGGTGCTCCAGGTGTTAATGAAGCTGAAATCAATGCTTTAGAAAGAAAAAATGCTGAACTTTTTGCTAAACTTACGTCTTTGACATCTTCGGACGGGGAGTTGGCATCACCAGTTGCATCAAGTGCTGTTACATATTGGAGTGATCATTTTTCTAAAGGCCTTGGTGAGCTAGATCGTGATGGTCAAGGTGTATCAAGGGTTGGAGATATTTTAGATAGTGATTCTGGAACAAGTGTTAGTTCAACTGGCAGCACGACCAATACAAATCAAAATGTTTCACCGCAAGCTCCTATAGCCCCTTTGGCTGCTGATGCAGGTAATCTTGATCAATTTTTAGTGAGCGTTCGTTCAAACTATAGAAATGTAAGACTAGCTCTTGATGGAACACGGAACACGACGAATCAAAAAACTAGAACTTCTGGAAGAGCACGTACAAATCAAAGGCAGCAAGCTCCAAACAACAGAAACCTAGCTGTACCAGGTGATAACGGAAACACAGGTCCTCGCTCTATTCAGTAGTTTTTATTTAAGAAAGGGTTTTGGACAAATCCAAAACCCTTATTATGTAATCAAAGATGCATTAACCTAAAGCTGCAATCAAAAGGTGACACCAAAATTAAGAGTCGCCCCAAAAGTTGAGCCTGTGCTCAAGTTGCTGTTAGCACCGCTGCCCAAGCCTTCAAAAGCTGAGCCTGGCATTAAATAACCAGCTGTAGTAGCAACAACAATATTTTGTGTCGGTTTGTAGGTTAATGTCAAATCTAGTTCAGTCCCTAAAAAAGGGGAAAGTCTTGACCCAGAAATATCACGTTCACTAAGCCACGCAAATACAAGTGTTGAGCTTAGTTCCCAGTTTTGATTAAAGGTGTAATCCACTGTTGGTGAAAAATAAATAGAATTAGAAACCCTGTCAGTGTCTGCAGTTTGATCCACATTAAAGTTTGAAGGGTCTTGACCGTTTAAACGTTCACGAGAGTTTGTTTGTAAAGGGTCAAAACCACTTATTGATAGTGGGTGGTTAAAAAGTATAAGTCCAATGTCGTAATTTCTATGAAATCCTACGGCAGAGTAGGATGTGTCAGATGTATCGTTGCCAGAAGCAAATCCTGTTTTTAATTTGAAGTCCCATTCTTTGTACATGTAGTTAGCTTCAACAGCTAAGCCAAAACCATCTAAAGACACTTCATCACCATTTTGATTTTGACCGATGTCTCCAGATTGAAGAAAAGCCTCTAAAGCGTAAGCATAAGACTTTTGTTTTCTTTTGTAAAAGATATTAAAAAACAAGGGTTTTGCTTCACCATCAACAACGCCTAAGTTTGCATCTCTAAATGTTTCTGAAGAGATGTTTCTTTGTAAAAATAAAGCTCCTAAGTCTAGTCCACTGTCTTCAACTTTAAAGTGAAATTCTAAGCCATATTCAATCACACGACCTAAAGATGTGTTCACTGAATCAGACAAAAAGTAGAACATGGGCTTGAAGTATAGGTTTCCAAATTGAAAGTCATAGGTTAAACCGTCTCTATTAGTGTAGAAGTGATCAAATATACCATGACCCTTACTGTAAAATGCACCTAGACCAAACTCTAATGGCACTCGCCCTAGAGTAAGTGTACCGTTAGTGTGAGCAAATTCAAAATAGGCTTCGCTTAAATTAAGAGGTCTGTTTTTTTCTAAAATTCTATCTAAAAAAACAGGTTCAGTGCCGTTAACAGTTTCATTGTTTGTTAAAGAGCCACCAAGAACATGACCAATTCTTTGAGAAGAGGGGAGACTATCTGTTCCGCTATTTAAAACGTCTAATGCACCTTTAACAGAAAGTCCGCTAAAAAGAACAACCTCTGGTTTTAAAAAGAGGTGGTGATTAATATAAGACTTCTCACCTGAACTTTGACTGTTGCCAAGATTTAGATTGTTAAAGTAATTGCCTTCAGCAGAGTAATTGCCTGTCCAATAAAAGTCATAAGCATGTGCATTTTTTGTATGAAATGAAAAAGCAAAGATTGTTGATACGCTTATGAGAGTGAAGTTTAAATATCTAAGAAGATTCGAAAAGGTTTTTTTAGTTTGTTCGTTATTCATGAAATGCCCTTTCTTTTTAACTCTTGTTCATAAAATCGAGAGTACAAAACCTCCCACTCCATTGAGCCTTCAGAAATAGATTTCTTTTGACTAGAGATCTGTCGCCTAGCTTCCTTATCAACTTCTTCGTGTGTTTTTATGAAATTAGACACACCAATTTTAATAGATTGAAGAATCTTTAGTTCATCCGTGTAAGTGACAAGATCACTTTTTTTAAATTTTTCACGAATAAGATGGGCTATGTGGCTAGATCTATTTTCAGAAATCATAAGACAAATCCTTGTTGTTCAGCGAGTTTTTTCTTTAATAAGGGAAACATCTTATAGCGTTCAAATGAGCTAGCATTCTGCTTCTCAAGAGTGTCCATCATGGCGTTGACCTTTTGATCAAGCTCAAGCTCACTCTTGATATTCTCTTTAACTACATCTGATATAAGAGATGTTACTTTTGTAAAGTCTCCTATAAGAGTTATACTTTCATTTTTGCCTAGCTCACTGTAGACTTCTGCCGCTAATTTGGTAATTTGATTCTCTGATAACTTCATATTTAACAACTAAACGTAGGGTTAAAAACGATGTCAAGTAAAGCACCCAAGATTAAGATTCTTTCGCTCTTTTTTGTACTCAGCTTAGGCTGTATTTTTTTATGGACTATAAAAAGTGTCATTGAGCTGAAAAAATCAACAAAATCAGGTTGGTTTGATCCGCCAACTGAGGTTTACTCCTCACCTCTTAAAATAAAATTAAATCAATCTATGGATGCTGGTAAATTATCAGAACTTTTTAAGACTCTAAATTTTAGAGAACGAGGTTTAAGTCAATCTCTAGGGAGTTATGAGTATACATTTTTTACGTCTTCAACTTGTGAAGAACTCTATGGTTTGGATTTACACCGGAACACACGGTCATGTTTTTTAACTTTACTTGATAAAGGGCGTAAATTTTTAATTGAAGTCTCTTATAAAAAAATACTTAAGATACATGAAATTTTTGAAGACCAGAGTTTAAGTGTTGATACGCTTGAGCTTAAGCCCATGCTTTTGGCAAAAGTTTCGAACCAAAAGCCTATAAAACGAACTTATAAAAAACTTTCTCAGATACCTAGATATTGTATTGATGCTGTTCTAGCAATTGAAGATGATCGATTTCTCAAGCACAAAGGTGTAAGTCTTAGAGGTATATTAAGAGCTGCTGTTATCAATTTTAAGAGTGGGCGTATAAGCCAAGGTGGTAGCACTTTAACTCAACAGCTTGTTAAAAATAAGTTTCTTTCAGCTGAGCGCACGCTTTTACGAAAAATAAAAGAGGCGTGGCTCTCTCTTTTGTTAGAAGTTGTCTTGAAAAAAGATGAAATACTAGAGTCATACTTAAATTACATCTATTGGGGGCAATCAGGACCTTACGCAATACATGGAATAGAGGAAGCTTCTAAGCACTATTTTGGAAAGTCCTCTAAAGTTTTAAATTTATCCGAGTGCAGTCTACTGGCTGGGGCTGTTAAAGGGCCCGGTATTTATGGACCACACAAACAAAAGTCTAAACCTAGGCAAGAAAAAGTTCTTAACCGAATGAAAGAGCTTTCTTTAATTACAAAAGCTCAAGAAGTTGATGCTTTTTCAACCTCTGTTAAGGTTGTTAGAAATAAAACTTTTTCCGCACCTAAAGCTCCGTATTATGTAGATGCAGTTTTTAAGGATTTACAAAATAAGGGCTTTACTGATTTAAACGGCTTAAAGGTTTTTACAAATTTAGATTTTTTTATTCAAAAAGCCTTAGAAAAATCAATTGATACATACTTATCCAAAGATTCAGCAGATTTCTATGGAAGCTTTATTATAGGCGATCCTAAAAAAAACTCAGTTCTAGCATTGGCCAGTGGTAAAAGTGTAAGCCAAAATTTTAATTCTGCAATGGATGCAAAAAGACAAATTGGATCTTTGGCAAAGCCTTTTGTGTATTTAACAGCGTTTACCTCTAACTCCTCCTATACTCCGATTACTGAGATTTCAAATGAACCTTTTGTCTATGAATACGAAGGTCAGAGTTGGTCTCCTAAAAACTACTCTAATGATAAAAGACCTTATTACCCAATATTTGAATCCTTGGCTAAATCTAAAAATATACCAACAGTTCGCTTAATGTCAGAGTTTGGTTATAAAAAAGTTTATAAAACGTTAATGGACTTTGGCTTTGATGAGTTTAGTCCTGTTACTCCAAGTTTGGCTCTAGGCTCTTTTGAAGCAAGCCCTTACAGAGTTTTAGGGGCTTTTATGGGTTTAACTAGACAAAATTCTAAGTTTAGTGAAACAGGCCCTTTTTTGTATGATTTGGTTAAAGATTCTGATGATACAATTTTGATTCAAAATAACTCTGAAGAGTATGAAGTACTTTTGCCTAATGTTGAAGAGCGTATGGTTTTAGAAATGATGAAAAACACTTTAATTATTGGAACAGCAAGACGTGCTCAAATACTTGATCTTAAAGGTGTTTATGCCGGTAAAACGGGGACAACCAATCAACATAAAGATGCCTGGTTTGTAGCACTTTCGCCGTCGTACACCTTTGTAAATTGGTTAGGCGAATCAGAGTACACAAAAAGACAGGCTTACAAACTCACAGGCTCGACAGCCGCTTTGCCTATATGGATGAAGATTGTCAAAAACATGGAAGATCAGGGATTTTACACTGAAAAAGATTGGCCTAGAAATAGTTTAAAACAGATCACTGTCCCTAGCCCAAAAGGCAGAGCCAAACTGCTTTTAAGAGACAATTAAAAGTTATTTTTATTTTTGTGTGAGTTGCAAAGTTGCCATGATAGCAAAGTATGATTGAGCATCTTCAATGTTAAAACCACCTTCAAAACTAAAACGCATGTACTTAAGCTCTTCAAAGTACACATTGGCGCCTATGGCAGCTTGCATGTAAAGGTTAGTATCAGAGTTAACAAAAATAGATCCTGTTGGGAGTGCTATATAAGGCTCAAAGTGACCAAACTCCCAAGAAAAATCTCTACTGATAAAAGGGGAGATTCTTGCAAGTAAAAAGCCAGTGCGATCATCATAGCCATAGTCAAAACCAAAAGTTGTGCCGAGAGAAAAAACGTAGTCGTCAATTTGCTGAAAGGGAACCCATTTGAGTTGTGCCCCAAGAGCGTATTCAAAAGAGCCAGATCCGCCGTAAAATCTTAAATTCTTATCATAGCTTAATGGAAGATCCACAACACCAGAGACAAAAGCCCCTCGTCTATTGTCAGAAAAAAGTTGGGTGAATGCTGAGATGTCATACTCTTGGTTTTTAAGTACTTTAGCTGAGTTTAAGAAAGTGCCGTAAGAAAAAGCATATGAGTGAAACATGTAAACCAGAATTATAAGAACTATTGAGTTTTTTTTCATAATGATGAAGACTACTAAAGAACATGTTACGGAGCAAGGACACTATGGATTTTAAGAGCTGGGAAAAAGGTGTTAATAACAAAGGACAAGAGTCCATTACTAGAGCCTTTAAATTTGGCAACTTTATGGAAGCCTTTGCTTTTATGACACAGGTTGCGCTTAAAGCTGAAAAAATGAACCATCACCCCGAGTGGTCAAATGTCTACAACACCGTTAATGTTTTGCTCACCACACACGATGCTGGTGGATTAACTCAAAAAGATAAAGAGTTGTCTGATTATATTAGCTTCATATATGATAAAGACAAAACTTAATCATTATTATACTTGCTCTTGCTTAAGCTCTACTTATCGTACTGTTTAAAAGACTCACCTTTTTTCAAAAGGAAAAAGATATGAAATTTATATTGATACTTGCTATGATTGTTTTTAATTTTAGTGCACAAGTAAATGCTGCTGTTGTCTTCTCTGAACCAGAGCTTTTAGAGATGCTAGAACAGTCCCCGCATTTAAAAGCTTTTGAAGCCCAGATTGAAAAAGTTGAGGCTCAGATTAACGGAACACTGTTAAACTTTTCTCCAAACCTTGAAGCAACATTAAGATACAACAGAACTAACGAGCCATCTCTTATAATTTTTGATCCTCCTCCGAAACCTTATTACTCAACAGAGGTAAAGCTTAACAACAACACTATGTATGGGGTGGGTTACAGTCTTGGTGTTTTAGGTGAAAGTATTGAAAGTCTTCCAAGCGATGATCCAGGTGCTTTTTCATTCAATTCGGCTAGGATTAATCCTACTTTTTCAGTGTCTATGGATCTTTTAAAAAACAGATTTGGATCTGAAACTTTAAACCAAGTAAGAAGTCTTAGAGCTAATTTAAAAACACTCAATATCGAAAAAGAAATCACTAAAGAGAATTTAAATGCAAAGCTTCGAACACTTTTTTGGACACATAATATTTTAGTAGAAAAACGAAAGATAAATGAAAGACTTTTGGTTTTAAGTAAAAAGCTTTTAAAAGATATTCGTAAAAAGAAAAAAGATGGTCTCGTCGAAAGTGGTGACTTATACTCTGCTCAATCTCAAACGTCTGGCCAGAACTCAAATGTAGCTTTGATCAGTTATCAAATTGAAAAAGTTAAAAAAAACCTATCGTCTCTGCTTCCAAATCTACCTTTAAGTTATGATTTAAAAACAGTTCAGTTAGGAAGTGAAGACTCTAAGGTTTTTTACAACTGTCTTCAAACTATCTTAAGCTACAAAGAAGCACCCTTAGAGCTTTCTTATCTTTCAAATCAAATAGATGAACGTAAGAAATCTTTAAATTTTGTTGAAGATTCTTTAAAGTCATTTTCTAAACCTTCTTTAAAAATTATGGCACAGCTCTCTGGGAGTAATGTGGATACGCGCTACTTACAAGCTTTAGAGGATTATGCTGACGAATCTAGATACGGTTTTTCAGTTGGTTTAAGTTTTTCAATGCCTTTGTCTAACTATTCAAAAAAGCAGAGAAAAAATTTAATCAACAGTGAGAGGTTTCAAGTAAAGTCTGAAAATGAAAAAGACAAGGCTGAGCTTAGGGCTCTTCATCAAGAAACAATTAGCGGTATAAAACTTTTAAACCAAGCTTTAAAAGATCAAAAAGACACAACTTCAA
This sequence comes from Bdellovibrionales bacterium, assembly GCA_023301025.1. Taxonomy (GTDB): domain Bacteria; phylum Bdellovibrionota; class Bdellovibrionia; order Bdellovibrionales; family UBA1609; genus JALZUR01. Next base: position 31,286 of record JALZUR010000019.1, on the reverse strand, counting down.
CTCTAGAAAAGAGTTATAAGTTTAAACAAAAGCAGTACAAACAAGCGCGTGTTGATCTATTTGATGTAATTCAAGAGCAGAATAACTACTTAGGAAGTGAGTTAAACCAGCTTAATATTGTTCAAGTAATTGTTGAAACTCTTTTAGAGTACAAATCTAAATTTCAAAAATTTTCGTGTCAGGGTGGTAGCATTTGAAAGCAGCAGCAGAATTTTTTCTAAAAAACTTAAGATTCACTATGATATGCACCCTTTTTGTGGTGCTTGCGGGCTTTATGTCTTTAAAAGGTCTAAACTCAGAGAGCTATCCTAATGTAAATCTTGGGCAAGTTGTCGTTTTGACATATTATAGAGGAGCTTCAATTGATGATATCGAATCTAAAATCACCAAGCCTTTAGAAGATGAAATCAGAAAGGTTTCTGGAGTAAAAAGAGTTAGGTCCATAAGCCAACCAGGTATTAGCACAATTCTTACTGAAGTTGATATTGATAAATACGATGTTGATGATGTGGTTTCTGACCTGCAAAGGGCAGTTGAAGGTACATCGTCATTACCAATAGATTTAGAAGAAGATCCTTTTTTTATAGAAGTAAAAGTTGATGAGATGCCAATTATTGAAGTGTCTGTTGTTGGTGGTGAAACTGCTTTTGAAAGAAATAAGATTGCGTTTAATTTATCCGAAGCCCTTCAAGACAATAAAAAAATAAGCATGATAGAGCTTCAAGGTTATCAAGATCCTCAATTTAAAATTCAGTTAGATGCTAAAAAGCTAAAAGAAAACTATGTAAGTATTGCAGAAGTTACAGCTGCTATTAAAAGAACTACTGTAACAATTCCAGCAGGCTATGTAGAAAATGCGGAAGAAAAATTTTTAATAAAGCTTGATGGAAAACTCAAGTCCAGAGAAGAGCTTTTAAAAATAGCTGTAAGAACGTCGACAAGTGGTACGAGTATTTTGTTAGAAGATGTTGCTGACGTTGTGCTTGAGGGGAAAAAGGCAAATGAAAAGGTATTTTTAGATGGCAAAGAAGCCACAAACTTAATCATTGCTAAAAAGGCCAGTGAAGATATTATTGAGCTTGCCTCAGAAATTGCAAAAACTCTTGCATCTTACAAAGAAGATTACCCTGAATACACATTTACAGTCTATTCAAATGAGGGATCTAGAGTTGGTAAACGTGTAGGAATTCTTTATTCTAATGCACTTGCCGGATTGTCTTTAGTTATATTTTTTCTGTTTGTTTTTTTAAGAGGGCGAGCAGGTCTTATGACAGCTTTGTCTTTGCCTTTAGCTGTTATGGCCACAATGGTTTATATGCAGCTTTCTGGAATGTCCCTGAATGCGATAACTATTATGGCATTAATTATTAGTATAGGTATGCTTGTTGATAATGCTGTTGTTATTTCTGAAAATTTTGTAAGACTTACTAGGCAAGGTTTAGAGCCAAAAGATGCAGCTCTTAACTCTATTAAATCTTTATGGGCTCCAGTTACTGCTACAGCACTTACAACAATCTCAGCTTTTTTGCCCATGATGGTGACTAAAGGTATAATGGGTAAGTTTATTATTGGTATACCTTTGGTTGTTACGGCCTCTTTGCTTTTTAGTCTTTTTGAAAGCTTTTTCTTTTTACCAGCAAGACTAGTACTTACTGCTAAAGATAAACTTAAAGCTCAAAGTGATGTTACAAAAGATTGGTTTACTCATTGGGCTTATAAAAATTTTAAACCCTTTGTTAAAAGATGTATAATTAATAAGTACATCAGCATTCTTGCTTTATGTGGTCTAATTTTATCATCATTTGTTTTTATGATAGTCTTTAATAAGTTTATTTTGTTTCCGGCTAGTCAAACTGAGATCTATCTTGCTCGTGTGACCATGCCAGAGTCACATTCTTTGGCTCAAACTAACAAAGCTATCATAGAATTAAGTGCTATTGTAAAAGAGACCTTAGGTGATTCTGCAAAGTATGTAGTAGGTGTTACAGGCTCATCTCGTACGGACTGGGCTGATCCAAAAGGAAAAACTGCAAGTTCAGTTGCTATTGTGAAAATCTTTATGACTGATAAAGCAAAAGATACACTTGTTACACAAGACGTTTTAACTAAACTTAGAGACATTAAGTATGATAAAGCTGAAAGACTTGAATTTGAAGCTCTAGTTAATGGACCTCCAGTGGGAGATCCAGTGACCTTAAGGCTTAGATCTTCAAATGATAATGAACTTGATTCTGCCACCCAAGAGCTATTAAAAAAAATGTCCAGTTTAAAAGGTTTAGTGGGCTTAAGGGTTAATGAGCAAAAAGCTGAGCCTGAAGTAAAACTTAGTGTTGACTCTATTAAGGCACAGTCTTTAGGTCTAAGTTTAACTGAAGTTGGTTTTGCCTTTCAGACAGCTTTTTCTGGGATTCCTGTTAACGACGTAAACATTAACAATCGCGATGTTGATTATTTTATTGAGCTTAACCCAAAAGATAAAGACTCGCTTGAAGACATAATGAACATTGAAGTTGTAAATCCTTTTGGCAAAAAGATTTCTGTTAAAAGATTTTCTAAAATTGAAAATTCAGAGGCTTCAACATTTATTGAACGCTATGACTTTAAGCGCGCTAAAACTATCACCTCAGATTTAAATACAGATACAATCACTTCAATTGAAGCTAATAAAAAAGCCTTAGAGTTTTTTAACGAAATTAAAAAATCTCATCCTACGGTTACTATGGTCTTTGGTGGAGAAGCTGAAAATACGGCTGATTCAATGGCATCTCTTTCTCAAGCTATGATTTTAGCAGTGATTGGAATCTTTGCTTTATTGATTTTAGTTTTTAATTCTTTTGCAACTCCATTTATTGTGCTCTCCACTGTACCTCTTGGACTTGTAGGGGTGGCTTATGCCTTCTTTTTACAAGGTCTTCCACTTAGCTTTTTGGCAATGATTGGAATTGTTGGACTTTGCGGAATAATTGTAAACTCAGGTATAGTTTTGATCTCTTTTATAGAAGAGCGAAAGGTATTAGACCCAGATGAAGACCTCGTTGAAATACTTGCAGAGTCTTCAGTTTTAAGATTAAAAGCTGTTGTAATTACATCTCTTACAACTATCAGTGGGCTTATACCTACAGCTTATGGTATTGGGGGAAGTGATGAGTTTATAAGACCAATGGCCATGTCTATTGCATGGGGTATGGTGAGTGGAACAATTTTAACGTTAATTTGGGTGCCTTGTGCTTATATGATAATTAAAGGTCCTAAAAAGAAGAAAGCTGCAGTTTGATTTTGCTCGCAGTATTATTCTGTACTTAAAAATTTGTTTTTACTTTATTTAAAGACACTTAAATTTTTATTTTATTCCACACAAGTATACAGTTGTTTTATGAGTCTTTTCAGAGCTTTCATATATCTCTAGGGCTTGTGTAAAAAGCTTTACGCCTTCCTCTTCAGCTCTATCTTTAATTTTAGGGTAAACCTTTATTGCACTTAAAGAAGGGGAGCCTGTAAAGCTTCCTTTATAGCACTTAAGACGACTTGCATCTTCCGGGTTTTTTAAAGGTAGGTCATAAAAACTACTTTTAATATCAGGTAGTGGGGTAAAAAGTTGTGGTGAGTTGTTAGAATCAAAGGCACAGCCAACTTTACTTTTTAAGCGATCATGATCTCCTTTTGAAGGGTCTGATAAGTAAAGTCCAAATGTTTTAGTGCACTTTATTTCAAGCTTTTCGAAAGCCTCTTCTACTGAAATTAAAAGAGAGTTTATTTCATGATAGGGGCCAGTATGGTCTTTATAAAAGAATTGGAAGTCAGGGATCGTACTTTCACTGATCACAGCATCTTTGTGTGCTCCTGTTTTAAAATACAAAAAAGCACAAATTGTTAGAAGTGAAAGTACCAAGGCTCCTAAAATATTTTTTAAAATCACAAGCTTCTCCAAGGGATAATAGTTTTGTCTTCGAGTTCTAAATCTCCACTTGGAGTAAGATTTTTTATTTTATTATGTTTGAATTTCTTTAGGGCCTTTAAGAGTTCTTTAACTGTTGCTTGCTCGAGTTCAGAGTTTAAAGACATCTGACTTGCAACAGTTAGATGTGTCGACAGCTTTTCTAAAAATTGTGTCCAGGTTTTCTCATCAACTTCTAAAGCTTCTTCTTTTAAGGATGTACTTGAATATGCAAGTTTATTTGTTTCTATTTCATTTTTAGCTGTTGGAGAATCAAAAACATTTAAACCAAGCCCAAAAACAATCCAGTTTTCATCTCCCTGAGAAAGGCTGTCTAGTAAAAGCCCTGCAACTTTTTTGTCATTTAAATAAATATCATTAGGGGCTTTAACTGAAAATTGAAATGTATTTTTTGATTCTTTAAAAGTTTCATTTAAAGATTTGTAAACAGCCCAACCAAAAAGAGGTGTTAGTATAGGCTGTGCAGGGCTTGGCAAGCGATGAAGAAATGAGGCTAAAAAAGTCGAGCCCTCAGAGGGGGTAATCCAAGTATTTAGTCCTCTACCTTTTCCATGGGTTTGGTTTGATGTTGTAAAAAGGTGACCATGATTGGAACACTCTTTTGTAAGATTGTTTTTTGCATCTATTTGAGTGCTTTTTGTAGTTTTTAGATAGGTAGAGGTCTCATTACCAAATGAACTGCTCCACCAAGCGTTTGAAAGTATAGCCACATCAAACATTTTACACTCCTATATTATTTAATAATCCATTAGAAAGCTTAAATCAGCTTGTGGGGCTGAGTGTGTTAAAGCGCCTACACTTATAAAATCTACACCTAATTTTGCAACGGAGTGAATGCGTTCTACAGTCATCCCCCCACTGGCTTCAATTTCTATTACGGGGTTTATTTCTTTAATCTTTTTTAGAGCAACGCTTATCTCATCGTTGTTAAAATTATCTAACATAAGCCTATGAGCTTTTGTTTTTGCAATGAGTTGAACTTGTCCTATATCAGAAGCTTCAACAGTTAGGTGTTTTTTAGGGTTTGTTTTAAGACAATCCTCAACAGCTTTTGTAATATTAAAGTTGTACAAAGATAAGTGATTTTCTTTAAGCATCATGGCTTCAGTTAAGTTAGCCCTGTGATTTAGACCTCCACCATCAAGCACTGATTTTTTTTCAAAAGAGCGAAAAAGTGGTGTTGTTTTTCTCGTATCAATAACCTTACAAAAAGTACCTTTTGTCTCTTTAGTAAATCTCCAAGTTTGTGTTGCTACTCCAGAAAAGTGTCCGAGCCAATTAAGAAGTGGTCTTTCAACTAGAAGAAGAGGTTTCCAGAGGCCTTCTAAAAGCGCAATGCACTGACCAGAGTACACTGTATCTCCATCTTTAAAAAAAGTTTTGTAAGTAATATTCAAATCACTTGGTATGTTTGAAAAAATAAATTCAGATCCTGAAAGTTTTAGATCTTCTTTGGCAATTATTTTTCCAGATCTCTCTAGAGCAGGAAGCTCAAGGGCGTCACAAGTAGAATCACCACCAGGCGCATCTTCTTTAAATAGTAAAGGCCAAAGATCAATGGCCTCTAAGCCAATCACAGAGGCTCCTCATTAGGATTGATTTCCCCAGTAAGCCTTTCAATCTCTTTTTTAATCATCTCTTTTGCAAGTTCAGGAACAACCTCCCAAACTACAGATTCAATAATATCTTTACTTTGAGCCATAATAAGTCTTTTAAGCTCTTCTTTAGAAAGTTCAGATTCTAGAGTGAAACTCTCACCTGTCTCTTTAGTTTTAAGAGGTATTGGTTCACTTAAAGTTTCACTAGGTGTTAAATTGTCATTTGTTAGATCAGCCGCAGGCTCAAATAGTGCAGGAGGAGGTGGTGGCGGTGTAATCAAAGGCCTGTCCACAATTGAAATAGATGGATCAGTAAGCTCATCGTCATTGCCTTGAAAGCTTGAGTACTGCTCAGAGTTTAAATCTGTTTTTAAATCTGCTGTTTTTTCTTCAAGATCACTATGATTTTCATGCTCTTTAACCTCTGGAATCTCAAAAGCTTGGGTGTCTAAAGATTGAATAGATGAGGGTGGTGGCGGTGGTGTACCTTCGTTGGCATGATTTTCAGTTTGTAGCTCAAAAATAGGGGGAGCTTTAGGCTCAAGTGTCTCACCCGAGTGTGCTTCAGATGAGTCTGCAGGTGTTTCAAAAGCTTCGGTAGGAGTTTCAAAATTTTCTAGTGGCTCCATCTGAAAGTTTTCAAAATCTTCTTCTTCTTGTTCATCATTAGAGTCCTGCAGGTTCAAGCCATCAAAAGGATCTAAGCTAATGTCAGCATTTGAACTAGAGTCATTGTTTTCAAAAGCATTCTCTACTGAGTCAATATCTTGCACGGGAGAGTCAGAAAAAATATTGTTCACTTCATTTAAAGACGGAGAATCAAACAGATCGTCAATATCAGGAAGTTCTGGCAGTGAAGCTCCGTTATCAGATAGGTTTTTGTGTTCTAATGCAGAAAGATCACCATCTTTAATGTCTACGGCGGAAAGGGTCTTAGTTTTCTTTAATGGTGGAAGATCTTTCATTTCATGAGGTTTCTGCGCAGTGCTCACGGGCTGCTCTGTCTTAACTTTTTCTTTTTGAAGAGGAGTTAAAAAAGAACTGATCTTATTGCTTTTTGTTTTTGGAACATGCTCTAAAACAAGGCTTCTAAGAGTTTTTGTTTCAAAAGGCTTTTCTATCCGCGCCACAGCTCCGCAGTTGGTAAACTTTGACTCATCAACCTCTAAGAAGTTGCTCCACATAAGAATAATAGGTGTATCAGATTCAGTTTGTTTGATGTCAGAACAAGCTTCGTAACCGTTTCTTTTTGGTAAAAGTACATCCAAAAAGCATATATCAGGCTGAAAGGAGCTGTAAAGCTTGAGCACATCAGTACCTTGGTGAACAGTTTGCACTGTTACTGCAAAATCTTTTAAAGCTAAGTCAAAAGCTTTCTTTATTGAGGGACTTTCATCGGCGAGAAGTACACGCAAGGACATAAATAAATTAGACGACAGTAAATTACTAGAGTCAAGATAAGCACAAGTGATCCTTAAGCTTTTAAAGGCTTTTATTGCGGTTACAGATTTTTAACTATAGTCTTTTTTTATGTTGAAAAAAGTTGACTCCTATTTGTTAAGTACCTTTTTAGGCTACTTCTTTCTAAGTCTGCTTGTGGTCTGCTCACTTTTTTTATTCATTGATGTTATTTCAACTTTGAGTCGCTTTGATGTTTCTGGTGGTGTTTTTTTAGCCTACTATTTTAACTATCTGCCTTGGATAGTAACACAAATGCAGCCTATTGCTGGTGTTTTAGCCACTGTTTTTTTATTTGTGAGTTTGCAGAAAAATCATGAGCTTGTAGTGTTTTACTCACTTGGTCTTTCTATCTACAGAGTTTTAACACCTGTCTTATCTATACTTATGCTGATGGCGCTTTTTTCTTGGTTCATGACAGACGTTGTTGTTCCAAAAAGCATGCAAAAAAGAAACTACTACTACTATGTTGAGATGAAAAATCGACCAGGAGACTTTAATAAATTAAGAAAGTCTAATGTTTGGTTTAGAACACCTGAAGCTATAATTAACTTTGGTAAAGTTGTTTCTCAAAATGAAGTTGAGAATATAAAGATTTTTTTATTAGATCGTGAAAAATGGAGACCCAAAAAATTGATCCAAGCAAAGTCTTCGTTTCTTAACGAAAAAAAATGGATCTATAAAGATGTTAGTATTACTGATTACAGTGGTTCATCCCCAGTAACCAAAAATTTAGAAACCTATAAAACTAAAGCCTTAGAAGACTTAAAGGAGTTTAAAAAAAGACAATCTAAGCTTAACACTATGAGTTTAAGCCAGCTGTCTTATGCAATTAAAAAAGCTGAAGAGGCTTCAATGTCGACTTTAAAATTGAAAACAGAGTATCATGGAAAACTCAGTTTTATTTTCTCAGCCCTGTTTTTAAGTTTACTTGTTTTACCTTTTTGTTTAGGCAATCAAAGATCTTCAAATGTTTTTATCGGTCTTTCAGTCGCGATGCTTTCGGTTATGGGTTACTGGATATTTTACAGCAGTATGTTAAATTTTGGCAAGAGCGGACTTGTGCCCCCTTTAATTGCGGGTTGGCTGCCTGGTCTTTGTTGTGTCTTAGTTTTCCTAACTACTGTTAGAAAGTGGTCAGCCTAAAAGTTTTCACTGATTAGATTCAATCAGTGTGAAGTTTTAATAGCGTCTTTAGTAGTTCTCTTAAAAGACAACAGTGAATTAGAGTCTTTAATGTACAAATCAAGTCTTTTTTCTGAAAGATAAATCACTTTTAAATCAGCAGTTATGAGACTTTTTTCTTCGTCTGTTTGTATAGTGTTATTAAGAAGTGTGAAAGGGTTTAGCGTTTGAAAGTAGAATACAAAGGTTTCATCTGAAGAGTTAAATTGATGTAGATGCAGATGTATCACATCGTCTATAAATTCTAAAAAAAAAGTGTTTATAGATGCAGGATTTTGTTTAACTGTTGAATTACTTTTATATGAATTAAGTGTCTCTATATCTGAAAATAAAAGAGTCTTTATATCATTGTGATTTACTTGAGATGTTGAAATTGGATAAAACTCCCACACACCTTGTAAATTTGAACTTGTAATATCTAGAGGCTCTTCTGAGTATGCAAAGGATGACACTAGAATAAAGAGTAGATTGATAAAAAGTGTAATAAAAGCCTCCAAATTTTTTATAGTGCTACACAGAATTCCAGAAGCGAGCAAATTTAATTTGAAATACTGGATAAGGCCTACTTAAAAGCTGAATATATTTCAGTTTCTATTTATAGATCAAATAAATAATTCAATCATTTATAATTGTAATTATAAAACATTCTAATAATTTAAAGCTCTAGTCTTTCTTTTGTTTAATGCTCTAGACACTTTCGGATTTCTGTTGTTGAGCGTGTGCGCTTTGCTAGCTCGAAGATTTTACTAAATCTTGAGTGCTCTGGGTAGGTGCATATTCTAAGCCATTGTTTAATTCGGTTTAGGGCTTTTGTTTCGCCGTAGATTTGCGCCCCTTTTTGAAGATAGTCTTTAATCAAAGTCAGTGTTTTTTCTTCTTTTTCTTTACTATCAAATTCTTTATTCTTTTTAATCTCTTCAGCTAAAAAAGGGTTTCTTAAAAGCCCTCGACCAATCATTACATCCTTACATAAACTTTTTTCAACACACTCTCGGTATTTGCTTAAAGACCAAATGTCACCATTTGCAAAAATACAAAAGTCTTTTGGTGTATTTTCTTTCATTTTTCTTATGAACTCCCAGTGGGCAGGAGGTTTGTAAGCTTCTTCTTTTGTTCGTGCATGTACGGTCATCCAATTTGCTCCAGATTCAAAACACGCTATTGCTATGTCTGTAACTAAATCTTTATTGTCAAAACCTAGTCGAACCTTTGCAGAAACATGAAAATCTTGTCCTAGAGTGCTTTTTATTTTCGAAATGGTGTCAAAAAGTCTTTGAGGGTCTTTTAAGAGTGTGGCACCTCCGTCATGTCTGTTTACTGTTTTTGCGGGACAGCCAAAATTAAGATCTATGCCGAAGGCACCTAAATCTTTAGCTATTCTCGCATTTTCAGCCATCCAGTCGGGCTTACCACCCAAAAGTTGCACGAGTACCGGAGTTTTTGATTGGGTTTTAGAGTCTTCTCTTAACTCTGGGGCATATCTGTAAAAAACATGTTTTGGGATAAGTTTGTCAGTGACTCTTACAAACTCTGTTGTGCAGTAATCAATATGCTTATTTTTTGTTAGTATTTGTCTCATCAAGGGGTCTAGCACCCCTTCCATTGGGGCTAAACCAATCTTCAAAGTCCACCCATTTTACAAATACGATTAAACTCTTTTTCTAAAACAGGTTGAATAGAAAGACGCATGCCTTTTTGAACAACCTTCATATTCGATAGTGTTTTTTCATTTTTTACATCTTCTAAAGAGACATAGTTTTTAAAAGGTTTAAAGTACTTAACTTCTACACAAAACCACCTTGGCTCCTCTTTTTTAGATTTTTCATCAAAGTATTTAGATTTTTTATCAAAAGCCGTAGGATCAGCTACGGCTTTTTTTGAAACCTTAGCCAGTCCAATCACACCTGGTGGTTTTGTGTTTGAGTGATAAAATAAAACCATGTCTCCCACATCCATTTCTTTTGTCATAAAGTTTCTTGCTTGGTAGTTTCTAATACCGTCCCAAAGCGTTGTTTTGTCTTTTTTTAACTGCTCAAATGAATAGGCATCAGGTTCTGATTTCATAAGCCAATACTTCATGTTTTAATCCTTTTGTTACGGCGGAGTCGTGTACGTTTTTAGGTCACACTTTTAAGAAATGCTGCAATGTGTGAAGACCGTCAATGCTTTACTCATAAATACAAACAAGATTGCAAGTTTTTAGTCTAAGGCTTAGCTTAGAAGCTATGAAATTTAGAATTGAAAAAGACAGTATGGGTGAGGTTAAAGTAGACTCTTCTCGCCTCTGGGGCGCGCAGACGCAGAGAAGTTTAGAGAACTTTAAGATTGGTGATAACAAGTTTCCTCGTGAAATGATAAGAGCTTTAGGTGTTCTAAAAAAATCTTGTGCCCTAGCCAACAAAGAGTTTGGGCTTCTTGATGCGGACAAACAGCAAGCCATTTCTAAAGCTTCTGATGAAGTCATTTCAGGAGATCTTGATACTGAATTTCCATTAGTTGTTTGGCAAACAGGCAGTGGAACACAGTCAAATATGAATTCTAATGAAGTGATCGCAAACAGAGCCTGCCAAATCATGGGTTTTGATTTAGGTGAAAAAAAAGTTCACCCCAATGATGACGTAAATAAAAGTCAGTCTTCAAACGACACCTTTCCGACAGCTATGCACATTGCAGTTAATGAGATGGGCTATAAAAAACTTATACCCGCGTTAGAGAGTTTTAAACTTAGTTTAGAGAACAAAGTAAAAGAGTTTGAATCCATAGTTAAAATTGGACGGACTCACTTTATGGATGCAACACCTTTAACTTTGGGCCAAGAGTTTTCTGGTTACCTTAGACAGATTGAGCTTGGAATTGAGCGGGTCAATTTTGCTCTTATGGGCACACGTGAACTTGCAATTGGTGGTACTGCAGTGGGTACAGGCTTAAACAGCCCTGAAGATTTCGGAAAGAGAGTGAGTGCTCACATATCTGAAGAGACAGGACTTTCCTTTGTTTCAGCAAAAAATAAATTTGAAGGTTTAGCTGCCCATGATGCCTGTGTTTTTCTTCATAGTGCTTTAAAAACTTTAGCAGTGAGTTTAATGAAAATTGCAAATGACATTCGAATGCTTGGCAGTGGCCCACGCTCAGGAATAGGAGAGCTCAATCTTCCCTCAAATGAGCCTGGAAGCTCTATAATGCCAGGTAAAGTTAATCCCACTCAATGTGAAGCGCTCACTATGGTCTGTGCTCAGGTTATGGGAAATGATGCCGGTGTTTCTGTGGCTGGTAGTATGGGGCAATTTGAACTCAATGTGTTTAAGCCAATGATTGTTCACAACTGTTTGGAGTCTATTAGATTAATATCGGAGGCATGTGACAGTTTTAGAACAAAGTGCTTAGACGGCATAAAAGCAAACGAGGACAATTGCAAAACTAACCTTACAAATTCTTTGATGTTGGTTACTGCTCTCAATACTCATATTGGTTACGATAAAGCTGCAAAGATTGCTAAAAAAGCTTTTGAAGATGGAACGACTTTAAAAAAAGCAGCCCTAGATTTAGAACTTCTAACAGAAAAGCAGTTTGATGAGTGGGTGAAACCTATGGATATGATTGGTCCGTTAAAAGTATGAGTTTACCTAAGCGCTGTGATTGGATCAAAAACCCAGACATAAGACCTTATGTTTTTTTAAGAAAAGACAATAGGGTAAAAGAGCCAGGTAGTTTTTTAAAAAATTGTGACTGGTTTTCACATTTGGATGTTTTAAAAAGAGATCCTCTTTCAATGACTGAAGAGCACTTTGGAAAACTTATTTTAGAGCTGGATCGTTTGGCGTTTAAAAAAAGTGATATGCCTATGCCTGGTTGGGTTTTTTATGACTGTGGTTTAATCCCAGGAGTAGTTTCAGGCTTTGCTTACAGAACAGAAAAACTCCCTGAAAGTCTTAAAAAGGTTTTTAGTCCTGAGCTTTTAAAAACAGATTGGACGCCTATTTCACTTTTCATTGCTATTCCTTGTGTGAATCGAAATGAGTGGGTGGCGCATAATTTGACCTCGATTAATTCTCTTGTAGAAAAAAAAGAAGACAAGCTGTATGGCTTAGGCTTTTTAAGTAAAGCTTTTGGTTTGTGGTATGAAAATATTGAAAAGCTTTGTGGTATGACTCAATGGGTTTCTCCTGCTTTGAAGCTCCATGCAAACTATGGTGATTTTGAAGTGCTAACGGCTTACACGCCTGTACACTCGCATGCAGAAACTATGACTTACAGGTGCAGTTTAAGTTTTGAAGCTTGGCAGAGATTTTTTTTAAAAACACAAAATCCAAATTTTTTAAAAGAGAATGAAGCTATTAAAGATTTTACTTTAGATGTTAAAAACACTGAGAGTTTAAAGACTTTACAAAAAAGAATTGAATCTACAGATGTAAAGTACTTTTTAAAGCCTGATCAAGTAAGGCAAGGTGTTGAAGATGAGCCTTTGAGTATCTATCAAAGGCTTTAGTTTTTTAACCACAGTACTTTTTTTAAAGTGATGTGTAGATTTTTTTTGTAATTCTTAGGGCTTGGGGGCAAGACATTATGTTATTTATACTTCTACTTGGATTAGGTGTAGGGGCAGTTTCTGCTCTCTTAGGTATTGGTGGTGGTGTTTTTTTAGTTCCATTTTTACCAGCGCTTACAGGTTGGAATGAACACCAGGTTGTAGCTTTTGCGCTACTTATAATTATGGGAAATTCCTTAGCAAATCTTTACTGGTTTAATAAAAAGTCTTTAGTCTCATGGGATGTTTTGATCTATTGGGGGCCAATGGCAGCCATTGGGTCTTTTGTCGGTTCTTATTTTTCTATTAGATTTTCAGGTGACCATATAAAGTTAGCTCTTCTTTTTGTTGTGGTTTTAATGATTGTTCGTTTTACACTTACGTTTTTTCAAAAATCTGAGGACAAAAGACTTTTTACTTCTTCAGACTGGCACCCTGTTAAATCTATTTTTGGGGTGTTTATTGGAACGCTCTCTGGCTTTTGTGGAGTGGGCACTGGTCTGGTGTCTAACATGATGTTTATAAGTAGGAAGTGGGTGATAAAAGACAGATTATCTCCGACAGGAAACGGAGTGATGTTCTTTGTTTCTTTAAGTTCTTTTGTTTCGTTTATGATTTTTGGTTCAGGTAGAGATGTAGATTTTTTCTTTATACAAGAGTCATGGCGCGAGGCTTTAGTATTGATGACTAGTGTCTTTTTAAGTTCTTTTTTCTTGCGCCCCTTAAACCCATTTATTTCTGATGGACTAAGATATTTTTGTCTGTTTGTATCGCTTTGTGGGATTTTGTTTTACATATTACATTCAATGAACCTTGGGCTTACTCAGTTTTTTTCTTAGCATATAAACTGTTCTTTTTCTTTATCTGTAGGCACTCGGCAGCTTTGTCTTTTCCCGAAAATACGGTAGCGGTTTAAGCTTAAAACTTTGTAAACTAAATCTCTTATAAAGCTTGGTACTAGAAGTAATGTTTTAAAAAAAATCTTTAAAGGTATTTTTGAGTCATAAATGTGTATTAAAATTAAAAGAGCGGCAGTGCTTTTTTTATAAATTTTTTTATTGTGTAAAAAGAAAAGGGTGTTTAGTTTTTCAATATCTTTTTGGTTGATATAGTCTAAAGCTTTAGGATTTTGCAAAGAGCAGTAAAAAAGATTTTTACCTCTGTCTCTTTTAATTAAAAAATCAACAAGGTGATTGCATAAATTGCACATGCCATCAAAAAATACAATGTTTTTTGAACCTTCAGTCTCTGCATTGGTATCAGTCATATATTAACCGCATATAATTCATTTGGTTAAAAGATTTTACCAGGATTAAGTATTCCTTTTGGATCAAAAACTTTTTTTATAGATTTCATAAGTTCAATTTCAGACTGAGATCTTGAGTGTTTAAGGTAAGGCTTTTTAAGTAAGCCAATGCCATGCTCTGCAGAAACACTGCCGCCAAGTTTTTCTAGCTCTGCAAAAAGAAGTGAGCTTACAGATTCACACCTTTTAATAAACTCTGCTTGAGGCATGTCTTTTGGCTTTAAAGTATTCACATGTAAATTTCCGTCTCCAATATGACCAAAAACGATAACACTTAAATCTTTTTGCTCTTTAAAAACAGTTTCGTGTATGGTTTTTATAAATTCAGGAACTTTTGAAACTCTCACAGAAATATCATTTTTGTAGGGCGTAAAAATAGATATAGATTCTGTTATAAGCTCTCTAAAACTCCAAAGTTCTTTAAACTGATTTGTATTTTGACTTAATATACCGTCTACCACCCATTCCTTTTCAAAAAAGTGTTCTAAGTGTGTAGTGACATCAAAATGGTTGTTTGGTTCAATTTCAATTAGAACATAGTGATCTACGTCAGTCTCTAAAGGCTTTTTTAATTGAGAGTTTGAGCTTAGAACATGTTCAAGTGAAGTCTTCGAAAAAAGTTCAAAGGCAGAAATTGGTAAATTGTTTTTTGAATAGCTAAAAAGATCAAGCAATGTATCTAGTGTATTAAGCCCTAAAAGCATAACAGATTTTTCTTTTGGTTTTGCTGTAAGGCGCACTTCAACTTCAGTGACAACGCCTAAAGTGCCTTCACTTCCGATCATCAATTGTTTTAAGTCATAGCCCGTATTGTTTTTAACAAGTCCTTTATTGATGTCTAAAGTCTCACCTTTTCCTGTGACAACTTTTAAAGACATGATCCAGTCTCTTGTTGATCCGTATTTTAAAACGTGAACTCCTCCAGCATTTGTTGCTACATTTCCACCAATTTGACTAGAGCCAGTTGCTCCAAACTCTATTGGAAAATATAAATCATGCTTTAAAGCCTCTTCTTGTATAATATCAGTCACTACGCCTGCTTGAGCTGTTAAGCTTGAATCTTCTTTTGAAAAAGAAAGAATTTTATTCATCTTCTCTAGAGATAAAACCCATTCTTTGTTTGTTGCTACAGCCCCGCCGCTTAAACCAGTTCTTCCGCCGCTAGGCACGAGTTTAATGTTGTGCTCGTATGCTTTTTTAACAATATTCACAACTTCTTCATGGGTTTTTGGAAACAAAACCCCTGAAGAACTCACTTTAAACTGTTTGGTCCAGTCTTTAGAAAAATATTCCACTTCATCTAGAGGTTCTGTAAGTATCTGTTTTTCAGGGATAATATCTTTAAAGGGAATTGAGCTCATGAATGAACTTTACTCATACACATGAGCTTATTCAAGCCAAAATTATTTTAGTAATATCTATGTACCGATGAAGAAAGGGTCAGCCAAGATGAGTTTTTAAAACGCTCTCTAGTTTAATTTTGGACTCTTTAATGTCAGAATCAGTTAGGCTGTTATCTTTTGCCTTGTCTTCAAATGTTTTGCCAATTTCTGAAATTTCAGGAACCCCGTAGGTGGCACCACTGCCTTTTAGTTGATGATAAAATGTTTGAATTTCTTCATGTTTGGTTTCAATGCTTCCTATAAAACCTGTAAGCTCATTTACTTTAACATTAAGATCTTTTAGGTATTTTATTTTAAGTTTTTCTAACATGTTATTAAAACTCATGCAGCTTTCGATCCTTGTTGATTTTTCCTAAAATCTATTGTGATATTTTCTTGTCTCCAATGGGGAAGAGTAAAGTAAAAAGCACTTCCTTCGTTAACAACAGACTGAACACCAATAATACCACTGTGCTCTTCAACAACAGCCTTTGCTATGGCAAGACCAAGGCCTGTTCCTTTAACGATAGGCTTATTTTTGCCACTTACCTGTCTAAATTTCTCAAAGATATTTTTTTGCTCATCAGGTGAAATCCCTTCTCCTTCATCTATAACACTTATTTTTAAATGGTTGTGATTATCTATGCTCACAACAATTTTCACAGTACCTTCTTTTGGGGAGTATTTAATTGCGTTTGATGCAAGGTTTGTAATAACTTGTTGTACTTTATCTTGATCAATCTCGACCATTTTGGCTTGACCGGAAGTATAAGCTAAATTTATATTTGATGACTGCGCAAATCCATCTAAACTAAATAGAGTTTTTTCAATAAGATCATCTACTCTGATCCACTTTTTGTTTAAAACCATGTGACCTGCTTCAATTTTTGCTAAGTCTAGAAGATCATTGATAAGTCTAATCAATCGATCAGCTTCTGCTTCTGCAATTCCCATAAGCTGTTTGATCTTATCAGTGTTTATCTTTTCAATACTTAAGTTTAAAATATTTAAAGATCCTTTGATAGATGTTAAAGGTGTTCTTAGCTCATGACTTGCAATGTTTAAAAAGTCACTTTTTGCAGAGTCCAAAGCTTTTAACTCTTCAAAGTTATTTATCACACGTTGTGCAAGTGAATGAAAGTTCACTTCTAATTGTCCAACTTCATTACTTGGAGGGACTCTAAACTTGTAACTGTACCTGTTATTTAAAAAATCGACCATTCGTCTACTGAGTTTTCTAAGTGGTTTTAAAGTTGTGTATAGAACAATAAAAAGCATGAGGTAAAGTGTTATAAAAAAACTTAAAATCAAGCCAATAGTAAGTGAGAGTAGTCTGCTTTTGTAGACCATTATATTTGTAGAAAGATAGTCTTTGTACATGGCCTCTTGTTTGTTAAAAGAAGAGATGCTTCTTCTTAAAGTTCCTCTCCTTTGTTTTAAGTAGGCATTAACTATTTTTTGATACGCTTCATTTCTGTATTCTGGTGTTAAAGTTGATTTTTCTAAAAGAAGTTCACTTTGAATAGACTTGTAAAAAGGACTACTTCTAGCAGCTAAAAGTACGTAGCTTATTCTTTCTGCCTGTAAATATTTAGTTCTGTCTTTTTCTAAAGCATTATATGTTCTGTAAATTTGAAAGAATATCAAAGAGCAAAGACCTGAGCCTAGAATTGAAAAGAATAGAATTTTGCTTCTGATTTTATTCATGAGTGTTAAAAGCCTTTTAGCGGTTTAGGATCTCTTGAATTTGATCATTCAAAGACGATGGTTCAAAAGGTTTTGGAATATAACCAGTGCCAATACTTTTAAAAATTGCGATGTCAGTAGGCTGAGACTTTGCGCTCATAAATATAATGGGTATATTAATTTGTTGCTGCACTAGATTTTTACAAACCTCAATGCCATTCATTTTTGGCATCATTTCATCTAAAATAATAAGATCAAAACCACCAGCAAGTGCTGTATCATAAGCAATTTGTCCGTCTGGCACATGCGTAACATCATGCCCACCAAGCGTTTCTAAAGTCATGATAGCAATTGTTGCTATATTGGGTTCATCTTCAGCATAAAGAATTTTCAAAATGCACCTCCCATCATGTGTTCTTATCGTACAAAAGCTGTGTTAGGCTAAGTCCAGTATGTCTCAAATAAAAACAAGATTTAATGAAATGTTTAAAACTAGGCTTCCTATAATTGGGGCTCCTATGTTTTTGGTGTCCAATCCTCAAGTTGTTTCTGAAGTAACGCTGGCTGGAGGTCTAGGTGTTTTTCCAACTCTTAATTGCAGGTCTTTAGAAGAACTAGAGATTTGGCTAGATACGATAGAATCAAAAGTTGGAGATAAACCCTACGGTGTAAATTTGATTGTTCACAAATCAAATGAACGTTTAATGAAAGATTTAGATTTAGTGTTAAGTAAAAATGTTTCACTTATTGTTTCATCTTTAGGTGACCCTTCTAAAATTGTATCTAAAGCACAGAGTAAAAATGTCAAAGTGATTTGTGATGTGATAAATCTAAAACATGGAACAAAAGCTTTAAATGCAGGCGCTGATGGTTTAATTGTTGTAAGCTCTGGTGCTGGGGGGCATGCGGGCCCTTTATCACCATTTTGCTCGCTTCCGTGGTTTAGAAAAAAGTTTCCAGAAAAACTAATTGTTGCTGCCGGTGGTGTATCTTCAGGGGCTGGGATGGCAGCTTCAATGTGTTTAGGTGCAGATGCTGTAAGTGTTGGTACCCGCTTTATTGCAAGTGATGAAGCAAAGGTAGATCAAGCCTACAAAGACGCTATTGTTAAAGCAGGGCCTGAAGATATTTTTATGTCTAGAGCCTTATCTGGTGTAAATGCTTCAGTGATGAAGACAAAAAATAATATGGACTTTTACAATTGGGATCAATCTGTAAGAGGTAAAATCAGCCAATACCTTTATTACAATCTTATGAAAAAAGGTTTAAAGCTAAAAAAGAAATTCTCTTGGAACAACGTGTGGAGTGCCGGACAGTCTGTGGGTGAGATTGAGGATATTAAAAGTTGTAAAGAGATAATGAAGCAGTTTGAAGACGAGTATTTTGAGGTTATAAAAAGTTTCTCTTAGAAATGCTTTCTTGATATATGAAATCATAAGCCTTTATTATTGGGGTACCTCCGCTTTTTTAAAAGCTGAGTTTGTTCCCACAATACTTAATTACGTAAAATCTTTCTGAGCTAAGGAACTTATAATTAATTGTATTATGTTGCTCTATTTATCTTAAAGAGAACACTTTTTACTATATAGACATTGTAATCTACTGGTCACAACAAAAACAGCAGGGTTTAAATACTTTCAAAAGTGAAATACTTTCAAAAAGCTCTAAAAGCTGGCAATAGCAGAACTTCTAAAGTACTAAAAAAATAATCGATATCTGGTGAGTTGTCATTTGTATCTAAAGGAGAGTCTTAAGATGCCTAATAGAAGATCTACTGCAAACATCTTTCACATATTTTTAGATTTGAATTTATTCAAAATTGCACTTTTATGTTCTCCACTTTTTTTGATTTTTTTCTCAGGCATATCATTTGCAGAATCTATAGATTTTGAACTTAAAATCTGTTCAGGAAAACCTGGGGGCACGTATATAAAAGCTGCATACTGGCTCTCTAATAATTTTAACTCTTCGTTTTCAAAGGTTAAAATTATTGACAGTAGCGGTTCTCTGGAGAGTCATTTAAAGTTGGCTGCAGGCGAGTGCGACATAGCTCTTGCCCAAGGAGATGCGCTTCCTTATTTCAAACACCAAGCAAAGGATTTAGCAACTCACTTTTTTCAAAACACCGGAGAGTCCCTATCAGTTGAAGATTTAGAAGCCCATAAACCAGTCTCGCTTACTAATGAGCTTCTAAGGTCTGATCGTGGACTTTATTTAGAGAGTGTTCACTTTATGTGTAACAGAGAGCTAGGAAAAGATTTTAGTTACAAATCAGGTTTACTTAGTGGCACAAGAAAGGGCATAAATTCTATTGAAGACTTTTTGGCCTACTTAAGAGATATACAAAAAAAAGGTGAAGGCTCTAAAACTCCAAGACCGCTTGTTTATCTGGGCCCAAGTGGTGGAGGTTCTCACGCCACTTTTTTTGCACTTAAGAGTTTGTATCAAGAATTGGCTGAGGTAAACTCCCAGGCTATCGATGAATCTAATGGATTAGACAATGGGGTTTCTGCAGGTCTTCTAGAAGTTTTTAATAAGCCAACGGCTTGTTTTTTATATGTAAGTAAGTCCCCCCATAAAATTATAACTCTGTTAAACAATATGGGAGGCCCTCTAGGCCCTCCAGCAGCTTTCAATCAGAGAATGCCAACCCTTTCAATGAATGGTGGCGAGATCTTTAGGTATTACTTTGAAGCTGTAAAAATTATAAGTTCTGCTACAGAGAATCTTCTAAAATTAAAAGATTTTAATGGGGTCAAACTTTTTTCAGAGCAGAAAATTAAAGATGAATACAACAGCCTTAGAATGACTGACGAGCACTTGGATTTTAGCAGCACCAATTACTACAGCACCAATCCAGAACAAACAGTTCTACTAGCGACACCAACTCAGATTTACGCAAGTGATAGGTTTTACAATAGTGTTGTCAGTCAAAATGATCAGCTTAGAGCTAAATTTACAGAAGTGATTCAAGAAGCACAACAGCGCAGAGGAAATTTTCCAGAGGAATGAGAATGTACAAACAAAAGGTGAAAATATTAATGAAGGTTATTAAGTTTTTAAGATTCGTCTCAGTGAGTTTTAGTGTTTTACTCTTCGGAGCTTTGGCTGGAGCAGATGCAAAATGTGAGAATGGAAACCCTACTCTTCAAGAAGTTTATGGTGCCGGTGGTGACATTTGTATGAGTCTAAGTGCTGGTGGGGCTGGTGGCTCCTATGTTGGAGTTTTTGGAGAGGGCTTTTCAACTTATATGGATGACTACGGCTTTGGTTTCTATGAAGTTCAGTACTCAAAAGGCTCATTTGAAAATCTTGTCAACATCGCAAAAGGCAGCAGTGTATTTGGTTTGGCACAAAAAGATGTACAGCTTTTTTTAGAGTTTAAATTTGATGGAACCATACCAGAAGGCGAGCTTTCACTAGACGATCAGGGCGAAGATGTTGAGGAGATTGAAAGCTTTAAATTTAAAGATGTTCGTTTTGTAACTGAACTTGTAGATGAATGTGTTTATGTAGCTTATAATAAAAAGAAATCAGTAAACACGATGAGTGACCTTCAAAAAGAGTACTCTGACCCAAATAAAAGACCCAACATCAATATTGGGAGTAAAGGGAGTGGATCCTTCTACACTTGGTCTTTTATTACGTCCCTTAACCCTCACTACGGTTTTGCAGATAAAGAAGAGTCTAAGTTTTATGGTATGGGTAAGAAGCTTCAAGAGTTTGATAAAGCTTATGCAGATTTAAAAGATCCTAAGTCTAAAATGGAGGCTCTTATATGGGTTGCGGATCCAAGTAACTTAGAGAATTCAAAATTATTGCAGGTCATGGAAGATTCTGACTTGGATTTGATGGATTTCGGAGACTCACAGCTTGCTCAAAAACTTACACCTGAACTTTTAAAAAGAGATCCCAAAGATATACTAAAAAGTGTAAAGCCTTCAGTGTCAGACACAGTTTCACCCCCTACTGTTGATGCACAGGATTTACTTGCGCAAACACTTAGTCAATTTAACAGCACGCCTGTGCAAACAGCAGATACTGATGAGCCTTTTGTGAATAGAGACACTTCAGCTTATCACTTAAGAAATGTTAATGTTTCAAAACAAAGCCCGAAGCAGGTTCAGACTGTTTGCACGAGAGCTGCACTTTACGCGCATAAAAATTTATTAGATCCAGAAATTAAAGTGGATGAGTTCAATACTTATTTTACCGAAGGTGGAGAAAATGCCGGAGTTTTATGGGGTGAGATGCTCGGTCTTATCCAAGAACACTGGGGAGAAATAGTCTCATCTAACTAAGATAAGTTAGAGAAGAATTTGACAGGTGCAAGTTGGTTTCAAAAATTTTATATTTTAATAGTTTTAAGAAAGGAATAATGATGAAGAGTAAATTTAAGTTTAAAAATTTAGTATTGGTCAATCTCTTGTGTTTTATGAGCGTGAGCACTGCTTTTGCGGATAGAATTCAGGAGGGTTTAAGAGTGTCCCAGTGTGGTGATCTCAAGGAAGTTCTAGGTGACGACTCAGCTTTGAACCTCCTTAAGAAAGACCTTCAAATTGCAGCCATTCAGCTTGAAGATGCTAAAAAAAAGTTAGACAGCTGTTGGTTGAGCAGTTGTAAAGAGGAGTGGTCATTAAGAATTGATGGGCACAAATCTAGGCTTGAATTTTTAACAAGACAAGTGGCTGAGGAGGAAGAAAGATCCGCTCTTGCTCAAAAAGCTGAAGACCAATGTTTAACAGAGTGGAAAAATCTCGCTCATTCTGTCAAAAGTGGTTTATTAAAAGAAGGTGGGTCTATTAATTCAAAACCTGAAACTGAAAAAGTTGATGAGGCAAGCTTAAGTGATGAGGATCTTGTATCGCTTTTACCTGAAGTGACTGATGAAAAGTATCCTATAGTTGCAAGTGGTGCTCGCTGTGGTGTTAACCAAGAGCAGTCTGATTGCGACTATGTTGTCTTAGAGCTTCTTTCTTCTAGTGAAAAAGCCACGCCTGATGACTCTAGAAAAGAGTCTTTTAGCGATGACTTTCTTATTGAAATGGCTGAGGAGTTTAACTCTAAAAACAAAAAGACAAAATCAGGTAAGGTCATACAAATACGTGTTAGAAAAATGGCATCTGGAACAGCTTATCAGTATCTTTCAAATGGCAAATACACAGGGAGTGCAAATAGGTCTGAGGGCTTGGCTTACAGCCCTTCAAATTCTTTGTGGGTAAAAATGTTAGATGCAAGAAGTGGTGAAACTTCTGATTATACCGTTGAGCCTGTAGCTATAAGAAGAAAAAAAATTGCTCTTAAAGAATTTGAATCTGACCAAGCGGCTCTAGATAATGTTGAAAACAATGTTGATGGTGTTGTTGGAAACGTAGCTGGTGTATTTGTTAGAAAAGATACTTTTAAAGAAAAATTTCCAAATGGAAAAGCTACAGACTCCTGCACTATCGTTAATATGGCAGTAAATGGAGAGTTAAGCATTGGCTATACAAACCCCTATGTTTCTAGCACAGGATTAAACTTTTTGTGGACTGCGCTAAACTGTCTGTCTCCTGGAAATCCTGTAGAGGGTGATGCTGTTTTAGCCTTTCGTAATTTTCAAAAGAGTGTTCCCGCTCTCTTTGAAACGACTTTGGCTATGAGAGAATCGGTTCGAACTGGAGGCTCTATTGAAGCTGGTGTTGTTGAGTATCAGAGTTTTGTAAACACAAGACTGAATGAAAAAGGAGAGCCTGAGGTTAAGATGAGTGACCTTTTTGAGTTTATCCCTTTTGGTGTTCGACATGACAACCCCATGGTTTATGTGGGACAAGCTTCATTGTCTCAAGAAGAAAATGCTCATTATGCTGAAGGCTTAAAAGTTTTCGCTGATTTTATAGCCTCAAATAGAGGAGCTGTAAGAAAAGCTAAAGAGTATGGATTCTTTGAGAACGCCTCTTATCTCTCACAGTATGAGCTCCCTGAGGGTGATAACCTTGTGACTGCGCAGCGGGTTTGGAAAGACAACAAGTCTGGTGGAGTTCCTGTAGTTGCTACTTTTGTGGCTGATGTGAGTGGTTCAATGGAGGGCGGAAAGATTTCAACCCTTAGAAAAGCTCTTGAGATTGCGAGTGGATTTATTCGTCCAGACATGAATGTTGGATTGATCGAATACGCCACACAGATCAATGAGCTTGTGCCCATCCAGCCTTTTACAACTGATGTGAGAAGAACTTTTGTGCAAGCCTCAAGAACTTTAAGAGCTGACGGAGGAACACCCTTATACGAGGCTCTTTTAGTCGGTATGGAAAAGGTTTTGGAAAAAGCCGACCAAGTCCAAGGTGATGAAGACGTAAAAAAAATGGTCTTCTTACTGACGGATGGAGAGCCTTCTCTACTTAATATTCGTGATATTGAAGTTGATGCTATTCTTTTTTACGCCAGACGCTTTGGAATTCAGATTCATGGAATCGGTTTCGGCAGCGGTGCAGGAGAAGATGTGATCAATGAGCTTGGGATTTTAACTGAGGGTGCGGTTCTACAAATTAGAAGTGTTGAAGAGCTTAACGAAAAGATGGCAAAACTTTTCAACTCTCAGCTTTAACTAAAAACTTTTAAGAGGCTTAATCAGTGATCAAAACCAATCTGTCTTTTTTCGTTTACTTTTTTGTTCTGACTTTTGCATGTGCGAATGCTCAGACACAAACAATTTTGACTGAGAAGTCTTGTTTGGAAGTTTTAAGTCTTAACTCTAAAGCTGAGACCAAGACTCAGCGCTTCAGAGCAAATGATGCAGTTGCGACTGGCCGAGCGGTTGAAAGACTTACTGAAGCTGGAATCCTTTATTCCGTATTTTTTCGAAGCTCCTTAGAAAATTCTAAACCAAGAGCTTTAAGTGCGGGTCTAGATTTTGAATTTAGGACTCCAGATCAGATCAAAGCCTTAAATGCAGAACAGCTTGATCAGCTTTCTATGGTTTTACTTGAAGAGATAAAATCTGGAATTGATAACAGCACAAATTTTGATGCGAGTTTACCTGACTACACTATTAGTAGAGCGAGAGATACACTTTTAAGCCTTTCAGACGCTGAAATTCTTGATGCTATTGGTGAGACTTTAATGGTTGTCGGTGAGGCTGGTTTTATAGACAGAGAAGACTTAATTTCAAAAGCTTTTAAAAAAACTAAAAAGATCGCCTTAGCCGAGCTTGGACTTTCAACAGTGGGTTTAGCGGTTGCAGGTGCGGCTGCTGGGCTTAGCTACGAGTCTGGTCCTTATTACACTTACAGTCTTTGGTCTGAGATGCCTGAGGCGATTCCTTTTTGGCTTGTTGTTAAGGCTGGTGCTCTAGGTCTTTCTGATTCTGCCAGACGCTTTTACTACAAATCTCGTCTTGCGATAAAATCTGTAGATCAAAATTTAGCTGAGAGGCATAAAAAAATAGATCTTGTTCACTCACCAGATGCATCAATTTTTTACGTGCCTCAAGATCTTAGCGCAAAGCTTACGGAGTATAAAGACGTGGTGGATTCTATAGTACTTGATTTTGAAGCGGCGCAATCTGAAAGTTCATCTCCTGTTGGTAGAACTGAAGTGACGGATCAAAATTTTCTTGCATACTCTTCTGATGTTGTTGATTTGCAAGCTGAGATATCAAGAGTTTTTTTTGATGGTTTTATAAAGTGGCTTGATGTCTATGATCGAAACAAAGGTATTATCAAGGAAAGATTTGAGCAGCTAGAGGTTGGCGAAATTAAAAGTAAAGAGAGCCATCAAAAAGTAGTGGCTTTTTTAGATAAAAGCTTAACTGAAGCCGTAGGGCATATTATTCTTACAAGAAAACTTGTGAGTGACCTTTTAAGAGTTTTAGGCGTAGAGCTTGATGAGCTGAGAAGATTTGATACAGAATCAATTGATCAAACAGCCCTTCTGTCCTACAATTCGAGATTGGACTCAGTGGCCGTCACTCATATTTCTCTAGGGCAATTCTACCTTCAACTTGAACAGACACATGCTCACATTAACGCTTTAAACTCACATGTTGAGGCTTTAAGAAACGCCGAAACTTTAGCTATAACCAATCATTTGGGAGTAAGCTCTGATTTAGAAAATAGTCTTAACAGCAGCCGTTTTCCAATATCTGATGCTATCAAAGCTATGGAAAAATTTGAAGAGAGTGTTGGAGGGCAAATGGGTTTGATGAGTGTCTACTGATTGTTAGTATTTCACTTTAAATCACAAAAAATCTGTGACCTCTCTTTTACTTGATTCTTCTAATAAATTTTGCAAACGCTTTTCTAACAGCTAAAGTGTTTTATCCGAAAGATCATCTTCACTTTCTGTAATTCTTTTGGTCAAGATATTTAAGATATATTCAGTCTCACGAATATTAAAATGGATTAATCCAACAAGACTGACTTTACGGACAAAACTGTGAAACATCTTGTTGTGTTTCATTTGTGATCTATATAATTAACTTCTTTTGCAATATTTGTAAAAAACTGATTAATTAATACATTGGCTTCCCACTTTTTTGCTGCTGTGCGAGTAAAAACTTGGGGGGGAAGCAACCAAAAGTTTGCCGACTAGAAAGGGTGAGCCTGTATACAAGCCCCTTAAACTAAAGAAAAAATATTATTTTTCTCTACAATCTAGATATGAATCGTTATTTGGATGCGTGATTTTCCCCATAAATATTGTTGGAGGTATTAATGTTTTGTCGTAACGGCATATAACTTTATCTGAAAAAAAGTATCCAATAATAATATAGGAACCTCTGCCATCAGGCCTATTAGTTACATATTCTGTATAGGTAAAGTCGTTAGGATTATAACCGTACTTTGATTGAAGTGCATTCTCTGCAAATTTTTTAAGTTCCGTTGTAGTAATTGCATTAGATTTCTCAAATTGATTTCTAAGATCTCGGTCTCTTGCGTTCAAATAGTCTTCGTGTGCACCACTGAGATCATTCTCCGCAGAGGCGCTAGAGCATAAAATAGCTAAAGCGGTTACTAATACTGATTTTGTTATAAAATTATTCATTCTATATTCCTTATTGCTAAGAAAATTTTTATAAATACTATATTTCAAATATATTCTAGCAATATAAGTGCCAAAAAATTGTCCCTTTTTTTTTAATATCAAAACTTATTTTTTTGTAAGGGACTATAATAGATTGGGCTAAGTAATGATTGCATTAATTGGGGGTATCTGATGACCTTATCTTCAGTTGAAAGTAATTGACAGTAATTAGGGATAAAAACGTCACTTTAAAAGCCTTAAATTTACGTAAATTTAAACCGTAAATAAAGTCAAAAAAAATTGTGTTTAATTTTTAGCTAGATCTTCAAGTTCGCCCTCTTGATACATCTCCATTAGAATGTCGCTTCCTCCAACTAATTTTTGCTTAGAGTAAAGCTGAGGAATGGTAGGCCAGTTGCCGTAAGCTTTTATACCTTCTCTAATCTCTTGATCTTCTAAAACGTTTACAGCATGAAAATCAGCGCCAATTTCATTTAAAAGGGCAACTGCACGTTGTGAAAAACCGCACTGAGGGTAGTCGGGTGTTCCTTTCATAAAAAGGCACAATGATTTTTTTGAAATTTCGCCTTCTATTCTTGTTTTAAGTTCAGGACTAAGTTCCATTTATAAATTCTCCTGTAGATGTTTAATCTCTTTTAAATTGTCTTAATTTTATAGTCTTAAGTTTATTGTTTTAGGTACTTTATAGAAAGGGCGTGGATACTTCCTGCTTTGAGCTCTTCATTAAAAAGTCCCATAACAGACTGGTGTCTTTCAACTCTGGACTTGTCTTTAAGGTCTGGTGCAGAAAGTCTGATTTCAAAACTTTGCCCAATGCCAGTCATATCAAAAACGGCTACAGTAGAGTCTTTAAACGAAGACAAAACACGTTTCTCAATTTCTTTAATGTCCATATTTAAAACCTCGCATTTTTAATCATCCTGAAGTGTGGTTAAAAAGACTTAACCCTTTGTTTCCATATGTTTAACGACTTGAGCTGTTTACTGCAATGTGTTAGTACTTTTTGGGTGTATTATAGCCCTGCCTCAAAAAAACATATTTCTGATGAAAGAATTAAAGCTAGAAAACTAAAAAAAACTAGATGGTGGTTGGATCAGATTAACCTTGGTTTGTGTCTTTACTGCCAAAAGACCTATAAAGCCGAAGAGCTCACTATGGATCATAAAGTGCCTGTCTCAAGGGGGGGGAAATCAGTGAAATCTAACGTGGTAGTTGCCTGTAAAACATGCAATACCAATAAAAAAGCCAAGACCCCTGTAGAGCTGGTATTGGAAAAGAAGTGAAAGTCTTACTATAATATGTTTTTAATGCGATCCAGAAAAAGGAGAACATCTCATTGTCTAAAATCACATCCTCAAGTACGGCAGAATACTTCGCAAAAAATCTTCAGCAGGTGGGTTTTTCATCCCCAACAAAGGCTGTTTTAACCACTTTAAAAGAGGCGGTGGACAACTCACTTGATGCCTGCGAAGAGAACCAGATTGCTCCAGAAATTACAGTTATTATTGAAAAAATTGGTAAAGGTGGAGGCAGAAACACGGACCTTATTCGTATATATGTTGAAGACAATGGTCCGGGGCTAAAGCCTGAGATTGTACCAAAGGTTTTTGGAGAGTATTTGGCTTCTTCAAAATTTGGACGTGGTCAGTGCTCCAGAGGGCAACAGGGTATAGGAATATCAGCTGCAACCACTTGGGCGCAACTTACAAATGCTGCAGGTGTTACGGTAAAAAGTAAAACCTCTGCAATGAGAAAAGCAGTTGAGATGAAGATCGATGTGGACATAAAAGGCAACAAAGGACTTGTTAAAGCTAAAGACACTATTGATTGGAAAGATAAAAAACACGGAACAGCCACAGAGTTTAAAATTGATGGAAGACTTCAGTTAAATGGTGATGGAGGACTTTTAACGTATCTTGAAGGAACGGCATTAGTTAATCCACACCTTACTCTTAATTATAAAGTGCATGAGAATGATTGGGTTAACATTGAAAGAGTGAGTGACAAAATACCAAGTGTACCACCACCAACACTGCCACACCCTCATACTATGAAGCTTGGGGAGTTTATGACTCATGCCCTTCTTTATGGAAATCTCACCTTAAAAAAGTTTTTACGTACTGCTTTTTCGAGGGTTTCAGATGCAAGTATTCAAGGTTTTACAAAGAGTGGTTTAAAGAAAAGTTTACTGCCGCTGACCATGAATAAGATTAAGCAGCAAGACTTCAAAGCTATCTTTCATGCTATTCAAGAAACTGATTTAATGAACCCTTCAACAGCTTCTGTTCTGACAGTAGGGGAGGAAGGCTTAGCTAATAGCATCAATAGACTTGGTGAAGTTGATTTCTTTAGTGTTGTTACAAGAAAACCAAAGATTTGTGATTTTAAACCTGTTGTTGTGGAAGTAGCTATTGCTCGTTTTTTAAATCGTGGACGAGAAGACGATAGTATCCAACTTCTTCGTTTTGCAAACCGTGTACCTTTGCAGTTTGATAAATCTTCGTGTGCTATCACGCGTGCAGTGGAGTCTGTAAACTGGAAGTCCTACGGACTCTCTCAAAGTAAAAACTCTTTGCCTCAAGGTTCTTTTGTTTTTGCTATTTCAGTGACCTCTCCATTTATTAAATTTAAAAATGCATCTAAAGAAACTATAGACTCTTCAGATGAGTTGATTGAAGAAATTAGGCGTGCACTTATGCAAGCTGGGCAAAAGCTTTCTCGTCATATAAAAAGAGAGGCTCGCGCTGCTGATTTAGAGAGAAAAAAAGCTTATATTGAAAAGTTTGGGCCTATCTTAGTTGAGGGTTTGGTTGGAATCATTGGGGCTAGTGATGCTAGGAAGAAAAAAGCCATTAAAGGGTTAGATGTAATTCTAGGAAAAGATGCAGACTCTGCAGAAGCTGCACTAAATAAAGCCCAAGAGCGACTTGATAAACTAAAGGCCAAAGAAGGCACAGCAACAGGTTCCAATGAAAATAAATCAGAGGCTGATGGTGAAGATACTAAAGTTGTAGAGGTTAAAAAAGCTAGTGCTAAAAAAACAGCTAAGAAAAAAAGTAAGAAAAAAACCAGTAAAAAGAAAAAATAATAAGACTCTTTAAGCAAAAATTATAAAAGTAAGTAAGACAAAAACAAGCAAGAAAGCTAGTAAGTAGAGAAAAAATATGGCCATTCAAAAAAGAAAAGCAAAAACAGGTGTTGAAATAACAAAAAAAGCAAAAGAGCTTTGTAACAAAATGTTAAAAGACTTAGAGGCGTCTCAGCGTCCAGTTTTAGAAGCTGTTAGATGCTCTTTAGACAATGCCAACTACGATTCAAAACTTGGCTATCTTACTCCAGGGGAGAAGTTAGTTAGAAGTGAACTTAATGTGTCTTCTGTTCAAAAGCTTGCTCGTACAGTTTTTTTATTAGAAATTCTTTTAAGAAATGTTGAGTCAGGTGCAGTTAACACAAAAAGAGAGCTTTACTACATAGCCAAAGGTTTGGTGAAAGGTTCTGGTGAATCATTAAAGCCAATAGATTTTGAGGAGCAAACTGAATCAGATTCAATAATTGATTTTATCACTGACATGTTAAGAGCTTACAGAGAAGAAATGAACTGCTTTGCAAACGATAGAGGGGGGCAAACGTATTCTAAACAGTTAGAAGTTACTGAAACTCTTCCCGATGGCTCAAAGGCTGTTATTGATCTTGGACAACTCGGTACGACTCCTTTTCAACCAAAAAACAAGCCTCAGTCTTTAAGCTTAAGAGCTAAAAAACGAATTGATTTTTGTTTGGTAGTTGAATCAGAAGGTACGGCAAACACTTTAGTGTCTAATGGTTTTACCCAAAGAAACAATTGCATTCTTATGGGTGCTCAAGGAGTTCCATCAAATGGTGTAAGAGGCTGGTGTAAGCTTATTCAAGATCAGTTAAAGATCCCAATTTATTTTTTTGGAGATCTAGATGCTTACACAATGCAAAATATTTTTAGAACATTAAAAGCAGGTAGTGCTGCAAGCTTAGTTAGAAATTCAGACTTTTCGGCTCCTGAAGTACGCTTTTTAGGGGTTCTTCCAGAAGACATTAAAAAGTATGATCTTTACTACTATGAAGTGAAAGACAAAGATGCTTCAGAGCTAAGAGCTTTAAAAAAAGCAAAAGATGTTTTAAACAATGATCCTTTTTTTAAAGATAAAAAAAATAAAAAGCTTTCACAAATTCTACATTTTTTAATTAAAAACAAAATTCGTTGCGAACAACAGGCCTTGTTTTCAGTAGATCCGAAAGACCCAATTATGCCTGAAAAGATTATTTTACAAAAAATTAAAGAAGGATCTTACATATAAAACCCTTGCTGATGTAGATTTTCAAGAGTTTTATAAGCTTATTAAAAGTCAATTGATGTATGAGTGTTTCAAATTGAGAGCTTTCTTTAAAAATTAAAAAAAATATGCATAATCTATAATATGGTATTCGTAAGATTTTTGTTAAAACTCTTTTTAACGCTAACTTTATATATTAACTTTAGTCATGGCTTTAGCTTAGTAAATACAAATGGGCTTAAGTATTTAGAAGATGAAATTAAAACATCAAATAGCAGTTTAAACAGTCTTTTTGAGATCGATATAAATACTTATGAACTTTTTTTTGATGGATTAGGCGAAAAAGATAGCCTTTTACCACGTCCTTTGAAAAACCAAGAGGTTTTACTAAATATTTTAAAGGATAAAAAACATCGGTTAGTTTTTGATAAAGTTTTAAAAAAAGGTGAGCTTCATAAAATAAGAGTGGTCTACTGCAATACATATGCTGTATTCTTAATGGATGATAAAGAAGCTGTTAAACATAGTTTCTTGGTTACTTTTAAAAATCAAAAGCTTAATATTAAAAGTATTAAGGGGGCTTTATGACAAAGTTTATTTTAATTTTTCTAGGCCTTATCATTAATGTTCATGCAGTTTCAAAAGATCTGGCTTCAACTGAAGTTAAAAACTATACTGTAAAGATGCTTGATAAAGGCATTATAAATCCCAAAGATGTTATGGTGTTTGAGCCTACGTATTTAGCTATAAAAAAGAAAGACAGCTTATCTATTCTTGCCGTAGATAAAGGACATGGCAGTCAGTCTGTTAGCGTTCCAAAAGGCGCTAAATCGTGGAAGAGTGGCATGAATAAGAGTATTGAT
>JALZUR010000018.1 GCA_023301025.1 Bdellovibrionales bacterium | reverse complement strand
GCAGCTAACATGAAAGCTGTGTAATCATTACTGTCACGAGCTTCTAAATCAACTAAACGACTTTTAATCATTTCTGAGACAATAGAATACTGATTGTTATATGCAGCTAACATGAAGAGTGTTTGTCCATTTTTATCTTTATAACTTAAGTCAATTTTTTTACTTCTAATCATGGCAATAGCCGTACCTGTTTGCTTTCTAAAAATTGACCAAACAAAGGCCGTATATCCATTCTTATCTACAGCTTCTACATCAACCACTCCACTATGGATCATCTTTAAAACTTTTCTCGTTTGCCCCTCAGTGACCATCTTCATAAAAAGGGTGATACCATCGCTATCTGGAATATTAACAGTCGTAGAGTCTATAAAAGTATCTTCATATGATTCCGTGTTAACTTGAGTAGACAATTCTTTGTCAATTTCAGATGAAGGTGACAATTTTTGTATGTTTTTTGTAGAACCTGTGCTCTCACTTTTCTTACACCCACTAAAAATAAGTGTTAACAGTAAAAATGCACTTAAATGTCTCATAATCAAAGCATACTCCTCAAAGTAATTTATCTACATTTAAGGTAGCAAAAACTAAGCCAAGTAAACCACTAATTGATAGCTATAAGAGGAAAAAAGACTGTCCGAAAAAGAATTAAAAAATGAATCTACAACGAAAATTTAATCAGCTCATAGTAAGAATCAAGCCAATCTTGATCAGGCTCCTGTTGGTCTATTAAGCTCTTAAAACCTATACTTAGTTTAATATAAGTGTCATAATCATCCATTACTCTTTGTTGAAAAGTCGCAAGACTATCATTATGACCTTCATCAATTAAACTTGAACTCATCTTAGATACATTTTTTAAAAGCTCAGGGTCAAAACTCATGATGAGTGAAAGTACTGCAGATTCTCTTAAGTCGAGAAACATTCTATCAAAAAGCTCTTTGTTCTGAGAGTGAATAGCTGCGATTTGCAAATTCTTAAAAGTCTTAAAGTAAAACTCATCTTTACCTTCAAACTCTTGACCATTTTCTTTGTTCTTAACTGAAAAAATTAATCTATATAGAATTTCTTTAACAGCCTTTACAAAATGAGAGGTGTGAATATCAGCGCCTTTTAATTTGTATATGCTAAAGCTGTTAAAAGAAGATTTAACTTTATTAGGAGTCCAAATTCTTAAATCAACAGGTAATCTAGACCAGATCATTAGATCAGAATTAAGAGCACTTACAGAATTGTAGAACATTAAAGTTGAATATATTAAATCATAAATCGCCTGCAAAACATCAGGGCTACTGATTGCTTTTTGAATTAAATAGCTAACATCTTTCTTATTAGTAAAACCAATATATTTAAAAAAAATTAAAAGATCTAACTCTATTTGTGTCAATCTAAGTTTAATATCACCTGTATCATGATCTAAACCCCAAGTTTCTAAAGGAAGATTATATGACCTTAAAGCCATAACTCTAAGGTAAGCTTCTAAAATATTTTTTTTAAGTGCCTCTGTGAGCACCTTTCTTGTGTTTAAAATGTGTAAGGACGTAAATAAGTTGTCTTCTAATGAACCTAAACTTTGCGAAGTGTATCTAAAACCAGATAAAATAATCCCTTTTCTAAAAATAAACCTATTGACTCTATTTAGGCCGATCTCTGATGCTACAAGCACTGGTGGCTCTGTGCTCCAATCATGAATCATATAAAGTATAAACCGATCTCGAAGATCACTTTGATCTAATTTTAAATGTTTCTCAAACTCATTAATAAAGGTTTGTTTTTCTGTAGGAGAAATGAGTTCCAAAAACTCTAAAATATGATCTCTTGTAAATCTGCTCTTAACTACTAACTTTAAGTTTCTTCGTATTTCCTCTATATCTAGAAAATCTTTAGAATTAAAACTTTTAGAACTCACATAAGACTCTGAAGCATTTATAAGTTCTTCTAAATTGCTATTACCATCATAAATATCAAGACTATTATCTAAATCATCATGATCATGCAGACGACCTCTTAAAGAGGTCGTAGAAAAATTAACATGTATGATGCTATTATCTAAAGAAAGAAGAGATACACAGGTAGACGAAAAGCTATTTTTAGAAGCTAATATTAAAAGTATAAAAAAGACAATTCTAGAAATTTTCAAAAATATTTTTTTAAAATCACATTTAAAAATATTACTCATAAACGGCATAACAGTTAGACCAATGGCTTCTATTACCCTCTAGAACATTATTATATGGCGTAGCCCTAAGTGGTGACATTGTGTCTCTACTTGAAAACTCAACTCTATCAATTTCTAATTTTTTAGAAGTCTTAAAAACAACAATAAATCTTTGATGTATAAAATAGCTGTTATCTAAGTCATCTCTTAGCCAGAGCTTAAATTCAAGACTAGTTCGTCTCCATCTATTATCGTATGTGCATTGATCACGATCACTATCTAAACTTAAAGGGAATTCATGAATGCCAGCTTGACCTCTTTCTTGGTTGTAAAAACTAGCAAACCCAAAAAAAGATTGATTTTGTTCACTTAAAGTTACATTAACAACACAATTTTTAAAATCAACTGTACTTACCTGGTTCAATGTATTGTAAAAATCTGCTTTATTCTCTTCAGTAAAACATAAGTTTTCCGAAGCTAAAACTTTCATCGTCAGTAAATAAAAAGTTAAAAAATATTTATTCATAATAGCCTCTCAATATAAGATCAAATTGTTCATCTAAATTTTTCAAAGTTGTAAGCATTTCTTCATGATTTTCATCTGAGGTGTTTAGTTTTAAAACCGATTCAGGAGTATTAATAACCTCATTTAGAAAAGTAACTCTTCTATTAATGAGTTTCATGCTTTTAGTTAATTGAGGTACAAAATCTGTAAAAGTACTAACAAGCACACTCTTAAAATTCTCACTGAAATAATCAGCTTCATTACGAAAATTATTAAGTATACCAACCTCTTCAGGTACAATAAAGAGAAAATACTGATACGCGGAAGTCATCTCTTCATTAGTAAGGTTTTTAGCACTAATGAAATCATTTTTGTTATAGAAATCTTTAATTGTTATGTAATACTCTTTAAGTAGTTTAAGATCAGAGTATAGAAATCTTAAATCATCGAAACTTGCTAAATGATTAAATACAAATTCTTGAAATTTTTTAGCAAAAACTTCATCTCTAGAACCTTTCATGTGAGAGTATTCGTGATACAGAAGGCTTGTTAAAGCTCGCTCTTGCTCATGTAGTTTTAAGTTTTTAAAATCTTCAGTTGTATCAGAACTTATACATACAAAAGCATCATGTTTAAATGATGAGACAACCATATCTCTATGAACCCTATTAATTGATAAATCTTTACATTTTTGTTTGTTAATAAAGATTGAATGTAGAGCATTGTTGAGTTCCGAAAAGCTAGAAGATAATAGATTCTCATAATTATAAATCGCAAAAGGTACTGACTGTGAACATTGTATTTTAATGGTTTTTTCTAAATCAACTAGTTCAAAACTATAATCGTGTCTTAAGTGATACTCATCTAATGCTTCTAAAATAAAGTGACGTGGGAGTTTATAACTTTTTTGTGAAGAAGAACTTGGCACATTCTGAATCAATATTTTTTTAAGCTGATTTGTTTTTGATTTAATACAAGAGTTAACTGTTTCTTTATCAGGTGGTGTTTCTAAACTTTGCAAAAGCAGTGAAAACTTATTGTAATCAACATCTGATATATTTGTAGCTCTATAACTAACCTCAAGCTTGTTTTTCAAATGCGTATGAAAAAGCGTAAGTTTATCAGGAATAAAATGATCTTTCAAAACATACTCTAAGCTTGATGAAATATTATAAAGTTCATCTGTTGAAATATATGTCCCGCCTCCGCTATCTGTTGCCGGGCCATCTACTTTAACTGGTTCTGAGGTTTTATTATTGTCTGTCCCATAACTATGTAAATTGTCACAGGATAAGAGTGTATACGAGAGTAAACATATTAAAAGTAAATATGAATGATATACAATATTGATAGGCCTGATTTTAGACATAATAAGGGTATAGTATGAATTTCCAGGATTTCCGTAATGTATTTAGATATTCTGAAAAAAATACAGCTATCATCTATGATTTTCTTTACCATTTAGATAAAAAAAATTCAGTTTTTAACAATATTGAAAATAAATAGTTACCAGCATTATGTATAGATTTCATTACAGCACAAATTTGTTACCAAATTTTGATGTTTTTAATAGAAACAACTAAAATAGGAGTATTGATGACTTATACTTTCAGAACCGCTTTTAAAGCTATATTATTGTTATTCGTTTCACTCTACGGATTTAACATCTCTTTTGCCCAAGAGGATCAGGTCTCATTAGAAGAAGAAATACAAGAAAACAACACCTCTTGGAACTTCTTAGAAGAAGGGTCAATAAAAGTTGATTTTAAAAAAAATAAAGATTTTGGTCTTCCGACTATGTATACGCACTTTACAGGGATGAGTATAAAAACTGAATCTGAAGAAAGTAAGCTGATTGAATTCACTTCCACATGTGACTCTTTTTTGGCTCAAATCTTAAGTAATGGCTCTGGATCAGTAATTAAACACCCTACACAAACGTCAATACGGTCTAACCAAATTTTATTTTCACCTGATTGTAAAACTGCTTACTTGTTTCCTCCAGTTAATAATTTACTAATTCTTAATGGTAGACAACGTTTTGGATCAACTACAGAAGGCCTATGTAGACAACTAGAAAATAAGAGAAACAGTGTAGACATGGTCAAAAACAGTCTAGTGAAGGTTCAAGAGAAATTATACGAAGCGGATCTAGAAAATACTGAGGAATCATTAAAGCTGGTTAAACGTATTAAAGAGGTCATTGAGCCGGAAATTGAAGCTAGAAGAGATAAAGAGCTTCTTAGTCTATCAGAACTTAACAACTCAAGGGCAGCATCTTTTGGTTTAACAACTGTATCAGGATTTAACAGTGACCTTATTGATAACTATGCTGAAGCAAACCAAGAGCTTTTAAATGCTATACCTGACTTTCAATTCAAGCTAGCTCCTATTCAACGCGGTACGATGTTTGTCAGTGACCAATCTGAATTGAATTCTGAAAATGATAATTTAAATAATGTGAGAGACGTCTTGAATGTTAGTATTCCTGGTTATATTTCAGGGCTTAAAGAATCTGATTGCGCTGGTGGAACATGCAGCGAACAAGAAAGAAACGAACAATCTCAAAGAATTGCCGAATCTCTTAATGGAAACAGTCCTTTCAGACTTATTTTAACTCGTGCGTGGATTTGTGATAACTTCTATTCACCAGAAATCGGCATTTCTAAACAATCAGCTAAAGACCAAACTGATGCAATTTCTAGCCAGACATCAGTAACATGGAGTTATGGTGTTGCAATGAGTACCCGGTTTAATATTAAAGCAACTGTCAAAATTGATGAAGTTGTTAAAGGTGTCGTAAAACGTTTGCAAGAGTATGAAAAGAATTGGACTGATGAGGTCGTAAACTTTAGTTCAGCTGACATAGATTTAAAAAATCATACTGTCTTAGAAATTGAAACTCCTTTTGTTGGAATGGGAGTCGAGTCTTCTGAAGGCTATAAAGAGTACCTCAAACAGTATGAGGAACAAGTCTGGAATCACTTAAGTGATAAAGTAATGGAAAAATTAGAAGAAATTAAGATTTTTACTGATGTCAGTGATATTCAAAATGTTGGAGGTCCTGAAGACTTAACTGGAACTAAAAGATATAGAACAGAGGTCAGACAAAGATGTAAGAAAAAATGGTATGGCTCTAGAAAATGTTGGCCTGTAAAAGTTAATATTCCATACGATGCCGAAACTAGGCATGCATACATGAATAGTATAAACAACAAGATTAAGGGCGATTTTTCCTTTGTTATTAGTAAAGATGAGGTAGTAACTTATGGGCAAAATGCAATATTCATGAATAAAGAAAATTTAGACCAAGCTGTTAATTACTAATATAATATTTAAACACATTTAATGGAGAAACCATGTTAAAACAGATTCACTTTATAAGTATATTTTTTACTTTAATTTTTGTATCAACTTCTCAAGCACAAAATTTAACTGAGAAAAAAGTATTTACAGAAAACTATGACACACTAAAAAGTCTTAAAAAACTTACTAATATTGACAAAAGTCGCCTCGGAGCATCAAACATAGAATTTGGTCTTATTGAAGATGAAGAGGGTTGGAAAATATCTAACACTAATGGTTATGATGACTCTACAGCGCCTGTTACTTCTCAGCACCCCGTTCAAATAGACTTTATATCTAACACTTATATAAACCTAGCCAAAGAAAAGGGTATTTCAGAAGAGAGTGCTATAGAAAGATTTTGTAACCCAGAAAACAGTTTAAGCACTTCATCTATGAGTAAAAACATATATCAAATTAGTTTAAATATGCCTGGACTCACATTTAATAACGGCACTCTTAGAACTAAAGAACTTCAAAATTTAAATAATTTTGAGATATCAGACATAGCTATTCTCTTTATCAAAGATCAACACTTACCCGATAGTGGTCATGAAGAAAGCTTTGTTGATACTTTTAGAAGACAACTTAGCAATTCTGATATTACAACTGGTGGAACACTTACTTATAATTTTAATGGGAATGACAGAATTGCATGCGCTTTAATGAACAACGAAGCAGAACTTGTGGTGAGCTTTTCAGGTGATTATGAGTCTATTGATATGATATTTGAAGGTTATTTGAATAAAGACAAGTTTATAGATACTTTTAAAGAAGCTGAAGCTCTTATCAAAAAAGTTCCTTCGAATCTAAAAAATGAATTTGCTAGTGCTATTTTACTAAAACAAGGTAATATTTTTGATTATCCTCTAGATACGCTTTTTAGAGATAAATCTGAAGATGAAGCCCTAGCCTTTTTAAGTGATATGACTGATGTTGTTTCTGTCTGGAAACAGTACAACTCAAAAGACAACACCTATCCATTAGAAGCTTTCTACAATCATTTTGGAGAAATCAGATCTTACAATCAAGATTTTTATTTTAACTACTCTTTTTCTGCATCAAAAAAATAGTTGATATTTATGAAAGTAATTAAATACGTAATATTACTTTTTCTCTCACTGTCTTTTTTCGCCTGTGATTCAAAAAGTAAAAGAACGCAAAAAGAACAGTCCCAAGAAAAGTATATTGAGCTTGGTGAACAGGTTAGAGACATCTCGTGCACATCAAAAGAATTTAAAAAGTGTTTTGAAGAGTATTTAGATGATGAGCTTACAGTTGAAGAGCTTTCACGTCTTGAAGATATCTTTGACACCTACTTTATATTTCACAGGAAGAATCAAATTACAATTGATGCCGCTGTCCTGGGTATGAAAATTGAACTTAATATAGAGCTTTTTAATATCAACTTTGATAACAAAGATGTGACTTCACCAAATTTATATAAGCTATCTAGACTTGCGGAATTAGAAGAAATTATTATTCAAATTATAGAGAGCTAAATTTTGATCATAAAAAACACGTCCATCTTATATTTTTTTTTAAAGTATCTTTTATCTGTTTCTTTGCTCATATTATTCTTTAATAGTTTTAGTTTTGCTAGTGTCTTTAATGACAACAATTGTAAGGCACTTAAAGAACCCAAAAACTCAAACGGCTATCTTTTTGATAAATACTGTACAGTGGCTTTTCTACATGCTCCAAAAGTTTTAAAAGCACAATTTCGCTACGACAAAGAACAGGTTCTAGATGTATGCTCTAAATTTAGTACTAAAGTCTCTAATCACCAAGAAGGCTTAAAACGAATTAAGATTCACACTGTGTACTATTTTGATTACCAGGATCTTATTAAAGAGTTTCAGAACTTAAACAAAAACAGTGGTATTTTTTTTCAAAGACTTCCTTATAGTTTTAGTGTTGCAGCAATTCCTCGCTATGAAACAGCAATGAACTTAGGAGAATTCCCTATTTCTGTTACATCATTAAAGAATACTGAGCGTGTCATAAGAACATATTACAACAATAGAGAAAGTCTAAGTAATATTGATTTAGATCTTGATCGGTACAGTTTACTTCCTTTTAATAATATAATTCAAAACACTTGGACCTTAGATACACAAAGTACATGCCAAAATTATTATGATCTAGAAAAAAATATTTTTGACTGGGATAACTTCGAGTTGAATCGTCTAGCTCAACTCACACCTGTAGTTACAAATGAATACGCTTACTCAAAACTTAATAAAAACAACAGAATTGAATTTGTTAAAGAAATTAGCATTAGCTATTATAGAAAGGATGGATCTAATTGAACTCAAAATACTACTTTTACTTCTATGCAGCTTTTTTTACTTTTTTTTCAGCTCCG
This sequence comes from Bdellovibrionales bacterium, assembly GCA_023301025.1. Lineage (GTDB taxonomy): Bacteria > Bdellovibrionota > Bdellovibrionia > Bdellovibrionales > UBA1609 > JALZUR01. Next base: position 9,520 of record JALZUR010000018.1, on the reverse strand, counting down.
ACCTATGCTGAAATAACTTTTCTTGGTGCTCAAGTTTACACTGAGGCTAGAAATCTTCCTGAAACCAAAAACAACTGCTATAAGCTTATAGAATTCACTAAAAAATCTCTATATTGGCAAGATCATGATCATAAAATTCTAAACTCTTTGATCAGTGGTAGTACTAATTTTGAATCTATTCCTGATTTTAAAGGTACATCTTTTTATGAAGAGTATATTAAGACATCAAGAGAACCTATCTTATGGCAACACTACTATATTAAACTAGAATCAATTACGGCTGCTAAATCTGTTGTTTCTGGTCAAAGTTCACTTTTAATAAATGACGGATTTGTAAAATGGAACCTAAAACCAAATTGGGACCTTAATGACGTTGAATTAAAGTGTATAGACCAGTGTCAGTTTTCAGTCGTAGAACTGAGAGTTAGAAAAAGTCTTTTTGAGCACTGTTATGCCTATGAAACCATACAAATTGGCATCAATCATAAAAATAATGAAACTAACACTTCCGACTCTGTTAAAGAAATTATCGAACTACAACCAGCTTATACAAGTTATGTTAGACTCAACAAAGGGGTTAGATTAAGACCTTTTGAAGAGATTCAACTTTTTTCTAATTTTAAAGAATATAGTGAAGAACAAATTAGAGATTACAATTTAAATGAAGAATCTTCCGGCTACTACAACGATCATTTATTTGAGGACTCTTCGCCTATTGATAGAAAATCTGAAGATGAAAAAGTTTTCGAACCCATAAAATTATAATATTTATTGAAAAATAATAGACAAATTTATTTAACTAAGAAAAACAAAGCTGTTACAGCTCAAACCAATCAATATTAAGAGTGTAAACCACTTCTGATTTAGATGACTCCAATGTTTGAAATGCCTGTTCTGTAGAATTCAAAAGTATTTCTTTAATCTCTTTAGCGGTCTTTTTATCAACCGCTGTTGTAGCACTAAAAAACAAATGGTCTTTTTCAACAGCTTCTTCAAATTTTGAGATAGCTTTTAAATGCCAATTTTTCCAGTGAGATCTTACATGTGGTGAAATTTTAGAAACGTGTGTTTTTGTAGCACCAACCTCTAGAATATTTGTACCAACTTTTTTTACAAGTCCAACAGAAATCAGAAACTGCAAAGCCTCTTCAACAAGTCTAACACTAACACCCAAATAACTAGCTATTGTTGAAGGGTGATTTAATTTTGGAATATCACAACAGATTCTAACTGCAGAGTAAATCCAGCTTGAGTAAAAAACAGATTGATCTTTTTTTGAAAGTTCATTTTCTTTACCCTTAATTCTATTTGTAACATTTGAAAACTGACCAGATATACTCTTTAATTGATCTAACCAATATTCTTTTGCTTCAAAGTGCCCTGAGTGACCATAACTTACCATGGCCATAAAGTATTTGGTTTCCAGTGGCGTGAGCTTCATAAATTTTGTTAAAAGATAAGATTGATCTAAACCTAAATCTCTATCACCTTTAAAGATTTGGCTCACTTGAACACTGTTTTTACCCAAGCATTCAGCAATTTTACCCCACATGCCATAACCTTTTTTTGGCTGCAAAAGCAGCCATGATTGAGTGAAATCCTTATAACAATTGAAGTCCATTATATGCATGATTTTATTTAACAAAATTGATAAGTGTTTACTACTATTTTAATAAAATTTTTAATGAACCAAGCCTTAGATTCTCTAGTTTAGAGTCAATTCCTTTGCTTTTAAAGGATTGAATACAACAAGGAGACTTTGTATGAAAAATTTAAATTTGGCTCTAATAGGACTGTTATTTGGCTTTTTTGGGCTACTTAGCACTGCAACAGCAGATGTTGATAAAACCTCTAACCCAGCACTTTACACAAATTGTAAAATTGACGTGAAAACACCAAAAAACTCTGGAGGCCACTACTTTGCTGAAGACTGCTCAAAACTATGGGTCCTTCCTCCAAAATATGGATCTGTTGAAATAAGCCTAGTCCCAGACGTACAAAGTTATTTATGCTCAGCATACGAGGATTTAAAAGTGTATTCAGTCGAGAAGAATTGGGCTCAGGTTGCGACAATTGATGACCTTTTAAAAGATAAATACGGGGGTCAGGGTATTATGCATTTTACGGTTTCAACCAATGAACTTATTGATCAGTATGTAGATCTTAACCCAAAACTTGAAAGAAGTTTTTTCAGTGAAATGCCTATCAATCAAGGCGTTATTTCTGGGCCAACACTCACATCCTTTTCGCCTGACAGTACACTTACAAACAAAACAGTACACGAATATGACTTAGGGTCTAAAGCTGCAATGGATTTTTTCTACGGAGAAGGCAAAGTTTCATCTGAAGGGCTGATTGCACTTTTTAAGGGCTCAACTCCTGGTCAGTTCATACTTTCACCCTACGGAGCTTGTGAAGTAATTGATCCAACAACAGGTAAGCTTAAGCCTGAACTCGATGAGTCTACGCTTGCAAATCGTTTTGCACCGGTAGTTTTAAGCTCTTATGATGTAAAAGTTGGTAGAAAATATACTGTCACTTACAACAAATCTATTTTGTATAAAAAAATTGAAAAGCACACTTCTAAGAGAAGATTTTTTTCGAGAAAGAAAATAAAAGAACTGTTTATTGATAAAAAAGTAGTTGAAGGCTTAGACATTAAAGTTGACTCTGAGAGTTCTGATCTTAAATTTGATTTTGAATTCATCAAACAAGTACGTGAGAGTTTCATTGATAATCTCATAAATGAAGTAGCTGAACCAAAAGTTGGAGCAAATCCAATTGGCAGCGTTGATGGTCAAACTGGTGCTAATGTTATAGCAAAAGAACTAGGAAAAGTTTGTAAATTTAAATACTGTAAGTACGCTACTTTTGCCCTAAGAACCCTTTCTGAAATTTTTGGAACAGGATCAAATAGCGCTAAAACTACTCTTAAATTCAATAAAACTATAACTGAATCATTTGAAGAAAGAGCTCCAATTGTTAGAGTCACAAACACAAGTTTTGTTGGTCTCGATGCTCTTGATGTAAAAATTGAAGAAAATGAGCCTACGATCAACATAAATCTAAATTTAAACTAGAAGGTATAGACTAAAAAAGATCCATATAGTTTATGGATCTTTTTTTATGAGTTAATGAAAGCCTCTAGTACTTTCCACTCTTAATCATTTCATAAATAACGGCTTCATTTTTTTCTTCTAGTGCAATTGTATAAGCAGTTTTATCTGCTTTATTAACCGTTGAAAGATTGATTTTATCACTCTCAATCATAGCAGCAACTGTTCTACTTTGATCTTTATAGCTTGCTCTTATATATGCTGTATTGCCGTATGTATCTTGAGCTTCAATATCAATCTTACGACTGTCAATCATAGCGATCACAAGCTCTGAATGTCCTTTAAATGCTGCTAGTATAAATGCCGTTGAACCAGAAATATCTCTAGACTCTATTTCAATCTGTCCACTATAGAGCATCATCAATGCCGTTTTAGTTTGCCCTTCATAAGAAGCAGTTAAAAAAGCTGTTCTCTCAAAAACGTCTTTTTCTTCAAGGTTAAATTTATCACTCTCAATCATATATTGTACGACTTCGGTTTGACCTTTATAAGCTGCCATCATAAGTGCATTTCTTTTGTATCTGTCTTTTAGAGTTAAATCTACTTTTCCACTTTCAACCAAAACTTTTACTGTATCCAATTTTCCAAATGAAGCGGCCCAAAAAAGTGCTGATCTTCCATTTTCGTCTACAGCATCAAAATCAATTTTATCAGAATCAAGATTAAGCATTTCTAAAACATTTTCAGTCCGACCATAAGTCGAAGCTTTTATAAATAAAGTTTTACCGTCACTATCTTTTTGATTGAGATTAACATTTGGATTGTTAAGAAGTTTTGTAAAAATCTTATCTCTTCTATAAACCATAGCTCTATTTATAATTGAATTACCGTCTTGATCTAGAGAATTTAGATCTATTCTTCCTGAGTCAATCGCACTCAGAGCATCTTCTGTACGACCTTCAGTTATAGATTGTCCTAAACTATCAGAAGTATTTTTTTGCGAATCTGTTGAATTTTTTATTTCAGAGTTTGTAGGGTTTTCAGAGTTTTCAGAGTTTTTTGAATTTTGGGAAGTATCTGAACTCTCAGAGTTAGAGGTTGAATTCTCAGAATCATTTTCAGAAGTTTTTGATTTTGCAGTTTGTTCTTCTGATGCTGTGTCTTGAGCCTCATCGTAATCTTTGTGGCAGCCCACTACTAGTAGTAGACAAAGTAAAAGACTTAACTTTGTTATTAAACGGTTCATAACTCTCCTTATGGGGTTTATATGAACCTAACATTTCGGAATCAAAGAAAAAAGAAAGACTAAAAGTAAGGCATTCAAGCAGTAAAGATTACAGAAGTGACTTGGCTTTATACACCTCAAAGCTCAAAGCCTTTACTTATTTCACTCTTAAAAGTTTAGGCATTTTAAACTAAAGACTTAGACTGTAAACCCACTCTTCAATATTTAGATAACCGTCACCATCTCTATCTGCCAAAGAGTCTTTCACTAAAGGATCTAAACCATATAAATTCTCCCACTCATCTGGTATCCCATCAGCATCGGTGTCTGTATCAGGCTGCCCTTGATTCATAGTTGGATAACCTCCTACATTAAAAACATCACAGCGATCCTCACCAGGTCTATCATTTGGCCCAACACAGTTTGGCATAATGCCAGTTTTTGTTCTAAGTTCTGAAATCACTCTAGTATCTACAGCATCTCTTTGAGGTAGAGTTGCTCCAACAGTTTTTGGAAGCTCCTCTTCTAAATCATCCACATCTAACTCTGTTATGGTAGGTGCAGTAAACCTAGTCTCGACATGGTATCCAAGTTGAGGGTCATAAGGCACACCAAAATCTGTGTTTGCAATACTCCACTGAGGCATAGCGTTGTTTGGTCTATTGTTTCCGATATTATCTTCAAAGTAAGCTGAATCTACTAAAGCACCACCACGAGCAGTAATAAGAATATCGCCCCAACCAACTGAAGTGTTCTGAGAGGTGTTTGGGTCGTTTGTTCGAGCTATGTATTTATTCTTAACCCAATTTATTTTTTGTCCATCATAAGAGCCATCATGTCCACCACCTCGACTGATCCAATGATAAATAAGGTTGTTAACCACATCCACTACACCTGAAGTCTTAATAAGTGGGTTTCTTTGGTAGCTGTGAGCAAAAAAGTTATGATGAAGTGATATAGAATTAGCACCATCATCACCAATTAAAAAACCACGCCCAGCTGGTCCTTCGGTATTTGAACCATTGTCAAAAAGACCTTCAGAAAAAATATTATAGCTAAGAGTTAAATCATGAGAATCAAACCAAATCTCAGCAATTTCATCAATGCCCCAAGAGATAGAGTTGTGATCAAGAACAACATTATACACTTGATTTGGTGTTGCCGAACCAATAGAGAGTGAATCTCTACAGCAAGCCGCTGCATTAACTGTAGAGCTCCCAGCTCTGACTCTTAAATGCTGAATAAGAACATCATGGGTTTGAATTGATAAGGTTGCAATTATTGACCCTGGGGTGGCTCTTAATAAAATTCCATCTCCAGGAGCAGTTTGACCATAAATAGAAATAAAGGGATTAGAAATAATAAGAGGCTCAGCAACAGTAATAGTTCCACCTGTTTTAAACACCACTATTCTTGGACCTGTCATTTCTATACATGATCTAAAGCTTCCAACACCTGAACTGTTGAGATTTTCAACAAAGCAAATTTCGCCTCCTCGTCCACCAATTGATTCACTTCCAAATCCCTCAGCACCAGGAAAAGCTTTAAGATCAAAGTTACCAGTAAGGCTTGGCTGAACCCCATTTGGAGGAGGGGTGTTTGGATCAGTCCCATTTGTCGGAGGAGCGTCTGGATCAATACTCTTAACAGTGCTTGAATTAAATTCACTAGAACAATTTTGAAAAACTAAAACAAATCCTGTAAGTGATATTAAAATTAATAGTTTAAGCTTCATAAAATCCCCTTAAAAAACTTTCGTTATCATAAAAAATAGTTATTTGAATAAAATCAATTACTAAATACTCAAAATCAGCTACTCTAGTTTATTATATTAGCTCTTTAAAAGTGTAAAAACAAATTATATAATCAACTATAAATAAACAGGAAAATGGATAACTTTAACACTAGCTCTAAAAACCTTAATATCATCTCAGCGCAAGAGGCTTATAGTGTTTTTGATAAATTAGAGATTAAAAACTCACCCTATTATTTTTTATCACATTGGAAAACTCAAAAAAAGTTTATTTACTACAAAGACCTTGTTCTTTCGGCCTACGATGAAAGCTCATCACATATTATTTTAGCTGGTGACCCCTTAATTCTTAAAAAAGCTTCAGACAGCACACTTTTAGGATTTATTAATGAATTGCACTTGTACGCTCGATCAATAAATAAAAGTATTTGTGGCTATTGCATGAGTTTAGATTTTTTTAAAACTCATTCAAAAAACCCAAAAATTGTTTTAAAAAAACTTGGGACTCACCTTAAGCTATGCCCACAAACCTATGATTTTGATGCACCATACGCAAAAGAAAGCAGAAGATCATTACGAATTGGTTTAAAAAACAGCTACAAAGTAATTAAAGACACAAACCATTTAAACAATTCAAATAGCAAATTATTAAAACTCACCAGAAATTGGAAAAAAAGCACTCTACCATTTAGATTTAAATATTTTTTATCTCACCCTACTGACTCAAAAGAGCTTCAAAATCTAGAGCTAAAATTTGCAGTTGAAAAGGATAACAACTACTATGCGTATTTAAACCTTATTCCTTTTTTTGATAATGGTGCAATTTCTTATTACATTGATAGCTTAGTTTATGACCCAAAAAACGAAACACACTCTTTATCGTTTTTAGTAGCACATGTGATTCAACACTTAAAAGAAAAACAAATTAAAACTCTTAACTTTGGATTTTGCCCGTTTTCTAAAATTGAATCTAAAGATATTTATTCTTATCTATTTAGATTCATCTACAAAAATAAATTTTTCTTTAGCCCGTCAGGCTTACATTACTTTAAAAAAAAATTTGGTTCTCAAGAAGAAGAGTCTGAATTCTATTTTTTTGAAGAGAACCATAGTAAGTCTCTGGCTTTGTTTAATATCTTTAGTACCAATCTGAGATTCTAAAGAACAGGCTGCAACACTAATTAAAGAGCTTTGTCTTAAAATAAGACTAAATATACTAAAACCTTATTAATTGTTATTTTTATCTTTTTAAAGATAAAAATAAGGCTCTTATAAATTCAAATCATAATAAAAAAAAGTATATATTTTATCTCTTTTATCAACAGGGCCTAATTCAAGATGATTATAAAACCATTTCTCATTTTAAGACATGATCTTTAATATTTTTGATCAAAAATTAAAACTACATCTTTTTTCTACTCAATATATCTTTTATTTCTATTTAAGAAATTAAAGGTAAAGCTCCGATAAGTTATTATGAGAAAAATACACATACTTATAAAACTTATTTTTATTGGTTTATTAATTACATCTTGTAGTGGTGGTGATTCCATTTCTATCCAACCTGGTGAAGAAATTGTTGAATCAGCAGGAACTACAGTTGTAGCCAAAATGGACATCCTTTTTGTTATAGACAATTCAGTGTCTATGAAACAAGAGCAACAAAGCATGATGGAAAACTTTGGAAGTTTTATAGAAAACTTTGTAAACAAAGATTTTGATTATAGAATTGCAACGGTTTCAACTGATGCATGGGTTACTAAAGGTTTTTTCGATCAGCGAACAGTTCCTCCAGTTGCAGTTGATCCAACGGGTTTTGTTACAATGGAAGATCATTTTGCAAGTGCTGAGTACAACTCTAATAACTTTTTTAGAGTAGATTACAACAGCCCTGCAATTACTGCATACGACCCAACAAATTATGCAGGCTTTGCAGATCTTCAATTTAATAGAAATGCAGTTGGCTCTGATTACTACAGAAATATCTGTTCTAGAGACAACTATGTATCTTCAAGATTTTCTGAAGGAGATCAAACTAAAGCACTTATGGGAAGTGCTTTAGGAACAAACAACGGCGAAGCTGGTGTTGCAACTCTTGATGCAGATCCAAGATACCTTTCAGGCTACAGACTTGTTTCTAGTGAAGATGAGAGAATTGATACTGATTTTTACAGCCTTTCTCCTAATTTTGAAGACCTTAGAAACAGAGACAATAGCTTTTACTCATTAACAGGTATCACCAAACCTGCTGATAAAGACGATCACATTATTGATATCTTTAGAAACAATATCATGCAGGGTCTTGATGGTTGTTTTGGAGAAAGTGGTTTAGAGAGTGCTAGGACTGCATTAGAGAATCCTTTTAACCAAGCTATAGATGTTGATGGCTCTAATGGCCCAATTGAGTCTCAGTCTTTTCCAAGACCTGATGCTCACTTAGCTATAATCATTGTTTCTGATGCAAGAGATGAAATGGCAACTATTGCTGACGGTGACCGAAGGTTACTTTTACCTAATTACACACTTGGTACTCAAATTGATAACGATACGTTCTCGCAAGAAAGACTTGATGTTTACAAAAGCTATTTTGAGTCTATTTCTAACGATGCCTTCGGTTATTCCGTACATGTTATAGTACCAACGGGTGATGAAGCTGTTACTTTAAGCGCTCAATATGAAGAACTTAACCCTCCAATCTTTATTACTAACGGAGCTGATTGTTCTAATAATGATCCTTTCAATAACCCTGAATGCTACGTTGCAAACAACAACAACAACACAGCTGATCCAAGTGATGATGTTTTAGTAACTAATGATCAAATTCAACCTGACATTGAGTGCTTTACAGAGTGGAGACAAGTTGTAGGTGGGGTGAGTGTACCTAGAGAAGCTAAAATGTACACTCAAATGGCTGAACAAACTGGTGGGCAAATTGCCTCTATATGTGGTGACTTTGCTGAAGAACTTGAAAGTATTGCACGAGTTATTATTGAAAGAACAACTGAAGTTAAACTTGAAGGAGTACCAAGCAGTGTTGAAGATATTTCAGTACGAGTTGATTATGCTTCAGACTCTCCAGACCTTGGATTTGTAGATGTCCCACAAAATTCTGAAAACGGATGGACTTACAACCTTGTTGGAAACTCAGTAGTTTTTAACGGAAGCAGCATCCCTGATCAAGGCGCTAGAATAGTTATCGTATTTGATAGAAGTTCTTTATAGAACTTCTAATCTACAGTCATAAGTTTTAAATCTTACATATTAAATTTAAAACTTATATCTACACCTAAACTTTAGAAATTCTAAAATCTAAGGTTTAAATCAACAACAGCGTAATGCACCAAACTAAAAGTAAAAACTTCTTCGTTGTCAGCACCACCTTCAAGTACACGGTAGCCCAAACTCAAAAAGTAATTATCAAAAATTAATTTTCTTAATTTTACAGTCATATCTAAAGCTCTACCCTGCGGGGCCACTGCAAAATCT
>JALZUR010000017.1 GCA_023301025.1 Bdellovibrionales bacterium | reverse complement strand
TGGCAAGAAAAATTTTTAGAGATTTATCATACTCTACAATATTTGGTCCTTTAGTTCCTTTTGATAACAATGCAGGCCCTATGGGAACTGCAACTCCACTTGTTATGTCGACAAAAGCATTAAATAAATTTCTTAAAGAAAAAGCAAAACCTTGGCAAAAACTAATGTACTTAAGGCACAGAAGACTTTTTAAAGAAGAGAATTTTAAATATATCAAAGCTCCAGTAAACGGTATTGAGCTTGATGAGCTTTTTGAGATTTTAAAACAAAGACTTTTCAGAACTGATTTAGATGTGGATAGACTAAAATTAGATTTTGGAGGTTTATTTCATACAGAGTATATTTTAGGCTGTATGTGGCTAAATATTGGAAAACAACCCTCAGGACCTGTGCCTTTGAGCACTATGAGTGATGAACTAGCTGTTTTCTATAAAGATCAATCCTCTTTACTTGAAAGTATAAAGAAGAGTTACTCTCTCATACGAAAAGTAAGAGAGATCAGGGTGATTAAAGATATACATACAGTTGAGAAAGAAAATTTTGAACTGCTTGCAAAAAACGGAAAAGATTTAGAAACTCTTAGTGTCTCAGTTTTTAATGGTAGACATGTTAAAAATGAAGGGTTTAAAAGATGAAAACAGTTTTTGTTACAGGTGGTACAGGTTTTTTAGGATCACACCTTTTAGAAAAGCTTATAAAAATAGATGAAATTAAAATAAAATCTTTATACCGTTCACAAAAGTCCCTTTCTAAACTTTTTAAAGAGGTTTCATCTTTAGCAAAAACTGATAAAATTGAATGGGTCAGAGGTGATCTTTTCTCAGAAAATATAAATTTTGATGGTGTAGATGTAGTTTATCACCTTGCAGGCTTTGTGGGTTACAGTGAAGCTGATCATGAAAAGATGAAAAAAGTAAATATTGAAGGTACTCAAGCAATCTTAGAAAAAGTGATAGAAATAAAAAATAGACCAAAATTTATCAATTTAAGTTCTGTTGTGGCTGTAGGTGCTGGTTTTACAAAAAAAGATATTCTAAACGAAGACTCAAGTTACAATGTGTCTAAGTATAATCTTGGATATTTTGAAACTAAGAGAAAAGCTGAAGAGCTAGTTTTTAGATATGCAAAAGATAATAATTTTTTTGCATCTAGTTTAAATCCATCAACTATTTATGGTCCAAGAGATATGAATAAATCTAGTAGAAAAAGTCAGTTGTCTATGGCAAAGGGAAATCTAAAGGTTTACCCTGAGGGTGGTGTGAGTATTGTTCATGTTGATGATGTGTGTGATGTTTTGATAAAAGCTCCGGACCTAGCTGAAACAGGTCAGCGATATATCTTATCTGGAGATAATATTAGTATTTATGAACTTTTAACTGCGATTGCAGATGTTTCAAATCAAAAGCCGCCAAAGTATAAAATACCTAAAAGTCTACTTCTTTTTATGGGTTATATAGGAAGTTTTTTTTCAAAATTTGGATTACATTCTTCTTTGAGTTTAGAAAAGATGAGAGTGGTTACAATGTATCACTGGTTTGATTCAACAAAAGCTAAAAAACAATTAGATTTTAAAGCTAAGTCTTATAAAGAGTGTATCAAAGACAGTATCGAGTGGGCTTTTAATGAGGGTTTGTTAAAATGAATTTTAAGAATGCTTTTTTAGGTTTTATATTTTTTTCTATTTTTAGTATTGTTATTTCTTTAGTTATTATCTTTTTTGCTTATAAAAATTTAAGTATAGCAATTTATCCTAATTTAAACAGTTGCTTTAATACATCCATTTCAAAAAGACTCTTGTGTGCTACATCTGAGGAATATGTTCGATTAGATGATATTTCTGATAATATCTCTCACTCAATTATTAATTCAGAGGATGATAAATTTTATTTGCATAAAGGTTTTGATTGGAAAGAGTTTAAGCTCTCTATTGAATCAAACTTAAGAGCTTTAAGTTTTGTTCGTGGTGGCTCTACAATTACTCAACAGCTTGTAAAAAATATTTACTTAACTTCAGAAAAATCTATCTCGCGAAAAGTTAAAGAAGCTATATTGGCTTATCAAATAGAAAGGAAATACTCTAAGAGCCTCATACTAGAAAAGTATTTAAATATCATTGAATTGGGAAAAGATATTTGGGGTGTAAAAGAGGCTTCCTTGTTTTATTTTTCTAAACCTTCTTCTGAATTAAATCCTTTAGAAGGGGCGTACTTGGCCGTACTTTTGCCAAGCCCTAAGGCGTATTCAAGTTCTTATGATAATAAAAAGCTTACGCCTTATTTAAAAAAAAGAATAAAAAAAATTCTGTACTGGAGAAAACGTAAAGGTGAAATTTCTGAAGAGGATTATACGTATTACTTAGAGCAGATAGACTTTTTCCCATGGACAGATACAGCTTTTGAAGGTGTTAAGCCTTATGGTTCTGAACTGGGCGTTGGTAGTGATGCTGACTCTAATTCTAATGCCAAACCAGGCGATGATTCAGATTTTGATACAAACTCAGATACAAATATTGATACTAAAACTGATTCTGATTTCAAAACAGATGAAGTTCCTACAGTTGAATCAACTTCTAAATCTATTCAAAGTGATGATGTAGAGGATCTTAATGATCTAGATTATTTAGAGGGAATAGATGATATTGGTACAGAAGAGTATATAGAAAATTAAAAAATTTATTTACCCGTGTCCACCCATTAAAAAAGCTTCATGACTTGTATCACTTTGTTGATGCAGATTGAGTTCAGAAAAGTACTCAAGTATGGTGTCCCATAAAAATTCAGGATCTTTTGCAGAAAATAATTTTTGTCTAAACTGTGCCGAATGAGGATATCCTGCAGAAAACCAAGATCCAAACTTTTTAACTTGAAGCATGGCTATTTTTTCTTCAAAGTGATTTAAATACTCATCGTATAAGGCTTTAATCAAAGGCAGAACAGAAGTTTCTTTATTAAAAATTTGATTATTATTTTTAGCGATAGACTCTTTAAAAATCCAAGGATTTTTAAGTGCCCCTCTACCTATCATTACAGCATCACAGTATGAACCTTCAACTTTTGATACAGCAAGTTCTGCAGATGTTAAATCTCCGTTTCCAATTATTGGAAGAGAGCTTTTTTGATATACATCTTTTATATATTCCCAATCAGCCTTGCCATTATAAGCCTGCGCTCGTGTTCTTCCATGAATAGCCATCCAAGTTATACCTTCATTAAATGCAATATTACTTACTGCATGAGCATTTTTTGTTTCTTCATTCCAACCAGTTCTGACTTTAATAGTTACAGGAATTTTAACAGCTCCTTTAACAGTTTTTAGGATTTCGGTTAAAAATTTTAGATCTTTTAAAACTGCAGAGCCTGCACCTTTTTTGACAACTTTGTTTACAGGGCAGCCAAAGTTAAGATCTACAAATGAAGCGCCCATTTGTTCACATTCTTTTGCTGTATAAGCAAGTGCATCTAAATCTTCCCCAAAGATTTGTATTCCAACAGGTTGTTCTTGTTCACAAATTTTCATTAAGCGTTTTGTGCGTTCACTTTTGTGTTGTAGACCATTTGCAGATACAAGTTCAGTTGTAACAACAGAGGCATCTAACCCTCTCATGAAAGTTCTAAAGGCTATGTCAGAAATTCCAGCCATTGGAGCAAGCAGAAAAGGGTTTTCTTTTATAGTCTCTAAAATCATTCTTAAACAGCTTCCGAATTAGAAAAAACAGCGACAAGACACACTCCTAGAAAAACTAAAAGTATTCCTAAAAGTTGAGGAAGGTTTAAAGGTTCTTTATTTATATAGACACCTATTAGTGCACCCCAAACAAAAGTGCTTGCATAAACGGGGTAGGTTACAGACAGCCGACCACCTAATCTAAAAGCTAGAAAGAAAAGAAGTGTAACTACCAGAAAAATAAACATGCCTATGAGCAGGTTTATATTCTTATAAAGAGGAATTTTCCCTAAAAGAGGAGATGCAATTTTGTAGCAGTGCTGCCCCCAGGCAGATAAAAAAGCTGCAAATAGGTTTATGAGTATAGGGTAGAGTTGTGAATTCATGGCTTAATTTATTATATTATTTGCCTTAAGTTACAACAATATTTTTTGTACTGATAATTTGTAATGAGATATAAGCAGGTTTAGAGCCACACTGTAAAAAAAATTGTCACTTTGAAGAAATGGAGCACATTTTTCAAATTCAATGATGTCGCTGCCTTCAAAAAATGCATTGGATTAAGCTGTTTTTTATACATGGAGGCCGCCTAAATGGGTAAAATTAGAATTTTATCAAAAACTATTTTTAAGTATCTAACTGTAGTTTTACTAAGCTGTTGCTTTTGCTCTGTTTCGTTTTCAGAGACTAGCTGCAGAAGCCTTTTAGACAACTCTCAAAATATCTCAAAAGAGCAGTTGTCGATCATTTTAAAACTCAAAGGTTATGAGGTTAAAAACTACATATTAGATCATAATTTAACTGAGGTCTCTGAGAGCCAGGTAAATGATTTGCTTGAGGAGTTTTACTATCAAAAAGATGGTGATGCCTTTATTTCTATACTTGAACTTTTTAATAATAAAGCAGACTCAAGCTGGCTTTCTGCATATGATCGAATAGTGTTTTTATTTGAGTCTACTAGAGATGGAAATACTGATCGATTCTATAAATTGATAAACATTCTTGGTATAAACTTTTACTCGCCAGAGTTTTACGGCTTGATTAATAGTGATGGAGAAAATGCTTATCATGTTGCTATAATAGCTAGAGCATCTCAAGAAGCATTAGAGGTTTTATTTGATTACCCACTAGTTGATATTAATTTAGTAACAAACCGCTCACATGGTCGTGGCGGAAGCCAAACCCCGTTGATGCTAGCAATTGAACGGGGAGAAGTTGAGTTAGTAGAATCTTTACTAAAGCATCGACAATTGATTTTGCATACCTTTGGAATGTACTTCTCTGGCTCATTGTTAACATATATTAAAGTTGATGGGCTTCATCGCCTTGATATTGAACGTATAGATGATGGAACTCTAGACCCAAATAGAGAAAATGACAGGACGCAAATTTTAAAACTTGTTATAGAAGACGAACGCCTTGGTATTTATCCTAACGTGGATGAAGGACAAGCATTGATTGGAGCTCCATATTTTAGTGATTCAGAAGTAGAAATAATTTTAGAAAACCCTTGGGTGAATGTAAACTCACGTCATGATGAATTTGGATCTATTTTAGATTTTGCAATCTCTTTTGATAATTTAAACTTAGCAAAAGAAGCTCTTAAACGTCCGGATATTGACTTATACAATAAGAAAGACAGAAAACTAAATTCAATTCAGTTTGCTCTAGAAAAGCTACTAACTAGAAGATCTCGAGATTTGGCAAAAAAACAAGAGCCACTTTTTTGGAGTCTTGTTGATCACCATGACAACACTCAATTGTCTAAAATTTTGGAAGTAAAACCTAATGTTACGGAAACAAAGAGTAGAGAAAATGAAAGTTCCATTGAAGAGCTTTTTGTATTTAAAAACTATTTAGAGGGTTTGTCTAAAGCAACAATAGAAACAGCAATTGAGTCTGGAGACTTTAAGGCTGTTAATTTGTATTTAGATGAGAGTGAACCCTTCGAAGGTGAAAATGGTTTAAAGAAACTTCAAAGATTTGTTCGTCTAGCTTTTAATGAAACATTAAAAAAACCTGATCACACATACAATGACCGTGTTGAGATAAGAGATAAATTTTTACGTTTAATGATCAATGCACAGCTTTGGAGTTTTTGACTTAAAAGCAGATAACTACTTAAGTTCTTGGTAAAATACTGTGTTTAAATTTTATTGGTTTTTTTAAAAGTGGTGGCTCAGGACGGAATTGAACCGCCGACACAAGGATTTTCAGTCCTCTGCTCTACCAACTGAGCTACTGAGCCACTTTAGAATGTAAAATTATTACTTTGTTCTCTGATCCAAGTCAATTCTTAATAGACTTGGTCAGACGAGCAAAGTGGTGTTTAAACCTTAAGACAAAGCCTGTTTTAGATCGTTAATTAAATCTTCAACATCCTCGATACCAACAGAAAGACGCACTAAACTATCACTTATACCAAGTTCAGCTCTTCTTTCTTCGGGGACAGAGGCGTGAGTCATTATTCCAGGGTGTTCGATTAAAGATTCAACTCCACCAAGGCTTTCAGCCAAACTAAAAACTTGAACTTTTTCTAGAAAAGATCTTGCTTGGTCCATTCCGCCTTTGATGTAGAAGGTGATCATCCCACCAAAACCTAGCATCTGCTCTTTAGCTAAATCATACTGAGGGTGAGATTTTAAACCAGGGTAGAGAACACTTTCAATCTGATCGTGATTTTCTAAAAACTCAGCAATTGTTGATGCATTTTCTTGATGGGCTTTCATTCTAAGAGACAAAGTTTTTAAAGAACGCATAGACATGAAGCTATCAAAAGGAGATGCGATTCCACCAAGAGTGTTTGTTAAAAATTGAATTTTTTCTTCTAAATCTTTTGAGTCTACAACAACTGCGCCACCAACAACATCACTGTGTCCGCCAATAAATTTGGTGGTTGAGTGAAGTACAATGTTTGCTCCAAGCTTTAAGGGTTTTTGAAAGTAAGGACTCATAAAAGTATTATCAACAACAACAATTATACCTTTGGTTTTTGCAAAGTCAGAAACTCTTTTTATATCTACAAGCTTAAGTGTTGGATTAGTTGGAGACTCAATCCAAATCATTTTAGTTTCAGGCTTTACATGACTTTCTAAAGTGCTTAAGTCAGTTAAATCAATGTATGAAAAGTTAATGCCGTTGTTAGAGATGACTTTGTCGAAAAGTCTAAAGGTTCCTCCATACATATCGTCCCCTGCAACAACATGATCTCCTGATTTTAAAAGATGCATGACTGTTGTCATAGCAGCACAACCCGAAGCAAAAGCAAAACCTCTTTGACCTTCCTCTAAACTGCATAAGCAGTCTTCATAGGCACGTCTTGTAGGATTTGATGTTCTTGAATATTCATAGCCCTTGTGAACACCAGGAGAGCTTTGAACATAAGTAGATGAAAGGTGAATGGGTGTCATGATTGCACTTGTTGTAGGATCAGGCTCTTGTCCAGCATGTATAGCTCTAGTTGAAAATCCTTTTGTATTTATGTCTTTCATATGACTCCTGTATTATAATAAGTTATTTTGTAATATAAGTTTTTAAATATATTTTATAAAAATGCATTTAAAAATTAAAGAGTTAAAATTTAAAGAATTCCTTTTTCTAAAAGCCAAGGGTCATTAAAAGTTTTTGTTAAGTATTTAGAGCCATTGTCTGCAAACATAAGAACAATGTTTGAAGGCTTTTCTAATTTTTCAGAGTACTTGATAGCTCCTGCTAAGGCTGAAGCACAAGATGGACCAATCATTAGGCCTTCTTTTCTTGTGATGTCTCTGCAAAGTAAAAAAGCCTCTTTATCGTTAACTTTTACAAAGTCATCAATGTAATCAAAGTTTAAACACTCAGGGAACATATCCTCACCAATGCCTTCGACGTGGTAAGAGGCCGGTGGAGTTCTTACTTCACCGTGGTAAAAAAGATCATAAAGAATGCTGCCCTCAGGATCGTTACACACAATTTTTACATCTGGGTTTTTTTCTTTTAGAAACTTACCAACACCTGTGATGGTTCCACCAGTTCCAGCACCAGCAACAAAAAGATCAACATTTCCACCCATCTGTTCCCAAATTTCAGGCCCTGTTGTTTTATAGTGTTGGTTTGTATTGTCTTGGTTGTGATATTGGTTTGTGTAGTAAGAACCAGGAGTTTCTGCAGCAATTTTTTTTGCAACAGAGTAGTGACTTTTTGGATCATCTGGCTCAACACCATTTGGTGTTACTACTACTTGAGCACCGTAGCCTCTAAGTGTGTCTTGTTTTTCTTTAGAGACTTTCTCAGGCATTGTGAATATAGCTTTGTAACCACGAACAGCAGCAATCATTGCAAGCCCAACACCAGTGTTCCCAGAAGTGGCTTCAACTAAAGTTCCACCAACTTTTAATTCACCTCTTTCTTCTGCTCCGTCAACAATTGCAAGAGCCACTCTGTCTTTAACACTCAAGCCGGGGTTTAAGTACTCAATTTTACCAAAAAATCTATGCGGCCCTTCGGGTACTACATTGTGAAGTTCGACAATAGGAGTGTTTCCAATAAGTTCTAAGACATTGTTGTTGTATTTAATGGTGCTTCTCCTTGCTAGGTTCAGGACTTTTTTCTTTTTTAAGTTTGTGAAGAGCTAGTAGTACTTGGTTGAGTTGATCAATAGGATCTTCACTGTAGTTTAGACTTAGTTCACTCATTAATGTTTTTACTTTTGAATAAGGAGCTTTTTCATTTGAAGCCAAAACATTAGCTAGGTCTTTTAGTTTATTTTCATAGTCGTTCATTACATGTTTTCCCAAATTAATAATGTTAAAGCTAATGGAATTAGATAAAAGGCAAAATATTTAAATTTGTCACTTTCTAAAAATTTTATGACAAGGGTGAGCCCTAACCATCCAAAAAGAAAAGAGGTGACTAAAAGGGTAAAAAGTTCACCAAAAGCTATGGAGCTCGCTAAAGAATTGGATTTAATAAGCCTTACAACATTTAAGAGGGTCGCTGCTCCAATTAAAGGAGCAACACTACAAAAAGAAAAAAACGCAGCAGGTTTTGGTTTTACTCCTAAAGCCACACCTGTTGATATTGTGCTTCCAGACCTAGAAATGCCTGGAAGTAGTGCAAAAGCTTGAGCGAAACCAATAATCAGGGCCTGTTTATGGTTTGGCCAATCTGAACCGCCTCCTGCATAACGCTCTGAGGTTTTAAAGCCAAAGATAAGAAGAGCACTTGTGATTAAAAAACAAATGGCCACAATATTTATATTTGAAAACAGTGGCAGAATTGAATCGATTAAAAACAAGCCTGCTATGCCAGTCGGAAGAGTTGATACAAAAAGTGTTGAAATCTTATGCCACTCTAGCGAGGATTTTTTATTAGTAGCCAAATAAGTTTTAATTGTCTTCAAAATTTGCTTTCGGTAGTAAACAAAAATAGCTAGTAGGCTGCCAAAATGAGCAGTGACTTCGATCAAAAGACTTTCTTTAGCTTCACTGTTAAAAATTTTTTGAATTAAAGCTAAGTGCCCTGAGCTTGAAACAGGCAAAAACTCTGTTAAGCCTTGGAAGGCTCCAAGAATAATTTGATATATGTAATTCATAAGCTATTGTTGCAATAAATAGTTGTGAGTCCAATGTCTGTCTATACTGCGTTGTTCTTAAGATAGTTTTTCAAAATTTAGTGAATGGATAAGTTAATTGTCATATCTGATTTTTCTAAAAAGAAAAGAGAGCGCCCACTTTTCTTTTTAGAGCGCCAGTAGATAGTGTGAAGACCCGTTTTTGAAAACTTAAGATCACATGGGGTAAAACAACCAAAAGCATCTTCTGATTTTGAAACCGAGAGCCACTTTGCATTACGTAAGAAAACTTTGATAGTTTTGGGACTAAAGTTTTGAGAGTAAATTGGTTTTAAAAAAGTTAAAGTAGATAAAAGTATTGCTACTACGTTTATTTTTTTAAATAGTCTTGAAGTATTATAAGGTCTTAGTGGGAGAGATTGGGTTTGATGATTGTATTTTAAAGCTTCATAAATTTTTACTTTTATAGATTTTGGCGCAGTATTTAATACTTTTTTTGAATAAAACATTTTTGAGAGTTCAAAAATCTTATTTAAAGCATAAACATCATCCGAAAATTTAGTTGATAGGCCTTTTCTAACCTCTTTAGAATAAAACTCGGGCGTAACTTCAATGTAATTTGTGCGCCAATTAGAAAGTCCGAAGTCAATCAACTTAACTTCGCCATCTAAGTTGAGCATTATGTTTTTGAGGCTTAAATCACCGTGGAATACATTGTATTTTGCAAGCTCACATAAACCATTTAAAATTGAGTGATAAATCCAATTGGATTCTTTTTTGTTTAATGAAGAATTTTTTAAAAGAACGTCAAGTGTAACACCATTAATATATTCAAAGACCAAGCAGGCTTTGTTATTGTATGATGAGAAACCGCAAAGTTTTACAATATTTAAGCTACTTTTCACCTTAGAGTGAACAAGAAATTCTTTTTTAAAGTGTTTAATATCCTCTTTTCTTTTTAGCACCTTAATGGCGTAAGGCTGCTTTATTCCAAACTCTTTTGATTTTGATTCAGCGTAGTAGACTTTAGCATTTAGACCTTCGCCTATGAGCTTTTTAACTTCGAAGAATGGTTTATGAATCATTCTATAATGGATATAATTATGTCCGAAATCTGTCTATTCTAAGACGTCTAAAAAGCTGCCATCAAAAATTTTTAGGCGTTTGTAGTGGCTTTTGGTCTTTAATGCTATTTTTAAACATTTATGGGGCATCTTAATCGAAAACAATGCCTTTGGTGGATCAATTAAGCTTAATTCTTTTTTATTTAGTTCACACCAATGATTTAAGAGGCTTTTTAGTTCATGCTTATCTTTTTTAGAACTGATTTCTAGTGATAAAAAACACTCCACAGGCCAATTCTTGTTTTTAAGTTTAGTTTTACATGAAAAGTTAGAAGCGTAAGAGAAACTGATAAAAAAACAGATAAGAAGCCAGCTCATAAAATTTTAGACATGAATTCGCGTATTAAGGGGTAAAAGAATAAGAGTCCTAGACTAGGCACTTGAAAGAAGAATAATGGAAGTAAGGCTTTTAAGGGCGCTTTTTTTGTCTGTTCTTCAATGGCAAAGTCTAATTTTTGAAATAGTTTGGCATGATACTCCTCTAAAGATTTAAGTACAGGGAGTCCTTTTAGTCCTCTTCTTAGTATTAAAGACAACTCAAAGGTTATTGATGAATCAGGAGATAGTTTTTTTGTAGGAATTTGAGTTAGTATTTTATACTTTGTAAAAAACAATGGCTGATTAAATTTATAGTCTTCTAATGTTTTTGTTAGAGATTGTCCTGTTTTCAAAGAAAAAATAAGCTTTTCAGTAAAATCTAGAATTGGAGTTTTCATATGTTATGACAAGCAAGTGAAAGCTAAGGCTGACAGTGCCTTCAAGGGCTTTCTATGTCCGAAAATTATTGCTTATAAGTAGTTTTTTGGACACAAATACTCCCAAGCACATTAGAGTTAGACTGATTAAAAATGTTATAAAATACTTAAAGAATAAACCTTGGGAGCATAAAAAAAAGACTGCTAAAAGCCAGAAACAAAGTACTACAATAGACTGTGAGTGATACTGTGAAAGGGCAATTTTAGTTTTTCTATGGAGGCAAAGTCTGTTTTCATATTTTCTTTTTATGTGATTTATTAGATCTTTTTGTCCAATTTTTTGAATGTTAATAGCATTAAGATCTTTTTCTAAGAGGTGAAAAACCTTAAAAAATCTCGACTTTGGTTGTTGCAGCACAACATTCTCTTTTAAAAGAAAATTAACATGAGTGTTTCTTGTTATTAAGTAATGTGACTCTGCTAAGGAGTCTAAAAAACTACGTCCAAATTTGATTTTTGTGTTCACGATCTCTAAAAATAAGATCATTTTGTGAAGGTTTTTTTCATATAACCTATTCTCAAGTGTTGAATCGATAAAAATCTTTAGAAGCCCTGTTGCTATTGGGGTACATAAAAAAAATATATTAAAATTATTGGTAAGTTTAAACTCTAAATTCATAAAAAGAAGTAAAATTGACAGTAAAACGTTTAGTAAAAAGTAGTTTAAAGAAGATGCCCGATAACAGGATTTATAAATACAAAATCCGGTAAATAAACTTAAGATCCAAACAGAATTTATTAGAAATAGCATAAAAATTCTTATGCAAAAAAAGTTTCAGTTTATTTTTTTTATTGACGATTAGAGTCACGAATATAAAAATTATAAATGAAACAAAGAGTCAAAGAGACAATAACATTATTAGGAGGGCTATAATGGCTGCTAAGAAAAAAACAACAAAGAAAAAAGCTACGAAGCGTAAAGCGACAAAGAAAAAAGTAGCAAGAAAGGCCACTAAAAAGAAGGCTGTAAAGAGAAAAACTACTAAGAAGAAGGCTACTAAGAGAAAAGCTACGAAGAAGAAAGCTACTAAAAAGAAAGCTACGAAGAAGAAAGCTACTAAGAGAAAAGCTACGAAGAAGAAAGCTAC
>JALZUR010000016.1 GCA_023301025.1 Bdellovibrionales bacterium | reverse complement strand
AATTTGATATTGAAGGTTACTACCTTTATGTTTGTAAACCTCACACGCGAATGGGTATGGTGGGTTTATTAAAAGTAGGGCAAGAGGTGACAGATCAGAATAAGCAACAAACATTAAAGAGTCTTATGAAGCTAAAGAAAAGATCCCGCATTAATAAAAAACGCGTTCAAAATTTAATTAATTTTGTGGAGACTAACCAAAAAAAATACTAAAGTCTTGTAAGTTTTAAATTATTTTTAATTTTTTTTAAATTATAAAGTTCTTTTCAGTTCATATTTTTATGTATAAAATTACAACCAAGCTTTATAACTTTTTTATATGAGTCTGCGGAGGTTTTATTTGTTACACTTTATTTACTCATTGATTTTAATGCACCAGCCAGTCTATGGACTCCAGAAAATTACAGAGACACCCGCTAGAGCTCAGGTAAGCGACCAGATCTCAGATAAAAAAGCTTTATCTGAAGGTTCTGAAATAACGATTAAAAAAATTATTATTAAGGGCAATGATAAAACAAAAGATTACATTATCTTAAATGAAAGTGAGCTTTTAGAAGGTCAGTCTTATAATCGAAAAGATTTAGATGAGGCTAGAGCACGTTTGTTAAATCTTGAAATTTTTTCTGAAGTTGGTTTAAAGCTTAAGAGTAAAGCAAAATCTCGTAACAAAACTTTAATCATAAGTGTTAAAGAGCGTTGGACGACCATACCTATTTTGAAATTCTCATCTGGTGGTGGCATATCCGAAATGATTCTGGGCGCTTATAACGTCAATCTTTTAGGAAGGTATGTTGAGGCAGGGGCTCAGTACCAACGACTTGGCGACAGAAATTCTGGTGTAGTTTGGACTAAACTTCCTAGGCTCACAAAAAAACTTCAATTGGATCTCCAGGCTTGGAATTCAAGTCGCATTAGAATTAAATACAATCAAAATTCTAATGACCCTATTGTTGAAAACGGTTTTACACAAAATAGAAATAAACTGTTTTTTAATTTGAACTACAGAAGGCGCTACAGCCAAATATTTGGTGTTTTTTACGAATACAACAAAGATAGTTTTGACAATGACCTTGAGTTTGAAGACTTTTCAAATGGTAATGTTGTACTTCCTGAAAGAAGTGAGTTTAATTTTATTGGTTTAAACTTTACATTGGGTCGTATAGATATCTATAGAGAAAAATTTTCAGGTAAGAGATTTACAGGATTTTATCGATACGCTTTTGGAAGTGGTAGTAATCAGGACTTTCATGAACTTTCTTTAAAGTATGAATATTTTAAGCAGCTAGGTGCTAGTTTTAATTTTGCTTCCAGAACTCTTTTTGGTTCAAATGACAATGACAGGAATATTCAATATTTATTCTATTACGGTGGCTTAGACTCTATTAGAGGTTTTAAAGACAACCGTTTTTCTGGAAATACTGCTTTGGTTTCAAATAATGAACTAAGGTACAGCATGTGGCGAAGCAAGTACTTTACTTTACAGGGAACTTCTTTTTTAGACTTTATAAGTGTTTCAGGAGAACTTTCAAATCTTTTAAAAGAAAATGCTTTGAGTGCTGGCTTAGGTGTGAGGTTTTTCTTTCCGCAGTTTTACAGGTTTGTGGTCCGTTTTGACTACGCTACACCTTTAGAAAAAGATGATGATGAGTCTTTCAGTTTTGGAATTCAGCAGTTTTTCTAGGTTTAGTAAGTTAGCGCCAGTTTTTTTATTTTAAGCTTATAAGATAATTAAAAATATCATTGTTGTGCGTGTTCTGAAGTTTATGTTCTAGCTCGTCAAAATTAAAAAAATAAGTTTTAAAAGCTACAAGCTTTGCGTTGTTTAGATTTTTTAAGAAGACTTTATCAAAATTTAAAATTTGTAGTTTTGGTTTGAGATTTTTAAGATAGTTCTGTTTTATTTGATCTAATATATTTTTTTGATCTTCATTTTTTGAAAAACTAAGTTCGGCAATTTCAATATTTTCTTTTAAAAATAATGAAAATAAAAGTTGATCGGACCATGATTTTCTAAGGTTATCAATTTCACTTGTCAGTTCTAGATCTTTTAAAAATGCGATCATTATATGATGAGCAAAAAAAGTTGCTAGCTGTTCATTTTTATCAACCTCATTTTTATAAAAAACTGTTGAATGAAAACACTCATGAAAAATGGTTTCTGCTAAGTTGTACTTTGTGCCATGAAGCATGCTTGAAAGTATAGGTTCTTTAAACCAGCCTAGAGAACTGTAAGCTGGAACTCCTCTAACAAAGGTGTCGTAGTTCTTTTTTATAAGTTTCTCTGCCTCACTAAGAGCTTTTTCTTCAGAAAAAAAGCCTTTGTAAGGAAAACTCCCAACAATTGGAAAACGCCACATCTTAGCCTCTAATTTGTCCTTTTTAGATGCGATTAAAAGATAACTTACATAGTCTCTATTAAGTTCAACATAGCTTTTGAAGTTTTCTTTACACGTTAAGCCTTTTGTTTCGCCGTAAGAATGAGCTTTCAGTGCAAAAAGAAGTTTTTCTTTAGTGTGTTCTTCTAATTTATCATTAGTGACTACTTTTTTTACAGATTTTCTAGAATTTAATATTTTGATCTGTTCATAGGCCCCTTTTGCTAAATAAGGCAACTGGCAGGCTGTTAAGCCTAAAAAGCACATACAAAAGAGTATAATTTTGAGCCTTAAAACGGCTAAAGTTGAGACGCTCATCATCCGATATTAAATCAGGGGGATGATATGGGTACAAGCGATAAGGTGATCTTTTTAAAGGACTTTAGAGAGGAACAAGAAGGTAAAAAGAATACTACTAGTAAAAAAGTCAAAAAGACTGTCAGCAAAACTGCAAAAGCCTCTGCTTTTCCTATAGTTGAAATTGGTGAACTTAGAGAAAAAATTATTGCTGATGAAAGACGCAAAGTTAAAAGAACTCTACTTACTGAATTTGTTGGGGCCTCTGTAATTCTTCCTGGAAGTGGTCTTGTTAGGGTAACTTTAAAAGACATTTCTTTAGGTGGACTTTCATTTGATGTTGAAAAGAAATTTGGCTCTTTTAAAAAAGGGGAGCGTGTAGCTTTAAGAGTTTATCTAAATCACACAACATTTTTTCCAATGGAGATTCTTATCACAAACTCAAGAGAGCTTGAGGATCAGGATATTTTTAGACATGGATCAAAATTTAGCCAAGAAAGCCAAAATCACGAAGCTCTTGGACACTTTATTAAATTTATGGAGACTGTGAGCCCGAGTCTGAGTCATGACTTTGGCGATGTCATGCTTAATAAATAGGTTTTATTTTGGATCAATAGATCAAAGCATTTATAATGCACTCCCTCTTCACTAAAGCTTTAAATTAGAGAGATAATTCTAATAGGCCTGTTAACAAAAATACTTTGTTAACAGGGCTGTTTGTACATCCAATCTAAAAGATCTATTGAAAGGAGCTTTAATGGAATTCTCTAAAAAAGTTGTTGTGGATACGAATGTTATTCTTTTTGATGCTAACGCGATAAAAAGATTTTATGACTCAGATGTTTATATACCCATTACAGTGATTGAAGAGATTGATCGTTTTAAAAGAGACTCAGGGGAAAACGGCAGAAACGCTAGATACTTTAGTAGATTCATGGATGAGCTTAGAGAGCGTGGAAAACTTTCTGATGGTGTTATGCTTGATGGCGATCGTGCCAGAGTTTTTGTAAGTTCTGATCATGAGGGTAAAGACGGACTTCCCACAGAGCTTAGCTCTGAAAAAGCAGACAATAGAATTTTAGGGACAGCGCTGTTCTTACAAAAAGATTTTTCAGATGTTGAACTCATAACAAAAGATATCAACTTAAGGATCAAAGCTGATGTTTTTGGAATTGAAGCTAGAGACTATGATGGTGATGAAGATTTAGCTAATAAAGAGGAGTTTTATTCTGGTCGCGCAGAGATGATTATTTCAAGTGATAAGATTGATCTATTTTATAAAGAAAAAGCATTACATCCACTGCCTGATTTAAAACTTTATCCTAATCATTATGTTGTTATGAAAGATGAATCAAATCCCAATCATAGTGCTGTGGGACGCTTTGATGCTGGTCTTGGTGCAATCGTTCCACTTGTTACTCCAAATGATAGTATTTGGGGAGTTCACCCAAGAAACGTTGAGCAAAGTTTTGCACTAGACTCTTTATTAAACGATGACATTTTATTTGTATCTTTAGTTGGAAAAGCTGGAACTGGAAAAACACTTTTAGCTTTAGCGGCAGGACTTCACAAAACCTTAGATGAAGGCAGATTCCAAAGATTATTAGTGAGTCGTCCGATTTTTCCTATGGGTAAAGATATTGGTTACCTACCTGGAGATGTTGAGCAAAAGTTAAACCCTTGGATGCAGCCTATTTTTGATAATGTTGAGTTTTTAATGGGAGCTGATAAAAAAGCTGCAGGTCGTGCACAAGAGCTTATCAATCAAGGAATGTTAAATATTGAGCCTTTAACTTATATTAGAGGACGAAGTATTCCTAATCAGTATTTAATTGTGGATGAATCGCAAAACTTAACGCCACATGAAATTAAAACTATTGTGACCAGAGCTGGTGAAGGAACAAAAGTTGTTTTAACAGGGGATAGACATCAAATTGATAATCCATACATTGATGCTGTTAACTCAGGTTTATCTTATTCTGTTGAGAAACTAAAAGGTGAAAAGTTATCAGCTCACATAAATCTCACAAAGGGTGAGAGATCTGAGCTTGCAGAGATGGCAGCAAACCTACTGTGATATTGATTAAATAGTTTCAAAATATAGGTCGAGTTTTATTTTAATGCCTAGACTATTGAAATGAGTAAAATAAAGTTAACTAATGAGATATCTAATCATTAGTTTTTTGTTAAGTTGGTGCATTAATTGATGTTTTTAAAATAGTCCAAAATAGATGTAGATTGTGCAATTGAAAAAAGCATTCTTTAATTTTTACAATGAGCTATTTGCTTTAAAAATTCTCGTTTTATAATTTAAAAGAAAGCCTTATACGGCTATCTCTTCAAATGGAAAAAACTATGCGGCTTGTTGATAAGTGTCAGAGTCTTCAAGCTTTTTATTGATATAGTCCATGACTACAGTTCGTGCCTCTTGTTGCAAGTGAGAAAACGAAAGACTTGCAGTCTTTTCTTTTTTATTTGTAATTATGAGTCTGCATCTAAGTCTTAAATCAGGAAGTAAAAAATTTAGAGACAAATCAATTTTTTTAACATTAGTTACATCTAAAGTCAGATGACTAAGTCCTATGCCTGCT
This sequence comes from Bdellovibrionales bacterium, assembly GCA_023301025.1. GTDB lineage: Bacteria > Bdellovibrionota > Bdellovibrionia > Bdellovibrionales > UBA1609 > JALZUR01. The sequence goes on along the minus strand of JALZUR010000016.1, from coordinate 11,845 downwards.
GAACTTAAGCTTACAGCTTTGCACATATACACTTGAGTTCCATTTTGTTCATCGTCAATAGTCATGGTGATGGTTTCATTAATAGGAACTCTTGGGTTTTTTCTGTTCTCATGGCCTACAGCAAAAACAATATCTTTAAATTCAAAAATATCTGTCCAGTTTTCTAAGTCTTTGTTCCAGATTTTAATTTCATCAATGCTCTTAAGCTTAAGAAGACTCTGTATCATATCTATTTTTTTAAATGGACCAAATCTTTTGCCTTTCTTTGCATAAAACCACTCTGTGGTCTTTTTTATTTTAGCTGTCTCTTTTGCTAGAATACTATTCTTTCTTGAAAGCCATTCTTGCTTTGTTAGCCAATCCTTCTCAATGCCTGTCATCCAAATAAGATCGCTATCATTGGCAGCGTATTGAGTCTCTTCTTCGGTGTAAGGCCCTAAAATTTCATCAAATCTACAAATATAACACTTCATATAATGCTATCGGTACTTTTAACAGGGTGCTATAGTCCTTAAATAGTGGGTATTTCAACTTTAGAGCGAAGTCTCTTCTTTTTTATTGCACTTTTAAGCTTGATGGTCCCTCAGTGGATCTTTAGGACTAAAGTGAACTTTTTGGCCAAAGATCATAAGTTTGACCTGTATTACAACCAAGGAGACTTCACGAAGCACGACTTTAAGACAGCTGATGTTTCAGTTTATGATCAAATGGGCAAAAGAATTTGGTATGTTCAAGCAGACACTGCATCCAACACTCAGAGTGAGGGTTGGAGTTTTTATAATCTAAAAGGCCGTTATCTTAATATAAAAGGAAGCAGTATTAAGTTCTCAGGAGGTCTTGGTCTTTTCGATGTTGCGAATGAAAATTTAAGTCTAAGTGACAATGTAAGTGCCAGATCAAGTCTAGGTTATAATTTTAAAACAGAAAAACTAGAGCTTAGTAAAAGAAAATTTAAGAGCAATCAAAAGGGTAGCAACAAAAATGAGAAAGCTTTAAGTGCTGAAGGCTCAAACAGTGAAGATGTTATGATTAGCACTGATGACGAAGTTAGGCTCTTTGATGATCAAGATGATTTGAGTGTTCGAGCAGTTGGTATGCTTGGCAACATTAATACTGGTGTTGTAAATCTTTTGTCAGATGTTTGGTGTCAGAAAAAAAGTAATTTGGACTCCAAGCAAGAAGACTCTACCACAGATAAAGGTGGAGCCATTATTGAAAGTGATAAAGCAATTATTAAATCAGGTTTAAGAAGCATTCGTTTTTTTGAGAATCTAAAAGTAAGCCAAGATAAGTTTAAGATTAAAGGGGATGAGGCAAGCTTTTATGTTGATGAAGCAAGTGGTGAAATTGATTCTATTAGAGTGCGTGGTAATATTTATGGAACCGACGGTATTAAGACAGCTCTAAGTGAACGTGTAGATATAAAATTAAAAGAAGATGCTATTATTTTTCAAGGTTCGCCAAGAATTAGAGTTGATGAAAATGAAATGGTAGGTGAAGAGATTTTGATTACAAACAATCAACAAAATATTCAGGTTATCAGAGGAAACATTAAATCTACAGATGATATTTTAGATCAAATTGATAGCGAAGATAAAGAGGACAAAAAAGGTGAGTAGTTTAGAAACCAAAAATCTATCTAAATCTTATAAAGGACGTAAAGTTGTAAGTTCTGTTTCTTTAAAAGTTAATGCTGGTGAAGTTGTGGGTTTACTTGGTCCAAATGGTGCTGGAAAAACTACAAGTTTTTACATGACCTTGGGGCTTGTCCATCCTGATAAAGGACAGGTTTTTTATCAAGGTAAGGAGATTACAAATCTCTCAATGTCTGATAGAGCTAAAAATGGTGTAAGTTACCTTCCACAAGAGGCCAGTGTTTTTAGAAGCATGACTGTTGAAGAAAATATCTGGGTGGCATTAGAGGCTTCAAATGTTCCGAAGTCCAAGTGGATGGACCAGTTAAATCAACTTTTAAAAGAGTTTCAGATTGAGCATATTAAAAAAAGTTTAGGAAAATCTTTATCAGGTGGAGAACGAAGACGTGTTGAGATTGCACGAGCCCTAGCGGGAGGTCCTGGTTTTATTTTACTAGACGAGCCTTTCGCAGGGATTGATCCCATAGCAGTCCATGAAATTCAAAAAATTGTATTATCATTAAAGTCTAAGGGTTTGGGAATTTTAATTACGGATCATAACGTTCGAGAAACCCTAGGAATTTGTGATAGAGCCTACCTTCTTAAATCAGGTGAAGTTGTTCTATCAGGAAGTCCACAAGATATTCTTAGCTCTTCACTAGCAAGAGAAGTTTATCTTGGAGAAAATTTTAAGATGTAGTCTTCAAATGTCTTTTACATTTAAGGCTAGCGTCTTATTAGGTTAATGATAGGAGTTTGAGATGGCCTTAAAGTTAAAACAGTCACTAAAATTAAGCCAACAGCTAAGGATGACTCCTCAGCTGCAGCAAGCAATTAAAATGCTTCAGATGTCTAAGCTTGAGCTTGAGACAATGATACGAAAAGAGCTTAATGAAAACCCTCTTTTAGAAGAAATGATCGACACTGTAGAGGGTGATCCTGGTGAAGAGATGAAAATGAATACAGGAAACACTGATTCTGACAATCCTGTAGATCAAGATCCTACAAAGCAAGATGAGTTTGAATGGGAGACTTTCTCAGATGGTGGAGCCTCTTTAAAAGGGACATCAACTGCAAGTTCGCATGAAGAGATCAACTACGATAATTTTATTTCAAAAGAAGGGGACTTAAGAGATCACTTGGTGTGGCAAGCTGGTATGAGTGGTCTTTCGGAAAAAGAAATGGACATTATGATGTCTTTAGTTTCATACATTGATGACAATGGCTATCTTAGCCAAGAGATTGATGAGATTTCGAAAGACTCTGGTTACAGTAAAGAAGAGCTTAATATTGCGCTAAATTTAGTGACAACTTTTGATCCTGTAGGAGTCGGTGCAAAAGATCTTAAAGACTGTTTACTCATCCAAGCAAGGTATTTAGAAGAAGACACACATGATCTAGTATCAATGATTGAAGATCACCTAGAAGACTTACAAACTAAAAATTATAAATCTATTTCTCTTAAGATGAATACATCTGTTGAAGAGGTAAGAGAACTTGCCGAAATGGTTTTAACATTTGACCCAAAGCCTGGGCGTGCATATGGCGCCGGAGCCGACACTCAATATGTTGTTCCTGATGTTTATGTAAGAAAAGTAGGTGATGAGCATATTGTAAGCTTAAATGAAGATGGTGTTCCGAGACTTCAGATTTCACACTTTTATAGACAACTTGCGCATGAAAAAATGGCTCAAGAAGCTAAGGCGCAAAAAGAAAGCAAAGCGAGTGCTAACAGTAGCAGTCCAGCTGCTGGCACTCAGGCAGCAAAAGATGCTGAATACTTAGAAGACCGTTTAAGAGCTGCTATGTGGCTTATAAAATCTATAAATCAAAGACAAAAAACTATATTTAAAGTTACAGAAAGTATTGTTAAAAGACAGGCTGAATTTTTTGAAAAAGGGCCAGAGCATATCAAGCCTATGATTTTAAAAGATATTGCAAATGATATTGAAATGCACGAATCGACTGTAAGTCGTGTGACAACAAATAAATTTGTTTTTACACCAAGAGGTGTTTATGAGCTTAAATACTTTTTTAATTCAAGCATTTCTAAAAATGATGGAAGTGATTCACTCTCAAGTGAAGCTGTAAAGGTAAAAGTAAAAAAGATGATCGCTGCAGAGGACCCTAAAAAGCCACTTTCTGATCAAAAAATTGCCGATGAGCTTAAAAAAGTGGGACTTAGAATTGCTAGAAGGACCGTTGCAAAGTACAGAGAAATGCTTGGTATACCGCCTTCTAGTAAAAGAAAAAAATACTACTAGACACCAATTAATATAACGATAAAATAATTAAATGAGTGATTCTACAAATTTATTTGATGCTACAGATGAATCTTTTAGAGATCTTTATAAAAATAACGATCTTTTAATTCTAGATTTTTGGGCTGTGTGGTGCGGTCCTTGTCAAAACTTTAAGCCTGTTTTTGAATCGGTATCAGAAAGTTTTAAAGATGTGGTGTTTGCAAAAATAAACGTTGATCTTTGCCCTGAACTTTCGAAATACTTTTCTATAGTAAGTGTTCCAACTCTATTAATTATTAGAGACCAAATAGAGGTTTTTAGAGGGGCTTCAAGGAGTGAACAAAGTTTAAAAGACTTAGTAAAAGAAGTGGCTTTAGCTGATATGGATGAAGTTAAGGCAAAACTTGGTGTTGAGTAGTTTTTACTTTATAATATTAAATAGTTTTTTAGGTGTTTAAAGTTAATTCACGATTAGTAATAAAAAAGATCATCATCAATAAAGTCTGTGAGTTTTTCAAAATCTAAATCTTCTACTTCTATCTCATTGTCTGATTCTGGTATTAAAAACACACCGTATAGTTTTAGAATTTTTTTAAATTTGCGACAAAACAGATACTGTTCTGTAACTTTTTTTAATTTTGATCTGCATTTAGAGCCTTTAATAGAACTTTTTTTATGATATTTTTTTTCAAAGCATAGCCTTAAAATGTTTTTATCAATGCTGTCTATTAGAGACTTAATCTTTAAAGTAAATACCTTTTGAGTAAAGGATTCATGCTCGTGGTAAAGGTTTTTATGTTTAAGGTTTACTACAAAGTCCTTAGATGTTGCGTGTCCAAAAGGGCTTATTAAACTTAAAAGTAGTAGTGATTTTATCATTCCCTAGATAAAGCAAAAAAAAGTGTATAACTTTATTAATTTTAAGAATCTAAAAATTTTCTTATTAAAGGCGAGGATTAAGTGCTTTTAAGAGTTCTAGACTTCACTTATTTCGCTAATAGATCACTTTTGAGGTCTTTACCCATTTAGGACTATAGGTTTTTTAGACAGTTCTGTAATTCCTCCATAATCTTTAAGATCAATTGTGATATAGAGCTTTAAGCCTTAAAATAAGGCTATGAATTTAAATACAGTTATTAGGCAAATCTTATCAGATAAAAATATGAGCCTTTGTGATCTAAGTAAAAAAAGTGGTGTTTCGTACTCTACAATTCAAAGATTTGTGACCGAAACAAAAGATATAAAAAGTTCGAATTTAATCTTAATTTTTAATGCATTAAATATAAATCTAATTGAACTTTTAAGGGCTGAAGTTTCAAAAAAACAAAAATCTGAAGAGATTCCTGTTTACTTAAAACAATCAATTTCTACAATCCTAAAGGAGGTCTACAGTGGAATCTAATCTAAACAGCAGTAGTGTTAATACGACCATAAGTGTGTATGGAAGAGGATATGACAAAGATTTAGAGATGTTTTTTAAAGACATAAGTTTAAGACAAGCTTTGGCTGTTTTTAGCTATGAAAAATGTATAAGTAACCCTAAGCATCTTTCTGATCTTTTGGGTATTAGTGAAGCTGAATCTTTAGATAAATTAGAAGCGCTTAGAAATCTAGGTCTTATTAAACTTTCTTCACTGGGCTATGTTGAGACTGGAACTGATTACTATGTTGAAAACACTCAAAGTACTGATAGTGCAAAAAGAGCTTCTGATCACTCTGTAAAACTTGTTCAGATTGCATCTCAAATTACGAAAGCTGATAAGTTTGCAAATCAGTGCGTGATAGACTCAACTTCTCCTGAACTTGCACAAGAGTTTCATGAAAATATTATAAAGCTTTGTGAAGATTTCGTCATGAAGAATAAAAAAATACCTTGTGAAAGTAAAAGTATATTATTCACATATGCTTCAGCTTATATATTTAAAAAATATATAAAAAATAATGGAGGATCTTTAACATGAAATCTATAATTAATCAATCAACTCATCTTATACTCGTGGCTTTGTTTGCTACACTATTTTCAAGCCTTGCCTTTGCAGGTGGTTCTGAAAGTGGTGATAAAGGTCTTTTTGTTCCCGTTGGTGGTTCTGAAAGTGGTGATAAAGGTCTTTTTGTTCCTCAGTCTTACGAGTATTCACATCATGAAGTAGAAATTTTAAATATGAAAGACTTGGTTTTAAAAGCTAGTCACGTTTTATCTGGAGGCAGTTTAGAAAGGGCTGAGTACATTCAAGGCTTATACAGTGAATTTGTTGCATTAAAAGTTTTTGAAAATTTAGGTGGTCAAAAGTATATTAAGTCCATTAAGAGTTATGAACTTATTATTGAGGCTTCTTTATATGCTGCAATACTCTTAGATAATAATCATGTTGATAACATTCAGACTGCGGTACAAATGTCTATTTCAGTTTATTCCGATAAGTTTAGACTTAATGAGTCTATTTAGTTTCACTCTATAGTTAAAATTTTTTAGAGTAACTATATACGAAGGGAATGCTTGTTTTGACATTCTCTTTTTTTTCTAAAAATGAGATTTAAATTTTAATTCATGCAACTAAATCACAACTAAATAAATCTAAAAACACAGTACTTTTACTTTTATATTTTTGTTTTTTATTTGACTCTTGTAACTGCCAAAACACCGGCTCTTTAGTAAAGCTAGGGGTTTTGCTTGTCGATATATTATTGACACGTAAGGAGAGTACAGATGCAGTTAAGACTTCACGCAAAAAAAACACAAATTTTTAATCACAAGAGTTTTACTAAGTATTCGCAATCAAAGCTTTCAAAGTTTGATAAGTTTAATTTTAAGATTACAAAGGTTGATTTAGTTTTAAAAAGTAAAAATGGATTTTACTCTATTGGACTGATTCTAAAAGGTGCAAAAACAGTGCGTGCCGAATCAAGCACTTTAAGTTTTGAAGAGTCTCTTGATCGTTCAATTGAAAAGTGCATCAAACAAATCAAAAGGCTAAAAAGTAGTCATAGGCTTGAATCACGACGAGAAAGACGAAAAGGCAGAAGAGAGTTTCCGAACTTAGGGCTTGTTGCTGATTTAGGTAGTGATGTCTGGTCTATGAAGACTGCAGAAGAGGCTTTTAAAAAGGCCGCTTAATAGACACCCAGATTTAGGCAAAAGCTTTTAATAATAGAGAGCTTTTGTGTTGATCATACCACTTCATATTGGCACGGGTCATAAGCTGTGCTAGCGTTCACTTCTAGAATTTTAGGAGCGACGAAATGATTAAAGAAGGTTTTTTCACAAGTGAATCTGTCTCAGAGGGACATCCTGACAAAATGGCAGATCAGATTTCTGATGGTGTATTAGATGCTATTCTAAGCCGCGACCCTGAAGCACGAGTAGCCTGTGAAACCATGATCACTACAGGCCTTGTATGTGTTGCGGGTGAAATATCCACCAAAACTTATGTAGATATTCAAGAAATAGCCAGAAATACTGTAAAAGAAATAGGCTATGATTCAAATTTAAAAGGTTTTGATTATCTAACTTGTGCTGTTATGTCGACGATTGATAAACAGTCTCCTGACATTGCCCAAGGCGTAGACTCCAAAACAGAAGAAGATATTGGTGCTGGAGACCAGGGTATAATGTTTGGTTTTGCTATTGATGAATCAAGTGAACAGATGCCTTTTTCACTATCTCTATCCCATGAACTTTTAAAAACGTTAGCTGAGAAAAGAAAAAATGGAAAAGCTCCTTTTATCTGGCCTGATAGTAAAAGTCAGATAACAGTTCGCTATGAAGATGGAAAGGTTAAAGAAATTGATACAGTTGTCCTTTCAACTCAGCATTCTGATGATGTGTCCTTAGCTGAAGTACAAGATTTCATTAAAGATGAGCTTTTTAAAGAGGTTTTACCCCAGAATCTAATAACCAATAAAACCAAATTTCATGTGAATCCGACAGGACGATTTGTTGTAGGTGGTCCTCAAGGGGATTGTGGTTTAACCGGTAGAAAGATTATTGTAGACACATACGGTGGTTATGGAGCCCATGGAGGTGGTGCTTTTTCTGGTAAAGACGCTACAAAAGTTGATAGGTCTGCTGCATATGCAGCCAGACACATTGCAAAAAATATGGTTGCTTCAGGTGCTATGAACAAATGTCTTATTCAGCTTTCTTATGCTATTGGGGTTGCTGAGCCTACGAGCATTTCTATTGAAGATTACGGCACATCTAAAAAATCGATCAAAGAAATTGAATCTGCAGTAAGAGAGCTTTGGGATTTACGGCCTGGTAAAATTATATCTAGATTTAAGTTAAAAGATCCAGGTTTTCAAAAAACAGCTGCATATGGTCACTTTGGTAGACCTGAGTTCACTTGGGAGCAAACAGATGCCGTGCCTAAGCTAAAAGATTTCCTCAAGCTATAGTTTTTAAAGTGAAAGGGACTTTCTAAGTTAAAGTTCTTTTAGGTTTACTTGGTCTTATCTATTCGCTTTAATGTGACTTCTAAGAAGGAGACATTTTTGTCTAACAAAAACATCAGAAACTTTTCTATAATTGCTCACATAGATCATGGAAAAAGCACATTAGCTGATGGTCTTTTGCAGCACACAGGTGCTTTAGAGGATAGAGAGTTAAAAGATCAATTCTTAGACAGTATGGACATTGAGCGTGAGCGTGGGATAACTATAAAGGCTCAAACTGTTCGTTTAAACTACAAAGCAAAAGATGGTGAGGTTTATCAACTAAACCTTATTGATACTCCAGGACATGTTGATTTTAGTTATGAAGTCTCAAGGTCTTTAGATGCTTGTGAAGGCGCACTTTTGGTGGTGGATGCAGCTCAAGGAGTTGAAGCTCAAACATTAGCAAATGTTTATTTGGCCCTTGATGCTGATTTAGAGATTATACCAGTTTTAAATAAGATTGATCTGCCTGCAGCAGATCCAGAAACTGTAAAAGAACAGATTGAAGATGTTATTGGTTTAGACACAAGTGATGCTATCTCTGCTAGTGCAAAAAATAAGATAGGAATTGAAGAGATCTTAGAGCGTGTGGTTCGTGATGTACCGCCTCCAATTGATAACTCTTCTGATCCGTTAAGAGCCTTAATTTTTGATTCGTGGTTTGATGCTTACCAAGGTGTTGTGGTTTTAGTGCGTGTAGTTGATGGGGTGCTTAAGAAAAAAGACCGCATTAAGTTTATGTCTAGTGATGCTGACTATGAAGTCTTAAAGCTTGGCGCATTCACTCCACACCCAACGGAGTTAAAAGAGCTCTCTTCTGGGGAGGTGGGCTATGTTGTTTGTGGTATTAAAAATATTCAAGAGGTTAAAGTTGGGGATACTATAACGCACAATAAAAATGGAGCTTTAGAAAGACTTGAAGGCTTTAAAGAAGTTAAGCCTATGGTTTTTTCTGGGATTTTCCCTGTGGATTCTCCCGATTACAAAGAGCTACAAGAAGCTTTAGAAAAGCTTTGTTTAAATGACTCATCTTTAACTTATGAAGTTGAAACCTCAGCTGCGTTAGGCTTTGGTTTTCGTTGTGGCTTTTTAGGTCTTCTTCATATGGAGATTGTTCAAGAACGATTAGAGAGAGAGTTTAATTTAGACCTTATAACAACAGCTCCAACAGTTGTGTATCAAGTTTACAAAACTGATGGCACAAAAGAGATTGTAGAAAACCCCTCGCAGCTTGTTATGGATACTAAAATTGAAAGAATTGAGGAGCCCTATGTTAGGCTTATTCTTCATTGCCCTTCTGATTATGTTGGAAGCCTTTTAAAACTTTGTGAAGAGCGAAGAGGCGTTCAAGAAAAAATGGAGTATGCTAGTCAAGATAAAGTCATGATCACTTATAGACTGCCGCTTAGTGAAATGGTTTTTGATTTTTACGATAAGTTAAAATCAATTTCTAAGGGTTATGCGTCTATGGAGTATGAAGTTATAGGTTATGAGGCTTCAAACTTAGAAAAAATGGATGTTTTAATAAATGGTGATCCAATTGATGCTTTATCCATCATCGTTCATAAGACAAAATCTCAGGCTAGAGGCAGAGAGCTTACAAAAAGGCTTAAAGAGATCATCCCTAGACAGCAGTATCAAGTGGCTATACAGGCAGCTGTCGGTGCTAAGATTTTAGCTAGAGAAACTCTAGGGGCATTAAGAAAAGATGTAACTGCTAAATGTTATGGTGGGGATATTACTCGTAAAAGAAAACTTCTTGAAAAGCAAAAAGAAGGTAAAAAACGAATGAAGCAGATTGGTAAAATAGAAATTCCACAAAAAGCATTCTTAGCAGTTCTAAAAGTAGATTAATTCCTTTTAAGGCAAACGTTGACCTTTTAAGAGATACTTCGTTAGTGTATATATGAACGTTCTTGTTACTTTAATATATCAATAGTTTATACTTTAGTAATACAGTTCATATATTAAATTTTAATTCTCAATAAGCTTAATTTTAAGGAGCATCATGAATTTAAACTTTAGCTCAAAAGAATTTTGGACAGATGGTTTAGGTTCATTATTTCTTGCAGGTTTGGTAGCTCTTACTTTAAGATGGGCTCTTTTTGAGGCCTATGTGATCCCATCAGGAAGCATGCTTCCAACTCTTTTAAAAAGTGATCATATTTTTGTAAATAAATTTGTTTTTGGTCTTCGTTATCCTTTTAGTGAAACCTATATTTATAGAACCTCTGGCCCTAAAAGAGGTGAAGTTGTTGTTTTTAAAAACCCCGAAAATCCAAAAATCTTTTTTATAAAAAGAGTAATTGGTCTACCAGGTGATAAAGTCTACTACGAAAACGGTGATCTCTATATCAACGACGAGCTTGTCGAAAAGTCTGAGCCTAAAGAAAATAAAAATGATTTTGACTGGTTAAGAGAAAAAGATTTTCCAGGTTTTGGACCTCATGGTCTAGAGACGCGAAAACATTTGGAGGAAAGACTTGGGGATCACACCTACTCTGTACTCCTACCTAAAAATCAACTTGAGCCTGAGGCTGGTCCTTACACTGTGCCTGAAGATCACTTCTTTATGATGGGAGACAATCGTCAACTGTCTTACGATTCTAGAAAGTGGGAACCAGACAAAAGGTTTGTGCCTTATGAGTATTTGCTTGGACGTGCGATGTTTGTATGGCTTTCTTGTGAAGAGGTTTTACCTGTTATTCCAATATGCAACCCCATTGATATTAGGTTTAATAGATTCTTTCACTCCATTCATTAATTTTTTGTTAAGACTAAAAAGCGCAGTCACTAAGCGAATGAATAAATAAGAGAAACGTAGATGTTTAGCAACAAAGATAAAAAAAGACCTGGTGTATTTAGAGGCTTTTTAAATATTCTATTTCTTTTATTTTTAGTTTTCAGTGTTAGATGGCTTGTGTTTGAAATTTTTGTGATTCCATCTGGAAGTATGTACCCCGCACTTTATGTAAACGATTATGTAGTTGTCTCAAAATTTGATTTTGGTTTAAGGGTCCCTTTCACGCAAAAGTGGGCTCTTGGTCCCTATTCGCCAGATAGAAACACCATAGCCGTTTTTCTATCGCGCGATGAAGGCAAATACTATATAAAGAGACTTGTTGGCCTTCCTGGTGACACATTGACTGTTGCTGGTGATTTTATTGTTGAACTTAATGGAGAGCCTGTAAGGCATGAAAAGCTTAGTGCTCCAGATAAAGAAAAGCTTTCTATAAGTATGGGTTTCTCAATGAAAAGTTTTGAGGCTTACAGAGAGATTGGAAAAGACTTTGAGCGCACTATTCTTGTTGGTTATGGTCAGCAGAATCCTTCTGAATGGAGTAAAGAAAAGCTTGAAGACCTAACAGAGACGTACTCGCCCCCACCTGGGTATTTGTTTTTTATGGGAGATAATAGGCATATGTCACAAGATGGTAGGTTCTTCGGTCATATTGAAAATGAACGACTCGTTGGTCCCGCTAGATTTATTGCTTTAAGTTGTGAAGCAAAAATTATGGGTGTGGGATGCAATCC